>DATLQZ010000044.1:0-28482 GCA_035534915.1 Candidatus Dormiibacterota bacterium
CGTGATCGCCGCGGCACAGGTCCTGCTCACCCAGCTGGAGATTCCCGTTCCGGCGACGAGGGCGGCCCTGCGGATAGCGCGCGAACACGGGGTGCTCACCGTCCTCAACCCAGCCCCAGCCGCAGTCTTGGGAGCCGACACGCTCTCGCTGGTGGACATTTTGGTTCCTAATGAGTTCGAGGCGGCGACCCTGACCGGAGAGGATGCGAGTACCGCTGAAGGCGCGATGCGCGCTGCCCGGAAGCTGCTCGAGCTGGGTTGTGGAGCAGTGGTGGTGACGATGGGGGAGCGAGGCTGTGTCTACGTGGACTCAGATACGATGCTGGAGATAAGCGCCATTGCGGTAGCCACCATCGATACGGTGGCGGCTGGCGATGCCTTCTGCGGGGCGCTGGCGGCAGGTCTTGCCCTAGGTGAGCTCCGCAATCAGGCGCTGGCGCGAGCTACCGCAGCGGGCGCACTCGCGACTACCCGGGCAGGCGCCACCAGCTCGCTTCCGTCCGATGCCGAAGTCAAGGAGTTGCTGGCGGGCAATGGCGCGCCCGCGATTCGACGGCTGTGACCGCTGCCCAGCAGCGGCTTCTTCTGCGCCGGTGGAGGGCACGGGACAGGGCCCCTTCGCGGCCATGAATGCCGACCCAGTCGTGATGGAGTTCTTCCCGAGGACCATGACTCACCCGGAGAGTGACCAGTTAATGGATCGGATCGAGGCGGGCTGGGAGCTCCATGGGTCCGGATTGTGGGCGATCGAGTTGCTAGATACCAAGAGGTGCCATGGCTTCACCGGGCTGGCGGAACCGAGCTTCGAAGCGCCCTTCCCCCCGGCGGTGGAGGGGGGTTGGCGATTGGCCCGAGGAGCGTGGGGCAGCGGTTACGCCACTGAAGCCGCCCGCGTCGCACTCGGTCAGCCTTTGGCGACCTCGAATTGGTTGACGTGGTCTCCGTTACGAGCCTGGTCGATGCGAGGTCCTGGGCGGTGATGCGGCGGTTGGGAATGACCCATGACGCGGCGGCCGACTTCCAACATCCGAATCTGGCTGTCGCCCATCTCCTCTCCCCCCATGTGCTCTACCGACTCTCTCGCGCCAGCTGGTCGGCGCGAGGACGACACTTCTCGCGGAGGGTGTCGTGTGCCCTGGCCGGACTCCCGGACCGCGCTGCCTTGCCGGCGGTTGACCGCGGTGGGCATGGCTGAGGCGCCTGCGCCAACCACCGCTCAGCTGGGGTATCTGCCGGACTCCCAGGAGTTCATAGCCGATCCCTACCCGGTGTTCGCCCGGCTCCGGGAGGAGCATCCGGTGATTCGTGACCAGCTCACCAACCAGTGGCTCATCTCGCGCCACCGTGATGTGAACGCCTTGCTCCGAGACAGAAGGCTGGGCCGCACCTATCGTCACCTGGCTACACATGAGGAGTGGGGCCGCACGCCCCCGCCGGATTGGCAGAAGCCCTTCTGGGACCTCCTGTGGCCGCAGATGCTCGACCGGGAGCCCCCCGATCACACCAGATTGCGCCGACTGGTCCTGCGTGCCTTCACGCCGAGGACGGTTGAGCGGATGCGCCCGCGAATAGAGACGATCGTGGACGGGCTCATCGACCGGGTAAAGCAGATGGTTGAGTTCGATCTAATCGGCGACCTGATGGAAGAGCTCCCGGTCACGGTCATTGCGGACATGCTCGGCATTCCCGAGAGCGATCGGAATCTGCTGCGACCCTGGTCGGCGGACATCACTTTGATGTTCGAGCTGAACCCGCCCCGGGACTACCAGGAGCGAGCGACCGTGGCCAGCTCCGAGTTTGCCGCCTACCTCCGCCACCTGCTCAGGTCCCGGCACGGTGGTCCGGCACAGGATCTCCTCACCGATTTGGCCCTGGTGATGGAATCGGGAGATCGTCTGACTGAGGACGAGCTGATAGCGACCGCGGTCCTGCTTCTGAACGCGGGCCACGAGGCCTCGGTGAACGGAGCTGCCAACTCCTGGTGGGCGCTCTTCCGAAATCCGTCAGCGCTGGCTGAACTGCGCGCTCATCCCGATCTGGTGCCCACAGCGATCGAGGAGTTGCTCCGCTACGACACTCCAGCTCCGCTATTCGAGCGCTGGGTGTTGGAGGACATCGAGGTCGATGGGGTGGTGATTCACCGGGGCGAGGAGATTGCCCTTCTGTTTGCCGCGGCCAACCGCGACGGCTCAGTCTTCTCCGACCCCGACGGTATCGTGCTGGACCGGGATCCCAACCCTTATCTCTCTTTCGGCGCCGGCATCCATTACTGTCTGGGGGCACCGTTGGCCAAGCTCGAGTTCGACATCCTGTTCCGAGCGATGTTGCAGCGGATGCCCGGGCTGGAGCTGCGGGAGGATCCACTGTGGAAGCCGCGCTTTGTGCTGAGAGGGTTGGACGCGATCCGGGTGCGCGACCAGGCCGCCAAGCATCTCTAATGCAGGATAGACATCTGCACCTATCAAGAGGAGTCAAATGAAGCCGCCCGCCATCGTTCTCGACTGCGATACCGGAATCGACGATGCCTTGGCTATTCTCGACTTCACCGGCCGCGACGGAGAGATCCTGGCTGTCGGTTCGGTCCACGGCAACGTCCCTGCTCCGATCGGGGCACGCAACACCCTTCGGGTGCTCGAGATAGCGGGCGCGGAAGAGGTTCCAGTCGCTATTGGGGCCGCCCGGCCATTGGCTCAGCCGCTAATGACCGCTGAGCACGTCCACGGTGACGACGGTTTGGGCAACACCCACCAGCCCGCGCCAAGGCGGCCCGTCGCGGCCGGATCAGCGGCTGAGCAGCTGCTCCGGCTAGCCCGCCAGCAGCCGGGAGGATTCACCCTGGTCGCGATCGGTCCGCTCACCAACCTGGCGCTAGCCCTCTTGTTGGACCCGGAGCTCCCAAGCCTCATCCCTGAGGTCGTGGTAATGGGCGGCGCGGTCTCCGTCCCCGGCAACGTGTCCCCAACCGCAGAGGCGAACATCTGGCATGACCCAGAGGCGGCCCAGCTAGTGATAGAGGCGGACTGGCGAGTCACCATGGTCAGCCTGGACGCCACCATGCAGGCGTTGCTCACCCCGTCAGACTTGGAGACCATTCGGTCAGCCGCATCCGCCAAAGCTCAGTTCGCCTGGGCCATCCTCGACCACTATCTGGATGTCTATCAGCAGTGGCTGCCCGGTCGCACCTGCCCGCTGCATGATCCCCTCGCACTGGCGCTGGTGCTCAATCCTGACCTGGCAACGTACCGAACCCTATCGACCCAGGTCGAGCTGCGCGGGGGAACTCGTGGCACGACCGTTTGCGATCTCCGCATCGACCCCGCGAGCCCTCAGCCGGATCCTGCCGAGGGATGGCGAAATGTGCGCTTCCTGGACCAGCTCGACGTGGAGCGCTTCCGGGCTCTTTTCGTGGCAGGGGTAACCGACAGTTAGTGGTGGTGGCCGGACAGCCACACCCCGTATCGGGCGTTTGCCGGTCGCTGTCTCCTCTGTCACAATCGACCGCTCCTAGTCATCCCCCACCGCCATGGCCTGCGGCTGCCTCCAAGCTGGCGCCCTTGCCGGTCTCGGTCCCACCGACATACCAGGCAACCGCTCCGGCGACGCCGATTCCCCAGACCAGGACCGCGAACCAGGTGAACTGGGCGAGGCTGAGGCTCTGGGTCAGGTAGATCGTGGCGATGTAAAGTCCCACGCTGATGAAGCGGACAACTGCGGTATAGGTCGCCCGCCGGCGCGTCTCCCAGACCTCGCCCTGCAGGGTGGTGCTGGCCAAGAATTCAACGGCCAAAAAGACGTTCAGGAGGATCAAGAGGGAGAAGAACAGTCCCAATGAACCCCGCCAGGCTGGGGCAGCCACCGCGATCGCCACGCTCACCCCAAAGCACCCCAGGTAACCCACCAGAAGAGTCAACTTCCGGCTCCACTGGTCAGCCCAGAAGGCGAACAGTCCGATGAGCAGCTCGGTCGCTCCAGCCACCAGGAGGATTACCGCGGAGAGCTTGGGCAGGTGGTCCGGACCCAAGACGTAAACCATGAGGCCGTAGCCAGCGGTGCCAGCGAAGATCGTCGCGCAGGTGGCGAAAAGCCGCAGCCAAAGCGGCGACGAGGTGGCCGCCCGACCCGATGGGGTGGCGTCCGGCGGCCGGTCCTCCGCCAGCGCTTGCGGCGAATACCGACCTGTCCCGTAGTGGCGCCGAACCACCGCATCCGCCTCCCGATGCCTGCCTTGGGACCGCAACCACCGGGCTGACTCCGGGGTGTGCAGTCTCATCACGAGCAGGCAAAGGCTGAGGAGGAGGAACGCAGCAGCGACCGCCAGGCGCTGGGCCGCAATGCCATGGGCGCCTCCGACCAGCGACATCCCCGCCAGGGTGAGTCCACCAAGGTTGGCGAAATTGATCGCCAGCATCATCGTCTTGCCCCGGTGCTTCGCCGGCATCACCTCATGTGAGGTGACCAGGATGCCGTTGAGCTCGCCACCGGCCGCCAGGAGCATGATGGCCAGTGAGATCAGGATCAGTTCGTAGCTGGAGCTGAAGACGACGCCGACTCCGCCCACTCCGTACATCGCCAGGGTGATGAAGAAAACCGGGCGACGACCGATCCGGTCGGCCAGAGGCCCAAAGACCGCGATGCCCATAATCTGCCAGATAGGGGACCAGGAGAGCAGCAGGGAGCGCAGCACGACCGGGGTGTGCACCCACCCGGTGGCAATCGTCGCAGTTCCGAAGACGTACGACTCCAACAGCATCCCAAGGCAGAAGGAGGCGAAACTCCAGGAGTCGGTCGGGGTCCACCGTTCGCCCATCCCCTGCCGATCGGCGCCCCTCCCTTGGGGAAGATGCGCTGCGGTGGTCGACCCGCTCACAAGCCGGCTATCCCGGGCCCATCGGTCACGAGCGGCCTGGGCCCTTCGAAGAGACCAGCTCCAAGACCTTCGGCTGCGGCGGAAACGGCTCGTCCCTGATCTCGGTTGCGGAATTCAGCGCTGAGAGCGCGGCTCCTAGCCTTGAGGGATCGTCGCCGACCAGCTCGAGCAGAGGCTCTCCGCGGAAGACCTTCTGGCCCCTAATCGCCCGGCAGAGGACACCGGCGACCGGGGAGACAGGGTCTCCAGCTCTGGACCTTCCGGCTCCGAGCCGCCCGGAGGCAAGTTCGACAGCTTTCGCATCCAGCTTCCAGAGGAACCCCTCCCGGCCGGCTTCAACTTCGTGAAGAACGCGGCCCCGGGGGAGGGGGGCATCCGGGTCCCCTCCCTGCGCTCGCACCATGGCCGCAAAGCATTCCCATGCGCGGCCGTTGTCGAGCGCGGCCTGCGGGTCATCGGAGAGCCCAGCCAGCAGCAGCATCTCCTGCGCCTCGCGCACCACCAGCGCCCGGAGGTCCTCGGGGCCTTCCCCCTGGAGGACCTCCACCGCCTCCCGAACCTCCACCGCGTTGCCCACCGCTCGACCCAATGGGGTATCCATTTCCGTCAGCAAAGCCGCGGTCCTGACTCCGTAGGACGCTCCCAGCTGCAGCATGGTGCGAGCGAGCGTGCGTGCCTGGGCCACCTCCGGCATGAAGGCCCCGCTCCCGACCTTCACATCCAGGAGCAGCGCCTGGGTTCCCTCCGCCACCTTCTTGGACATGATGGAGCTGGCTATTAGAGGTATCGAGTCGACGGTTCCGGTGATGTCCCGCAGCGCGTACAGCCGGTGATCGGCGGGGGCAAGCTCGGGGCTGGCAGCGCAGATGACGCACCCGACGCTCTCCAAGATCGCCATCATCTCGTGGGTTGTCAGCTCAGCCCGCCAACCCGGGATCGCTTCCATCTTGTCGAGGGTGCCCCCAGTGTGGCCGAGGCCGCGTCCCGAGAGCTGCGGCACCGCGGCGCCGCAGGCGGCGACGAGCGGAGCGACGATCAGGGAGACCTTGTCGCCGACACCGCCGGTCGAGTGCTTGTCGACCGTGGGTCGAGATAAAGAGGTGAGGTCGAGGCGCATCCCTGACCGCACCATCGCCGCCGTCCACTCCCGGAGCTCGTCCTGGCGCATCCCGCGCCAGCAGATCGCCATCAGCAGGGCGGCCATTTGCTCGTCTCCAACTTGGCCACCGAGGTAGGATGCAAACAGGCCCTGGATCGCCTCAGGACCCAGCGCCAGCCCCTCCTTCTTGGCGGCTATCAGCTCCAACATCGAGGCGTTGGAGGCGGCTGGCGTCAAGGCTGACGACGGGATAGCTCGGACGCGTCGAAGGCAGCCGGCAGAAGCTGGCCCAAAGCGACCGGCTCGGAATTCTGGCCACCATCGATCGGCAGTTCTGGGCCGCCGTGTTCCAGGAGGAGCTGCCGGCACCTCCCGCAGGGGGTGAGCGGCCTGCCATCCTCAGTGACAACGCTGACGGCAAGCAGCCGTTCCGCGCCCCCCGCGCGCAGGGCGGAAACCAGACCGCATTCGGCGCAGAGGGATAGGCCGAAAGAGGCGTTTTCCACATTGCATCCACTCACTACCGAGCCCTGCTCCGTGAGCGCAGCCGCCCCCACGTGGAGGCGGGACCAGGGCGCGTAAGCGTTGGTGGCCGCCTGCTGGGCTGCCTTCCGAAGCGCTACCCAGTCGACCACGTTATCTGCAGACATTCAACCAGACCTCCTCTTCCGAACGACTTGGGGCTGGCTGCCCCGGAACAACCAACAGATCCTATCCGGCAAACTATGTCCCATCTGCGGGCGGCGAACCATAAGGGCAGGGAGCGGTCCACCTCCACTCCAGCCATAATTGGCCCCGATGGCGAATTCCCAGATGAAGGCACAGCCCTGGGCTGCCCTGGATCCCGTCAGCTCGATCGACGCGGTCGGTGTGGAGGCGAGGGCTCGAGCCCTGGCCGGCCGATCCGTCAAGCGCTCCGCCAAGCTCCAAGCCCTCGACCTTGCCATCCGTTGCATCGACCTGACGACTCTTGAGGGTTCTGATACCGCTGGTCGGGTGGCCGTCCTCTGCGCAAAGGCGCTGCATCCAACCCCGGAGAGCCCCGACATTCCCACGGTCGCAGCGGTGTGCGTCTATCCCGCTCAGGCGGCACGAGCAGCTGAACTGCTGCGGGGCAGCTCGGTGAGGGTCGCCGCGGTCGCGACCGGATTTCCTAGCGGCCAGGTCCCGCGGGACATCAAGGTGGCCGAGGCAGCCGAGGTCGCCCAGTTCGCGGACGAGATCGACATGGTCATCGATAGGGGAGCGTTTCTTGCCGGCAGATACAGGCAGATGCAGGCGGAGATCGGAGCGGTCAAGGACGCCATTGGACCGAGGCATCTGAAGGTGATCCTTGAGACCGGCGAGCTGGGTGGGTTGGACCAGGTGAGGCGCGCTAGCTGGCTTGCCATGGAGGCGGGTGCCGACTTCATCAAGACCTCCACAGGGAAGATCGAACCGGCGGCGACCCTACCGGTGGCGGTGGTGATGTTGGAGGCGATCAGGGACTTCGCCTGGGAAACCGGTAGGCGGGTAGGGTTTAAGCCCGCGGGCGGGATCCGGACCTCAAAGCAGGCGATCGCGTACCTGGTGGCGGTCAGCGAGATCCTGGGAGGGGACTGGTTGACGCCGGAGCGCTTCCGGCTCGGGGCCTCGTCGCTGCTCAACGACATACTCATGCAGATCTATAAGGAGCGCAGTGGTGGCTACCAGTCCGCCGACGATTTCACGCAGGGGTGAGGTGATCCGCCCTGAGAGAGGAGGTGTCGGTGCCGCGGGTCAAGAGCTGACCGGGGAGTCGCGAACTGAGGGCCTGGCTTATGCCCGGGCGCTCGAGGCTACCGACCACTTCCAACTCGAGCCGCGCTACGGCCTCTTTCTGGGAGGCGGATTCACCGCACCCAATTCGGGGGCTTACCGTTCGACCGTCAACCCTGCCACCGAGGAGACGCTGGCCGAGGTGGCTGAGGCCGACTCAACTGACGTCGACCGGGCGGTGGTGGCGGCCGCTGCCGCCTTCGAGACATGGTCTCGGCTGCCAGGCGCCCATCGGTCCCGTTACCTGTTTCGAATCGCGCGTTTGCTGCAGGAGCGCTCTCGGGAGCTGGCGGTGGTGGAGACCTTGGATGGTGGCAAGCCCATCCGAGAGTCCCGCGACTTCGACATACCGCTCGCCGCCCAGCATTTTTTCTACCACGCCGGGTGGGCGGACAAGCTCGAGTTCGCGTTCACAAGGGGACGGGGCCGCCCGTTAGGGGTAGTGGCCCAGGTGATCCCATGGAACTTTCCCCTGCTCATGCTTTCCTGGAAGATTGCCCCGGCATTGGCGACCGGCAACACCGTTGTCCTCAAGCCGGCGGAGACCACCCCTCTCACAGCGCTTTTGTTCGCCGACATCTGCCGTCAGGCAGAGTTGCCGGCCGGGGTGGTGAACATCGTGACGGGAGGTCCCGACTGCGGGAGCACTCTGGTTCGTCACCCCGGGGTGCGCAAGGTTGCCTTCACGGGGTCGACTGCCGTCGGCAAGGAGATCCAGCGAGCGCTGGCCGGCAGTGGCAAGCATCTCTCGCTTGAGCTTGGCGGCAAGGCGGCGCATGTCGTCTTCGGCGACGCTCCCCTCGACCAAGCGGTCGAGGGGGTGGTGAACGGCATCTTCTTCAACCAGGGTCATGTCTGCTGCGCCGGGAGTCGCCTGCTGGTTCAGGAGTCGATCGCCGAGCCCTTCGTGCGGCGGCTGCGCCGGCGAGTCGGACAGCTGCGGGTGGGGAACCCGCTGGACAAGAACACCGACATCGGGGCGATCAACTCGCGGGAGCAGCTGCAGCGGATCAGAGCGCTAGTCGAGGCCGGGGTCACCGAGGGCGCCCGCGTATTTCAGCCTCCCTGCGAGCTGCCCGATCGGGGATTCTGGTTTCCTCCGACGATCTTCACCGAGGTAGCCCCCGCTCATCGGATCGCCAGGGAGGAGATCTTCGGTCCGGTGCTGGCCGTTATGACCTTTCGCACCCCGGCAGAGGCGGTCTCGCGGGCAAACAACACCCGCTACGGCCTCTCGGCCGGCGTCTGGACAACCAAGGGATCCAGAATCCTCTGGATGGCGCAGAGAATGCGTGCCGGGGTGGTCTGGGCCAACACCTACAACCAGTTCGATCCCGCAGCCCCATTCGGGGGATTCCGAGAGTCCGGCTTCGGCCGGGAGGGCGGGGTGCAGGGGCTGGCAGACTATCTGGAGTTCTCATGAGCGCCCCCCCCGTGGCCAAGACTCCAAAGCTGTTCATCAATGGGGCGTTTGCCAGGTCGGAGTCGGGCCGGGTCTATCAGACGACTGGGCGGGTCAACGTGCCGAGGGCTTCCAGGAAGGACCTTCGCGACGCTGTCGGAGCCGCGCGGAAGGCTCAGCTGGGTTGGGGGGCGAGAACGGCCTACAACCGGGGTCAGGTGCTCTACCGGATCGCGGAGATGATGGAGGCCGGCCGGGGCCAGGTCGTGGACTCGTTGGGCGGCGGCCGTGCTGCGGCAGGGGAGCTTGACCGGTGCCTCGGCTCTTTGGTGTTCTTTGCCGGCGTCGCGGACAAGCTCGTGCAGTTGGGGGGCAGCGTCAACTCGGTTGCAGGCCCCTATTTCAACTTCACAATCCCTGAGCCGGTCGGAGTAGTCGTCTTGGTGGCTCCGCAACAGCCGGCCCTGCTGCCGTTGGTCACGGGTTTGGCTGCGGCTGTCTGCGGGGGCAACGCAGCGGTGGCGATCGTATCGCAGATCGATCCGCTGCCCGGGCTTCTGCTGGGTGAGCTTCTGCAGATTGGCGACCTGCCCCCGGGGGTGGCGGCACTCCTAAGCGGCATCCGGACCGAGCTGTTGCCGTGGGCCGGATCCCACCGGGATGTCGACTTGTTGGACGCATGTGGGTGTACCTCAGAGGAGTGGACTGGGCTGGCGCTCGCTGCCTCGGATAGCGTGAAGCGAGTGCTGCCCCCGACACCTGCCCCCTCCAGGCCGACCCCGGAGCTGGCGCTGCGCTGCATGGAGCTCAAGACGGTTTGGCACCCGGTCGGATCCTGAGCCGCCGGCTCTTGGCACCTCGGCCGGACGCCACGGCGGTCGAGGCCCTTCAATATGATTGCAAAAACCCTGGACAGGAGAAGGCCCGCTTGCGAAGGAGGGTGGCTTCCGGTGGGGCAGGAGGGATATCGCTTTGACCAATCGCAGAAACCAGCGACTGTTTACCTCAGAGTCGGTGACCGAAGGACATCCCGACAAGATGGCCGACCAGATCTCTGATGCGATCCTGGACGCCATCCTCGCCAAGGATCCGCTAGCGCGGGTCGCCTGCGAGACGGCTCTGACGACCGGAGCGGCCATTCTGCTGGGGGAGATCTCCACGGACTGCTACGTGGACATGCCCAAGGTGGTACGGGAGACGATCCGGCAGATCGGGTACGTGCGGGCCAAGTACGGCTTCGACTGGGAGACGTGCGCGGTCATGATCTGTATCGATGAGCAATCGCCCGATATCGCCCGCGGGGTGGATCAGGGGGGAGCCGGCGATCAGGGGATGATGTTCGGATACGCCTCCGATGAGACCCCGGAGCTGATGCCGGCCGCGATCCAGTACGCCCACCAACTCGCGCGGCAGCTGGCCCATGCCCGCAAGAGCGGAGAACTTCGGTGGGCGCGCCCGGACGGCAAGTCCCAGGTAACAGTCGAGTATGGCGAGGATGGCCGGCCGATCCGGATCGACACCGTCCTCATCAGCGCCCAGCACTCGGAGGACGCCGGTTTGGAGGAGATCGAAGCTGGCGTTCGCCAGCGCGTGATCCTGCCGGCTCTGCCCGCCGGGATGGTCGATGAAAACACCCGAGTCTTGGTGAACCCCACCGGGCGCTTCGTGATCGGGGGGCCACAGGGCGATGCGGGGCTGACCGGGCGGAAGATCATCGTGGACACCTACGGCGGCGCCGGTCGACACGGAGGGGGAGCCTTCTCGGGAAAGGATCCCACCAAGGTGGACCGCTCCGGAGCCTACGGGGCTAGGTATGTCGCCAAGAACCTGGTCGCGGCGGGGCTCGCCCGGCGGGCTGAGGTTCAGCTCGCCTATGCGATCGGGGTGAACCGGCCCGTCTGGGTCGGGGTGGAGACGTTCGGGACCGAGGTGGTTCCTCGGGATGAGATCGCCGCTCTGGTCGATGAGTACTTTGACCTCTCCCCGTCGGGGATCATCAAGGAGCTTGATCTGCGCCGGCCCATCTATCGGCAGGTAGCGGCGTACGGCCACTTCGGGCGGAGTGACCTTGATCTCCCCTGGGAGCGGACTCCCTACCGCGAGGAGCTGGCACGCGACGCTGGAGTCGAACCGATTGTGGCACCGGCGGCGGACCCGGTTTGAGCGCACCGCCGGAAAGTGGTCGGCCAGGGGCGCCCCGGCGACTGGTGTGCGTCATCCTGGCCGGCGGCTCAGGAACCAGGCTCTGGCCCCGCTCTCGGCAGAGCCTTCCCAAGCACCTTCTTCCGCTGGCTCCGGACGGTCGCTCATTGCTTCGACACGCCTACGAGCGAGCGGTCGGGCTCGGTGGTGAGGTGCTGATTGTGTCCGCGGCAGAGCAGGGTCCCCAGGTCGCCCGTGAGCTGCCGGAGCTGCCGTCCGGACAGTTGCTGCTCGAGCCCGAGCCGCGCGGCACGGGCCCCGCCTTGGCATGGGCAGCGCTGGAGGCGGAGCGGCTGTGTCAGGGTGCGGTCATGGTGTCGCTGCATGCGGACCACTACATCCCCGACCCTTCGGTTCTCGATGCTCTCGAGTCAGCCGCGTGGTGGGCGCAAGAGGCCAACTTGCTGGTCGCTGTGGGACTGCGACCGACCTGGCCGGCTCCTGGCTTTGGCTACATCGAGATGGGCGATGAATTCACTCCGCCCGCAGCGCTGCCGGGAGGGGTCTGGCCGCTACACCGTGCGGTTGGCTTCGTGGAGAAACCAGATCACGAGCGGGCCTTGGCGATGGTCGATTCCGGAAACTTCCTTTGGAACACCGGACTCTTCTCGTGGCCGGCCCAGCTGTTGCTCTCGGAGTTGGAGGTGTTTGCCCCCGCTTTGCTGACCGGTGTCCGGGAGGCGCTCTCCACCCCGTCTCCGGTGGACTTTGCCAAGGGGTGGTCGAAGGTGCCCGCGGGGGTGGTGGAACGGTTGGTTCTGGAGCGGAGCTCTCGGCTCGGAGTTCTCCCCAGCGACCTGCACTGGTCGGACCTGGGATCGTATCGCGATCTCCACCAGGTGGGGGCAGCGGCCGGTAAGGCGGATGGTGCGGGCAACGTCAGCACCGGTCCTGTTTTGCTCGAGGATTGCGAGGGTAGTTTCGTAGACTCCGCCTCCGGCCGGCTGGTGGTGGTCATCGGTGGCGTCGACCTGGCCGTCGTAGACACCCCGGATGCCCTGCTGATCTGTCCGTTAAGTCGGGTCCAGGAGGTGTCTCGAGTGGTGGCTCGGCTCCGATCAGAAGGACGCTCGGACCTGCTGTAGCCGCGAGCCTGGGGCGACCGGGTCGCCGACCTGATGGGCCAGTCTTACCTCCACCCTTACAATTGGCTCGACCAGATCAGGTCAAGGAGGTGGGCTTTGGCAACACCAGAGATCAGTTTCGGCACCGACGGCTGGCGGGGCATAGTGGCCGACGACTTTACCTACGCCAACGTCCGAGTGGTGAGCCAGGCGGTCGCGCAATACCTCGAGCTGCAACCTCGGGACGGTCGGGTGGTGGTCGGTCACGACACCAGATTCTGCGCGGAGCTCTTCGCGGAGGAGGTGGCCCGGATCCTAGCGGCCAACGGCAGGCCGGTACTGCTCCTTGACAGGCCGGCACCGACCCAGGCAGCGGCTTGGATGGTGGTCGACACCGGCTCCCTGGGTGGTGTGGTGGTCACTGCCAGCCACAATCCCCCCGAGTTCAACGGGCTTAAGTACAAGCCGGAGTACGGCGGGTCGGCGTCGCCCGACATAGTCGCGCAACTTGAAGACGAGGTTCACCGTGTGCTGGCGGGCGATCTTGTGCGGCAGATCCCCTTTGAGGAGGCGATGGCCACGGGTCTGGTGGAGAAGATTGACCCGCGCCCGGCTTACGGGGAGCAGATCGGGCGGCTGATCGATCTGCCGGCGATCCGAGGTGCTGGTTTGAGAGTGCTTCACGATGCGATGTACGGCGCTGGGGCCGGTTACGTTCGGGACCTCTTGCATGGCGGCTCCACTCGCGTCGAGCAGCTCCACTGTGAGCGCAACCCGGGGTTCGGCGGGATGCACCCCGAACCTATTCCGGCCAACCTCTCTCAGGCCAGTGAGCTGCTGGGAAGAGGTGGGTTCGATCTCGGGATCGCGAATGACGGCGACGCCGATCGAGTGGGGGTTTTCGATGGCGCGGGCCACTTCATCGATCAGCTTGAGGTGGCCACCCTGCTGCTCTGGCACCTATGCGAGAACCGTGGGTGGCGCGGGCCGGTCGTGCGGTCGATCACTATGAGCAGGCGACTCGACATCCTCGGCGCTCGCTACTCCTGCCCGGTAGAGGAGCTGCCGGTCGGGTTCAAGTACCTCGGGCCTAGAATGCGGGCGCTGGACGCCATCTTCGGAGGGGAAGAGTCCGGCGGATTCGCCTTCCGCGGGCACATTCCTGAGCGGGACGGGATCCTGAGCGGCCTGATGTTCGCTGAGATGGTGGTCATGACCGGCCGACCGCTGGCCGAGATTCGCGAGCAGGTTGCAGCGCTGGTAGGACCCCACGCCTATGCCCGGCGCGATCATCGGTTTCAGCGGGACGCATATCCAGCTGTTCGGGAGAGACTGGTTCACCGGATGAAGGCCGAGCCGCTGGAGCGTGTGGGGCAGGAGACGGTCACCGCGGAGAGGTCCGACGATGGCTACAAGTACTGGCTCGGCGAGGACTCATGGGTGCTGGTGCGGATGTCAGGAACTGAGCCGCTGATGCGCGTCTACTGCGAGTCGACCGACGCCGCTCGGGTGCAACGGCTGCTGGATGACTTTGAGGCGGCGCTGGGAGTCATCGGGGATCCCGGTCATGGCTGATGGTCATGACTCGCACGGGCCGGTGAGGCGGGTCGACAAGCCGTGGGGTTTTGAGATCTGGTTTGCGGTGACTGATCGCTATGCGGGCAAGATCCTGCACATAGATGCGGGGGAGGAGCTGAGCCTGCAGTACCACGAGCGGAAGGACGAGTCGATCATCGTGCTGTCCGGGGAGCTGGAGCTGGAGCTCGGCGAGGTAGAGGCAGAGCTCACGGCTCATCGGCTGGGACCGGGTGACTGTCAGCGCATCGTTCCACACCTGATTCACCGGATGCGGGCTGTTTCGACCGTCGAGCTGTGTGAGGTGTCCACCCCCGATCTGGAGGACGTCGTGCGGCTCAAGGACCGCTATGGGCGCGCGAAATCCGACTCAGGGTCCGCGCCCGGGTGACGCAGCAGGGGGTTCGCCGCGGGAGTAATCGACAGTATCCACAGGTGGACGTGGATAACTCGGAAGGTCGTCCGCCGTGGTGATCGGGCGGCCAGCTGGCGCCGCCGCCCTGCGGCTGGATGCGGCCGAGGTTCTGCAGGATATCCCTAGCCATCACGAGCCCGGCCACCACGTCAGGCCACCCCGGGTCATCCCTTTTGCGATGGCGGCCGCAGCCGTGATCGGCCTGACGGGCACAGGCATCCTGCCGGTCCCGGCCACGGTCGGGCTCGATCTGGGAGCTCTGTTCTGCTATCTTCTGGCACTTCGCGCCGTCCTTCCGCCACATTCCGGGCACAACCGGGGCTGGTTGTCATGGGCCGATGGGATGGAACCGGCGGTCCTGGCGCTGAGCGCGGTGCTTGCCGGGGCGCTGCTGTTGGCGTCGTCTCCGGGCATGCCCTGGGGCGTCATCACACCTATCTGGTTGCTCCTCATGCTCACCCTGTGCCCATGGTTGGAGGGAGGGGCAGAGCAGCAGCAGCTTCCTGCGTGGGGCCCGACGGCGTTGGCTTGCCTCATCATCACAGTGCCCGCTGCCTTCTTCGTAGCGGCCATGACAGCGGGAATCCCGACACCGGCGCTGGCCATCTTGGTGGGGCTTGGGTCGCTCGCCGCCTCCTGGCGGATGGTTCGGCTCACGGGACGCCCAGCGATGGTGGCTCTGGAGAGGGGAGCCATGGTGGCCGTCCTCATGGCGCTGGCTGCCGTGTTGACGGCGCGTCTCCAGGTCCCAGGTCCGCTGCTTCCCGTCGCTCTGCTGGTCGGTTGGTACGGCCTGACCGGGGTTGCCTCCCTCCGGGACCGACGTCAGCTGGGAGCGTTCGCCACCTTCGTGGTCCTGGCGGCGGCGATCCTGGCGATAGCGGCCCCGGCTTGACACTTACTGGTATGACGCCTCGACCGCCGTGCGCAGTGGGTCAGCCCGCTGACCCGAACTCGTACCCGACTCAATTGGCATCTAGCCAGGGACATCTGCCGGCGCTGTCGCGCTCTTCGCGATCCGCTGCCCTCTGGGCGCAAACCTCCGGACCCTGCGCAAAAGATGTACCGTCATCGGGTATGGAGGCAGCAACGCTCGGCGGCTGGTGGGACGCGAATGGACTGCCCCCTCCTCGGCGGGACGCGCGGCCCTAGCGGCTTCGGCGGAAGGCAACAGAGCTCTCCGTCCCCAACAGCGTCAGCAGTGATCGGCCCCTTTGGCCGAGGAGGTTCCCCATGGCAAACACCGCATCCAGCGGCTCGGCCGCTCAGCTCGAGGGCACTTCAAACTCCGCCTCGTGGCGCGAGCGCGACCGTCGATCCGTCTCTGGAGTCTATTCCCGCTACACCGACTTGGTGGTCGCGGACGGAGAGGGATCCTTCCTGATCGACGTTGACGGCCGACGGTACCTGGACTTCGGCTGCGGCATCGCTGTGACCGCGCTCGGATACCGCCACCCGGATGTCGTTCGGGCGCTGCACGCCCAGGTCGATGGCTACTGGCACACCTCGGTCGTGACTCAACACATTCGTCTAACTGAGGCTGCCGAGAAGGTCGCCTCCATATGCCCGGACCCGCTGGACACGGTGTTCTTCGCCAACTCCGGCGCCGAAGTGGTGGAGGGGGCCCTGAAGCTGGCCCGCCAGGTCACCCACCGCCAGGGCATCATCAGCTTCACCGGTGGATTTCACGGACGCACCTTCGGAGCACTCAGCGTCACCACCAGCAAGGTCCACTATCGAGAGCACTACTCCCCGCTGCTGCCGGGTGTTTACACGACGCCCTACCCGTACTGCTTCCGGAATTGCGACCACGCACCGGGCGACCCCTGCCCGATCGCGATGGGGAAGGAGCTGGAGCGGCTGTTCAAGCATGTGGTGCCGGCCTCGGAGGTGGCGGCGATGCTGGTGGAGCCCATCCAGGGAGAGGGCGGTTACATCGTGCCACCCAATGGCTTCCTCACCACCCTCAGGCAGATCTGCGATCGCCATGGCATCGTCCTCATCTTCGATGAGGTTCAGACCGGAGTCGGTCACACCGGTCGGTGGCTGGCCAGCGAGCACGAGGGGGTGGTTCCTGACGTCGTGATCTTGGCCAAGGCTCTGGGTAGCGGTCTGCCGATCGGAGCCATCGTTGCCCGCCATGACCTGATGGACCGGTGGCCAGCCGGCACCCACGGGTCGACCTTCGGGGGGAACGCCATCTCCTGCGCGGCGGTGATCGCGACCATCGACGTCATTGAGCGGGACGGGTTGCTCCAGCGGGCCACCGTGATCGGCGACAGGATCGCGGAACGGGCTCGGCAGTGGCAGCAACAGGTGGGGGGCCCGGCAGACATCAGGGGGCGCGGAGCGATGATCGGGTTGGAGTTCATGGACAGCGCCGGTCTGCCGGATGCCGAGAGGGTGGACGAGATCCGCGCGGCCTGCCTGGAGCGGGGCCTGCTGGTCCTGGGTTGTGGCATTGACGACAACGTGATCCGACTCATTCCGCCCTTGACGCTGAGCGACGAGGAGGTGGAGCAGGGCTTGCAGATCCTGGAGGAGGCGGTGCTTCAGGGCGGTGTCCGGGCATGACCGCAGAGGTGGTCGAGCCGGCCAGGACCTACGGCAACCTGATCGCTGGCGAGTGGAGAGAGGCCAGGGGCGGGGAGACCTTCGACTCGGTCAACCCGGCCCGCCGGAGCGAGGTTCTGGGCCATTTCGCCCGCTCGTCGTCAGCGGACATCGAGGACGCTGTGTCCGCCGCCTCGGTGGCTCAGCCCGGCTGGGCCCGCACGCCCATGCCGGGTCGGGCTGAGGTAATCGATCGGGCTGGCCGATTGCTAGAGGCGCGCAAGGAGGAATTGGCTCGGCTGATGACCCGGGAGATGGGCAAGGTTCTCACCGAGGCCAGAGGAGATGTCCAAGAGGGCATCGACATGGCCAAGTACATGGCTGGTCAGGGCCGCAATCCCGTTGGAGAGGTGGTGCCGAGCGAGCTCCGCGACAAGCGTTGCTTTACCGAGCGGGTCCCGATTGGCGTTGTCGGTTGCATCAGCCCCTGGAACTTTCCGATGGCGATCCCCTGCTGGAAGCTGATGCCGGCGCTGCTGGCCGGGAACGCGGTGGTCTTCAAACCAGCGGAGGACACCCCGCTCATGGCCATTCGATTGGCGGAGATCCTCACGGAGGCGGGGTTGCCACCGGGAGTCCTGAACTTGGTAACTGGGTTCGGGGAGGAGTCAGGGGCGCCACTGGTCGAACATCCCGCCGTCCGGGCGATCTCCTTCACCGGCTCGGTCGACGTGGGACAGCAGATAGCGGCCACCTGCGGTCGGCTCGGCAAGAGAGTCTCACTGGAGCTCGGGGGCAAGAACGCCATCGTCGTGACAGCCGATGCCGACATCGAGCTGGCTGTGGACGGTGCCCTGTGGGGTGGCTTCGGGACGGCCGGACAGCGGTGCACCGCAACCTCCCGACTCATCGTCGAACAGCCTGTGTTGGAGGCATTCACCGAACAGCTGGTCGCCCGAGTCGCCAAGCTCCGGCTCGGTGATGGCTTGGACCCGGCCACCGACGTCGGCCCGGTGATCAACCAAAGTCAGCTCAAGCGGATTCACTCCTACACCGAGATTGGGCAGCAGGAGTCGGCTCGGCTGCTCACTGGTGGATCCATCGCCAGCGAGGGGGCGTTGGGCGACGGCAACTTCTACCGCCCTACGGTTTTCGGAGACGTCCGGCCCGAGATGCGAGTAGCTCAGGAGGAGATCTTCGGACCCACAGTGGTGGTGATGGCGGCAACCGACCTGGCGGAGGCGATCCGGATCGCCAATGGCACTCGCTACGGACTATCGCTGTCGATCTACACCAGAGACCTTGCCAAGGCTTTCCACGCCGTTGACCTGCTCGAGTCAGGGATCGTCTACGTCAATGCGCCCACCATAGGTGCGGAGATCCAGCTGCCCTTCGGCGGCACCAAGTGGACCGGGAATGGCCATCGCGAGGCTGGGCCGACAGCCTTCGATGAGTTCACAGAGTGGAAGACCGTGTACATCGATTACTCGGGCAGGTTGCAGCGCGCCCAGATTGACACCGGTAAGGAGTAGCCGGTGCTCGACCTGAACGACGAGCAACGCCAATTTGAGGAGACGATTCGGGATTTCGCGGCGCGCGAGCTGGCACCCGAAGTGGCCGCGCGTGATCGCGACGCGAAGCCGGACCCGGAGCTCTTCGCCAAACTGGCTGCGCTCGGGATTCCGGGGGTGAGCATGCCCCAGCGCTACGGCGGTGCCGGTCTCGACTGGATTTCCCTGGGGATCGCTTGCGAGGAGCTCGAATATGTGGATGCCTCCTGTCGCACCGCGCTCTCCGTTCATGCTGGACTCTGCCTCACAGGTATCTATCAGTGGGGTGACGAGGAGCAGCGACAGCGCATCCTTCGCCCGCTCGCCGAGGGCGCCCGGCAGGGGTGCTTTGCGCTGACCGAGCCAGACGCTGGCAGCGATGTCCGGGCGCTGCAGACGAGGGCCTACAAGGAAGGCGACGCCTATCGTCTCCGCGGCCAGAAGGTCTGGATTTCCATGGGTGATTTCGCCGACGTGATCCTGCTCTTCGCCACCGTCGACCCCACCCTCGGGCTGCGCGGGATAACCGCCTTTGCGCTTGACCGCGACTTGGCTGGTCCGGGCTTGCGGACGACGCCGATCAAGGAGAAGTACGGCCTCCGAGCCAGTGACACCGCGATCGTCTCCTTGGACGACGCCATGGTTCCGGAGTCGAATCGCATCGGTGAGGAGGGGGAGGGCTTCAAGGTGGCGATGAGCTGTTTGGACAGCGGGCGCTACTGCGTCGCCAGCGGGGCCGCGGGCACGATTCGCGCCTGCCTGGACATGAGCACCACCTACGCTCACCAGCGGCACGTCCATGGTGAGGAGATTGGCCACTTTCAGTTGGTGCAGCAGATGGTGGCTGGGATGGCGAGGGATTATGACATCGCTCGTCTGCTGTGGATGCGCGCCGGCTGGTTGAAGAACGAGGGCCGACGTAGCTCTCGGGAATCGGCCCTCGCCAAGTGGGTGAACTCGGAGCGGGCCAATCGATGTGCGGACGACGCGCTGCAGATTCACGGCGCGACGGGTTTCAGCGAGGAGTGTGCCGCTGCTCGGTACCTCCGCAACAGCAGGGCCACGCTCATCTACGAGGGTACCCGGGAGGTCCAGACCCAACTGGCTGCCGAGTACGCCCTGGGGTATCGGCACGACCGTCCAGTCCGTCGCCCCCTACCAGGATGGCCCAACGAGGCGGATCTGCCGGGGCCAGGTGGCGACCTATTCTCAGACTCGTGATCGACGGGAGCCGGCACTTTGAAGGGTCTGTTGAGATGAGCGAGGCATGGCTTGATCGTCCCCAGGGCAAGATGCGCTACTTGGTCGTGGGCCACGGGAAGCCGCTGGTGCTCTGCCACGGGTTCATCGGCTCGGCGGAGAACTTCGAGAGCTGGGCACCGGTTTTGGCTCCGCACCGCCTCCTGATAATCCCGGACCTTCCCGGCTTTGGCTTGTCAGACCCGCTGGTCGGCCAGCACCTGAGCCGGGCGCTGGCGACGGAGGTGAGGGAACTTGTGGACCATCTCGGGGTGGACACCTACGAGGTCGGCGGGCTGTGTCTCGGCGCAGCGGTGGCGCTGGAGATGCTGGCGGCCCAGCCGGGGCGCGTAGAACGGGTCATCCTGCACACTCCACTGCTCTCACCGGAGATGGTTACCAAGCCATTCCGGTTGCAGGTGGATGCTCTCACCCGGCTGCATGCCTTTGCGGCAATCTCCGCAGTGGGGAGGTGGCGACCGGTTGCGGACCTCTATCGCCGGTTGGTGGTAGAGGGCTCGGGTCCCGTCGACCAGCGGGCTGCGGAGGTGAACTTCCAGAATCAGCTGAGGGCCAATCCCCGGGCAGCACAGGAATGGCTCGGCGAAGGAATCAGCCTCCAGTTCACCAGATTGCTCGACCGCTGGAACGGAGTCGTGTCAGTGGTAGCCGCCGCGAAAGATCGACTTCTGGATGTCGGCATGCTGGAGCGCTACTGTCTGGCTCGCCCCCGAACCGATATAAGTCTGATTCCTGCCGCCGGGCACGGCTGGAGCCCTGAGTTCATGGCCCGCCAGCTGGAGGTTCTCGAGAGGATGGTCGCCCCATAGGACGGACTTCCATGTGCAAGCCTGGGCCCACATTCTTCTTCGCGATCCGCGTCCCCGAGCTCCCTGCGCCCTCTTTCGAGGAGATGGGGAGATTGGATTCCACGATCCGTCCGGTGCGCCCCGACAGCCTTCACTTCACGGTGCAGTTCCTGGGTCGGCCGAGCTCCGATCGGATGGCTCTGATGGCAGAGGCCGGAGAGCGCGTCGCCCTCCGACATCATGCGTTTCAGCTGGTGGTGCAAGGAGTGGGTTGGTTCCCATCGAGGGAGCGCCCCACTGCCCTCTGGCTCGGGGCTGCTGCCGGTGCGGTCCAGCTGGGGGAGCTGGCGCAGGCGCTAGAACGGGCGGCGGAGGGGATTGGAGTGGCCGCGGCGAGGAGAGAATTCCAGGCTCATTGCACGCTGGCTCGGGTCCACGGCGAGATTACGGCCGCCGGCCGTGGGAAGCTCGAGCGGATGGCCGGGAAGCTGCCGGGAATGATCCCCTGCCCGCTGACGGTGACTGAGATCCACCTGCTCGAGTCGGTGGCTGGAGGAGCAGGGCCCAGTCCATACGTGACAAGGCAGAGCTTTCCACTTGGTAGCTGAGATGTCGACCCCGGAGGTCACCATTCGAACGGCCGACCGTACCAGGGATGAAGGGTCGGCAATTGACCGCTGGCGACCAGCGCCCGGGAGCGCTGTTCGAATGATCGGATCTCCGCTGTCGATAGGAGGGGGCGCAGCCTAGTCCGCAGCTCTAGCAGCCTCGCCTGGTCGTCCAGCAGAGACCTCAGCCCTGCCAGCCAGACCTCTGGAACGGGGGAGCCGCCGAGGTCCACGAGCACGGTGCGCAGCTTGAAGTCCCTGCTGAAAGTGACGCCGTGATCGATTCCCTTGAGTTGGCCTCGCTCGTCGATCAAGAGGTGGGCGCTCTTGCGGTCGGCGTTGTTGATGATCACGTCGAGAGTCGCTAAGCCTCGCAGCTGCTGCTCCACCAGGTCGTGGTCGATCTCCAACCCCTTGGGTGGCTCCGCCACATACTCCTGGATTGACCCAACTCCGAGGGGAGCGTCCACTCTCAGTACGGTAGCGGGCAGGAACCCCCATCCCAGCGCCCGGTCGACCTCTGCGGCCGCCACCTCGCGACGGTGCAGGGATCCCTCGGGAAAGTCCCACAGTGGGCGCTCTCCCCGCTGGGGCTTGTAGATCGCGCGCACCCGCCCACGGCTGGTCTCCAACAAGGCGAGGAAGACGGCGTTACTGCCGATTCCAACCCGGCCCAGCTCAGCGATGGGATCGTCACGGAGGCTCTGCTCCAGCTCCTGACGCGACAGGGATGGCGGGGGAGGAAGTGGGCCGGTCATGGGGCTTCCAGCGTAACTGGCACGGTAAGAGCCCCGGCACCCCGGGGACTGGGTCAAGGTTCTTGCTCAGCGTCTGACACGACGTGTTGGTGGGCCCCGGAAGGGGTGAGTCGGACCGAAAGAGGCGCCCGGGGGTCCAACCGCCCGCCTTCGACGATGGTTGATGGCTGAATCATGGGGGAGGCAAGTCGAGGGCGGCAGTGACTGGGCACTCTGTGGCGCCCCAGGTTGATCCCGTGCTAGAGCGGCCGGGCGCGCTGGGCCGACTCATCCCTTGTTCCAACTCACCCTGGGTCAGAGCAGCACCCGCGATATTGCCGAGGACCAGGGCTCCACATCACCTCTGGTTAGGTCAGGGTTTGAGCCTCGTCCCCTGGCCAACTCAGCCACCAGCCTTTGGAAGGGGATGATGGCCACGAACGGACGCATGAGGTAGTCCACTCTAGTGAAGGGAAGGTCATGGCTATCGGGCCCGCAGGTGATGATCTCAAGCCCCAGCTCCGCCAGAAGCTTGATCAACTGATCGGCCCGACCGCCGTCGTCCTGTCCGGGGTAAATGACGACGGCGGCCGCACGAGGATCGAACACCGCGGGGGTCCCGTGTAGAGCGAGCTCTTCGGACATACCCTCGGCCCAGAGGTAGGCCCCCTCCTTCACCTTCAGCGCGGCCTCAGCGGCAGTTACCTCGTCTATTCCATAACCAGTGATGAGGATGGGCTCGCGATTGATGAGCCGGCGAGGAAGCTCGGTCGGTGGCGGCAGTGCGAGGGTGGTCCGAATGGACTCCGGGACGGTCGACAGCGCTTGACCAAAGGCATGCGCCTGCTGCCCCAGCATGCGCTGGACCACCCGCCCGAGCATCATGAGAGCGGTGAGGTATGACACGGTGTGAGTGCTGGCCGTTTCGTCAGCGCAGGTGCGTAGGATCACATCTCCGCCTGGGTTGACGGCTCCGTGGCCGGTGACCGTCACCGTCCTGGCCCCGGCAATCCTGGCGCGCCCCAGCACCGCGAGCGGGAACCGCTTCGTTCCTCGATGTGAAACGACGACAATCTGGTCTTCAGGGCGAATGTCACCGTGCAGGGCCAACTCGTGTGCCTCTACCGCGGCCGGTCGCAATCTACCGCCTGACACCTCTGATGTCCAATACGCCGCGACCCGGCAGGCGTGTAGCGATGTCCCAATGCCACAGAAGAGCAGGGGCCGACTCGGATCGAGCTGGGGCACCTCGCCAGAGTGAAGCACCTCCTCCACGGCATCACCCTGGGAATCTATTTGATCATCGAAGGCGAAATGCATCACGACCTCAGCGCTGCGGGGGCACAACCGGTCAACTAGAGCACCCGATATTGGAATCACTTCGCATGGTAAGGGGTCATCTCCTCGGCCACTGGGCCGGCGTGGAGAGTGGAGGAGGAGTGGGCGGCCAGCCGAGGCACCATTGCTACGCTACCCGGCGCGTGAGTCGGTAGTGCCAGCCTCAGCGTCCGCAATTCGGCGAGAATAAGGGCTCATCAGCAAAGGAGTAGCCCCTTGATACACACCCTGGAAAGCTTCCTCACAACCGCCGGCTATCTAGCCCTCTTCCTGCTCACGGTGGCCCAGTGCTGCGGCTTTCCGGTCTCGAGCGAGGTGGTGCTGCCCTTTGCCGGGGTTCTGACGGTGACAGGAACCCTCAACCTGCCCGTGGTGATTCTGGTGGCGCTGCTCGGTGAGCTGGTTGGGGCACTCATCGCTTATGGAGTCGCCGCCTGGGTGGGGCGAGCGGCTCTGGTGGGCTTCGGGAAGCGCTTCCGAATCAAGGAGAGTCACTTCGAAGCCGCCGAGCGTTTCTACGAGCAGCGCGGAGTGGCTGCGGTCGCGATCGGTCGCGTCGTCCCGGTCATTCGCAGCTACACCAGTTTCCCGGCGGGGTTCGCGCGGATGCCCCTTTCCCGCTTTATCCCAGCGACCCTGGTTGGAGCCCTGGTCTGGGACACCGCCCTGACCGTGGCGGGGATGGAACTTGGCAAGCACTTCAGTGAGATTGGGAAGGTCATCAAGCCCATCGAATACGTGGTGGCGGCGCTGATCGTCCTGGCGCTGCTCTACGGCGTGTGGCGTTATATCAACCGTCCGGTCGCTGCCTCTAATCAGGAGCCGTAGTACAATCTAGTTAACGTGAACGTCAAGTCTGCCGTGCCGACCGCCAGGTTAAACCCGGTGCCGTCGGATCGGTACAAGTGGGTGGCTCTGTCCAACACCACCCTCGGCGTCCTGATGGCGGTCATCAACTCGTCCATCGTCCTGATCTCCCTCCCGGCGATCTTCCGGGGGATCAAGGTGAACCCGCTGGCTCCAGCCAATGTCAGCCTTCTGCTCTGGATGCTGATGGGCTACATGGTGGTGACCGCTGTCTTGGTGGTCAGCCTTGGGCGGGTTGGGGATATGTTCGGGCGGGTGAAGATGTACAACCTCGGTTTCCTCATCTTCACTGTGGCTTCGGTCGGTCTGTCCGTCGTCTTCTTCACCGGCACCAGCGCCGCTCTGACCCTGATCGGGCTTCGGATCGTGCAGGGGGTAGGGGGCGCTATGTTGATGGCCAATTCGGCCGCCATCCTCACCGATGCGTTCCCCAGTAACCAGCGGGGCACCGCCCTCGGAATCAACGTGGTGGCGGGGATCTCGGGCTCCTTCATCGGCTTGCTGCTCGGGGGCTTGCTATCGGGTATCGACTGGCATCTGGTCTTTTTGGTCTCGGTGCCGATCGGAATCTTCGGTACCGTGTGGGCCTACTTGAAGTTGCGTGAGATAGGGGTCGTCACCAGAGCCCGCATCGACTGGTTGGGGAACATCACCTTCGCCGTCGGCCTCGTCTCGCTTCTGGTAGGGATCACGTACGGAATCCAGCCTTACGGCCACAGCAGCATGGGATGGACCAACCCGACCGTGCTGATCGAGGTCCTTGGGGGGCTGGTAGTTCTGGGCGCTTTCGTGTGGATAGAGCGCCATGTCGAGGCCCCCATGTTCAACCTGGGGCTGTTCAGGATACGCGCTTTCGCGGCTGGCAACATCGCCTCTCTGCTGGCCTCCATCGGCCGGGGCGGCCTGATGTTCATGCTGATCATCTGGCTCCAGGGGATCTGGCTTCCGCTACACGGCTACAACTTCATCCACACGCCCCTGTGGGCTGCGATCTACATGTTGCCGCTGACTGCCGGGTTCCTCTTCGCCGGCCCTCTTTCAGGCTACCTCTCTGACCGGTACGGCGCCCGTCCCTTCGCGACCGGGGGCATGCTGGCGGCGGCGGTCACCTTCGCCCTGTTGGCTCTCCTCCCAGCCAACTTCACGTACCCGACATTTGCCACTCTGCTTTTCTTCAATGGGTTTGCCATGGGCATGTTCTCGGCGCCCAACACCGCCGGGATCATGAACGCGGTCCCAGCAGAACAACGGGGCGTTGCCTCGGGGATGAGATCGACTTTCCAGAACTCCGGAATGACTCTCTCCATTGGGCTCTTCTTCACCCTCATGGTGCTCGGGCTGGCAGCGGCGCTGCCTTCATCTATGTACCACGGCCTGGTGCAGCAGGGCGTGCCGGCGGCCGATGCTGCGCGAATCTCGCACCTGCCACCGGTGGGCACTCTGTTTGCCGCCTTTCTTGGCTACAACCCCGTCGCGACTCTGCTCGGTCCGGTTTTGCACACTCTGCCGGCCTCGCGGGTCGCGGTGTTGACCGGACGCCAGTTCTTTCCGAACTTGATCTCTAAGCCGTTCATGGCCGGGATGCGCGTCACTTTCTATTTCTCGACTGTGATGATGCTGATTGCGGCCGGCGCCTCCTGGCTGCGCGGCAAGCGCTACATCCACGGCGAGGGTGTCGCAGCCGAAGCTGCGGTGCTGGCGAGCATCCCCGCAACCTCCTCGCCAGACACCCAGGTAGTGGCGTCACCCCGGACAGGCAGAATTCGAACGGTGGCCATCTCCGCCAGCTATGGTTCTGCAGGGGAGGCCGTGAGCCAGGGGGTCGCGGAGAAACTCGGTGTGCAGCTTCTCGATAGGGCAATACCAGTGCGAGTGGCAGAGGCGATGGCGGTCCCTTTGGAGTCGGTTCTGGCGCAGGAGGAGGACAGCTACGATGGCATTGGAGAGCTGTTTGCCTCCCTTTCGCGCGGGGTCGGCCCGATGGCTCCAAGTTCGGCTCCGGGCATGGACTTTGAAGAGACGGGAGAACGGTTCCGCCAGCTGACCGAGGTCGCCATCAGGGAGATGGCCGACCGTGGTGGAGTCATCCTCGGTCGGGGGGCGGTCGTGGTCCTGCGCGGCGACCCGGAGGTCCTGCACGTTCGGCTCGATGGGCCAGCTGAGGCCAGAATCCACCGGGTGGTCGCGCTTCAAGGGATTGACGAGGAGACCGCGCGGCGGGATCAGCGGCACACCGATCGGGCGCGCAAAGCCTACATGCGTCATTTTTTCGGGGTCGATGGGTCTGATCCAGCCCTCTACGAGCTCGTCATCGACACCACGATCACCAGCGTCGAGGATGCTGTCGACAGAATAGTCGAGGCCACGCACAGTGTCCGGGCTCGCGCCTGACCCCGCCCGGGAAGAGCCCGGAATGAGGATCGGGGAGGTGGCCACCCTCACCAGGGTCACCACCCGGACCCTTCGCTACTACGAGGAGTTGGGCTTGATCGCCCCCGACTTGCGGGAGGCTCCAACCCAGGGCCGCCGATACTCGGCCGAGGCGATCCAGAGGGTGCGGCGGATCCGGGAGATGCAGCAGTTCCTGGGTGTTGGGCTGTTCGAAATCCGTGATGCCCTTCACGCCGAGGACAAGCTGGCGAGTCTGAGAGCAGCCTACCAGAGCACCTCTTCCAAGGAGACTCGGGCAGCCGTCCTGAGGGAGGCGGTTACGGTTGTGGATCGCCAACTAAAGCAGGTGGGCGAGCGTATGAGCCGACTCCGGGAACTACAGATTGAACTTGAAAGCCGACGTGAGCGCCACCTCGCCCAACTTGCCGAACTGAGCCAGGATCCCGCGGTCGTCGGTGCCGCGACGACGCCGGCTTAGAGCTCAACTTGCGGTCAAAGCCAGCGCCGGGACCCCCTGCCGGTATTCTCCAGTGGTGGAGGTGGAGTCCCTAGGATGGCGCAGTGACCTGATGGTGCGCACCCTGGCTGGTTCCCTGGTGATGCATGCTCCAGACCATGTCGTGGTGAGGACAGTCGGCAGAAGTGACTTCTACTGGGGAAACTTCATCCTCATCCCCGCCGGACCAGGTGAGCGGGATGCCGCAGCTTGGCTGACGGTGTTCGCAGGCGAATTTCCCCTGGCTCAACATATCGCTATCGGGATCGACGGCAAAGGTCTCCCATCCACCGCCCGGCCTGACTTCGTGGCGCAGGGGCTGGCCGCGGAGGTCAACTGCGTGCTCACGGCATCTTCCCTGGTCGACGCGGTGGAGCTGGAGAGGGGGGTTGAGATCAGGCCCATCGCGGGGGACGGGGACTGGGCCCTGGTCCTGGAGTTGCGGCTGGCCGTAGCTCGGGAAGAGGGCCTTGATTCCGCCGCTCACGGTTCATTCTTGGAGGGTGCCGTCCGGGAAGAAAGCGTACTTTGTGGGCGCCGGCTCGGTCTCTACTTCGGAGTGTTTCGGGACGGGAGCCTGCTGTCGAGCCTCGGAGTGGTGGTGGCGCCGGATGGCGTGGCACGGTTCCAGAATGTTGAGACCCGCCCTGGCTACCGTCGCCAGGGATTGGCAGGGTGGCTGGTGCGTCATGCCGCCGCCCACGCCATCCGCCACCTGGGGGCTCGGCTGCTGGTGATCGTTGCCGACCCGGAGGGGCCGGCGATCGGGCTGTATCGCCGACTCGGGTTCACGGAGGCAGAGACTCAGCTTCAGATGGTGAGGGTCCCTTCCCCTGCCTGATCGGCCCGGGTGAAAGAGCGAAAGGCGGTGCGAGAAGTTGCGGAACGCGACTACGGCGCATCCGTTCGCTGTTGGCGTCGGTGTTGCACGACCAAACTCGCGTGCTGCGCCCGGTGTGCGCCCTAGGCGATTGGCTCAAACCTGGCCGTGAAGTGACGCAACGAGGAAGGTTCCTCCAGCATCCGATAACCGCGCAGACCGGCGGCGTCGCTGGCGACAGCCAGTACCACCTCAATCACGTAGTCGATGTGGCTCTGTGTGTAGGTCCGGCGGGGGATCGCCAGTCGGACCAAGTCCACCGCTGCGGGCGCCTCTGTCCCATCCGGCCTGCGTCCGAACATGACGGTGCCGATCTCGACGCTGCGAATTCCCCCGAGCTCGTATAGAGCCACCGCAAGGGACTGTCCCGGGTATTCGAGGGGTGGGATATGCGCCAGCAGGGCCCGGGCGTCGAGGTACACCGCGTGCCCTCCGATGGGCTTGACCACGGGAACGCCAGCTTCGTCCAGGGCATCTCCCAGGTAGGCGGTAGAGCGGATCCGATACCGCAGGTAGTCGGGGTGGATTGCCTCTCGCAGCCCCTGGGCAATCGCCTCCAGATCCCGCCCGGCGAGGCCGCCGTAGGTCGGGAA
>DATLQZ010000045.1:0-2994 GCA_035534915.1 Candidatus Dormiibacterota bacterium
ATCGGGAGGTCTGTGGTCACTTTCAGCAACTATCTGCTAGCCGTCTTGCGGACCGCGGTCCCGGCCACGGCGGACCATGCCGGAGTTGGTGGCTGGCGAGGGTAGAGACGCGCTGAGATTGAACGCCAATCGACCAGCTTCGTGCCGCTCAGGTGAAGAGTGTGTAATACGGAGTCGAATGCCCCGTAAATTCGGCGACCCTCGGACGCGGGTCTGGGCCGGCAGGTGCAGATAGCCTTCGGATCCACGGGGCCGACTCAGCAGCCAGCGAGACAAGCACCGCCCGCTACGCTGGGTGTGGGCAGGGTGTCGTACAGGGGTGCGCACCGGGGTGTGCGATCCGTGTCACCATTTACAATGTATGGATGAGGCACTGAGTCCACCCAAGCTGCGGACCGTGCCCCGCAAAGGCGACAGCTCGCCACAGCGATGGCCCGCATATGACTTCCACCCCATGCACCTTCACTCGGCTCTTGGAAACCACATTGGCTACGATGAGACCTTTGTCACCGCCCTGATGGGGTATTGAGCTCCAGGCGAGTTGCCAGTCCGATTGTGCGACCGACTGGCCCTGACTGCGCTGCGCAAAGAGGACCACGGTCCGGAAATTGAGATAGTCGGTTGCGATAAATGCCTGGTCCGCCGCAGGGGTGGGATTAATCGGGACGTACGCTACATAACGGGCCCCGAGAGCGGCCCGAACGGCAGCTTGGTAATCAGTGGTTGGGAGCTTCGCAATTACACTCATAAAGTGCCTAACCGCCATCGCTCGGTCGATCCACTCGGCACCGACATAAATCACTATCAGCGCGACAGCAAGCGCAAGGGCGCCTCCTATCGGGGCAGAGGCGATGGCTTTTGGTACCGCTCCCGGCACGAGGGCAGTGACAGATAGCAAGACTCCCACGCACGCAACAAGCAACGTGTACATGAGGCGTGCTGTATGTTGGGAAGGTGGGACCGCGGGCGACAGGCCATTCCACGCGGCGGCAGCGTTCGCTGTGATTAGAGCAAGGACAGCAAAAAGGGCGGCTAGAAAGGCCACAGCGCAGTACCTCCTCGACCGGGAGCCTTGTCGACCCTAAAACTCAGGGCCAGTGTGAAGAGGTTATCAGGCGTACATGTGGCACGCGGTCCAAAGTGGGACTGTTGCTGTGAGCCGCAACTTAGTTTCTAGGCGACCGGCGCCTTTGGACCATTCTGGTGCTAGCGTCCCAGCATAGAGGTTCCAATCCGCCGTAACTTACCGGATCTGGCGGGTGGGGCGCGCGCGGGCCAGCTCTCCCCGGGCCGGTGAGAGCCCTGGGTCAGGTGATCGGTGGGGCCCCTTGGCTGAGCCCAGGTCGCACCGCCCGATGTACCCTGGCTGATAGAGGGGGTCGGGCTCGTGCCAGGCGCAGCCCCCGGCCAGATTGAGCGTGATCGGCACGGGCACCAGTCCCCGTGCCGCCCTGGCTGTGGCAGGCGAACGGACCCGGCCTATTCTTTGGCCTCGAAGGTCACAGTAATTCGCTTCGGGGATCCGAGCTTTGCGTGAGCCTGCTTCTGGAGGTAGAGCGTGCCCACGAGTGGGGTGCCGGGATGATCGGCTGGCTGACCCGCCCCGTCCTCGGCGAACCGCACGGTGTTCTTGGTCTCTCGCTCAAGGGTGAAGTTGATCTGCATCGGGTCCTCCAACGGTGGAGGTAACACCGGGTGCCCCTCCGAAACGGGGGTCCCCTCGCGGGGACCGCGCGCTGTCTAGAGTAGCGCCCGTCAACTTCTCCAGAGGGGCTCCCGTTCAGACGAATGGGGTCAACCAATCAGCATGTTCAGAGGTTGGACGACTACCAGCGGCGCGAATTTCGGTTGCCGGATCGGGCAGCGGCTCGGTGAGCTACTGAAAAGGGTGCCAGTAACTGGACACGTACAGCTTCTGGACGCCATGCTCTAGCCGACATCGATGCCCGTCTCGGATGCGGTGGTGGCAGCGAGCGGGGGAAGATTCGGCGGCCCGCGCCAAGGTGGTGCTGGCATGAGTGAGGTGGCCGAGATCGGGGCGTTCGTCAACGCTCACTCGGGAGTTCCCACCGGAGCCTGCCCACCCGTCGCCCCTCGAGCCCGGAGCAGATCGAGGCTTTTGGAGACGAAACTGGGGATATCATCCGGCTGACGCGACGTCACCAGGTTGCGGTCCACCACGACCGGCTCGTCGACCACCTCGGCGTCGGTGTAGCGGAGGTCTGCCTGGATGGTTCGCCAGGCGGTCAGCCTGCGGCCACCGACGACGCCTGCGCTGAGCAGGAGCTGGGGACCGTGGCAGATGGCGAGCACCGGCTTGTCCTCTGCCATGAATGCCTTCACGAACTCGACCATCTCGGTGCTCGCGCGCAGATGGTCGGGGGAGGAGCCACCGGGCAGGAAGAGCGCGTCGAACTGCTCCGGGCGGACCTCCGCGATGCCCCGGTCCGTGGCCACTGAGACCCGGCCCCGGTAGCCCTTCAGCTCCTGACCGGCTTTGAATCCGACCACCGTGACCTCGTGGCCGGCGGCCCGGAACTGATCGTACGGGTCCTGGAACTCCGAGTCCTCGAAGCCTTGGTCAAGCAGGCAGACGATCTTCACTGTCATCCCTCCATGGATGCTTGGGCAGGCGGTTCCTGGAGATTACCTGCCAGATTTTAACAGCGGACGGCGCCATGCCCTTGTCCTCAGCGCGAGTACGCGGTCCGGCGGCGAGGGTGACTGCGCGTCCGCGCCTCGAACTCGGCAGAGCGCCGCTCCCGGTAGGCGGCGGCCTTCTTCTCGATCTCCAGAGTTGGGCTATCTGCGGGAGTCAGCTCAGATACGATCGTGCGGGCGACCTCCTGGATTCGCTTGGCGCTGGCTGCCAGAGTGGCCGTGGGTCCATCGACGGTGTTCCCGCCCCAGCCAGTGAGGTACGCGAAGGAATAGGCCCCAGTCTCCAAGCCCTTCTCCCCACAGACCAGATAGGCCACGCTCTCGGCCTCTACC
>DATLQZ010000046.1:0-14011 GCA_035534915.1 Candidatus Dormiibacterota bacterium
CGGAGCGCGGCCTGCGGCGGGGGGTGGGCCCGCTGCGGGGTGGGGTGGTGGGCTCAGGGCACAAGGTGGGGAAGGCGCGATTTCGCCGACTTGGCAGGCTGTGGCGTTCTGGGTGGCGGGCTGTGGCATTCTGGGTGGCAGGTGGTGGCAGCTTGCCGGCGAGTCTGTGCCGGCCTGGCGACTGCCCAGTCGCGGCCAGCCTGGCTCGGTCGCCGCTGGCTGGTGGGCCCTGGCAGCTGTTTCACGTGAAACATGGCTCGCTCGCGTGGGCGCGGGCATGGGTGGGGTGCTACGGGTAGCAGCGAATATCGCCACGACTTTGACCACCCGACTGTGCAGGGGCTGGGGCGGTGCGTTATGCTCCGGGGGTGCGAACTCTGCACGCTCGGCCCTGCGACGATTGCGGGGCAGCCACGGTCAAGCCGGCCTATCGGGGCAGGGCGTTCCTGTGTGCCGCGTGCTCGAGCCGCCATATGATCGAGTCGGTGCGGCAGATGAATAGCAGGACGGGCCCAGCGTGGGAGAAGTACCTCTCAAACTGGGCCAAAGGGATGGGCCGGCCTCATCCGGCAGCTGGGAGATAAGTCTTGACCACTCAAACACCCGATCAGGTAGCTGCAAACTGGGCTGCTCGGCTGGCATCGTCCACTTCGAAGATCACCGCCGGCGTGCAGGGCGTCACCACTTCTCCCGGCCAGGCGGCGGCTCGGCAGCAGGCAGCCTACGTGCAGAACGTGCAGGCGAACGCGGCGAAGTGGGCGGCGCGTACCGCTGCGGTTCCGTTGAATACCTGGCAGCAGGACACGATCAACAAGGGGATCCCGCGTATCGCCACCGGGGCCACGGCGGCAATCCCGAAGTTTACTCAGGTGATGACTTCGCTGCTGCCCTACATCCAGTCGCAGGTTAACGCGCTGCCGGCGCGTGGCACCCTTGACCAGAACATCGCCAGGATGACTTCGTTCGTGCAGGGCATGGCGAAGTATTCCAAGCCTGCCGGCTCGTAGGCTGCGCCGGCCTGACTGACTGGGCGAGCGGAACTCAACAGAACTTTACGGAGGCGGTTACATAATGGGTCTGGCAATCGATACGGTGCTGGCTGAGGTGACAATGGCAACTGCTGCCGTTTCTGCTGCCATGACTCCGGCGACTGGCGACAGCTTCACCGTGCGCTCATTCGCGGCGACTGATCGGGGCATTCTCGAGCAGCTAATCACCAAGGCTGCGCACACAATGACCCTCAACGTGAAGTCGCCCATGTTCCATGACAATGTTGAGGGGATTCAGGTTATCTCTGCCCAGGCACCGGGCGTGCATGACTTGCCGCAGGATGTGGGCCAGCCGTTGACTCCCCAGGACACGCTGTCGGTTATCGGATTCGGCACCGCATCAGACGTGCTGGTGGCCCTGATGGTGAACTACTATACGAACCTGCTCGGGGCCAGCGCACGGCTGCACAACTGGGGCGATCTTGCGGGCAATATTAAGTCTATGAAGGTGCTCGAGGTGGCCTGCACCTCGAATGCCACCGCCGGCCAGTGGGAAGATACCGTCATCACCACGACTGAGAACCTGCTGCACGCGAATACTGACTATGCGGTGCTGGGCTATCTGACTGACGTGGCGGTGGCGGCGGTGGGGATCAAGGGCCAGGAGACGGGGAACCTCCGCATCTGCGGTCCCGCCACGGTGCTGACTCAGGACACCACCGACTACTTCATCCGCCAGGCGCTCCGCTCGGGGCGCCCTCATATCCCGGTGTTCAACTCGGCCAATGCGGGGTCGGTGTACGCGTCCTGCTGTGACTCGGCGGCGAGCACCGCTGTCAAGGTGCAGCTGATGCTCGCGGAGATGAGCCAGAACCTGAGCAGCTGATGGGGCATGGCTGAGCCCGCCCCGGGCCTCTCTCCGGTGGTGCTGGAGATCGACCTTCCCGCACCGGGTCCGGCTCGGCCCATCCCGGTGCCGACCACGTCGAGCAGCGAGGTGCTGGCGGGGGGCCGGTACGTGTTCTATGGGTTCAGCCTGCGTGAGACTACCGGCGCCGCCGCTGCCACGGTGGACATTTACGACGGCGGTGGGACGGGCGGCACTCTGGTGGCCGCTCTTGACCTGGCGCAAGGCGCCAGCGACCAGCTCTGGCTGGGCGACAACGGCGTGCTGATGGTCCAGGGGATCTATCTCAGCGTGGTCGCCGGGTCGGTCAGGGGGGCCGTGTATGCCCGCCGGGTTCGCGGGCAGGGGTGAGGCTGTGCGCTACGCCGAGGCGGCTCTAGCGGGCGCTGGGGCTCTGCTGGCGCTGGGGTTCGTGGTGGCCCTGAGTTATGAGGCGTGGGCGATCATCTCTGGTGGGCCGACTATCTCAGGGATCACCGCCGGCGCAATTGCGAAGTCTCCCAAGATCAGCGGGGCTGGCATATTCCTGGGCGGGGCGATTCTGGGCGCGTTGGTCGCCCACTTCACCAACTGGCGTGCGTAGGGGCCCGGCCTGATGGCTGGGGATCTGCCCGACTGGACTTCGCGCACTAGCCTAGCGCCCATTCCGCTGGCGGCTTTATCGCTGGCCGCAGGGGCTACGGGCGCAACGGTGCAGCTGAATCCCCCAGACTCGGCAACTGGGCTGATGTTAATGCTGGCTCCGGTGGGGTATCCCGGCACGATATTCCTTCAGGGCGCGGTCACGGGCTATGAATACCTCTCATCGGTGACCATTGGGGCTAATGAGGGCGGGCCTGTTCCTGTTTGGATACCCGCTGACGCCGATGGGCCCTATACGCTGACGGTGGATTTTCCGACTCGCCCAGGCACCGCACCCGCTCAGGTGGTGGTCATTGTGTATGCCTTTATGGGTGGCGGGTTCTCGGGCGTGGTGGGCAGTACGTTCTCGCCGGTGCCGGTGGCCGGCGTGGTGGGCGGGCAGCCGTTGCCAGTCATCGGCGTGGCTGGTGGCGAGGCGGTAACTGCGTTTATCTCGGGTGGCAATCTCGCCAGCCCGCAGGGGGTGCAGGGGGTGCAGGGGCCCGCCGGCAACTCGGTACAGAACGTTCCAGAACCGCCGGCTGATGGGCTGGCTATTCTGGCTGGCTTGACGGCGAGCACTGTGTATCACCTGCTCGCCGGCACGGCTGGCAAGTCGGTCAGGCCGCGCAAGGGCACACTTCAGTGGTCAGGCACGACGACGGGATATATACTGCTAAAGTCAACTTCAGGGGTGCCTCTCGGCTACTTTGCGCCGATTACTACTGTGCCGATTCCGGTTGACTTCGAGGGGCGGGTTCTGCCCGCCGGCGACGGGATCGACATTCAGCCAACATCGCTCGGTGTGTCTCTGAGCCTGCTGGGATTTCTAAACTATGATCTCGCGTAGCGTTCTTGGGGGTGAGTAGTGCCCGCATCCGAGATCCGCAGCTTTGAGGTGACCATCCCTGCGGGCACCTCCCAGGCGGGGCCCCAGGTGACCGATCTGGTGATGCCTCCCCGCGTGGTGGTGCAGATCGACATTAAGGTGCCTGCTGGGGCCAGGGGCCAGATGGGGTTCGCCCTCTGGGCATCGGGTCTGACGGTTATCCCTGAGCAGCCGGGGCAGTTTATAGTCACCGACGACGAACAGATCAGCTGGCCCCTGCAGGACCAGATCGACTCGGGCGGCTGGCAGCTGGCGGGCTATAATCTGGGGCAGTACGATCACGTCGTGTATGTCAGGTTCCTAGTGCTTCCAACTACCGTTCCGGCGCTGGTGGCGGTGCTTCAGCCCATCCCGGCCGCCAGCTTGAGCTCGAGCGGTTGATGCCCTTGCCTGTGCGGAACTTGGGGCAGCTGCTGATCTTGGCTGGACTGTGTGCATTTCTGACCGCGATCCTGGGGGCGGTGGTCATCATCGACACGCTCAAGGCAGAGGCTGTGCAAATTCCTTCGACGCTCGCCGCGTTCGCCGGGGTAGCCTATACTGCCCTGTTTGGGCAGGGGGTTTATACGATGAGCACGACGGCGCAGTTGGCCTCGAGGGCGGCTGACGCGGTGACCATGCAAGAGGCGGTCAAGTCGGCTAACGGGCTGGCCGCAGCTGCTGCCGCTGGTGCCGCCGTGCTCGTTCAGGGTGGCGCATCGCCCGCGCCGGTGGCTCACTAATGCTGATCGGGCCCAGCGGCGGGCAGGTTGGTAACGTGAGCCTGCAGGGGCAGGCTGGCCTACAGTGGGCTTGGGGGCAGCTTCAGTGGGAGGTGCAATATAATACCCCGAACCGCTATCAGCGGTTCGTGCAGCTGCAGCAGTATCTCGGCCAGTTGGCCGCTCAGAGGGGGATCTAAGCCGTGGACAGTTCACCGCCACCCGCGCCGGCGCTCTCGGCTTGGCAGGTAACGGGGCAGATTGAGGGCCAGCAGTTCAACGATCAGCACCAGTTGGTGCCGGGGGTGTCAATCATGTTCACCACCGGGCAGGGGCATCAGGGGACGGTGTTTGTCCCCCAGGCGCAATACAATGCGGCCAGGGTGCGTGAGTTGGTCGCAGCGCGGGCGGCGCTGATGGATGAGGTGGGCGGGCTTAGCGGCAGCGGCTGACCGTGCCAATTGTCATCGGCGTTGCCGATCTTTCCCTTATTGCCATCGCGGCGATGGCTCTGCTGCTGATGCTGGGGCTCGATATTCTGGTGAAGGTGCTCGGGCCGCTGCTGGCTCGGTATATCCCATTCGTGGGCCGCACCCTTGCCGCCGATCTGCAGAGTGCAGTTTCATGGGCCGTTAGCACCTCCCAGGGCTGGCTCGACTTCGCGGTTACTCCGCTCATCGCAATTGCGCTGTGGGTGCCAGATGCTGTCGGTGCGCTATTTCAGGGGGTGGAGGATACCTTCGGCGGCGTGTATAACGCGATTCACACGGCGGTCAACGTGGTGGTGCCGGCGGTGTGGATTCAGCTTAATGCGATTGTCGCTGAGAACGTCGCCATCCTAAACAAGAGCATCGGTGGAGTTTGGGCCGGGGCGCAGTCGCTGACTTACTCCCTGTTTGCCACTGCTGAGGCTGATATTGCGGTGGGGATAAGTCACGCGGCGCAGTACGCCGAGCAGGTGGCCGGGGTGGCGCTCGCCACCGCCCAGGCGAACATCACGGCGGCTGAGGCTCTGGCGGCTGCTGAGGTGGCCCAACTGGCCGGCGTGGTGGCCCAGGATCGGAGCACGCTTGAGTCGCTGGTGACGGGTGGCCTGGCTGGTGCAGAGGCTCAGATTGCCGACTCTCTGGCCCAGGCGCAGGCATTCGCAACTCAGGAAGTGACGGCGGTGCGCGATTGGGCCCAGCAGCAGGAAGGGGCGCTGAATACGGCGTTGACCGGCACCCTGACGGTGGGCATCGCCGGCGTGGTGGCTCAGGTGGTGACGTTGGCTGAGGAGCTGACTCAGTTCCGGCAGACCTGCGGTGATCCGCTCTGCAATAACCTGGGCCAGTTCGGGCAGGATCTCTCCGCACTCGGGGGATACATCGAGTCCGGGGCCCTGTTCGCTCTGCTGGCAGCTTTCATCGCTGACCCGAAGGGCACCGCCGGGCTGATTGAGGGTGTAGTTACGCCGATGGCCCAGGCAGTAGATTCAGGGCTCAAGGCGGTGGTGGGCCTGGGCGCGTGAGTGCCGCTGTGCGGGCCGCAGGGGCCCGTTAGTGGGCACGGTGCTGCTCCACCCTTACGCCGTCGACGGAGGGGCCAAAGACTCAACCTGGGCGGCGCTGGCGGGCATTAGGCGAATGGGCTCTGTCGCGGTGCTCGATGCTCCCTGCGATGACTGGGGCGACTATACCCGCTGGCTGGCTCTGCTGTGGGGCCAGGGGCAGCAGCTGCTGGTGCTCGAGCATGACGTGGTGCCGACCCCCTGGGCGCTCTCCGGACTGCTGGGCTGCCAGGCGCCGATCTGTGCTCAGGCGTACCTGGCGCACCCGCCGACGACGGGCCGGCCCGAGTCGGTTTATGCCCATGCTGGCTTCGATGGGCACTCGATGGTGCCTGTTTGCGAGGGCGCAGAATGGGCCGATGATTTCGCGCTCGGGTTTACCATGCTCAGGCGACCGTTTCAGGGGCAGGCCGGCGTGTCGCGCTGGGGCGCTGCGACTTGGCAAGTCTTGAGCGTGGCGCTATCTGCTGAAGCGCGACGGGTGGGCCTGCGGGCTCATCTTCACTGGCCGGCGGTTGAGCACCTGCACCGATGACTGACAGGCGGGGCTGAGTCGTGCCAGGGGTTCCCGTTTTAGGGGCGCTCTCTGATCTGCTGCCAAACGCTGAGTTAGTGCAGCAGATGTTCACCTATCAGATCCTGGGCCAGATCATCAGCGGGGCCCTGTCGCCGCTGGTGCAGGAACTGCAGAACCTAGTTTGGCCGATCATGCCTGACGTGCCGCTATCGCCGGCGGATCTGGCAGACATGGTGATGCGATCCCATATTGACCTAGCCACTGCTGAGGCGATGGCGAAACAGACGGGCATCAGCCCCGAGAACCTGCAGCACCTAATCGACAATATCGGCCAGCCGCCCGGCCTGACTTTCCTGCTCGAGGCTTATCGGCGCGGGTTCATCCCGCAGGCGGGCTCGGGCGCAAAGGATGTGAGCCTGTCGCAGGGCATTCGTGAGTCGCGGGTCGCTGACAAGTGGATACCGCTTATCGAACAGATGGGCCTGCAGCCGATCTCGGCGGCAGATGCCACCAATGCCTGGGTTCGCGGGCAGATCAGCGAAGCTGAGGCGCGGAAGATCCTTTACCAGAACGGATACGATGATGCGAACGCGACCATCCTGTATGACACGACGGGCGACCCACCGGGGCCCAGCCAACTGATCGAGCTTCAGCGGCGCGGAATTATCCCCATGCGCGGCACCGGGCCAAATGTTCTCTCCCTGCAGCAGGGTATTTATGAGGGCTCGAGTAAGGACAAGTGGGAGCCGATGTTTGAGCAGCTGGCGGTCTACCTGCCACCGCCTCGCACAATAACCGCGCTCGAGCGCGCCGGCGTCATCAGCACCGCCGAGGCGCAGCAGCTATATCAGGAATCGGGACTGTCGGCCACGCTCTCGGCGGCGTACTCGGCAGACGCGAGCGGTTCGAAGGTGGCGGCTGCTAAGAAGCTGGCGGAATCGACGGTGCTCGAGCTCTATCAGGCAAAGGCAATTCCTAAGTCTGAGGCCGACACGCTGCTGGCCGATCTCGGATACTCGGCAACTGAGGCGGGTTATCTCGAGTCGGTGACTGACCTGCGCCACCAGCTGACCCTGCTGCAATCCGCGATCACCAAAGTGGGCTCTCTGTACCTGGCTCATAAGATCACGCGCTCAGCAGCGGTTACCGCCCTTCAGCAGCTGGGGGTGCAGCAGGAACAGGTGACTGAGACTTTTACGATCTGGGATCTCGAGCTCGGCGCGACGGTGCGGCTGCTCACTGAGTCTCAGATTGCCGATGCTTACAAGTACGGCATACTCGATCAGACAGCAGCCCAGCAGGAGCTCGAGAATATCGGCTATACCCCCTATGATGCCTGGGTGGTGCTGAGTGTGACAATGCACGCTGCCCAGCCTAATCAGCCTCCCCTGGGCCCCTCGCCCAGTGGCAACGTCACCTGAAGGGGTAAGCTCAGTTAATGGCTAAGTCGCCGCAGGCGGAAGTGGTGCGCGAGCACCTGGCGCTGCACCGAACGCGGCAGCAGGAACTGCACCGGGCCGTCGTGCAGGAGGCCGAACGGATCGCCAGGGAGCGCGAGTCGGAGCCGGCACCGGGGCGGTCGGCGTGATTGAGACAATGGCCGATGGGGTCACCTATACGAACCTGCCCAAGGGGCTATATGCGGTCGCCGGCTACTGTGACGGGCCCTGGCGCTGGCCGGCTGAGGGCTGGGCCGCGTTCCCTGGCTCGCTGCTGGTGCGGATCGCCACGATTGCCAGCACCGACGATGGCGATGCGCTCGACGTTGAGAATGGCGACGCAACGCCGGGTCAGGCTCCCGGCTGGGTGCTTCGCCGGCGGCTGGCCGGGGTGGTGCCGAAGGTTTATTGCAATCTGAGCACCTGGCCCGAGGTTAAGGCTGCGTTCGTGGCCCAGGCGGTGGCTGACCCTCTCTATTGGCTGGCCGACTGGAACGATCCGACGCTTCACCTGGCGACGGGCTCGGTGGCGACCCAGTTTCAGCACGCGCTGCCGCCAGGGTATGATCTGAGTGCGATAGATCCTGAATTGTGGGGAGGCGGCATGAACGAGGCTCAGATGCAGGCGTTTCTCGATGGGCTGGCTCGGGCGGTTAGCGGCCAGGTGTCGTTCGTGGGTTGGATGCAGTCGGTGCTGAGCACTTCTCAGCAGAACCTCAACTCGCTGGCTGCCCTGCTGGCTGAGCTCAAGGCGACGGGCGACCCTGCGACGCTGGCGGTGGTGTCCCGGATTGAGGCAGCCCTGAAGGTTGCTTGACCCGGCCCGGCCTGCTGCCGGCTGGTATCATCGGCGCTGGGGCTGGCAGGTTCGCGGCCACCGATCGCCTATTGCACCTTCGGTTAGCCGCCAGCTGAATCCCCCTTCCCGCTGCGAGCTTGCCGCCCCGTTCTCTGCGTAACGTTCGCGCAACGTTCGCGCAACGTGCGCCTAAGTTGCCTCCGCCCTGCTATGCTCTGGGCAGGGATTCATAAGGAGGCCGAAGTGCTATTTATCACTGAGCATGGCAAAACTGTCGATCTCACTGGCGAGGGCATTCCTAGCTTTGAGGACGTGCAGCAGCAGGTAGGCGGGTTCGTTGTGGTGGTGGAGTTGCCCGCTGGGTATCGGGGCCACCACTGGATGATGATTGATGAGGACGGACTACTGCGCCAGCGGCCTGTCAATCGGACTGCCAGCGCAATTGCCCAAGAGGTCATCGCGGGCCCGGCCCTGCTGGCGACTTCGGCAGAGCGGCGGAAGATACTGTGACCTGCCAGGGCAAGATCGAGTACCCGATGATTGCGAGCCATGAGCTTATCCTGGCGATTGCCGAAGCGGGCCATGCCCATGAGCGGCTGTGTGAGGATTGCCGGCGCGAGCGGTTCACGGTTGGGTGCCCGGCCGGTGTGGCGCTGAGGGGTGCCATTCTCGAGATCAGCCGGGCCCAGGACTGGGAGCGCGAGTCAATGGCAAGCGGGCTGATCGGGCCGCACGCGGTGGGGCCGGTGCTCGAGGGTGCTAAGTGAGCACCGTTGTGCCGGTGAAGGCTGGCTCGAGTCTATCCCGCCAGCGAGCCGCCCGGCTCGAGCAGCTGGGGCTCGAGATCGACAGGCAGCAGGCGCTGCTGCGGCAGCCCTGGGTGAATGACTATCTCCCACGCGAGGGGGTGCTCGAGATGTTCAATCAACTGGCCGAACTGGCCGGCGATTATCGGAGGCCGGCGCGAGCCGGCCGCAACAGGAAGGGGTAAACAGGCATGGCAGATGACGTTGCGACAACGACGACTGACCTGGCGATGGCTCCCAGCACGGTGCAGCGGTGGCAGGAACTAGCGGCGGCGATTCCTGACGCTGAGGGCAGCGACGGTGACGGGGCTGAGCGGATCGCTGAGGCGCTATTTGACGCAAGCTCGCCGGAGGAATTAGATCAGCCCTGGGATTCACGCGACCTTTCGGCACTTCTCAACGTGCCAGTAAGGATCACGGCGGTGCGCAAGGCTCCCAGCGACTATGCACATGGGCCAGGCTTCTATCTCATCCTCGATCTAGTGGAGCTTGAGACAGGGGAGAAGTTGACGGCGACCACCGGGGCGGTGTCTGTGATGGCCCAGGTAGTCAAGGCGGCGGCGGCTGGGTGGGTTCCCCTGAGCGTGGTGCTGCGCGAGGCGCAGCGACCCACCAAGGCGGGATACAAGCCTCAGCACCTCGAGGTGCTCAAGGCAGGCTGATGGCGCTGCAGGTTCTGTTCTGGGCGATCTATTTGGGCATGGTGCTGGCCGTCGTCGCCCTGGGGTTCCGCGCTCGGCGGAATTCCCGGCGGCGGCGGCGGTTGGCGGTTCTCGAGCTTCAGCGCCGGCTGAAGGGCTCGGACCCTTCAAAGTGACCACCTGGGAGGATGACGGTGCCTGATCTCAAGCTCGAGAGGGCACGACTGCGGGCCCTTGAGCGTGATGCCTGGCGAGCCTGCGAGGATCTAAGGCGAATCGAGGCCGGCAAGGGACTCACCGAGAGTCAACTGCCCCTCCGGCCACTGGCCCCTGATATGCAGGCATGGGCGGCGCGGCTGCTGCCTCACGCTGAGGCTGCCTGGCAGCGGGCGAAGCTGGCGGCTGAGCGGTTCGATGGCCGACAGGGGGGGATGGGTTGAGGCCCCACAATGGTCACCGTGCCCCTCGAGGTGCGGTGACGGTGACGTGCCCCAGGTGCGGGGGCAAGCATCATCTCAGCCGGCGCGAGGGAACTGGTAGCGGGTTGGCCCTGCCCACGGTCACCGCCGAGTGTATTTACTGCGGGCTGACCTGGCAGGTGAGGCGATCAGACGGGCATCGGGTGGGTCCGAGGACGCGATAACGGCTCTGGGGGGGGCGAGTGACTAGGCGGGTGCGGGTGCGGCTGTGGCTTATAAACTGGCTTTGCAAGCGAACGGGGGTATAACGTGAGTTGGTCAATTAGCGCGGTGATTCCGGCGGGTTCAGACGAGGTGGCGGCGGCAAGGGTACTCGATGCGGCGGCGCTCGACGGTCAGCAGCAGGCAGGCGAATGGGGCCCCGAGACTCGGCATCAGGTGCAGTCGGCGGTTGACGCTGCGGCGAAGATTGCCGGCAGCGGGGCCCTGGGGCACCTTGACCTACTCGTGGCCCTTAGCGGCCACGCGAACGCCGGCCACGATCCCCACAATGGGTTCTCTCTCGATACCGTGTCGATAAACCTGCACCAAAAGTCTCAGCGGGTAGCCTGACGGTGGCTCGCTCGATTCCCTGCGACTCGGAGGATGGGCAGCCGGCAGCCTACGTGATCGGGGACACGACCACCGGAGAGCAGCTGTTCCTGTGCGGGCCCTGCACTATTCAGTGGGCGGCTCTGCTAGTGCAGGCGGTGGGCGGCGTGCCGGCGGAACACCCGCCCGATGACGGTTCCGGCGAGGGCGAGGATGGCGAGCCGGTGGAAGATTCCGCCGGCGTTCCCCCCCCTGCGGAGTCGGAGTCGGAGACCCCGCTATCGCTCGACTCGCATCGGCAGCGGAGGGCCGCGACGAATGCGCGGCGTGGTGCCTCAGACAAACAGTGAACTGGCGGCATGGAACTGGGGCGAGCGGTTGGGTCGGGGCGGGTTCGCGCTTCCCTGGCTCCCCCCAGGCGCACCGCCCGAGGTGCTGTTCCCCCATTCCGAACCGCTCGCTCAGGCGCTTGCCCGGCTGGGCGGTGATACCTTCGCCCGCTGGGCAGAGCTCGGACACGCTCGGGGCACCCTCGAGGCCGGCTGATGGGTGACCTGTCGGCTGGGGCCCAGGCGCTGATGCCCTACTGGGGCGCGATTCAAGGGGCTGTGGGTAGCCGGGCGAGTACCGCCGAAGTGTGGACCGCTCTGCGCGGTGCTTCTGATGCGATGGGAATACCGATTCCTGCCGGCGCGTTTCTGGCTGTCAATCAGCTGCGTAGCATGGCGGTGCAGGTGCGAACCGCCGGCGAGGCCCTGGGCTCAGCAGCCGCTGAGGCGGGGCTGACTTCAGCCATGATCGGGCAGGCACCCTACGGGCGAACTTTGCAGGAACAGGCGCTCGCGCCGGCCTGGGAGGTGCGCTTTCAGAATACGCTCAGGATCGACGGGGCAGAGAGCACGATCTGGTCAACCACCTACTATTACGGCAGCCTGCCCGCGACGGCTGGCGAACTTATTTCTGGGGTGACCGCTGACGCGGCGATGATGGCCGGCAATTATGGCGCTGAGGCATCGCTGGGGATCTCAAACGTTCACGTAAACGCTTTCTAGCTGCCTCGCTGTGCCCTTGCCAGAACCGCGCCAGGTGCCAATTCATCGGCTCCGTACTAATGACTCGGTGAGGGCCCCTGGCGCTTATCTGGTGATCGATACTGAGACTTCTCAGCGGGTTGAGGCCGGTTCGACCATGCACACGCTGCGGCTGTGGGCAGCGCGACGCCGGCGTCGCCGGGCCGGCGTTTCAGAACGGCTCAGGGTCGCTGACTGGTGGGGCCATACCGCCGACGAATTAGCAGAGTGCGTTGAGGCTGCGACTGTGGGGGTGCCGTCGCTGTGGGTATATGCCCATAATCTCAGCTTCGATCTAGTCACCTCGAGGCTGCCGCTGGTGCTGGTGGCTCGAGGCTGGGAGGTTACTGGACTAGCCGTCACTGGTGATTCTCCCTGGGTGCGGCTCCGACGCGGGCGGCGTCACCTGACGCTGGTGGATTCCTGGGGGTGGCTGCGGCTGCCGCTCGAGCAGATCGGGGCCAGTCTGGGGATGGTCAAGCCTGCCCTCCCAGACAACGGAGATTCTGAGGCCCTATGGCTCGCCCGCTGCCGGGCTGACGTTGAGATACTAGATCGGGCCCTGGCTGAACTGATGGGCTGGTGGGAGGGTAAGGGGCTCGGTGTTTGGTCGCTGACGGGTAGCGCGACGGGCTGGAATGCCATGCGGCATTTCAGGGTGCAGGATCGGGTGGTGATCGACTCGGACCTAGGGCACCTCGAGCGTGATCGGAGGGCGGTTTACGGTGGCCGGCGGGACACGTGGTGGGTGAGTGACCCTAAGCGTGGCCGCTGGGTGGAGATGGATTTCCGGCACGCTTATCCCCAGGTGGCGGCGCAGCTGCTGCTGCCTCGCCGGCGCGGTCCGGTGTTTGAGTCGCTGCCAATTGACTCGCCGCTGATCGGGGGGAATAACAAAGGAATCCTGGCCAAGGTGACCCTGACCACTGACGTGCCACGCTGGCCGGTGCGCTGGCGGGGCCAGGTATTTTACCCGGTGGGCACCTTCACCACCACGCTAGCTGACCCTGAGATTGCCGAAGCGCGGGCCCTGGGCTGCCTCGAGGCAGTTGGCCCCGGTCAAATTCACTGGCTCGGGCAGCCGTTGCAACGGTGGGCCCAGTGGGTGATAAGGGTTGACGATGGGCTTGAGCCTGAGTCGCCACCCACCGCCAGGGCAGCCGCGCACGGCTGGGGCCGGGCGGTGATCGGCAAGTGGGCCCAACGTAGCTTTGGGGTGACTGAGCTTCCCTGCTCGCCCGTCGCCGGCTGGGGAATCGAAGAGGGGCTGGTGGCCGGTACTGGCCGCAAGGCGGCGATGGTGGACCTGGGCGGGCGGCGCTGGCACGTGCGAAGCGACCAGGAGGGGGAGAACAGTTACCCGGCGATCCTGGCCTGGGTTGAAAGTCACGTAAGGCTCAGGCTGACTCGGGTGCTTGAGTGTGTGCCAGGGGCCGAGGTGGCCCAGTGTGACACTGACGGGCTGATTGTGGAGGCGGCAGCCGGCCCGCTGCTAAGTGGGCTCGAGGCGGTGACCGCACCGCTGACGCTGAGGCGCAAGCGGTCAATATCTCGGCTCGGGCTGTGGGGCCCGCAGCACCTTGAGGCTGACGGTCGCCGGCACTTCTCGGGGTTGAGCCACCGGGCGGTTGAGGTGGAGCATGGGCGGTTCGTGGTGCGGGGCTGGCCCAAGCTGGCCTGGCAGATGGCTCACGGCTCCCGCGAGGGCTACGTGCAGCCCGATCAGACCTTCCGGCTTCAGGGCCCATACACCCATCGGTGGGTGCTGGCAGATGGGCGCACGGTGCCCGTTATGGGCGCTGGGAGGGCCCAGGAGCCCTTTGAGCCGCTGCCCTGGGCCAGTGACCCTCGAGCCGACACGCTCGGGCCGCTGGCCCAGGCTCAGCACCCGCTGCTGCGCCCGCTGACGCCCCAGCCCTAGCAGCCGGGGCCCCGCGCAGCGGGGAGAGCTCGAGCCGGCAGCGCCCAGCGCCCAGCCGCCGGCCCGCCGCGCCACGCCCACCGCCCGCCAGCCCACCGGCAGGCCCACCGTGCCCCGCGCCCCGCGCCCCGCGCCGGCGGGGCTGCGCTCCG
>DATLQZ010000047.1:0-2436 GCA_035534915.1 Candidatus Dormiibacterota bacterium
AAGCCGGACTTTGACACGCGAGGGGGTCAAAAGTAGGGTGAGCGGGGCTCGCGAGGGAGCAGTTTGAATTCGAAAAGTCAAGTCCCATCGTTGGTGTAAGTTCGGGCGGACGCTAGGGGTAGATTCATCAGGCCGCTAAGCCCGCAGTCAAGGGGGTTGGTGAGGCGGTTTTGGTTGGCGGGGTCCAGCCGGGCCATGGACTGTTGGGAGAAGTGGCAGCGTCCGTCCTGACACTCGTCGTGGTGTTCCTGCAGCACCGCGGTGGCGAGCCGCAGCAGGGAAGCGCTGTTGGGGAAGATGCCCACCACCTTGGCCCTGCGGTCAATCTCGGCATTCACCCGCTCCAGGGCGTTGGTGGAGCGGATGGAACGCCAGTGCTCAGTGGGAAACGTCAGGTAGGCGAGGATGTCCTGCTCGGCGTCGCGCAGCAGCCTTGCCACCTTGGGGTACCTCGGCTCGAGCAACTCCAGCGCTTGGGAGATCGCCTGGCTCGCCGCCTGCTGGCTGGGCTGGGCGAACACCGTCTTCACCAGTGCCAGCACCGCCGGGGCGTCCAGGCGGGAGCAGGCGGCCACCACGTTGCGCAGGAAATGCACCGTGCAACGCTGCCAGCTGGCGCCGGCGAAGCACTGCGCCAGCGCGCTCCGCAGCCCCTCATGGGCGTCCGAGATCACCAGCAGCACCCCGGAGAGTCCCCTGGCCACCAGGGAGCGGCAGAACTCCAGCCAGAAGGCCTCGGTCTCGCTGGCACCCACCGCCACCCCCAGGACGCACTTCTCGCCGCTCTCCCTCACCCCAATCGCCACCACCACCGCCTGGCTCACAATCCGACCCCCCTCCCGCACCTTCTCGTACGTCGCGTCGAACCAGACGTAGGGGTAGGCGGCGTCGTCCAGGGGCCGCTCCCGGAACAGTGCCAGCTCCGCATCCAGCTCCTGGCAGATCCGGCTCACCTCGCTCTTGGAGACATGGCAGCCGCCCATCGCCGCCACCAGGTCGTCCACCTTGCGCGTGCTCACCCCGTGCACGTAGGCCTCCTGGATCACTGCCCAGAGCGCCCGCTCAATCCGCCGCCGGGGCTCCAGCAGACTGGGCAGGAAACTCCCCTGGCGTAACTTGGGGATCTCCAGCTCCAGCCGCCCCACCCTGGTGTCCACCGTCCGCGGCCGGTGCCCGTTGCGGTAGCCCAGCCGGCCCGCACTGCGCTCGTGGGGCTGGGCTCCCACCACCTGGGCCGCTTCGGCCTCGATCAGGGCCTGCAAAGTGCGCCCGAGGATCTCCCGCAAACTGTCCTGGTCCGAGTTCGACACGTAGCCAAGCAGGGCGTCGAGATGCTCCTATGGTTTGTCAAGCCCTTCGGCGAGTTCCTTCACGGCCACGGACTCCGCGCAGCACGGCAAGGGACCACCGCAGTGCCAGCCGTTGCAGTCACGCACTCACCGCAAGGACTGCGGGGGCGAGAAGCGTCCGGTACACCTCCCGAGCTACGTAGCGCTTCAAGCAGCGGATGATCTCTCGCTTGGAGCGCCCTTCCAGTGTCCGACGGACCATGTAATTCCGGGTCTCCTGGTCGGTGGCCAGACGCACCATGACAATCCGCCAGAGCGCGTTGTTGGCGATTCGGTCGCCTCCCCGGTTGAGCCGATAGCGGTTCGTCTTGCCGGACGAGGCCGGGATGGGCGAAGCCCCACACAGGCTGGCAAAGGACGCCTCCGACCGCAGGCGCTCAGGGTTGTCTCCCGCCGCTACCAGGAGTGCACCGGCTACGTCCGGCCCCACTCCCTTCAGGCGGCAGAGCGCTGGTGCGGTGGACATGGTCAGGCGGCGCAACTCTAAATCCAGGAATTCGATCTCATCGGTCAGCGCCTGATGCCGTATGGACAGGCTCCGGAGCGCCAGCTTGCTGGCGGCGGTGGCAGTGGTCGCTGGGCCCGGGCGGAAGGCCGCGGCACGCTGGACCAACTTCTCCATCGACAGCTTGCGGAACTCCTCACGCAGTGGTGCTGGGGCGCAGACGAGGATCCCTTGCACCTGGTTGAATGCTTGGGTCCGAGCCTTGAGGGCAGAGCGGCGGACGACCCGGAGGGCCCGGACCATCCCCACGGTCTCAGTGTCGGCCTTGGCAACGCAATGGGCTTCACCAGCCAGCACGGCACGAGCAGCCGCCTCGGCATCAATCGGGTCCGACTTGCCCCGCCGCCGGCGGGTCTGACGGTTGGGCCGGTTGATCTCTAGCACCTGGCATCCCGCGTTGGCAAGGTAGCGAGCTAGACCTGCCCCGTACGAGCCAGTCCCCTCCACTCCGAAGGCGACCACAGACCCCAGTCCGCGGGCCCACACCAGTACCTGGCGATACCCCGCCGGTGTGGTGGGGATCTCCAGGTGGCCCAGCGGACGGCCCAGTTGGTCGAAGGCGGCGGCCACATGGACTTCGGC
>DATLQZ010000048.1:0-36359 GCA_035534915.1 Candidatus Dormiibacterota bacterium
GCGGATGCGGCCACCTCTCTCCGCCACCGCCATCATCACCTCGGGGACTCCATGCCCCCTGGCCTCGGGGGCCCAGAGATAGATGATGGGCCCATAGATCAGACCGGCGATGACGGGCGCTAGGACTATGAACCAGATCCCGAGACCGGGAAAGTGAGGACTCGGAACGAGCCCGAACTGACCGAAGGTGGCACGGCCGGTGCTCAGCCAGGTGAACAGGTAGATCAGATACCGGAATGCCACCGCGCCGAGGCCTCCGCCCAATCCCACCAGGCCGGCCAGGAGGAAGAGGGCGAGCCGATTGCTCCTGATCCAGATGCCCAAGGCCCGCCACTGGGACTGGGAGACAGGGAGGGAAGCGGCGGAGCGCTCGGCTACCAAGCGCAGGCGAGATATCGAGAGGGCTGGCCTCAAGGCCGGGAGATCCCCTCCAGCAGCACATCCAGCGCCTGCCGGATGTTCGACCACCGGAATCCCGCGGGCGCGACAGCTCCGTGCAGCAGCAGGCCGTCACCGAGAGCCAGCAGGATGGAGGCGAAGGCGTTGTCGGGAATTGCTCTCAGCTCCCCGCTCTCCACCCCCTCCCGAATCCACTCCCGCAGGCGGGTCCTGCGCCTCTCCATCGCCTCCACAAACCGGTCCCGGACCTCCACCTCAGTGAGCATGGCCGTCCACAGATCGGCTCGCACCTGCACTAGAGAGGGATCGTCCGCCCGCTCGAGCATGGCCCGGGTGAAGAGGCGCAGCCTCGCCCGCGGCGAGGCCCCAGAGCTCGCGAACTCGTCCATCAACTGGTCCCACCCGGCGGCCTCGTCATCAAGCAGGGCCAGCAGCAGATCGCGCTTGCTAGGAAAGTACACGTAGAAGGCGCCCTTGCTGACACCGGCCTCCGCGCAGACATCGTCGATCGTGAGGTCGCGGTAGCCGCCGCGTGCTGCACACTGCCACGCGGCGGCTACCAGTCGCTGGCGGTGCTGCTGACGCGTGGCCGAAGCGAGCTTGGGCATCCGGGCGCATTATAGTGCAAAGCAACCGACTGGTCGGTCTTTGTTTCAGCCGGGCGCAGGTGCCACCAACTGGTCTTTTGGCCACTCGCGCAGACGTCCTGACCGGGCTCCCTCGGGCTGCTGGTGGAGGGGCGCCGGGTCCCCATGGGTCAGGGTCCAACTGACCGTGGCAGCGACGGCTCTGCCGACGGCTCTGCTGATCGCGGCCGCAAGCTGGCTGATGGCGGCGCCTGAGTACCCGTCAGCTTGACGCTGACGGCCGCATCACTCACATCGTCGCGCATCGTGGCATAGGCCCCTGCCGCCAAGGCCACCACAAGGTCTCGCAGGTCCGGGCTGGTGCGCCCGAGTTCAACGAGTATCGGGGAAGTCGTAGTGGTTCGACCTAGTTCAGGATTTGGGGTGCCGCGCCCCTCGTGGGTGCTAAACAGTTTTACAGTCAGCCGCCGCGCGGCTGTTGCCCTGGCGTGGGAGGATGGCGCAGGGAAGGCAGATGGCACGTTCCAGGCGGAGGCCTCGATTTCGAGGGGCGACGCAGGGCAAGCCTGGCGGGCCGATCGTCACCGAGCGATCAGGCAGCAGGGCCCGGGCGCAGCCCGAGAGCAGGTGTCAAGGTCCGGTTTCAAACATCAATCCTGGGGCTTGCGGACCCGGGGTGAGGCAAGGGCTGCTCGGTCCGATGAGGGCCACCCACGGACGCGACCCTACCGCGGCGTGGCGGGTACTGCTGGACTCGGGCCTGGGTCAACGACCGCGCCGGGGAGCCCGCCGGACCAGTAGAAGGGAGGAAGTGGGCGCGGCTGCAAAGTGATACGGTGGTGCCATCGCCAGTCGTCGCAAGACCGCCGGCATCAGGGGGGCCGAGGCCAAGATCCAGAGCGTCTCCTGCCGCTGACCAGTCTTGAGGTACCTCCACGTATCTGCCATCATCGACCGTCCTGGGCGTTCCGACGACCGATGGATCAGGAGGATGCCGCGAGCGACCGGCACGTCATCACGTTCCCAGACCAGGCTCAACCCGTCTTTGACCACCTCCGCGACAACCTCCTCGACCTGGTCGACGCCTGCGAACTGGGCCACCGCCGCCTGCCGGGCGACCTTGGCCGGATCATTGACCAGGGCCTCCCGATGCGCCTCGAGGATGCCACCCAGGGTGGGCGTAGTGCCAGCGCGAAAGGCGTGCCGAGCGGCCGCGGCGTCAAGGCCGGACAGCCGCCTCGCCCCCTCTGCCGTGCACGTCCAGGCTCGGGCGGGTCTGAAGTGGTCGTCCATCTCCTGGTTGCCCATCCAATCGAGGGCGACGGTGTAGCTGGGGAGGCTGGAGAGTCCCTGCCAGTTGGCCCAGGCAGCCAACTTTCCCAGGAAGTTGACGTCGGTTGGATCAGGATGGCTATAGGCTTGCAGCATCCGCCACTGGAGCACCAGGCGACGAATGTAGTGGGCATGCACGGATCGACCATCGAGGCGGAGGAGGATCTGCCTGACCTGATCCTGACTGTACCCGACCAGCATGGCTCCCGGCGGGGTTCCGGTCACCTGAACTCTGATCTTGGCGAGAACCACATCTGGTGCCTGTAACCAGGCTCGGTGCCGGCGGACCGTTCGCCCTTTGCCTTTCACACCGACATACAGATGAGGTACGGCATCTGGCCGTGGAGGACTGCCGAGCGGTTGTCGGCTTGTATCAGAGAGGAGATGCGGGCGCCCGTGGCCAGCAACAGATCGAAGAAGAGCAATCGGGCCCTGGCCAGCCATGAGCCCTCGTTGTGTGCCGAGGGTGTGCTGCGGTCCGCCGACGGGGCTGTGAGCCTGCTGGTGGAACGACTTTTACCCTGGCCCCAGGAGGCAGGCGTGGCCGATTCATTGCCGCTCCTATCTCACGACTACCACTGAGGTGGGGCACCCGCCCGGCCTCAGGTCGTCGACGGCACCCGACTGGTGCGCCTGCCCATCCAGGTGGCCAGGGTACCGGCTCCTGCCACCATCACGATCCCGTAGACGCCACCGACCGCGGCAGCCCGGGGAGCCACCACCACCGCCACCGCGATGGCCACGCCAAACTCTCGGATTCCGATCGGGAAGCCGACCGCAGTGGCCCGGCGGTGGTTCAGCCCGAGAGGCTTCCCAAGACCCCAGCCGAAGACGCCTCCGCCCAACAACAGCGCCAGCACCAGCGGCAGCATCGCCAGGATCGCGGCGGAGAGCAAAACCGAGCGCGCGCTGGCGGTTCCCGCCAGCACCACCAGCACCAGACAGGCCGCGCTCAGGTCCAGCCACAAGTGCCGCCAGCGCGCGATCCTGGGGAACCGAGCCCGCAGCCCAACCCCCAGCGCAAGTGGCAGCAGTACGGAGAGGACCAGCTCCAATGCCAGAGACCCGGGTTGGATTCGGGCTCCGGGGCCGAGACCGACCGCGAGCCAGAAGGGGGTTAGGACTGTGGAGAGCGCCAACGAACCAGCCATGCAGGCCGTGGCCAGCGCCGCGTCGCCGCCGGCGATGGTGGCCATCAACCCGCTGGTGATCTCGGCCGGAGCCACGGCGCAGATGACGATCCCGTCCGCCAGGGTGGGCGTGGGAGCCAGCAGATGGAGCGCCAGCCCCAGCCCGGGCAGCGCTGTCCACTGGACCAAGAGGGCCAGGCCAACCAGCGGCGCCTGCCCGAACGCAGCCCGAATCTCGCCCGGTGTCAGGTTGAGGGCGACTCCGAGGACCTGCCCAGCCAGGAACACCGGCACCAAAGTGGAGAGGGCTCCGGAACTCTGGGGAATTGCCACCCCGACCAGGGCGGCCACCACGACCCATGCGAGCAACCGGTGGCGGACAGGGAGGAACCAGGTTTTCGGCCCGAGCCTGTGAGTTTTGTTGTCCACGCGGAGCAAGGTAATGCACCCGGCCAGGAGGCGGTTCTCGGCCGGCCCGAGCTACCTGGCCGGGTTGGCGAGAGCCTCAGATCGCGCTCGGCCGCGGGGGCTCGACTTGATCTCGCCGAAGCGACCCAGGCGCTGAAGCTGTCGCATGGCGGCCTCCAGGTCCTGGGGGCTGAATGCTGTGCGGCTGTGGCGGTGCAGCACCGCTTTCAGTGGTGCCAGCCGCTGCGGGGTCATCGGGCAGCACGATCACCGAGGTCAGCTCCACGTTGCTGCGGGCCTGAGGCCGGCTGGAAGAAGTATCCAAGAGATCGCGCTGATTCGTCCAAGGTCAAAACTTGGGGCACCGCGGCTGTGGGGGAGGTTAAACAGTTTCATGTTTGTAGGCCCCGCGGTCGTGATAGCCACGGGTTTCCAGCGGTTCAAAAGGATCCGGCATTTCGGAAGAGCTTTGGGCTCATCCGGGAAGTGAGTGGGTAGAGCCGTGCCCGGCTTCGGTGACGGCGACCCCATGCGTGCGGCTATGGGATTCGGTTGAGGACGAAGCTGTCCGGGCCACGGGCCGCATCGCGGATCCGCTACGGCTCCTTCCGCAGGACGGGTTCAGGCCTCGGGCGCGGAGGTTGAGAAACCTCGCTCCTCGAAGTCGGCGACCGTCACGATCCGGACCTGGGGGTAGTTGGCAAGGGTAAGCAGGTCGGCATCCCCTGTGACCAGGGCGCTCGCGTGACCCGCCGAGGCTATGGCCAGGATCTCATCGTCATCGGGGTCACGGCAGAGGCGGGGCACCTCGACTGGTGAGACAACCTCGCCCAGCGTCTCGAGTTCACCGCAAGCGGCACGAGCCCGGTCTGAACTCCAGCCGCACACCTCCACGAGGACGGACTCCAGCTCGCTGAGGATGGCGCTCCCGATGATGAGGCGATGCTCGCCCCGCAACACCGCCTGGAGGAGACGGCGCGGCCGTCCGCCGAAGTGGAGGGCGGAGACGAGGACGTTGGTGTCGAGGACTACGCGCACTCAGCGGGGTGCTGAGTGACGAGACCGGCGGCGCCGCTTCACGGCGCTGGCGAGCTGCTCGTCGGTGAGGTGGCCGGAGGCCGCGCGAGCCTCCCCGTAGGCGAAGAGCTGGTCCCAGCGGCGGCGCCGCTCCGCGTACTGGCGGAACGCCTCCCGGAACAGCTCGCTGCGGGTGCGGCCCTCCTGCCGAGCCAGGCGATCGACCTCGTCGGCGAGCTCCGCCGGGAGCGAGATGGTCAGGGTGTCCGTGCTGCGCACGAGGGCACTGTACCACTAAGTGTGACTAGCAGCCAAGGGCGGTGCCGATCAGGAGAGTATCGGGGAAGTCGCACTGGGTCCACCGACTTCGGAATTCGGGGAGCTACACCCCTCGCCAGCGTTGAGCGGTTTTACCGTCCGTCGCGGCGCTGCCGTGGCCTTGGGGAGGGACGAGGCCTCAGCGGTCGAAGGAGGGGCAATCTGCGCTGAGGATTGATTGCGACGGCTGTCTCATTGCGACCCTGGAGTGAAGCTGGCAGCCGAGCCACTAGGGGCATGGGCGTGGCCCGGACGGCTAGTGGAGCAGATTGGTCACCCCCCAGCACTTGGGTCGGCGCTCGAGGCGGACTCCTGCGGCTGTCGGTGCCACAGTAGGTCTGATCGGGCACCCGGTCCCCAGCCAGCAGGAGTCTGATCCCGGGCTGGCCCCAGAACCGAGGCTGCCAACCACTCGGTTCCATGTGCGACACGGGTAAGTCTGTAGTCCATCCTTATCGGAGTTGCCGTGTCCTCGAGCTTGGATGCAGCGGCTCGTCCGCTGATCAGTTGACAGCTACCTGGGAGAACGTTGGTAGACGTCGGTGGACACTCCGCTCTGAGCCGAGATCATCATGGCACTTCAGTGGACGCCGGCAGACCCCGCATGGGCGGTCTGCAAAACCGCGATCCCGGGTTCGATTCCCGGAGTCGCCTCCAGCAGATCGAGATCAAAATCGTTGAGCGCACCGCTCCAGATAGAGTGTTCTTGGTCTCGGAGATACCAGTTCCGATGCCAACCGTGCCAGAGGGGCAAGCTGCGTACTCGAGGCGTTGATCGGCGCGTCCAGCACCCACGAGATCACGTACGGAGGTGACCAGGTGGCCCCGGAGCAGGCGGTCCAGAAGCTGCGTATGGCGCTGCTCCGAGGCCACTGGGAGATGGAGAACCGGGCCCACTGGGTGTGGGACGCGACCATGGGGAGGGCCGGTCCCGGGTCCGAACGGAGAGGTTGCCCCCACATGCGCTGGCAGGCCTGCGCAACCTGGCGATCGGGCCGCCGCGGCTGGCAGGCGAGGTGAACATGGCGAACGGGCTGCGCTGGGCTGGGGGAGATCCCACTCGGGCGCTCCAGTTGTCCGGGGTGTAGACATCCTCACCTCTTGGCCGGTCCGCGAACTCCTGCCGAGTGAGAGGAGCTCTTCCAGTGCGTGCCGAATGGCCCGCGAGGTGCCAGCCGGGGCCGGATGGGAGAGATGGAGGGCGCTTGTTCCTCCTAGCCATGAGTGCTTACTTTGGGCTGGCGACTGAAGTCTGTCTCGGGACTGCAGCGACAGGAGACTGCCATGTCTCTAGGGGCGCCTCCCGGGACCGATTTCAGATCCGCTGCGGCGTTCCCCAAGGGGTTCATCCCCGATGGTATACCGCACTCTCGCCCAGGAAGTTCCCCCTCGTCGCCAAGTGCGCGGCGCAATACCGATCCGCACCGGCCCAAGCGGACTTGTTGGGGGATGATCACAAAGGCCGCTTGGTGGCCACGTCGTCGCCGCCGAGCCGCTCGATGTCCACGGGACACCGAGAAGCAACGACCGCTAGCGATGAAGCGTGTAACCGTCCACGTCAGGCCCCAGCTCAAGTCGTGCTACTATACTAACCGCATATGCGGATATGAAATAACTATCCCGTGGAATGAGCGGAGACACGCTTCAAGGAGGACTCCTCATGACCGACGCACCAGCTCGCACCGCCGTGCTCGATGTCCGTGGGATGACCTGCGACGACTGTGCCCATCACGTGACAGCGGCGCTCGACAAGGCTGGCGCGATCGACATTTCGGTCGCGTGGCAGACCGGCCAGGCGCGCTTCACCTGGCCCTCGGACGTGCCTGAGGCCGAGTTGCGCTCGGGGGTGGTAGCGGCGGGCTACCGGCCCGGGACGCTTCGCGTGAGCACTGCGGGGGAACGGGCAATCTCTGACCCGGCTCTTGACTATGACCTCGTGGTCGTGGGGGCCGGCTCCGCCGCCTTTGCCGCGGCCATCAAGGCCACCGAGGCCGGCTACCGGGTGGCGCTCGTCGAGGAGGGGGTCCTGGGTGGAACCTGCGTCAACATTGGCTGCGTACCGTCGAAGGCCCTGCTTCGAGCCGGCGAACTCGCCTGGACGGCAGGGCACCACCCATTCGCCGGGCTCGCGACCAGCTCAGGGCCGGTGGACCTAGCCGCCCTGGTGGGGCAGAAGGACGAGCTTGTGGGCGCGCTGCGCCAGGCGAAGTACGCCGATCTCGTCCAGGACTACGGCTTCAAGGTGATTTCCGGCCACGCTCGGTTCGTCGGCCCGGACCGGCTGGACGTTGACGGTCGAGCGATCTCGGCGGGGGTTTTCCTCGTCGCCACCGGGGCATCCCCGAGTGCACCGCCGATCCCGGGGCTTGCGGAGGCCGACTTCCTCACCTCAACCACCGCGCTCAATCTCACCGAGGTGCCGGCACGATTGGCGGTGATCGGGGCCAACGCCATCGGCTTGGAGCTCGGCCAGTTCTTCCTCCACCTCGGTACCGAGGTCACCTTCCTGGACGTGGCGGCGCGAATAGCTCCCTTTGAAGAGCCCGAAGCCTCTGAAGCTCTCGCCGATGCGCTGCGCGCCCAGGGCGCCCGGATCCTCACCCCGGCGGACGTGCTGGCGGTCGAGCGGACAGGCGGTCGCCTCGATGTCAAGGTGAGAGCAGGTGGCGAGGAGATCGTGCTGGAGGTTGACCAGGTGCTGGTGGCCACCGGCCGCCGGCCGAACACTTTCGACCTCGGACTAGAAGTTGCCGGGATTGCGCTCGACGCCCGGGGAGCGGTCGTGGTCGATGACCAGCTCCGAACCTCCAATCCACGCGTCTTTGCCGCCGGGGATGTGACCGGAGGCCCTCAGTTCGTCTATGTGTCAGCCTACGAGGGGGCTCTGACCGTCGACAACGCCCTCCTCGGCGCTGACCGTCGAGTTGACTTCACCGGGCTTCCAACGGTCACCTTCACCTTGCCGCAGGTGGCCTCGGCAGGACTCACTGAGGCGCAGGCGCGCTCGGCTGGCCACGATGTGGTCACCTCGGTGCTTCCCCTCGAGGCTGTCCCCAGGGCGTTGGTCAACCGCGACACCCACGGACTGGTGAAGCTGGTTGCCGAGGTGGGGACCGGCCGGTTGCTGGGTGCCTCAGTGGTCGCCGACGGTGCCGGCGACGTCATCCAGGCGGCTGTGCTCGCCATTCGGCATGGGCTCACCACCGACGAGCTCGCCGCCACCTTCCACCCCTACCTGACGATGGCAGAGGGGATCAAGCTCGCCGCTCAGACCTTCACCAGGGACGTGCACAAGCTCTCCTGCTGCGCGGCATGAGCGCGGTCCTCGACACCGAGCGGCCAGCGGCCAGGTGGCTGCCCGCTGATCCGATTGGCCGGGGCCTGATGGCGAAGTTCTTCCGCGCCCTGGGCGACCCGACCAGGCTGGCGTTGGCGGAGTTCTGCGCCGTGAAGGAGCGCACGGGCGCCGACTGCGTCATCCACGCCGGGCTCTCCCAGGGCAGGGTCTCAGCCCATCTGGGCTGTCTGGTCTCGTGCGGCCTGCTCACTCTGCGCCGGGAAAGTCGGTTCGCCTACTATCAGGTCACCGATCCCAGGGTCTTGGAACTCCTCCGCCTCAGCCAGGAGATGGTCGCCGATCAGGCTGCCTCGATTGCGGCCTGCACCAGGGTCGGGCCCGCGCGGTGACGGCTGGGTGATGAGCGCCGTCCGCCAGCATCAACTGAGTTCACAGGGGTCGACCGGCGGGGCCTCTTCCCACCCGGTCTTGCCCGGCCCGCAACTCGAGGCTCCACCGACTTGGTGCAACGCCCGCGAGGCTGTCGCGGTCTGCGTCCACCGGCCGAACCGTCGCCGCATCGCGCTGATTGCCCTCGTCGTAGGGACGCTCCTCGTGGGGATCAACCAGGGGTCGGTGCTGGCGGCCGGACATGTTGGGTGGGTCATCTGGGTCCGAGTGGGGCTTGACTACTTGATCCCAACGTGCGTGTCCACCCTTGGCTTGCTGTCAGGATGTCCGCGGCGATCCGGGGGAGAAGGGACAGACGCGCCGAGAAGCGGCTAGACGCAGGCCCGAGACCGCAGCATGACGATGGCTGATCGGCGTTGGCGGGTGATGGCGGCACCCGTCTTCGGCTTCCGCATGCCCCATTAGCTCGACCTGATGCGCTTCCGGAGTCCTGGGTGATGACGGCACCCGGCGCACCTGCTGGTGCCGAAGGCACCTTCACATCTCCCGGGCCGCGCTTCTAGGGCATGGTATTGAGTGCCATTCCCGGGGCCGGTCCCGATCCCCAAGCGCCTGAGCACCTACTGGAGGCAGACTTGGCCAGGGTCCATGGTTTAGATTGCCACCATGCGGGGTCTGAAGCGGCCGAGGCGCGCAGGGGTATACCTGCGACTATCTATGCGGACCTCCCGCAAGTCGGCACGGTCGCTGCGGTGGCTGGCGGGAATAGTCGGCTCGTCTAGCGCGTTCCTATAGGGTGGGTCAGACGTCCCCGCGTCTTGCGGCAGACCCGGAGGCGCTGTTTGCCCGCCATGTCGTGCCTGAACTCGAGGTGCTCCTCCGTGTTGCCCTTGCTCTCACCCGGGACCCCGCCGATGCGGAGGATCTGGTCCAGGAGACGCTCCTGCGTGCATACCGGGCGATCGACCGATTCGATGGGCAGCATCCCCGGGCCTGGCTGTTCACTATCATGCGGAACGCGCAGCGCGGTCGTGCTCGCCGCCGCCGCCCCTCGCTGTTGGACGAGTACGCCGGAGCCGATCTCATTCCAGACCTCTCCCGCAACCGCCAGCCGGAGGTGGTGGTGCTCGATCGAGCCCTGGAGGCCGCGATCGTCGAAGCGCTGGCCGACCTGCCCCACCGGCTGGCCCAGGTCGTGAGGCTCGTCGACGTGGGCGGGCTCTCCTACGCGGAGGCCGCCCAGGCGCTCGGGATCCCTGCCGGCACCGTGATGAGCCGCCTACACCGCGGCCGGTCGCGCATCCGGGAGCGCCTCGGCCAGTCGGGCCTGTTGCCGTGGGGGGAAATGTGATGCGAGCATGGCGGCGCCGCCGAGCTGACCGGCCCGCCTGTCGGCATGTGCTGCGGATCCTGCAGGCATACCTGGATGGCGAGCTCGATGCCGACCGTGCGGCCCTGGTGAGGGCCCATCTGGCTGAGGATTGCCATCGGTGCGGGCTGGAGGCCGAGGCGTACCGGGCGATCAAGGCAGCTCTCGCCAAGCAAGGGCCCACCTTCGATCCCGCCATCCTTGAGCGTCTTCGGAGGGTTCCCCCGTCTGTCAGCCGAGGGGAGAAGCGCTGACCCGGCTGCCCCGGTGTTCCAGTCGAACCGCACGCGCTCTCCCGGACCCCAAATCCCCGCCGTTCCTGCGGACTGCGGCGTCAACTGGCGGAGCCGAAATCAGCTGGCAGGGTCAGCAGGCGGTGGACTATGTCGATGAGGTTGGTGGCCAGCGATCTCGACCCGGCCATCTGGGCGCCGGCGCATCGATCAGTCTGGCAGCCGCAACTCTTATACCTTGGCGCACCTCGAAGTGATCTGCTCGGCCCGGCTGCGATGCAAGCCTTGGCTCTGGCGGATCTCTATGCAGCCCAGTTCGTGTACCGACGGCTGAGAGTCCATCGGCCCAGGCCGTTCAGCGAGGACACTCTCCAGCTCCGGCCACAACGGCGCGAGCGGTATGAGTGGATCTGTCCACCACAGTGGGGTCGCTGGCGCGCTGCCGCAGAGTCTCCGCTAGACTCCCGTCGTGGGACCTGAAGTCGGCGACGTCGCACCCTCGATCAATCTCCCAGCCCATGACGCCAGCGAATGGACGCTCGGGGAGCATCGGGGGCGCCCCGTCCTCCTGATCTTTCATCGTCATCTGACTTGACTGCCATGCCAAGAGCATGCGATCGCCGTGCGCGATCATCTGAGCGAGTTTGGCGACGCGGTGATCGTGGTCCTCACCTTCAGTGCGCCCGAGTTCGTCGCCTCCTACCAGCGGGACCTGTTGGCCCCTCTCACGGTCCTCATCGACCAGGCCAGGACCGCCTACCGGGCGTACGGCCTCGACCGGGGGTCGGTATGGAGAGTGTGGGGACCGAAGGTGTGGTGGGAGTACCTCCGGCTGATCGCCCATGGGCGGAGGTTCAGCCGCCCTCGGGAAGACACCCTTCAGCTCGGTGGTGACTTCTTGGTGGGACGGGACGGGCGTCTCGTCTACACCTTCCGCTCGCATGACCCGGCATACCGGCCCTCCGTGGCCGACCTGATCGAGGCCGTAAAGAGGGCCGGGGACCTCCCACACCGCCTCGGATAGAGGTTGGGTCCGCGAGCGGAAGGTCACTGGGCCGCCGCAGCCGCGCTCCAGTACTTCTGGGCGTGGTGATGGGCAGTTCGACCGACCGCAGCGATCGCACCTCTGATCTGGGTGCCCCACGGGCAGCCGCCAGTCGCCCTGTCCTCCGGTGGTTCACACCGCCGCCGATCAGCCCCATCACTTGGGATGGCCCGCGAATGGAATATCTGGACGGCTGGAGGAGTTCCTCTGAACACATGGCCAACGCAGACCCCGACGCGCTCGATGTTTACTGGAGGCCAGGGTGCCCCTACTGCGCCGCTCTGCGGCGGTCCCTTGAGCGGGCTCAGGTCCCTGCCCGTTGGCACGACATCTGGCAGAGTGACGTAGATCGGGCGCGGGTAGTTGCGGCAACCGGTGGGGACGAGACCGTGCCGACCGTCTTCGTCGGCAACACGGTCTTGGTCAGCCCCCGATTCCCAGTGCTGCTGGAGACCATCCAACGGCAGGCGCCGCATCTCGCGCCTCAAGTCCCAGCTGGCGCCGGCCGGCCGACCGCGCTGCACCTGCTGCAGTGGGTGGCGGTAGCCGCGCTCATCGCCACCAGCTTCGGCCTCGATTGGACAGGGCACAGCGCTGCCAGCTGGGAGGTGGACCCGGTTGCCGTCGCCGCCTGGTTCGGGCTGGGCTGGCTCTGGCGGTGGGACGCAAAGCGGAGAGGGACCAGCACGAAGCCGTCCACCTCTGGGGTCCTGCGGGACTGCGGGCCAGGGCCGTTGTGATCGTGCGGACAGCAGGAGCTCTCCTTCGGCGTGGGCCACGTCAGGTGTTCCGACTGGATCGCCCCCCCAGTTCGGGTGCCTGGCTTCCCGGTCCACAGGAACCGGAGTCTCACAGCCGGTGAAATATCAAAGCACGCCGGAGGAGGACGCATGCCCGTAGTCCCGGTTCCCGCCAGCCCAGCTCCGCCGCTGGATCTTCCGCTCGTCGGTGGGGGTAGGTTCCGGCTTGCCGATCAGCATCCGGCCACCTTCACCTTGGTGGTCTTCTACCGGGGCTGGCACTGCCCCATCTGCAGAGGGTATCTCGCTCAACTGGACCGGGCGGTGCAGGCCCTGGGCGAGCTCGGGGTCTCGGTTGTGGCCGTGAGCGGAGATACTCAGGAGCGGGCCAGCCAGAGCGTTGAGGAGTGGCATCTGTCGCAGCTGGCCCTCGCCTACGGGCAGACCGTGAACTCGATGCGCGAGTGGGGGCTGTTCGTCAGCGGTGGCGTCAAAGAGCCCGAGCCTGCTCTTTTCGCCGAGCCGGGGGTTTTCCTGGTTCGCCCCGATGGGACCATCTACATGGTCATCCTCAATTCCATGCCGGCCGCGCGGCCGCGGGTGGATGACCTGGTTGACGCGATCAGCTTCTTCGTGGCGAAGGACTATCCGGCCAGAGGCGAGGCGTGAGCGTAGGCATGAGGCCCAGGTTTGCCCGTCGTGACCCGGGGCTCTCGTGGCGAGACATGGGTTTGCCTGGCGCGGGAATGAGGTCACTGTTCCCTTCCCCACGCGCACTTTTCTCGGACGTAAAGCAGCGCCCCCCGATCCACCGTCCCTTGTCCAGTCGCGCCTTCGTCGACCAGGCGCTCGCGGAGCTTGTTCAGAGCCGCTGGTCGGCTGGGGGCTGGGCGAGGTTCCTCTGGCGCAGCTCGGTTCAGTCTGCGGAGCAGGCGGCCGCCCATCCCCGGGCTTCCTCCGAGCTGACCTTGCTGGGGGTGCTGCTGGCGTGTGCCGGCCACCGCCGGGCGGCCCTGCTCACCTGGGCCATGGGGATAACCCATCTCGGCCTTCTTGGGGAGCAGGACCGCTTCCTGGGATGGCCAAATCGCCTCAGCCTGCTGCGGGCCAACCTGCCCGCGCTCCTGCCTGAGCGGTCCCCACTGCAGGCGCCCGTGGCGCTGGCGACCGACTTCTTGGACGGGTTCCTCGCCCGCCGCGGTGGCGAGACGGCCTTCGGCGCCTACGCCGACGGGCTGGCCGACATCACCTTCTGGACATGGTTCGTCAGCAAACGGGAGCCGTCCTTGGGCCTGCGGGCTGTGGCTCTCGGTCTCTGGGGGCTGCCCGCAGCTGTCATCACCTTCGCCTATTTCAAAGGCGGTCGAAGCCTGGATTACCCGCGCCCGGCAGCGTTCCGATACCTATCGGTCGGCTGCCAGCTGCTGGTGGCCGCCCGGGCCCTCGCCCGCAACTGGGGGGAGCGGCCGCCAGCCGTCGCTTCTTCCCGAACCGACCGGATCTATCAGCCAACGACACAGACGGTGGGAGCAACATGACCGAAGTCGCGCCCGGGACGGTTCGCGTCAAGCAGGACGCCGATTACATCTTCTACGAGCTCACCCGGAGCATCTGCCCGCAGTGCCGCCGGGTCATCGACGCCAAGATCCTGCTGCGCGACAACAAGGTCTACATGCGCAAGCGCTGCCCTGACCATGGCGAGGTCGAGGCGCTGATCTATGCCGACGCCGAAGCCTACGTACGCAATGCCGCCTACAACAAGCCAGGCACCATTCCGCTCGAGCGTAACCACGGGATCGAGCGCGGCTGCCCCTACGACTGCGGGCTCTGCCCGGATCACCAGCAGCACACCTGTCTGGGGATCATTGAGGTCAACAGCGCCTGCAATATGGAGTGCCCGCTCTGCTTTGCCAACGCGGGACCCGGGTTCAACCTCACCCTGGAAGAGGTGGAGGGGATCCTGGACAATCTGGTGCGCACCGAGGGCAAGCCGGAGGTGGTGCAGTTCTCCGGCGGCGAGCCCAGCATCCATCCCCAGATCGTGGAGATGCTGCGCGCCGCCAAGGCGCGCAACATCCGCCACGTCATGCTCAACACCAACGGCAAGCGGATCGCCCAGGATGATCAGTTCGTGGCCGACCTAGCCGAGCTCAAGGTCTCGATCTACTTCCAGTTCGACGGCTTCGAGGAGCACACCTACGAGGTGATCAGGGGCGAGCCGGGGATCCTGCCAGAGAAGCTGCGGGCGCTCGACCGTCTTGCCGCGGCCGGCCTGGGGGTGGTGCTGGTGCCGGCGGTCGAGAAGGGGGTTAACGATCATGAGGTGGGGGAGATCATCAAATTCGCCCTCAAGCACCCGGCGGTCAGGGGCATCAACTTCCAGGCCGCCTTCCACGCCGGCCGCCACGGCGAGCACGATCCGATGGAGAGGATGACCATCCCAGACGTGCTGCTGGGGGTGGAGGAGCAGACCGCCGGCCTCTTCAAGGTCAGCGACTTCGTGCCGGTGCCGTGCTGCTTCCCCACCTGCAACTCGGTCACCTACGCCTTCGTCGAGGGCGACACCGTGACTCCGCTCACCCGGATCCTCAACGTGGAGGACTACCTGGACTACCTCACCAACCGGGCCTTACCGGAGCTGGACGTGGAGATCAAGCAGGCGCTGGAGGGGCTCTGGTCCTCCTCGGCGGTGCCGGGAGGCGACAAGGCGGCTGCCGAGTTCGCGCTCTCCTGTGAGTCCTGCGGGCTGGCGGGGATGGATCTGGGCGAGATCGGCCAGAAGATGTTCATGGTGATGCTGCAGGACTTCATGGACCCTTGGACCTTCAATCAAAAGAACCTGATGAAGTGCTGCAAGGAGTTCCTCCTCCCCGACGGGCATCAGATCCCCTTCTGCTCCTACAACACAGTCGGCTATCGGGAGCAGGCACGGGCCCAATTGACCGCTCGCCAGCGTGGCCGCCACCGCGCCAAGCGGGAGAAGCGTGAGTTCGTGCCCGACCCGATAACCTTCAAGTTCGATTTGCCTGCCGCCACCGCTGAGGCTTCGGTGAAGCCACTTCCCATGGCTGCCAACGGAAGGGGGGTGCCGTCATGAGCGGCGTCGTGCCCCGACCTCCGCTCGCCGCCGAAGAGGTCAAGAGCTGCTGCGCCGAGCTCTACTCGAGCGATGTGGCGAAGATGCTGGTCGGAGAGAGCTTTCACCCCGGAGGGGTCGAGCTTACCGGCAGGCTCGGCGAGCTGATGGAGCTGAGTCCCCAGCACCACGTCCTTGACGTGGCAAGCGGGCTCGGCACGTCAGCGATCCATTTGGCCCAGCGCTTCTCATGCCGGGTGACCGGGGTGGATCTCAGCGCCCGCAACGTCGAGCGTGCCACTGAGGCCGCCGCCATGGCCGGGATCTCAGACCGGGTGTTCTTCTGGAAGGGCGACGCCGAGGGGCTGCCGTTCCCGGCCGCCAGCTTCGACGCGGTGGTGTGCGAGTGCGCATTCTGCACCTTCCCAGACAAGCCCACCGCGGCTTCCGAGATGACCCGGGTGCTGCGGCACGGGGGCCTGGTCGGGATCAGCGACCTGACCCGCAACCGCGAGCTTCCCGAGGACCTGCGCGGGCTGCTGGCCTGGATTGCCTGCGTCGGGGACGCCGGATCCGTGGACTCCTACCGTCAGCACCTGACCGAAGCCGGCCTCGGCTCGGTACTGGTGGAGAACCACGACCAGGCGCTGGTTGAAATGGTCGACGGAATCCGCCTGAAGCTGATGGCCGCCTCCCTGATGGTGGCGCTCAAGAAGGTTGACTGGGCCGGTGGCGATTGGAAGTCGGCCCGGGACATGGCCGCCAGCGCGCTGCGCGAGGTCGAGCAGGGCAACCTCGGCTACACCATCCTGGTAGCCACCAAGGCTTGATCAGGGACAGTGCATGCGCTGTGAGCCGCAGGGCCTCCCTGGTCCGGGCGGAGACCGAGCTGCGCATCCGCGCCAACGCCATGGCAGACACACCCATTTCTCCGTCCGCGGGCGTACAGAACATCCTCCCCGCCGCCTGGGCACTAGGCCCAGGCGGCATTGAGGTGAACTCTCGCCGGAGTCCTGCGGTGCTGCGGGCCGGCTGCGACGGCCCCCGGCGTGGTGGGCTTGATGAGGATTCAGGGCGGCTCCCGGCCAGAACTGGGCGCCTCAATCAGCGACGAAGGAGGATTGCAACCTATGGTTAGGCGCTCGCGGCCCGACTATGATCTGGTCATCGTCGGGCTTGGATCAGCGGGTATCGTGGCGGCCGATTTCGCCGGCCAGTTAGGGCTCAGGACGGTGGCGGTAGAGAGTTCCCGAGTCGGTGGAGACTGCCTCTGGACCGGCTGCGTGCCTAGCAAGAGCCTGCTCGCGGCGGCGGGCGCCGCTCATGCGATCCGCACGGCTGGGCGATTAGGCATCACCACCGCCGAGCCGCTGCTGGATCTTCCCACGATCTGGGGCCGCATCGCGCAGGTTCAGGCCGAGATCGCCGCGAACGATGACGATCCCGAGCGGCTTCGGCAGACCGGCGCCGAGGTCATCGTCGGTGCGCCAGCCCGACTGGTTGGGCCGCACACGGTCGCTGTCGGCGGCAGAACGATCAAGGCTCGCTTCATCCTCGTCTGCACCGGTAGCCATCCTGCGGTGCCGCCGATCCCCGGTCTGCACGACGTCGGCTTCATCACCAGCGAGACCTTCTTTCAGCTGGAGAGTGTGCCTGGAAGTCTGATCTTCGTCGGAGGGGGACCGATCTCCCTCGAGCTGGCCCAGGGAATGCGACGCTTGGGCGCGGAGGTCACGGTCCTGGAGGCTGCGGACCAGATCGCGGTTCGGGAGGAGCCGGAGTTGGTGGCCACCCTGGTGGCGATGCTCCGCCGTGATGGAGTCGTGATCGAGACCGGTGTGCAGATCGATGGCGTCACGTCCGACGATGGCTGCAAGACCGTCACGGGGACGGTCGGTGGGCAGATGCGCAGCTGGAGGGGCCAGGAGATCTTCGTTGGCACCGGGCGTAGACCGAATGTAGACGGCCTGGGGCTTGAGGAAGTGGGAGTCGAGGTGGGCCGGGCGGGGATCGTGGTGGACCGCAGCCTGCGCACCGCCGTGAGGAGCATCTATGCCTGCGGTGATGTCACCGGGCGCTATCTGTTCACCCATTCCGCCGGCTATGAGGCAGTGCAGGCCCTGCGGGGCATGTTCTTCCCTGGCCGGGGAAGAGCCCCTGAGTTGGTGCCATGGTGTACCTTCACCGACCCCCAGCTGGCGCACGCCGGACTCACCGTGTCCGAGGCGCAGGCGAGTCATCGCAAGGTTGAGGTCTGGCGCTCAGAGCTGATCCACTCAGACCGGGCCAGGGCCGACGGCGCCACCGCTGGAGAGGTGATGCTGATCACTGCGGGACGGCGGCTGGTGGGTGCTCACATCCTCGCCCCCAGCGCCGGTGAGATGATCCATGAACTTGCCCTGGCGATCTCACAGCGGCTCAAGATAGATGCCGTCTACAACTTGGTCCACATCTACCCAACCTACTCGACCTCAGTTGGTAAGGCGGCTGCCGAGGCCGGGCTGCAGCAGGCGCGTCGCCTTCGCTGGCTGGTTCGGCGCTAGCGCGATGGTGGAGATCTGGTCTGCGTTCTCCTCGATCAGGCGGATGGGCTTGGTGGACCCTTGAGTGACGTGGAACTGCTACCCGATTCCACGGACTTCGGGATCGTGGTCCCCGCGCCTCGCCACTGGGGCAGCGAGGGGGCGCTCCGAGCTCGGAGCCGACTGCGGCTCGTTGCCGGGGCCATAGGCGCCCGGGGTGAACCCCGCGCGCCAGGGCTCGCGTCGGTGATCACGTGCCTGCACCACCGCCGACAGTCAAGGCGGTCAGGCCGTGGTGCAGGATCCGCACCGGTCGCTTATGTGTGAAACTTCGTCGATGGCTGAAGTCACCGTGTACGGAACCTCTTGGTGTCCGGATTGCCACCGCAGCAAGGCCGTCCTGAGGGGCCATGGGATCGGTTTTGATTGGATCGATATCGATGAGGACGAGGCAGGCTTGGACTTCGTCCAAAGCATCCAGAACGGGGGAAGGACCATCCCCACGATCGTCTTTCCCGACGGCAGTTACCTGTTTGAGCCATCGGACGAGGAGCTCGCCAACAAGCTTGGCTTTACCCTCAAGGCCTAGGCGGCGGCCCATGGCGATCCCACGGATAGCCTAGGTGCGTGTGGTAGCTCGACGGCGTGCGCGTCCAGGTGCCTACGGTCCAGCGCGATGGGGTGCGCCTACAGGGCGTTTGCGAATACCGGTTGGCTGGACGCTCGGCACTGCGCGGCGATCAACTCGCCGCCTGCCCGCCTTCGGACCTGGCGTTCCCATCGGACCGGGAGTGTGGAGATGACTGCGCAGGACCGCTTCGACCTACCCGCCCTCAGCGGTGCGCAGATGCGCGAGGTCGACCGGGCGATGATCGAAGACCTCCACATCGAGTTGACCCAGATGATGGAGAACGCCGGGCGTAGCTTGGCGGAGCTGGCGATCACCCGCTTCTCACCGAGGTCGGTGACGGTGCTGGCCGGTCCGGGCGGCAACGGCGGCGGTGGTATGGTCGCCGCCCGGCATCTCGCCAACCGGGGTTGTGCCGTCCAAGTGGTCCTCTCCGATCCGGACAATCTCGCCCCGATCCCGGCCCATCAGGCCGACATCCTCTGCCGCATGGGTGTGGCCATCGTGGAGTTGCCAGCACCGGCGCAGCTGGTCGTGGATGCTCTAATCGGCTACAGCCTGCACGGCAGCCCCGAGGGCCGGGTGGGCGAGCTGATCGAATGGGCAAACGGCCAGCCATCCCCGATCCTCGCCCTCGACACCCCAACCGGGCTCGACGTCACGACGGGAATCGCGGCGGCCATAAGCATCGTGGCGGCGGCCACGCTGACCCTGGCTCTACCCAAGGTCGGCCTGCTGGAGGCGCCGACGGTCGGGGATCTGTACCTGGCCGATATTTCCGTCCCAGAGTCTGTCTACAGGCGGATGGGTATCCTCCTCCCACAGCTGTTTCGCGACAGCGTCGTGATCCGGTTGGGTCCCTGACGCCAGTGCCAACCTCCGCCACCCAGGAGGCGCAACCTTGCATGCCGTTGTCGTGACTCCCGGCCAGGCCAGCTCAGATCGCTTCGCGGAGGTGCCCGACCCGAAGCCGAGAGGCGAAGAGGTGCTGGTGGAGGTGTTGGCGGTCGGGGTGGACGGCACCGATGACGAGATCGCCCGCGCTTCCGCTCATGGTCGGCCCCGGCACCAGGTGGTCAATCTCAGCAGGTCACGTGCAGGATGGCGTTGGTGTCGTTGCCGCCGCGATTCAGGATGGCGATCGCCTCGGCGGTGGGCAGGCTCAGGAGTTCGACCTTGCGAAGCTTGGCCTCCTGTAGGACTTCGTCCATCACAGGCAACGCGCCCTGGGCTCCGGTGCCCACCACCAGGCGGCGGCAGCGCCACGGGAGGTCTTCCTTGAGCGAGAGCGGCGTGTGCCCGTAGGCGGCCCGATACTCCTTGGAGGCGCTCTTCTTCCGCTTCCGAATCTGGCCCCGGTCGATGACTAGGTCGTGCTCGTAGACCACGCCGTCGATCCGGATGGAGCCGAAGGAGAAACTCTCGAAGCGCACCGCTCCCCCTTTGCCCCGAGGTTACTCGGGGTCGCCCGCTCAGGTGGGACGACGGGTCGTGCGCCGGCGGACGGGCTTGGCGGCGACCGACACCTTGAGGGCGCTAGCCGGATAGAAGCGGACCTTCTTGGAGGGTCCCACCTTGATCGTCGCTCCGGTGCTGGGGTTGCGCCGCATCCCACCCGGGCTCTCGCGGATCTTCCAGCGTCCGAAGCCGGCGATGCTGACCTCCTCCCCGGCCTCCAGCTTCTGCCCGATCAGTCCGAAGATCAGCTGGACTGTCTCGTCGGCGAAGCTGAAGCTGGAGAAGACGGGGTCACTCGGGTCGCCGTCATAGAGCAGCTGGGCCTGCAAGGTCTTGGCCAGTTCGCGACGATTCATAGAGAGCCTCCTGTAATCTCGGCTACGCGTTGTCGTGCCCAGTCGGGGATTCTATAGGGATGGGCTGGGTCGGTCATGCCGCTCGGGCCACTTGCCGTTTAGCGCCCTTGCTGCATTGCTGCTATACTTCGGTCATGAGCGACACATTCCTCACGGTCCAGAGCCGTGGCACCGTTGCGCTTCCCCCTCAGGTCCGGCACCGTTTGAGTCTTGATCTGCCCGGAGCCCAAGTTCGGATGGTCGAGCGTCCAGACGGCGTGATCGAGTTGCACCCGGTCATTCCGGTTCCCAGCGACCAGGCCTGGTTTTGGACCGAGCGGTGGCAGCGAATGGAGCGCGAGGCCGACGCCGACATCGCCGCCGGCCGGGTGGTGGTGACAGAGGGTCCCGACGCCTTCTTCTCCGACCTCGATGCGTGAAGTTCGAGCGAACTGAGCGGTTCAAGGCTGACTGGCAACGCCTCACCGACGATGAACGCCGGCTCGTCCGACAGGCCGTCGATCGCTTTCATGTTGCGGCCGTTGCGTATCGGCAGGACCCCGGAGCCGGCTGGCCAAATGCCTTGCGGGTCAAGCCCGTGCATGGTGCCCCGGGCATCTGGGAGATGACCTGGTCGTTTGCCGGCCCAGATGGTCGAGCAACCTTCGAGTGGGTGGACCTCGCCGGTGAGCCAGCTGTCCGGTGGCGTCGAATCGGAGGCCACGAGGTCGTTCGCGAACCGTAATCGTCCAAGCCCTCTGGCCACGACCGACAACGACTACGCGATGCCGCAGGGGAGAGGGAGGCCGAGCGCCAAATGAGTTGCAAGGTTGACCTCGGTCATCCGCGATGGGCTGAGCCTGGTTAGGCGAGATCGAAGCACACTGCGCGGGACCGTCGCGATGTTGTCCAGGTTGACCACGCAAGACCGCGGCATTCCGTCGACCTCAATGAGGGGGACCTCGGCATCGAGACCCCCAACGTGGGTTGTGATGTCCGCCACAATCACATGGTCCCGCCAGTCGCCGTGCGCGTCCCAAGACAGCAGGGGTACGGGATGGCGTTGGCCGTTCAGCCCACCCGACCTCAGCTCGACGAATCCTTGCCGACGTCGTCGGTCCCCCAGTCGGAGTTCTCCTCGCCGAGCATATCGGCTGCCGCCTGGTCGGCCCACGCCTGCTCGTCCCTGGTGTCGGGCTCCGCCTGGTAAGAGGCGCGGTACCGCTGCTCCCGGTCTTCGGTTTCAGCTTGGCGCCAACCGCGCCAAAGCAGTTCCGACACCACTTGGGAACGGCTGGTTTCGCGGCCGCGACGACGATCCTCGATCCGAGCCAGCAGCTCGGCTGGCAGACTGACCGTGACCTTCTCCACCGTGCTCATACCGTCTGGAGTACCACCCGCCCGACTGATGGTGCGCTCCATCGCCCTTGAGGCGCTGGCCATTCACCCCGCCGGCGTGCCCTTGCTCCACAAGCCCTCACCCCGGGCAGCAGGTAGAAGCGAGGCGGGCACCAGGCCATCTGGGGCTGGGCTACCGGGTGCCCAGTGGCCCAGAGATGGCATCACGGGGGAGGCAAGCCAGGCCCCGTGACACGAGGTCGCGCACGTCACAGCTCACGAGCTGGCCATTCGCGCTTCGAGCGGCCGCCACATAGGCGGCGGCGTAGGCCGAGATGCCGTGCTCGGTAGCGATGAGCGCCGCGTTGGCGAGGAGCTGCGAGTCGGCCCGGATCAGGCCGCCATCATTCGCCACGACACTGACGCGCTCACACAACCGGCGCGCGGCCAATTCGTCATGCCAGGAACGCACCGCCACGTTGGTCACCTCGTAGAACGCCAGATCCAGGGTGGCAAGTGGGTCGGCACCGGCAAGCAGCCGGACAGCTTGGCTATGGTTGGCGTCATCCAAATCCTCTCGAGCGAGCAGGACACTCGCATCAACCAGCCAGAGGGTCAAGGTTCCGGTCGGGTGGCCTTGACCAGCTCAGCCACATGACCTCCGTGACCCCGAGGAGGTCCCCCGAGGCTGTCTATCTCGGTCATGCGCTCACCCCTCTTTAGGCAGCGGCTTCGCATGGCGTCCTCAGCCAGTTCCCGCAGGAGCCCGCTTCGAGTGGTTCCGCGACGGCCAGCCTCCATGTCGACGGCTCGCAGCAGATCGTTGGGGAGTGACACCATAACCTTGGCCACAGGTTCAGTATACCCGGTATTGCCGCGCACTGGTCGCAGCCAGTCGCGCATGGCCCACTGCTCACCCCTCCAGCGTCCCCTGGCCCCACAAGCCCTCACCCCAGACTCAACTATGGCCGCCCGGAGGCAGGAGCGAGGCGGGCACCATGGCGTCCATCTCTCGAGGGAGCCCAACTGGTCACTCTGGTCAATCTGAGCTACTCTTGCCAAATGGAACCAACTACCGAGATCGAGTTCACCAAGGCCAAGGCGTCCCTCTCAGAGGTGATGACCGAGGTTGTGCACCGCCAGCACACCAAGGTGATCGATCGGAACGGTGGCCGTGAGCGCGCACTCCTGATCGGCGGGGAGGTGGCCGAGGCCGCTTTCGCGGGTTACCGTTTCCAGCCAGAGGTCATCCTCGACGAAGGGGAGGTCACTGTCCGTCTGTCCGAATTTGGCCTGCTCGGTTTCGGAGAGACGGTGGATGAGGCGATGTCGGACCTCGTGGCCGAACTAGACGCCTATGCTGAGCGGTTCCTTGGCGACTACGCCTTCTATCGCCGCACCAACCGGGCCCAGCATCTGCCCTACCTGCTCCGGTTCAAGATCACTCCTCCAGAGCGTCGGTCGGCGCTCCTCTTGGAAGACTCCAGGGTCCAGGCCACCGCTGGGTGAGGACGCCGGACTGGGCTGAGGTAGAAGCCTTCTGCCGGATCGACGGATGGGAGGAGGTGTCCGTAGGTCGGAGCCCGGATCATCGTTACTACAGACTTGTGCTGGATGATGGCGCCGTTCTAGAGACGCGCGTCTCGCACTCATCGAAGAAGACGATGAGCCAAGGCCGGTGGCGGGCGATCCTTCGCGATCAACTCGGTGTCAGCGACGAGGACTTCTGGAAGTCACTTCGGGACAAGAAGCCGGTCCAGCGGCCAAGCCGCCAACCTTTTGAGGAGGAGATCGAGCAGATCCCACTGTGGGCTGCCGAGCTGCTTACTGCGCGGCTGGGAATGTCCCTCGCCGATATTGCCCAACTGGGGCGGGCTCGGGCCATCGAGCTGGCGCGGGAGGCCTGGGCCAACCCAACCACCTAGCCCACTGGCGGAGCAGAGTCCTGCACGGCGCTCGGGAGACCTGGGCATCATTAGCCCGCTGGCGTCCCCTTGCCCAGAGCGCCTCGCCCCATGCCCAGGCTGGGCAGCAGGGATGCGGGCACCATGGCGTCTCTGACTGGCCCGCGTAGCTGATATACTACGGGTGTGACCCAGATTCCGCTTCGAGAGCTGCGCGCCACGACCTCCGCCATCCTCCGACGGGTGGAGGCCGGAGAGAGCATCGTCGTAACGGTTGACCGTCGCCCTGTGGCAGCCCTGGTGCCGTTGGAGCGTCGACTGGCTTGGGTGCCGGCTCAACAGGTGTGGGCACGGATCCAGGCGACCGCGGCGGACGTTGGGTTGGCAGCGGAGTTGGATCGTCTGATCCCAGATCGGGTGGCCGACCTGTGAACATCGTCCTCGATACATCAGTCTTCATTGCTCGCGAGACCGGGCGGCGCCTTGCAGCGCTTCCCGACGAAGCGGCAACTGCAATCTCTGTGATCACCGTGGCGGAGCTCCGGCTGGGGGTCTTGGTGGCTGATGACCCGGTCACCAGGGCGACTCGGCTTGCCACTCTGGAGGTTGCAACCCGGGACCACAGGCCCCTCCCAGTCGATGATCAGGTTGCGGATCAGTTCGCTCGCCTCGTCGCGCAGCTGCGGACGGCTGGTCGCAATCCGCGCGTTTTGGACACGTTGATCGCGGCTACCGCACTGGCTCACGACGCTGCAGTAGCAACCCAGGACGACGACTTCGACGGTCTGCCGGGCCTGACTGTTCTGAAGGTCTGAGCGAGACTGTTATGCGGTGGGCGCGGGCCCATTCGGGCTGGCAGCGGTGGGTCCGGAGAGCAGGGCCGTTCCGGAGGCCGCTCAGCCCGCCGGCGTGCCCTTGCCCCACAAGGCTTCGCCCCATTGCCACGCCGCCGGCAGCAGGGAGGCGGGCACCATGGCGTCCATCTCTCGGTTGATGCTCAGCCCGTGGTAGCTGAGGTTGGCGCTCCCCCCGAGCCCCTCGGTGGGGGAGAGGATCACCTTGGCGTGGAGGTAGGGAGAGTCCGGGGCCCAGCGGACGTGAACCCGGTGGTTCGATAACCAGGAGGCGGCTCCCTTGGCCCCGTAGCCCAGAGGGTTGAGGAGCACATCGACCGTCACCCCGCGGCCCGCATCGGCTGCGAGGGCGTCCTGCACCACATAGGATGTCGCGTAGTTGGTGAGGACCAGGAGCTTGCTCTTCGCCGAAGCGATGACGCTGAGCATCGCCTGGCTGATGGCCGGGCCCTCCAAGGCCTCCGGCCCCACCTGCCCGCCGGCCCAATCCTGGGTGGTGCTGTCCCAGTCGGCCGTCAGCCTGGCGGCTGCTGCAGGGTCTTGCGGGATGAGCATGTCGGCGTCTGCCGTATACGACGACGACTTTCCCCAGTTCACCCCTCCAATCAGGACTACCCGGCCCCCGTCCAGCACCAGTGCCTTCACATGATCGATACCACCGGGGATGTGGGCAAGCTTCACGGCCACCCCGCCAGCCTTCAGTTCACTGGCGCTGGCGAGGGACTGGCTCTCCGTACCGTCCAGCATGACCTCCACCTGGCAGCCCCTCCGGCGGGCACCAACGAGATCACCGACCAGGGTCTGGTTCCCCAGTTCGTACATCTCAAGCTGGACCTGGCAGGGAGGCTGCAGACCGCTGAGGAGACTGTTGGCTACCCCGGCCACCTGGGTTGCGGGGATCCATGATGGAGATGCAGGAAGGGCCGCCGAGGCGGGCGTGGTTGGTGATGGCCCCTGGCCGGTCGGGTAGACGGTCTCGCCGCAGCCGGCCACGAGCAGGGCCCCGAGGAGCAAGACCACGGGCACGGCGTGGGCTGCCACGATCCTCACCTCGCTACCTGCGCCCATTCTCCCAGGATAACCCGTCCTTGCCGCCCCGTTTTCCTGTTACCTAGGGGGAGGGTGACGTAAACTGTTCGGCGGACCCGTGTGGAGGCCTTTCCCTGCCGTACCTTGGTCTCTCAGCGGCAGATCAAATATGAAGAGGAGGAGCTGAAGTGGCAGGTAGCCTGAACCGGGTGATGCTGATCGGACGGCTCACCGCCGACCCGGAGATGAGGTATCTCCCGAGCGGGCAGCCGGTGACCCAAGTCCGGCTCGCCACGAACCGGTACGGATCATCAGAGGATGGCGAGCGCAAGGAGTACACCGACTACCACGATGTGGTGGTCTGGAACATGGGCGGCCGGAAGCTGGCCGAACTCGCCGGACAGTACTTGAAGAAGGGCAGCCTGGTCTACATCGAAGGCCGCCTGCAGACCCGCTCCTGGGAGGGGCAGGATGGCCTGAAGCGGTACCGCACCGAGGTTAACTGCAACGACATCCAGTTCCTTGAGTCCAAGGGCACTGCTGATGGGACCCCCGCAACCGCGGGTCCGGGAGCCGCAACCCGCCCAGCTGCGCCGTCCTCCGGGCAGGCCTATGCGCATGGTCTCAACGGCACCGCCCGGGTTCCTGGCGGAGCGGCCGTGGCCCAGGGCGATGGCACCGACATCGATCCCGACGACATCCCCTTCTAATCGGAGGTCCATGTCGGGACCGCACTCAACGCTGGCTCCACCATCGACCCTTTTTTCACGATCGCCGAGATGGTACCAATTGGCAAGTTGCAGGCCACAACTTCGCCAAGAGGAGGCGCCACATGCCCCGTGGAGTTAGATTCACAATTCCGCCCGCGCCGGTTCCGCTGAACCCGGATAGGGATCCTGAACTCGGTGCCGCCAGGTGGCATCCGCTGGCCCACCTGACGGGTTTGCGCTTCTACGCGGACAGGCGGCGGAAGCAGCGGCTGGAGGTTGTCGGGGTGTGGTCAGGTTCCGAGGTGCTCTTGAAGGACGTTGGCAGCAGCTTCTGCCGGACGGCCACCGCGAACTGGGTCCGGGCCATGGCAGAGCGGTGGGGCATTGACGAGAAGGACGAGCCTCTGGCCGAGCCCATCGATTGGGAGCGTCGCATGAGGCCGGATACCACCGCGAGGCCTCATCCCGCTGCAAAGGCTCCCCTTGAGAACGCAGAGCAGGCAAAGGCGGCACTGGCCGAGGTCGCCGCGCTGAGGCAAGGGCCGAACGATGGGCGGTTGACCACCGCCGGCCGGGGCTCGGGCGCCCCCTACTTGCCAGGATTCGAGGCCCCTTAGGCGCGCTCCCGAGTCATCCCCGAACTGGGGCCGGAGCGGCCCTTTCGTTCTCGGGAGTTGACACCACCTCAAGGGTCATATTCGCTCAGGGGATGGGGGCGCGATTGTCCCTCAAATGTCCGCGTTTGCGGGGTATGGTCTCGTTATGCCCCCGCCAACCAGGAGCGGACCTGTACCGACGCTGGCCTACTTGCTGAACCAGTGGTACTTTGCGGACCCGGCGAAGACCCGCATGGGCCGGGTTGTCTCCGTCTCAGAGTCATACGTCAAGGTTGAATATCGGCGCCTGGACACTCCGGGTGACCCCGGCTCCGCCGCGTCCAGGCCGGCTGGAGTCTCGCTGGTCAGCGGGCCGATGGTGCGCGACGCGATCAACGTGACCAGGCGGGGGCTGGGCAAGCGACCCGTCCAGTGGTCGCGTCTGACCCGGCGACTGGCTCGAGCCGGAAGGGCAGACAGCGTCGAAGACCTGGAGCGAGCTCTCCGGCAGGCAGATGCAGTCACCCTGGCGGGGTTCTCCGGTGTTGAAGCTCTGGAGCTCGACGACGTTCCCCAGTCCGAACTCGAGTCAGCCATCTCCCGTCGAGAGCTGGACCAGCACGACCCGGTCACATCTCTCCTGGACACCGTGGACCGGCTGATGAGCGAATTCGAAGAGCGGGTGATTGTGGGCAGGAGGTCGGAGTTGGCGCCTCAGTTCGTGGACAAGCTCCTTCAGTTGCATGTGCGGCCGACGGTGGAGTTCGAGCGGGCAGCGGTCAAGGCGCGAGCCAGCGGTGAGCCGGTGGATGTCCAGGACGCCTTCTTCGAGGCGATTGCCGCCTGCGTGGCCACGGTCAGGCAGGAGCGGGGAATCACCAGCGTCGAGGACATCGTCCAGGATGTGCCGCTCCGGAGCGCGGCTCGCATCAGGTTCAAGCTCGACCGGGCTCCTGCCCTCGGTCACCAACAGGGCGATCTCCTGACCGGGGCATTCGAGGTCGTCGCAAACCCCAAACTCGGCCGGCCCAGCTACGAGATGCCTCTCGATGCGATCCCGGAGTGCGACCTGGTCGCGGTCGCCAGAGTGATGAAGGGCTCCGAGCTGCCGGATCTGAAGGTCGAGGGCGCCAAGGCGGTCGTGCGGCCCTTGCTGAAGTCAAAGCAGTACACGGAGAGGATCCAGGGGATCGTGGCGACTCAGGCGGCGAAGAGGACGGGCCCGACCCCTCCAGGCGGGTGAGCGGTGAACACGTTGATGCGTCCGTTGCCTGTTGGGGCTGGGAATGGTCTCAACGATGGGAGAGATCCGGACACCACTCGGATCACGCTTTGAGAATCGCTACCGGCAGAGTGTCCAGACGGCACCTGCAGTTCACGGGGGCGATGGAGCCGTCGCTACCGGGCCCTGAAGTCGAAACGGACCTTACTTGGCCGCCTCGGCCTGGACCGCTGAGGCTCAGCTAGTCCGGTTGGCGTTGCCAGCGTCCACTCGAAGGAGTCCAGCACGCCGAAGACCTCCCTGGCGGCCCAGACCCTGCCTCGGCGGGCACCAGCCTTCAGCGGGGTAAGGACGCCACCGGCCTCCAGGCTCTCGATCGCTGGCGTAACGGCGCTCCGCACCCGGCCCAGCGTAGCGCTCGCCCGACCGATGTCGATGACCGGAGAGGTGGGCAGCAGGTCGATCACCGAGTAGACGGTGGCGTCACTCCTCGCCAGCGCAACTTGGCCTCGCCACTTTTGGCGTAGCTCCTCGAACACCGACGCCAGAGCTCCGGTGCGCTCACACGCTGTCTGAACCGCGGCCGCGAACGTTTCGCACCACTCGGCCACCTTGCCTCCGCGGTAGCCCACCAGCCCGCCCACGTACGCTCGGCCGTTGGCCGCCAGTATCTGGCTCACGGGTGGCACCAAGTTCTCAACCAATCCTCGCTTGCGCATGACCATGTGGATCAAGCAACGCCCCACGCGGCCATTGCCGTCAAAGAAGGGATGGATAGTCTCGAACTGCGCATGGGCGATAGCCGCCTGAGCCAGAGGTGGTACGTCGTCCCGACCACAGAACACGACCAGGTCTTCCATCAGGCCAGTGACAAACTCGCTCGGCGGCGGAATGTACTCCGCGTCCCGCGGATTGGGGAGCCTGCCACCGACCCAAACAACATCGTCCCGAAGTTCTCCAGGCTTGAACCTCGCATCAGCGCCCTCAAGCAGCAGGCCATGGAGCCGTCGCAACTGGGCCACTGAGAGTGGTGCCTCGTCGGCTTGTCGCAATCCCTCCTCCATGGCATGGACGTTGGCCAGAACCGACCGGGCCGTTGCATCCCCGAGGCTGGGATCGAACAGAGCCTCGGCGAGTCGGCGATTTCCGACCGACAAGCCCTCTATCCGTGAAGAAGCGATGCTCTCAGCGCGAAGCAATACCCTGCTGACTGACTCGGCCATGGTGCCGCCCACTGCCGCAGTCATCGCCCCGACCGCCCTGGTAGCAGCATCCACCTCGGCCATCGTGGCGGTGTTGAATGACCACTCCGCCTTCGAAATGAGATCAGGGACGAAGGCTTCGTAGTCGAAGCCGACGCGAGCCCGCCGGGGACCGCCCGCCCCCGGGTCTCCCTTCCAGCGCTGCCGGATCAGCCTGCTCAAAGTGACGTAAGCCTCCTTGCTTATGTCACGTTAGCACATAACTCGGCAGAGGGCCTCTTCCACGGTCCATGCCGGCTGAGCGACAGAAAAGTAGGGGCACTTGGGCTGGAAGAGGTAACATCCGCCCGGGTGGCCGGGCTGAGGACAAGCGCTGCTACGCCAAGCGCACCTTGCCCTGCGGAGCGGCTCCGGCACGGCAGCCCGTCGCGGCCATTACCAATGGGAGCACCATACCCAATCCCGGGGAGTTGGCCTCCTGGGCTGCAGGAGGTGGTTGGGGTGCTCGGGACCCGCTGCCGGGCATGCTCAGGCATCTCCGCTGAGCTACTCGTGCCCGTTCTCTGACGCTACCGGCCGGACGAGGCCCTTGGGCGGTCGCTTCGTGAACCGGCCCGCTGGGACCGACAGGGCAGAAGCCAGGCTCGGTCGCAGGTGTCCGATCCACCCTTCTTCGTCCACCGGACATGTCCAGAGCGGGTCCGGGCGAGGCCTCAACTCAGGTGCAAGGTGAGCAGCGGCGGCGAGAGCGGCCATCATCGAACCCTGACGACCATGGTCGTGCTGTCACTGTGAGATCGGCGCAGGCGCCGGCTCTCGCTATGGGGTCCCCCACGCGAATATCCGCATTGACACTCTTTTGTCCTCGTTTGCCAGTCATACTGGCGGCATGGACGTGCCTCGGTCCTTCACGCCGACGACGCCAGACGAGCTGCTGGCAGCGCTGACTTGTGGCCGGTCGGGCTGCGCCTGCGCTCGCAGCCTGCGCGCTGGTCACGGCCTAACCCACTGCCCGTCTCACCAGGACACGACGCCCTCCTTTTCAGTGGGGCCCCGGCTGGACGGAGGTGACGGAGCCAGCTGGCACTGCTTCAGTGGATGCTCAAGTTCCGCGACCACCGAGAGCCTCCGCGCCCTGGGAATCCTTGGACACAGGTCAGCCCCTGCGCTGCCAACGCGGCCATCTGCTCGATCGGCGGTAGCCGCTCGCGCCGACGTGGTTCCGGAGCCGGAGTCGCGTCTGCTGACCTGGGCTATGAACCTCTACCGGGACTTGATGCCTTGCTCTCCCGGGGAACGCTACCTGCGAGGCCGCGGCCTCATGGATGTGAGCGAAGCCGGCTGGGCCCCGGGCGGGAGGTTTCTGCTCGGGCGAGACGGGCCCGACGGGCACCCTGTCCGCGTCGATGAACTCGCGGCGGCCGGACTTGTCTACGCGACGGGGCGAGGCCGGGGCATAGATGTCCTCCGTCACCGTGTCGTGCTGCCCTACACGTGGTACGGACGGACAAGTTGCCTCTACGGACGGACGGTGAATCCTGAGGCGCCCAAGGCCGACCGTCATCGCTTCACTGCATTCCAGGGCAAGTGGGAGCGGGGCCTGTTTCGCGAGGGGTCCCTGAAGACCCCCTGCTTCGCGGTGGTCGAGGGAGCTCTCGACGCCATGGCACTCACTCAGCTCTGCGGCGTCCCGACCGTGGCTTTCGGCACCGTGCGGTACCGCGCCGGAATCGTGAGGCTGAGCAGACTGCCGCGGCGGCAGCTGGTTCTACTCGCCTTCGACCGGGACGACGAGACCCCGTCCAATCCAGGGGGGACCGCTTGCATCGAGGTTGCCGCCGCTCTTGCCCAGGGGCCTCGCGTCCAGTGCGTCCGTCCGGGTGCCGGCCACAAGGATTGGGCCAGTGTCACCGAGTACAGCGCGGCGGAGCTGAGGCAGGGGAGGCGGCCGGAGCCGTTTCGGCTCGCCCGCCAGATATTCACTCCGACCGCCCCCCCGCGAACCCGGCCGAGCGGCCCTTCCGCTGAGGGTGCCATCGCGGGCTTCCGGCTGCAGCCGCGGGGCGGGAGAGCGGATGGAGCCAAGGCGTCGTACTTCCTGAACGCCGCTGCAGGCCGCACGAGCGGGACACCCGCAGATCGGTCCGGCCCCACACGGCCGACCCGCCCCCAAAGTCATCTGCCTTCCGCCTTCGGCTGGGCTCTGAAATGAAGCCAGAACAAGTCGCTCACGCTATCGACACCCCCTCCCTGCAGCCATTGCGCGGGAGCGCCGCTGACGGGCCTCGCTCGCCCGAGATGCTGGCTGCCTTCCGCCCCGATCTCCTGGGCCCGGGCAATCCGGTTCTCGCCTACCCAGGGGCAAGACTGAATGGGCCATTGAGAGGCCCGAGCAACAGGTAGTCACCCGCAACGGAGGTCTCATCATCATGAACGAGTTGGTCCAGGCGGCGGTGTCTCTGGTGCCCCACGTCCCAACGGCGCTCACGTCCCTGAGCTCACTCGCACCCACCGTCGCGGCGACCGCGTGCAGCGCGGCGGCCGCCGGAGGGTGCATCGGAAGCCTGATCAGCCAGGTGCAGCCCTGGGTGGCGGCCGGAATCCCTCTGGTGGCCGGCTACACCCTCTTCCAGCGGTATCCCAAGGTCGAGTCCCACGCGATGCTGATCGGCGAGACAGCCATAGGTATCTTCGCCTTCGAAGCTCTGTGGAGCGTGATGGCTCCGATCCTGGCCACCCACCTCGCCTGAGCCCGGGCGACTGGGGAGGGGCAGCTTGCACCCTGCCGAGCCGAGCGTCCCCCTCTGTTGGATCTCGCGAATGTTCTCAACCCGTTGAAGGAGTAATGGCTGGTGTCTTGGATAGGTGACCTGGGGTCGATCATCGGGACCGTCTTCCACTTCGTGACGTCGCCGCTGGAGTCTCTGTGGTCTCTGGTTTTCAATGCGCTCCTGGGCAACCCGTCCAACCCGAACACGCCCCTGGGATTCCTCTTTCAAACCCTGACCGGACAGCTGAACCCGGTCCAGTACGAAGTGGTGGACAAGTTCTACCAGGTGCTGGCTCCATCGTCTCTGGCCATCCTCACCCTAATCGCAGGGCTTCGCGTGATGAATCTGTGGAAGAACGAGCAGATGACTCCGACCATGGTGCTCATGGATGTGGTCCCCAAGTGGGGTTTCATGGCCATCCTTCTGGCACCTGGCACCAACATCGGCTACAACCTCTTCGGGTTCGTCGTTACCGCCTTCAGCCAGATGGGCGCCGCTCTCACGGGATCCCTGTTGGCAGTGACGACGGCGGGCCATGCGGGCACCGCCCTGGGGAGTCTGGTCGGTACCGACCTTCTGGCGGCGGTGGCAGCGTTCGTGCTCCCGGGGGATCCCATGACCCCGCTGCTGGTCATCTTCGGCCTGACCCTGGCCGCGCTTCTCATCTACCTGATCGGATTGATGTTCATGCGGAGCGTGATCTTGATCTTCTGCCTGACGCTGATGCCGATCGCCCTGCCGATCGCCCTCTACGACAACCAGAACGCCTTCTACAGGTGGTGGCTGGGGTCCGCGACGGGAGCGATCGCTGCGCAAGTCATTGGTGGTGCCGGTTTCGCCATCACTCTGGGCTTGGCCCTCGACAGTCCGGGTGTAGGCCCCCTGAAGGCGGTCACGACGGTGGTCATGATGGCTGTGGGGCTCACCTTCACGACCAAGGCTGTGCGGGCCGCGGAGAGCGGGACGATGAGCGGGGCGGGAATCGGAATTGGCGGTCTGGTCGAGATCGGAGCGCTCGGGCCTAGAGCGGTTCGGAACGTGCTTGGATCCCAGATCTCCAGCGGTGTGTCGGGCAGCTTCACCAAGCTTGGCCAAGCCCGTCTCGGCGGTGGTAGCGGGTCGGGCGGTGGCGGTGGGGGAAGTGGGACAGGTGGGGGAGGCTTCGATGCCGGCCCACGCGGCATGCTCGGAGTCCTGTTCCCACGCCACAACGTCCAGGCCGATGCGGTTGGCGTCGCCGCCGGCACGGTGGCCGGGGCCGTGAAGGGTATGGCGAGGCCAGGACCCGAGGGCCGGGGAAGAAGCCTGGTGTACGGGGCGGGCAGCGGATACCGCATGGCGATGGGCACAGCCAACTCGGGCGATGCCCAGCGGGCCTTCGGCGCGACCCGAGCCGGCCGCTCCACCGCATCCCAGTTCGATTCCCATTGGCGTGAGGTGGAGTCCCAGATGGCCCAGCGGCATGTCAGCGTCCTGGAAGCGGCTCGTGCAGACCACGACCGTTGGATGACAAGCGCGGATGACATCTCCGCGGGCCGCGACGATGCCGCCGTTCACGACCACCTGGCTCGTAACGGACACAGCTCGGTCTCCATCGTTCAGGACGATCGGGAGCAGGCGGCGGCTCAGCTGCGACAGCGCGCTCAGGTGCACATCACGACCCAGCAGCGGCTCGTCGCCGAGGAGAGGTCGCAGGCAAGGGCGGAGTTCGACGCAATTCGCGAGAACGCGGCGTCGCTGGCCCACGCCAACGCGATGAACCTGCGGCACCCAAAGCGTGTCGGGCTGGCCTCCAGGTTGACTCAGACTCAGGATGCTCACCTGGAAGCGCAGCTTCTGGCCCATAGGGCCAAGCACGGCACCCGGCCATCCACTGATGGGGGTGGGGGATGAAGGGCGAGTACAACGAGATGGTGGGGGTGCCGCTCGCCCACGACACTCAGGTTCAGATTCCCGTGGGCGGTGTGATGCTGACCGTCCGCCAGATGATCGCTCTGGCGCTCGCGGCCGTGCCCGCATTTGTCGCCCTTCGCCTCATTCCTGAGCCTGGCTCCCTGACAGTTGCGCTGGGCGCGATGCTGTTGGCGGTCGGGACCGCGACGATCACAAAAGAGGGGATCTGGGTAGGCACGTGGTTCATGGCCGGCGCCATCGGGCAGTGGTTGCCACGAAGCATTCAGGGAGGGGTCGTGGGCCGCGCCGACGTTCGTCTGCGTGGCAACGCTCTCGAGGTGAGGAACACCGGGGCAGCCCGCACCATGCCAAAGCAGGTGGCGGGTCTCAGCGCTCTGCCTCGTCTCCGGACCGTTCGTGACGGGCTGATCGAGATCGTCCCTGGCGGGTGGTACGCGGTCGTGGCCATTCAGGGCCCGGCCACCGCTCTCAACGAGCTCGGCTACGCAACCTGGTCCAGGAGGTGCATCCAGTGGCTGAGCCAGGTCGACTGTCCCGCCCAGATCATCGCCGTGCGCGACTACTGGGACGGGGGGAGTGCTCAGGAGCTGTTCGATCAGGCGGTGGTGAACGACTCCGAACTGGCGAGAGAGGAGCGGGCTCTCGCCGGGACCGTGGCGAGCCAAAGTCTTCACCTTCGCCACATGGTCGTATTCGCGCCAGGGAGGGGCACCAAGAAGGGTCTTCCGGTCGGTGGCCTCCTGGGACCGCTCGGCACTCAATCTGCCATCAAGCGGGCGGAGGCCGAGCACGTCCTGGAACTGGCCCTTAGAGTTGCGCTCCAGCTGAACCTGACCTGCGAGCCAGTCGAGGCCCTCCAGCTTCGGGCCGACTGCGAGCGGACCCTGCTCGCCGCCGAGGAGGGGGCGGCGGCCAATGGGGCCATCCGTCTATCGGGCCGGCACCTGGCGACGCTGGTGGTCACCAAGCTCCCCCCGAGCCTGATGCCGGGCGCGGCGATGAAAGCCCTTCTCCAAACCAATGCGCGGAGCACCGCCGCCCTGCACTGGTTCCCGGTGGCGGCCGCCCAGGCCAAGAGCATCCTTGATCAAGAGCGGCGCATGCACCGCGCCACCCAGGCCAAGCGACCCGGAGGGGATGTCGAGCACAGCGCCGCCGAGGCGGAGGTGGCCGAGTTTCAAGAGCGCCTGGCCATCCACCAGGATGCGGTGTGCCGGGTATCTCTCAGCGTCACCGTCGAAGCTCGGAGCCCAGATGAGGCAGACCGCGCCCGTGAGGCCCTGGCGACCAGCCTCGCCCAGGACGGCCTCCGCAGTGTGCCCGTGACCGTACCTGGCTTCTGGCCGGTGGCCACACCCGCACCCGGAGGGCCCGTTCTTCGGCGCGGCCTGCTGCTGACCAGCCACCGCGCCGCGAGCTGCCTGGTGCCAGTCCTGGGGACCCCACTCTGCGACCCCGGCGATCCCTATCTCGGTCGCAACATGCTGACCGGATGCCCGGCCTACATGGACGTCTTCTCTCTACCCAACCACAACATGGTCGTCTTCGGCTCAACCGGGTCCGGCAAGTCAGCCAGCGTCAAGACCTATCTGGCCCGCCAGGTGATGAGGGGCACGACCGCGATCGTGGCTGACCCCGAGTCCGAATATCGCAAGATCATCGAGGCACTCGGGGGCCGGTACTACGAACTCGGGGTCGACTCCTCCCTGAATCCCCTCAGCGCGGGCCTCGACGAGGAGAACGTCGACGATGCTGCGGGGATCGTCGTCTCAGCTCTGGGCGTGATGATCGGGGAGACCGTCGGGATGAAGAACGGGTCTCCGATCCGTCAACTTCAGGACGCCGACCAGGGCTGGCTTCACGAAGTGCTCATGGACTTCTTCGAGGCCTGGCGGGCCGATGCGAGAACCTGCCAACAGCAGCCGACTTTGACCTGGCTGTGCCGCTGGATCGAGCGCCGCAGCCTTCACAGTCCCCTGATCGCCAACAGCCCCGGGATGCAGGACCACTACCGGACTCTGCTGCTGCGCATCAAGCGGTACACGCAGGGGCGGTATGGGCCCATCTTCGACCGTCCGAGCAGCTTCAGGATCGTCCCCGGACAGGCGACCGGCCTGGGACTGAAGTCCCTGGCCATGCAGGCCAGAGCTGAACTGACACCCGCCCTGGTGATGCTCATCACCTCGATCTACGCCCACCTGGGCAAGACCCCGGGCCGCATGATCGTCGTCCTCGACGAGGCGCACCACCTCACCAATGGCGATGCGGATGCGGCGCGGGCCTTTGGAATGCTGATCAGGAAGGCGAGGAAGTACCGGGTCGCGATCTTCATGGCGTCCCAGATGCCCAAGGACTTCCTGGAGACGGAGTTGGGGTCGGAGCTTGCCGAAAACGCTGCCGCCGCCATCATCCTGGGGATCCAGAAGCCCGCGGCCGCTCTGACCCAGGACAAGTTCGACCTCAGTGACATGGAGCTCAGCTTCGTCTGCCCCGACTACCAGCCGGGGTGCGGCATCGTGATCGCCGGCAAGGAG
>DATLQZ010000049.1:0-1217 GCA_035534915.1 Candidatus Dormiibacterota bacterium
CCCTGTGGGGTCCCCTTCTCGCGAGCGACGACAGTCCCGTCCGGCATCTGCATGGGGGCTACAAGCCACCGTTGGATGTAGAGCAGGACCCATCTCTCGTCGGTGTGGTGAGCTACCGCCTTTAACAGCAGATCATGGGGAACGGAATCGAAAAAGGCCCGGACGTCGATATCCAACGCCCAGTCCTGCTTCCAACACCGCCGACGGCAGGTGGCCAGGGCGTCATGGGCGGATCGCCCAGGACGATAGCCATAGCTGTCTGGGTGGAAGATCGGCTCAAGCTTGTCCTCCAGCAGCATTGCTGCTGCAGTTTGGGCTACCCGGTCCACCGTATTCGGCACCCCGAGCAAGCGAACTCCCGCCCCGTGATCCTTCGGTATCTCCACTCCCCGCACCGGGCCAGGGAAGTAGCTCCCTGACGCCATCCGGTTCCACAGCTGGTAGAGGTTGTCCCTCAGCTGCTCACCGAACAGGCCGATGCTGACAGCGTCCACGCCCGGCGCCCCTTGGTTGGCCCGGACCTTCTCCCACGCCTCAACCACAAGGCGTTTGGGGATCTCAAACGACTTCACCTTCGGCTTGGGTGTTTCCTTTGGCTCCTCCCCCGCAGGGTTGGCCTCGGATTCACCCTGGTCTGCCCGGCCCCTTCGCTCCAGCTCCATTACAAAGCCTTCATCGCTAATACGAGCCGGCCCGTCCCTGTGCCTCGCATCGGTACTCTGCCGCTCGCGGTTTCTGCCGCTTGCGGTCCTCCCTCTCGCGACCAGGGGGCCGACATCACCCATTGAAACTGGCCGACGGTATCGAGACGACAGGTTCTCCTGTTCCATGCCAGCGCCCGCGACGAGCTCACGCCACCTTTACACCGGACACCACCAGGGCCACACGCAGGTCGCTCCCTGGCTGAGGGCCCGCCAGAGCGGCGGGCCTTTGTCCCGGGAGTATTCAGCGCCCCCGGTTTCGATGTCATCGTTCCTCATTTCGATGCGTCAACAGTGGTTTACTCACGTTCGTCTTCTCGTCGCACACCTGACCCGCTGGTGGCGGGCCTTTTCCGCAATCGCTTCCCACCCCGGCTCTTGACCGACATGACACTGCGGTGGTTTGGGCTCTCCGCCTGCACGGCGAGCCCGGAGGGCCAAACCTCCATCACTGGCACAGCACGGATCGTGCTGGTGACCTACTCCATCACCATCACTCTCCTTTCAGGACACACC
>DATLQZ010000050.1:0-9727 GCA_035534915.1 Candidatus Dormiibacterota bacterium
GAGGCATACGTCCACGGGGTCAGCACCCGCAAGGTTGACGACCTGGTGCAGGCGATGGGCGGCTGCCACGTCTCCAAGAGCGAGGTGAGCCGCATTTGCCAGGAGCTCGATGTGGAGCTGGCGCTGTTCCGGGACCGGCCGCTGGATGACGCCGTTTACCCCTACTTGTGGTTTGACGCTACCTACGAGAAGGTGCGTCAGGGTGGTCGCATCGTGAGCCAGGCGGTGGTGGTCGCCATTGGGGTGCGGGAGACCGGTGAGAAGTGCGTTCTGGGGGTAGCCGTCGGAGCCAGCGAGACCGAGGCCTTCTGGGTGGAGTTCTGCCGACAGTTGGTGGCCCGGGGGCTGCGAGGAGTGCAGTTGGTCATCTCCGACGCCCACGAAGGGCTCAGGTCCGCCCTGGCACAGTGCTTCACCGGGGCCAGCTGGCAGCGCTGCACCGTGCACTTCCAGCGCAACGTCATGGCCGCGTGCTCCCGCCAGGACGGCCCAGCGGTGCTGGCGCTGGTGAAGACCGTCTTCGCTCAGCCATCGCAGCAGGCGGCGAGCCAGGCCATCTCTCAGGCGCTGGAGTTGCTCGAGCCGCGTCATCCCAAGGTGGCCAAGTTGCTGCGTGATGCCGAGTCCGACATCCTCAGCTACCTCGCCTTTCCTCCAGAGCACTGGCGCTCGATTCGGTCCACCAACGCTCTGGAACGAGTCAATGCTGAGATTGACCGCAGGGCCAAGGTGGTCGGGATCTTCCCCAACTCAGCTTCGCTGCTACGACTCTCAACCGCGGTCCTCCAGGAGCAGCACGACGAGTGGCAGGACGGCCGCTGTCACTTCTCACTCCAGTCCATGGCCCGACTCGACCCCAACTCCGACCCTCTCCTCACCAACCCTCTCACCGCTGGGCTGGCTGCCTGATGTCCATCACCCCAAGAGCTATTCACTTTTACACCACTCCGCGGGACTTGACTTGATGCGAGCGGAATCAAAAGGCCGGCGGAGCACTACGACAATTCGCGTTGGAATCGCCCGAAGATGGACGCACACCGGCCTTACCTCCTGGCCAACGAGCGGGTTGGCGTCAGTGGATTGGGCCTTGCGTCGCCAGCCCTCCGCCAGTTGTGCCGCGGGAGGGCGGCGACGCTCCCAAAAACCTGGATACCCAAAAGCGGCCCACCAAGACGGCGAGAATTAGTGCAGTCGGCGTGAAGCTAGCGGTCGGCGGCAACACCTGGATCAATAACGCCTGTACGCCGTCGGCGACCTCCAAGCAGCCCAGCAGTAGCCACACCGCAGGACGCCGGAGTGCGTTGGGATCGGTGGCCAGGCCCCAGATCGCGAAGGGCAGTATTAGGACCACATCCTCGGTGTGCAGGTATGGGACACAAGCTAGCCAGATGAGGAGCGGGTACCCCACCAGAGCAGCCCACCGTTGGGCAGAGGGCCAGGAGGCCGAGTCAGACGCTCGCAGAACGCGGTGCACCCAAAGTGCGATCAGGCTGATCCCCGCGAGAAAAATCGCGTCGGCAAAAGGGGAGTGGAGTCCACCCGGGTCCGCTTGAATTGGGGCACCCAGCGCATCAGACCGGAGATGCTCGCCCAATCCGGCTGAAAGCGGCTAATGGACATGAGTGACTGTAGGTAACCTTCCCAGGCCCGGTGATTGACAATCACCGGGCCTACTCCGAGAATCAGTCCCATCCCTGCGGAACCGCCCAGAAACCGCCGTAGCTCTATCCGCTTGCCATGAGTCAGGAGTAGATATCCGATTGGCAGCCAGAGCAGGTCCTGCGGCTTGGCGAATGCCGCCATTACCGCGATGGCGCCGACCCAGAACCACCGATTGGACAGGAACGCGGCGAAGGAGAGCGTAACTAGGCCAAGCAGAATGGCATCCAACTGACCGAGCCGTAAGCCAGAGGCGACCGGATATGAGACGAGCGTGGCCAGTGTCAACCAGCGTCGACTGATCGGCGGGTGCCACCATGCCCACCACCGGCCAACACTCCAAACCAGCGAGACTGCACTGATCGCGGTCCAGACGATCAGGCCGGCCCAGTAACTGACCCTGCCGAAAGGAGCAAAGGCGATGGCGACCCAAGGCGCATAGGCGAAACCTCCGCCGGGATGGGCCGCGTCCGCGAGTGGGGAGAGCCGCAACATCGACCGCACAAGCGCCGCATGATCGTAAGCGACCTTGCCACCGGAGACGAGGCGCCCAGCAGCAGCCAAGACCCAGTAGTCGATAGCGATGAAGCCGTCCCGACCGGAGACGGTCAGCAACATTGTGACCACAACTTCCAGCTCCAGCAGGCCCACGAGGATGAAGACCAAGGCCGCTAACCTGCCCGAGCTGGTGGGAGTGAGAAACTCCCTGACTACGTGCTGAGCGGCGACCCGAGCACGTCTCCCAACAACGCGCGCTGCGACCCTTGAAGACATCTCGCACAAGATACGACGGTAACCCGCCGGTCGGGTCATCCTCCTGAGCACCGACCGACGGGTGGCTCGAAAGAAACAAGACCGCTTTGGCCCACACGCGGGGAGCGACCCCTGGGAGGAGCGGCAGGGGCGGAGAGCGCTACCCGCCGAGTCTCCAAGCTTTCAGTAGACCGGCGTCTCTACGTCCACCGCTTCCAGCCAACCCTTTACCGTCCCCAGCAGCTTGGCGGCCGCCGCGCCGTCGTTGATGCGGTGGTCGAAGCTGAGACAGAGGTTCATCATGGGGCGGATCGCGATCGCGTCGCCGATGGCTACCGGGCGCCGGATCACCGCGTCCATCACCAGAATGGCGGCCTGTGGCTGGTTGATGATCGCCTGGGACATCACCGTGCCGAGCGCCCCGGCGTTGTTGAGGGTGAAGGTCCCGCCCTCCACATCCTCCAGCCGCGACTTGCCAGCCCTTGCCCGGTCGATCAGCTCCGCTGCGACCTGAGCCAGCCCAGCGATGCTGTAGCGGTCCGCCTGCTTCACCACAGGGACGATCAGCCCGTCCGGCACGCTGACGGCCAGACCCAGGTTGACGGCTCGCTGGAGCACCACCGCGTCGCCGTCGAAGATGGCGTTCATGGATGGCACCGCCCGCAGCGCCCGACAGGTCGCCTGCATCGCATAGGGCAGGAAGCTCAAGTCGACTCCGGTCGTCTGTCGGAATCGCTCACGATGGGCGGCGCGAGCGGTGGCGACACCACTCATGTCGACTTCCATCATGGTCCAGGCGTGCGGCGAAGTCTTTCGGCTCCGGACCATGTGCTCCGCGATGGCACGTCGCATCGGGCTGAGGACTACCCTCTGGCCCGGCGCGGCCTGAGTAGCGGCGGGAGCGGTCGGACTGGCTGGCAAAGGTGGTGTCGGCTCGCCTGGAGAGGCTGGAGCACCCTCGAGAAACAGCAGTACATCCCTCTTGGTGATCCTGCCCTCGAAACCGGTCCCGGTGATAAGAGCCAAGTCGACGCCATGCTCGGCCGCCAAGGCTCCGACCGCCGGGCTAATGAAGCCTTCAACCTGAGGAGGAGCTGGCGGCGAAGAGGAAGAGATGGAGGACAGCGGAATCGCAGCAGGGTCGATCGGGTGCGACCCTGCTGCGACGACGGAGGGGGATACTACCGGCATCGGTTGCGCCTCGTCGGTCGGCTGCGGGGCGTCGGGCTCTGGAGAGTCCCCTTCCGCCACGTCCAGCGTGCAGATGGGCTGTCCGACCGTGAGAAGCTGGCCCTCCTCCGCCAGAAGCTCACCGATCGTGCCGGCCGCCGGCGACGGCACTTCTGCCGTCACCTTGTCGGTGATCACCTCAACCAGGGACTCGTACTTGCTCACCTGCTGGCCAGGCTTGACCAGCCACGAGCCGATCGTCCCTTCCGTGACCGACTCCCCCAGTTGGGGCATCTTGACCGTGATCGCCATGAGTTTGATTCCCCTTACGGTGAAGCTGTCAGTAGGCCGCCAGCTCTCGGAGCTTGGCCTCGATCTTGTCCGGACCTAGGCAGTAGACCTCGGCCAGCGACTCGGCAAACGGGATCGCGGGGACCTCGGGGCCCCCAATGCGCATCACGGGGGCGTCCAACTGCTGGAAACACTCCTCCGCCGCGATCGCTGCCACCTCCGCCCCGACGCCCACTGCCAGATTGGCCTCATGGGCAACCAGCACCTTGCCGGTCTTGCGGACGGTCTGGACGATGATCTCCCGGTCAAGCGGGCGAACTGTACGCAGATCGATCACCTCCACCTGGATTCCGTCTGCGGCCAGCCGCTCCGCCGCGGTGGTTGCCTCGTGGACGGTCGCGCCGTAGGTGATGCAGCTGATGTCCGTGCCTTCGCGAACGACTCTTCCCTTACCGATCGGGACCACGTAGTCTCCCTCCGGCACCTCCTCACGCAGCGAGCGGTAAAGCGCCTTGTGCTCGAAGAAGCAGACCGGATCTGGGTCCCTGATGGCGGCCAGCAGCAGACCCTTGGCATCGCTGGGAGTCGAAGGCATGACCACCTTCAGCCCTGGCACGTGAGCGAACAAAGCCTCCAGGCTCTGAGAGTGATAGAGCGCCCCATGCACATGCACCCCTCCCCCACAGGGGGCCCGGATCACCATGGGGCAGCTCCAGTCGTTGTTGGAGCGGTAGCGAATCTTGGCGGCCTCGCTGATGATCTGGTCCATCGCCGGGGGAATGAAGTCCAGGAACTGGATCTCGGCCACCGGCCGCAGCCCCGCCAGTGCGCAGCCGATGGCGACTCCCACGATCGCGGCCTCGGCGAGCGGGCTATCGATGACCCGCTCTTCGCCAAATGTCTGAAAGAGCCCCGCGGTCGCACCGAACACCCCTCCCTTGGCGCCGACATCCTCGCCCATGAGCAGGACACGGTCGTCACGATGCATTTCCTCTTCCATGGCGCTGCGGATAGCCTCGACGTAGGTAACCTCGGCCAAGTCTCAGCCCTCGCCGTAAACGTGGAGCAGAGCGGTGGAGGCATCTGGCACAGGCGCTTTGTCCGCCTCCGCCTGAGCCGCCTCGATCAGCCGCTGGCATTCCACTCGGATCTCGTCGGCGTCGCCGTCACCCAGGACACCAGAAGCCTCCAACTGGCCTCGGAACCGCTCCACCGGGTCGTGGCGCCGCATCTCGGCGAGATCGTCTGCCGTGCGGTAGCGTCGCTGGTCGTCGTCGCTGCTATGGGACTGTAGCCGGACGCAGACCGCCTCCAGGAGGGTGGGGCCATCACCGCGTCGGGCCCTCGCCACCGCAGTCGTCGCTGCCTCATGCACCGCCATCACATCTCCCCCATCAACCACCACTCCGGGCATCCCGTACCCGATCGCCCGGTCCGCGACGTGAGCCACCGCCATCTGTCGCGATTGGGGAACGCTGATCGCGAAGGAGTTGTTCTCCACCAGGAAGATCACCGGGAGGTGGTAGATCGCGGCCCAGTTCAGCCCCTCATGCCAGTCACCCTCGCTGGTACCTCCTTCGCCCACAGACACCACTACGACCTTGTCCTCGTGGCGATATCTGAAGGCCTGGGCCACCCCGACCGCGTGGAGGATCTGGGTCGCCACCGAACTGCCGGTGGTGACGATATTGTGAGCCCTGGAGCCGTAGTGGCCGGGCATCTGTCGGGCCCCACTGTTGGGGTCCGCGGCTCGCCCCAAAGCCGCCATGAGGTGATCCCTCGGCTCCATCCCCATGACCAGCACGAGGGTCAGGTCCCGGTAGTAGGGCACCAGCCAGTCGTAACCCCGGCGGAGGGCGTAGCCCACTCCCACCTGGGCCGCCTCATGTCCCTGGCCGGAGATCGCAAAGGGCGCGCGCCCCTGGCGATTGAGAACCAGGACACGCTCATCCAGAAGCCGTCCCAGGACCATGTCGCGATACATCGACCGCAGCCGATCGTGACTTAACTGGTCCGCCTCGGCAGAGGCCGACTCGGTCAGTGCCATGCTCTGTCCGCCTCCTTGACGTTCCGAACCCCAGCGCCATCCTAACGCCGTGGACAGTCTCCCAGGCATGCTCCCCATCCCCTGCTGCCGCCGTCCTGCCTCAGGTGGCCAAGGAGCGGCGGATCCCAACGAAGCTGCCGAACGAGCCGAGAACCGCACCGCCAACGATCAGGCCAAGCACCACCAGGGCGGCAAAGCGCAGACCGATGCCGAGAGCCAGGTTGCCCCCCGAGCCGAAGGCCAGCCCTATGCCCACCAGCACCGCCGAAGCCAGAACCGCCGAGAGCACCCCGACTATGACCCCCTCTATTAGGAACGGCCAGCGCACAAACCAGTCGGTGGCTCCGACCAGCTTCATGATCTCGATCTCCTGCCGTCGGACGAACGCCGCGGTGCGGACCGAGATGGTGATGATCACGAGCGCCACCGCCCCCACCACCGCCACCATGATCGCCCCACCTAGCTGGGCGGCAAAGATGTACCGCTCCAATCTCGGGATGACGTCCTTGTTGTAGTCGGTGGGATGGGGGCCGGGGTATAGCAGCGGCGAGGTGCTGACCTGATTGTTGATCGCGGATACCGCCCCGATGTTGCGCAGATGCAAGTTGATGCTGGCCGGCAGCGGGTTGCCCCCTCCGGTCTGCTGCAGGATCTTTAGAGCGTTGCCCAGCCCCAAGCCGGAGGCCGCCTGCTTGGCCGCCTGGTCTTTGTTCTCAAAGGTGGCGTTGAGCACAGATGGCTCCGAGCTCAGGCTGTACTGCAGATTGAGGATGCTGGCAAAGGAGACGTGATCAGCCATGAACACCTTCAGCACACTGGCCTGGGTCTCCTCCTGGTGCAGGACTCCATCCAGGGCCGAGACGACCGCTACCGCGGCCCCCGCGCCCAGCAGGGTGAGGGTGACTGTCAGGAGACTGGCGAACGCGATCCCCCGGTTGCGAACGATGTTCTGGAGAGCGACGCCGACGACAAAGCGTAGCGCTGGAATCGGGTTCACAGGATGGCCTCCCCTTCCTTTAGGTACTGCCCCTCCTGCTCGTCACGAATGAGGCGCCCCCCCTCCATCGCCAAGACCCGGCGCTTGGAGAGGTCCACCACCTCCCGGTTGTGGGTCGCCATCACCACGGTCGCCCCGCGATGGTTGATCTGCAGCAGCAGCTGCACGATGCCCCAGCCGGCATCCGGGTCGAGGTTGCCGGTCGGCTCGTCGGCCAAAAAGATCCGGGGCCGATGAATAAGGGCTCGTGCAATGGCCACCCGCTGCTGCTCTCCGCCTGAGAGCTCAGTGGGGAAGTTGTTCAGCTTATCCTCCAGCCCCACGATGTAGAGCGCCTCCCCCACCTTCTCCTTCAGGTGGCTCCGACCAGGGTCGGTCACCTGGATGGCGAAGGCGACGTTCTGAGCCACCGTGAGATTGGGCAGCAGCTTGAAGTCCTGGAAGACGATGCCCATCTTGCGGCGCAGCCTCGGGAGATGCCGGTGACGGATCCGAGCCAGATCCTGGCCCTCCACGATCACGTGGCCCTTGCTGGCCGTCTCCTCTCTTATTAGGAGACGGATGATTGTGGACTTCCCGGCGCCGCTCGCCCCTACAACGAAGACGAAGTCGCGCGGCCTGACGGTGAAGGAGACGTCCTGCACCGCCGGAACCCCGTTCGCGTACGTCTTGCTCACGGTCTCGAAGACGATGATGGGCGGGTCGTGCCGCACCGGGGGACCGTTGCCGGTCGCCTGGGTCGCAGTCCGGGGCGGTGCGGGGCTGGTGGAGATCGACATCTGGGGTGTTGTGGTCCTCGTGCCAGTCGGACTGGCAGCCGATGGGCGGACCCCCAAAGCGGGAGAGTGGCTTAGCCCGTGGCCGTGCTTAGTTGGGGCGAGTATAGCCGTCCCCGCGATGCACGTCAGTGGGAAGTCGGCCCCCGGCAGCCCTGCTGCCTGCCTCGGCTCTGCGGCTTGGGTAGCTATTCGAGCCGCTCCCGGCCGGTCGCCTCCTGGCGGAGGAAGGCCTCAATGAAGGGGTCCAATTCACCCTCCTCCAACACCGCCTCCACATTTCCGGTCTCGTGACCTGTTCTATTGTCCTTGACCATCGTGTACGGCTGGAGCACGTAGGACCGAATCTGGTTTCCCCACTCCGGCGATATCTGATCGCCCTTTAGATCCGCCAGATGGTCTGCCCTCTGCGCTCGTTGGAAGTCCAGCAGCCGCGACCTGAGAACCCTCCACGCGGTCTCCCGGTTTTGCTGTTGTGACCGTTCGTTCTGGCAGGTGACCACGATCCCTGTCGGCAGGTGAGTGATGCGGACCGCCGAGGACGTCTTGTTCACGTGCTGGCCGCCAGCGCCGGAGCTGCGGTACACGTCGACCCGAACGTCCTTCTCGTCGATCTCCACCGCAACCTCGTCTGGGATCTCCGGGTAGACCTCCACCAAGGCGAAGGCTGTGTGGCGTCTATGAGCGGCGTCGAAGGGGCTGATCCGCACCAGACGATGAACTCCCTTCTCCGCGCGGAGCTGCCCATAGGCATGTGGCCCCTCGAAACGGGCGGTGGCGCTCTTGAGACCCGCCTCCTCCCCTTCCGACTGGTCGATCATCTCGATCTTGAGATGCTTGCCATCCGCCCACCGCAGGTACATCCGCAGGAGCATCTCCGCCCAGTCCTGAGCGTCGGTGCCGCCGGCACCGGCGTGCACGCTGAGGAGCGCTGGATATTCCGAGTAAGGGTCCTGAAAGAGCAGGTCCAATTCGCGGTTGTCTAGTTCCGCGGCGATCGTCAGGACTTCTGAGGTCAACTGCTCAGTCATGGCGGGCTCGTCGTCGGCCATTCGGGCCAGCTCGAGAAGGTCGCTGGATCGCGACTCCAGGCTGGCCAGCTCCCGCATCTCCACCTGGAGCCGGTTCAACTCCTGGGCCGACCGCTGAGCACGCTCAGGCTCGTCCCAGACCCCCGGCTCCCCTAGCTCCAGCTCTAGCTGGCCAGCCCTCGCTTCCTTGCCCGCGAAGTCAAAGGTGCTCCTTGAGCTGGAGAGCGCGCTCGTACAACTGCGCCGCCTCGGTCGCCAACTCAGTCATAGATGAGGAGTTTACCAATGCAAGAGGATCAGTCGGGGCATACCATTGCGGCGGAATCCGGCCGACCAGGGGCGCGGGGCCATGCCTGGCGCGTCGATCTGATCGGCGCGCCAGGCATGGCGCACGAGCGGAGACGCCTAGTTTATCGACGTTCATAATCTAGAGCACGAGCACCGGGCCCTAGCAGGGGGTTGAAGTAGGGTCGAACGGGCTTCGGCCGGTTGCCAGGCGCAGGTTTGCGGGCGAATGAAGGGATTTTAGTCTTCCTAGGAGCCCAGATCGGGGAACCTGACGGACCCAGGCAGGCCAACCAGCCCATCTTGCTGGGTCAATACGCGGGTACCGCCACCAGCTTGCTCACTCGGACCAGGTTGTAGCCGGCTGCTGTCATCTCCGTCCAGAGTCAGTTGCGTTCCACCCCCTTGTACCGCAGCTTCCTGCCTCCAGCCACGGTCTTGGTACAGCCGAAGATCTCCTCGACTCGCTTCCGCTTCCGCTGACTCGCCTGGTCCCCTGGGGTCGGAGCCAGCTTGGCTAGGACGGCGCTGCCCCAAAAGCTCTCCTTCCGGGCGATGTGAGGGCTCACCGGCAGCTCCTGGCAAGAGGTGATGAAGTCCTGCACGTCGTAGCCCTTGTCGGCTCCCAGGGTGCAGCGGTGGCGGCGCACCCGCTGGCGCATCCTGCGCAGCATCGCCAGGGCCGCCTCTCGCTCGCTGGTGCGGGTCGCCCTGGTGA
>DATLQZ010000051.1:0-1592 GCA_035534915.1 Candidatus Dormiibacterota bacterium
GCACCCCTCCTCCGTCGGCAGTGCCAGCGGATCGGCGGGGGTCGCTTGGACCTCCAGCGCCGCTTGGCGGAGGCTGCGATGCTGCCGGAGCAAATAGCGCTCCAGCGCTTCACTCACATTCTTGAGGAGGTGAAACCGGTCGGCGACCTGAGTCGCCTGGGGCGCGCCCACCCGGGCCCCTTCCGCGTAGGCGCCCGCGCGGTCCCGGCTAATAAGCTCAATCTCGGGATGCCGCCGCAGCCAGGCCATGAGCGTTTCGGCCGTCCGGTCGGAGAGCAGGTCGATCACCTGGTGCGTCTCCAGATTTACCAAGATGGTGCCATAGCTCTGGCCCCGCCGCTTGCTCCAGTCATCGACGCCCAGGATCCGCACCTCGGGCGTTTCTGGGAGGGCGACCTGCCGTACCAGGCGGAGTAGGGTACGGGCGCTCACCCCCAGCGCCTCCGCCTGACAGTGCCGGGCCCCGGCCTCCCCACCCAAGTCCACCCCATGGCGCTGGAGCGACTGCCGCTGCCGCTCGGTCCGGCGTGCCCACGGTCGGGCCAGGCTCGGGAGGCGCTCGCTGAACACCCGCTGCGGACACCAGCGCACCCGACAGCGGAACCGCCGCACCCGCACCTGGAGGGTGAGCGCCTGCCCCGTCCACGGGCAATCCGCCAGAGTCCGTTCATAATGACTGTGCACATGCCGCGAGCGCCGCCCACAGCGCGGACAGCGGCTTGAGCGCCCGGAGGTCTCGACCTGTACCTGCACCCGGCCCTCCGTGATCCCGATCCGCCCTACCCTCAGCCCGCAGAGCCCAGGGAATAGCCACGCTGCTCGCATCGCTCGGCTGCCTTTCCCCGGAGGCACTATCCTCCAGGGAGTTCAGCCTACGCCAGCACCGCCCCCCGCGCCAGCCGGCGGGACTGCCCGCGCCCCGCACGACAACCCTCGATCCTGACCCCGGTCAAAACGCCGGTTGCCCGCCCTCCCGCCGTCCGACCATCACCACCACGGCTCCGGGTGCTCGCCACTCCCTCTCCCTTCCCTTGTGGTCACCAACGTTCAGCCGCTGCACCAAAAGCGCCGGAGAGCCGTTCTATCGTTGGCTTTAATACTTCCCTATCAGCGCGTGCGGAGCAACCCCATACCGCCTCGCAGACCGCTGCTACTATGACCCCCACCCCAGTACCAACACCAGCGACTACGCCAGTTCCTGTCATCGGTGGCACCGGGCAACCTGCGCTCACTTCCGGAGGCACACCATTGAACCAAAGCTTGTTCGCAGCCCCGCAGACTCTCTCCACCACGCAGGCAAACGTCCTAGATGTTGTAGGCATTCCCGTAGACATCAATGGAACTCGAAGTCACTTCACTACGGTACCGGGCGTACGATACACGCTACAGTTTAGCGGCACCTGGGTTTGGGGCGGCTGCGACCCAGTAAATTGTCAGCGTGGTGGGCCAGAATACCTCCGCTGGGGCGATGCAGCCTATCTCAGCAATGATCACTTTGATACGTTTGCACCCACCGGTTTCCAGGCCGCAATATATCTTGTTGTCAACGGCAGTCCGATATCCTATGGTGGCCTCGGTACCTACAACCCTGG
>DATLQZ010000052.1:0-9734 GCA_035534915.1 Candidatus Dormiibacterota bacterium
CGCCGATGTCCAACTCTGGGCCACCACCACAGGTGGCGGCCACCGCCGCGTTGCCGAAGCGGTCAAGCGGGCGCTGGAGGAGCAGGGGCCCCCCGGGATCCGGGTCGCCATCGACGATCCCCTCCTGTCCGGGGCCCTCCCACACGCGCGCCTTCTGCTGCTCAGCTATGGCCCCCTGGTGCGAAGCTCCCCGGGAATCTGGGGGCTCCTGTTTCGCACCTTCGCCAGACCGGCGGCCCGGCGCGCTCTGGAGCACTTCCTCATGAGCGGCCTGAGCGGGGCCATGACGACCCTGACGGCAGCTCGCCAGCCGCGGGTGGTGGTCAACTGCCATCCGCTGTTGGGTCCTGCCGCCTTTCGCGCCGCTCAGGGGCTGGTCCCGCCGGCGCGAATGCTGACCCTGATCACGGATCTCACGGTCGTTCACCCTGGCTGGCTCTCCCCCGCGGGCGCGCGCTTTCTGTCCCCGTCGGCGATCGCGTCGAGCTGGTGCTCAGGTCAGGGGATCCCCTCCGCCCAGATCGTAGAGACCGGGTTGCCGGTGGACCCCTTGCTCGCGAGGACCGCGCGGGACCCGGCCTCCCGAGAATCGCTACGCCGCGAGCTCGGGCTGGACTCCGACCGGCTCTGCTTGATAGTCGGCGGCGGCGGTGAGGGCGCCGGGAGGATGCGGCTGCTGGTCAGGGCGCTCGCGACCAGTGGGCTCCCCATCCAGCTGGTCGTTCTCTGCGGCCGCAATCGGCAGCTGCTCAGCTGGCTGCGCGGGCACCGTTTTCAGCTTCCGGTCAAAGCCCTGCCATACACCCCTGATCCCTCTGCCTGGTTGCTGGCGGCGGACTGCTACGTGGGCAAGGCGGGCCCGAGCGCGTTGTGTGAGGCCGCAGCAGCCGGGCTCGGGATCCTGGTGACGGACGCCCTTCCGGGACAGGAAAGCGCCAACCGTCAACTGCTGGTGGATGCCGGGGCAGCAAGGGCCGTCGCCAGCGCCGCCGACTTGCTCCTTGTGGTCGCGCGGATGTGTGACCACAAGGACCGGCTCCTCTCCTCGCTTCAGCGGGCCTCGGCCGCCTGGTCTAGGCCTGAGGCGGCCAGTCTGGCGGCCGCTGAGATCCTCGCCTGGCTCTGACCGCTCAGGGCTCTGATACGAATCTGATCCGCGTAAGTGGCTTGGCATCCAACTCCTGGTTGACGACCTCCAGCAGCCTCACCGACTCCATCTGGAGCTGATGGGCTATGGCTGGGTGGGCACATGCGACCACCAGAGTCGTTCCCTGCACCGCCGCCACCCTGACATGGGCTCGGATGTAGTCTCCGCAGGCTTCTCTGAAGGCGGTCTCCACCCGGGACTGCCGCACCTGGCGGCTGACTCCCATGCGCCTCAGAACCCGGGGAAGGATCGCCTCTATCCCTTCCGTCGCTGCTCCTCTCGAGTTGTCAGCTGTCGCATTACCCCGCTCTCCACCTGCAGAACCTGGGCGACCTCAACCTCGCTGCCGATGCCGTGGTCCTCGGTCGCAGTTATTAGAGTCTGCTCCACCTGCAGGTCGGTGCCGAGCCTGGCGATGAGGCCCAGGCGGTGGCGCTGGTCCAGCTCGGAGAGGACATCGTCGAGCATGACCACTGGCCGGCTCCCCGAGGTCTCGATGTGGCTGCGAACCTCGGCCACCTTGAGTGCCAGAACCAAGGAGCGCTGCTGCCCCTGCGAGGCGAACTGCCGCGCCGGTTGCCCCGCCAGCGAGATCTCGAAGTCGTCCCGATGGGGGCCTACCAGAGACTGCCCCCTGGCGACCTCCTCCCTGGATGCCTGGCGCAGGGCCACGCTCAGCGCGGCTTCCTCCGCTCCAGCCTCGAAAAGCTCTCCCCGGACACCCGGCCTGTACTGGATCCCCAGCTCCCCTCCCTCACCTATCCCCCTGACCGCCTCCGCTACCGTGGTCTGGGAGCGGTTGAGATATTCGCGCCGGTGCCGGATCACCACTGCCCCGTGCCTTACCAGGGCCAGATCCCACTGCTCCAGAATCTCCCTGGCGTCTGCCCCGTCGCGGATTCGGCGGAGGGTAGCGTTGCGCTGCTCGACCACCCGACGGTATTTGACAGCTGCGTCAGCGTAGGCGGGAGAGAGTTGGCTCAGCACCACATCCAGCATCCTTCGCCGGGGCTCTGGGCCTCCCTTGATCAGGGAGAGGTCGTCAGGCCAGAAGATGACCACTCCCAACCGGCCCAGCAGACGCCGCGCCACGGTAGGGGTGCCATCCTCCTTCAGGGTCCTGGTCCATCTGTTTCCTTCCGGTTGAAGGGCGGACCGATACTCCAGCACCGAGCTTCGTTGCCCATCTTGGACAGTCACCGATATACCCATGTGCGAAGCGCCGAAGGTGGCGCACTCCCCCAGCGCTCCGGTTCTGGGAGACCTGGTCAGGGCGACAGTGGCCACCGCCTCCAGCAGGCTCGTCTTTCCGGAGCCATTCTCACCCAGGAGCAGGTTGATCCCCGGCAGCAGGTCAACGGTTGCCTGCTGGTAGATCCGGAAGTGGAGCAGTCGCAGTTGAGATATGCGCAAATGCCGCAGCTAGCAGGATCGCTACAGGGCCACTCGCACCGGCATGATCACGTACCGGTAGGTGTCGTCCCCCGGAACCCTCACCAACCCTGGCACCAACGGGCCATTGAGCACGAATTCCACCTCGGGGGAGTCGATCAACCCCAGGACGTCCGAGACGTAGCGGGCGTTGAAGGCTATTCCCATGCCCTCGCCGTCCACGGTCGCATCCACAGACGCGATGTTGTCTCCCACCTCGTTGGTGTTGGCGGAGAGAACCAGCTGGGAAGCCTCGCACCGAATCTTCAGCACGTTGGCGGCGTCGCGAGCGAAGAGAGACACCACCCTGGTGGTGCGCCGCAACTCCTCGGTTGAGGCTCTGACAGTGGTCTGGGCACCGCTCGGGATCACCTTCTCGTAACTGGGGTAGGCTCCGTCGATGAGCCGTGTGGTCAGCTCATAGCCGGGGATCTGGAACCTGACCTGCGCCCGTGAGGCGGAGACCGACAGCCCCACAGACGCCGGTGTCGAGACGATTGGTTTGAGCAGCCGCGCGAGCTCGGAGAGCGCCCGAGCAGGGATGATCAGCCCGAAGCTCTCGCCGGAGCGGGCCCCGCCGTCGGCTATCTGAAGTCTCCGGATGGCCAGCCGATGCCCGTCGGTGGCCACCATGGTGATCTCCGACCCCGCGATCTCGAAGAGGACGCCAGTGTAGATCGGCCGCCCCTCGTCGCCGCTGGCGGCGATGACGGTCTGTTCGATGGCAGTGAGAAGCGCCTGAGGCTCGAGTTCAAACGACTCCCCGTCGGAGACCTCGGGAAGTGGTGGAAACTCGGACGCGTCTATCCCCCTTACGTGGGCGTCGAAGCGTCCGCTCTGCAGGCGCACCGTCTGGTGGATGGGATCCAGCTCCCAGTTGAGCGGGTTCTCGGGCAGCGCGGTGATGAAGTCGGAGAGGATCCTGGCGGGAACGGTGACCCGGCCGGAGGCTACGACCTCAGCTGCCAAAGTGTGGTGGATGGTCAAGTCGAGATTGGTGGCGGTGAGCTCGACTGCCCCATCCCTGGCTTCAACCAGAACATTGCTGAGAATTGGAAGGGTGTTCCGGCTGGAGACAGCCCGCGTTACGGAGGCCAGACCTGCTCCCAATTGCTGGGGCGAGAGTGTGCATTTCAATTCTTGGGTCTCCTTCTCAGCTGGGCAGCATCGGGGTAGTTGTCAACAGGGCTCCGGGAGGACGAATACGGGGTTTTTGAAACGTAGCCATAGTAGGGGAGTTAGCGCTGGGGAAATGCGCCAGCAGCGAAGTCGAAGCGGCGGTGGAAATCCTGTGGAATACCGCTTGGGTAGAGAGCCCTTTGTGCGCACCCGACAGCGGAGGTAGAGTTTCCCACCGCCCCGCCTGCCGCGTCCCCTGGGAGTCTGGATAACCTGTGCAAACACGGCTCACGATCGCAACAGCTCCCGCAGCCTGGCGAGGTCCTCGGCAACCCGGGGATCTTCCTTGGCATCGTTGGAGATCTTCTCGTATGAGTGCAGGACGGTCGTGTGGTCTCGCCCGCCGAAGGCCAGCCCGATGGCTGGGAGGCTCATCGCGATCTCTTCGCGGATAAGATACATCGCCACTTGGCGGGGGAAGACGATGTGCTTGTCGCGGCGCTTGCTGGTCATCTCCTTGACCGAGATGCCGTAGTAGTCGGCCACCACCACCTGGACCGTCTCGACCGAGAGGGGACGGGTGTCCGCAGTGGGAATGATGTCCCTCAGGATCTCCGAAACCTCTGACAGAGAGGGGCTGCCGCCGCCGTTGATGGAGGCGTGAGCCAGCACCCTGGTGAGAGCGCCCTCTAACTCCCGAATGTTCTTCTTGATGTTGTGCGCGATGAACGAGAGGACATCCTCGCCGACCCAGCCCTGGGTCGGATTCAGCTTGCTGCGCAAGATAGCGAGCCGCGTCTCAAAGTCCGGGGGTTGAATGTCAGCCATGAGGCCGCCCTCGAAGCGAGTCCTGAGGCGATCCTCCAGGGTGGGAATCTCCCGGGGGGGCCGGTCGCAGGTGATCACGATCTGGCGGTTGACCTCCTGCAGGGCGTTGAAGGTGTGGAAGAACTCCTCTTGGGTCCTGTCCTTGCCGGCCAAGAACTGGATATCGTCCACCAGCAGCACGTCGACGGTGCGGTACCGAGTGCGGAACTCCGCCATCCGATTCTCCTGGATGGAGGTGATCATCTGGTTCATGAAGCTCTCGGAGGTCACGTAGGCGACCCGTTGGCGGTGGCGCTGCCAGACCGCGTGTCCGACCGCGTGCATGAGGTGGGTCTTGCCCAGGCCGACCCCTCCGTAAAGGAAGAGGGGGTTGTAGGCGCGACTGGGGGAGTCGGCGACAGCTCGACAGGCGGCCTCGGCAAACCGCGAGCCGTTGCCGACTACGAATGCTGAGAAGGTGTAGCGAGGGTTGAGCCCAGGAACGGTCTCCGCGGTCCCGTCAGCGGTCTCCGGACGGCGGTCTGTCACCTCGCCGCGCAGTTGCGGCGGAGCCGCCCCGTCCGGGGCGGCTGAGTGGACTGCGAAGTCGACCTCCACATCTCGATTGAGGATCGCGGAGAGAGTCTCGCGGATGACCGCTGCGTAGCGGTCACTGACCCAGTCCCGGGCCAGGGGGGTCGGAACCCCGATGACTGCTCGCCCTCCGTCCTCCTCCAAGGCGAGCAAGCGGGCGTTCTTCAGCCAAGCCTCATATCCGGGGCGGCTCACCTGGAAGCGCAGCTCCTCCTGAGCGGCGGTCCAGAGCTGGTCGGGCGAGATGCTCAACCGTACTCCCGGGAGGTCCAAGGGGCGCAAGAAACCAAGTCCAATTCACACCTTCTGCACAGGAGTGGAAAACTCACCTGAGGGGGAGATACACCCTGTGGAATTTAGAAGCTTGGACCGGGCCTGGCCCACCCCCGCGGTCGTTCCGGGATGGTAGCACCGCAGCCCCGGTGGCGCAATGGAGCCGAGCCAATGGTCGCGGGTCAGACCGCGCGGAGCCCTTCCCAAGCAAGCGATTGTTCTACGGGGAGCAACTTGACCGCGGCTGGCTTCGGCTGGCCCGACCTGGCTGCTCGGATTTGGCCGCTGCTCTGCTGGCCTCTCGCCCGGCTGTGAATACCGATTCGCGACCAGCTCGGGCGGGAGCGGCCCGGACCGCAGAGGCCGGGAAGTCGGCCCCGGGCCCCGCGGGTTGGGGCGCTGCGGCAGGCCCAACGCGCTGACCCGCCCGCTCAGGCTAAAATTGCCAGCTCGGGTCGGCTGCCGGTCTCTGGTATCCTCAGCCGCACAGCTCACCTTTTCAATCGTGCCCTGCGTCGGCCTGCCCACTGAGGGGAGGCGGCTGGCAGAGGAGACAGACCATCAAGAGAACCTTTCAGCCTAAGAAGCGCTATCGGAGGAAGGTGCACGGGTTTCGCGCCCGGATGTCGACCCCCGGAGGCGTCCGGGTCCTAAAGCGCAGGCGCTTGAAGGGCCGCTGGCGGCTGACGCCCGCTCCGGTGCGGTGAGGAGCGAGTTCCGGCTCCGCAAGTCCGCTGAGTTCGAGCGGGTGCGCGCGGAGCGGAGAGTGGCGGCGGATCGGCTGCTGCGGCTGCAGGCCTGCCCCAATCTGAAAGGCCATCCTCGCATTGGCATCACCGTCAGCAAGCGTTTCGGGGGAGCCGTGCAGCGCAATCTGGTGAGGCGGCGCCTGAAAGCGGCCGCCGAGGTCCACCTCTCCTCGCTCTCGGCGGTGGACCTGGTGCTGATTCCCACCCCGGCCGGAGCGGCCGGCAGCTATGCCGAGCTGGCCAGGGCGCTGGCCGGCGGACTGGACCGGCTAGCCGTGGTCAGGCAGTGAAAAAGCTGTCCCTCTGGTTCATCGCCTTCTACCAGGTCGCTCTGAGTCCGGTGCTCGGGCTCGTGGGCGGATGTCGTTACGAGCCGAGCTGCTCGCATTACACCTACGAGGCGATTCAGCTTTACGGCTTTGGGCGGGGCTGGTGGATGGGCATAAGGCGCATTCTCCGCTGCAACCCCTTCCACAAGGGCGGGTACGACCCGGTTCCGCTGCCCCAGGAGATGGCCCATGGGCATTGAGGTGCTGGCGTTCGTGAACCCGATGTCGCCTCCACCAGCCAATCCGTTTGAGGCGGTCTTCTTCTACATCCTGCTAACCCCGGTTGGGGTGGCCCTCCACTTCCTCAACACCGTCTTTGCGACCTTCGGACCGACGGCTGCGATCGGAGCGTTCGGGGTGGCGATCATCGCGATCACGGTGATCATCCGCGGGCTGCTCTTCCCCCTTTTCCGCTGGCAGATCTCCACCCAGTGGCGCATCCAGGCCGAGCAGCGCAAGATCGGGCCCGAGCTCAAAGAGATCCAGCAGAAGTTCAAGAAGGACCGGACCCGGCTCAACGAGGAGACGATGGCGCTCTACAAGCGCCACAACATCAACCCCCTCGGTCAGCTGTCCGGATGCCTGCCGCTGGTGATCCAGATGCCCTTCATTTACGCGCTGTACGGCGCTATCCAGAAGCTATCGCAGGCCCATGGCGCCCACGGCGGCTTCCTCTGGGTGTCCCAGCTCAGCGAGGTGGCCTTCAAGGTCAAGGGTGGAATCGTCGGGCATCCCACCCTCCTGATCATCCCCATCCTGGCGGGCGTGTTCACCTTCATGCAGTCGAAGATGATGATGCAGCCCGCTCGCCCCGACATGAGCGAGTCAGAACGGCAGATGTATCGGGTGATGTCCCAGACCACCTACCTGATGCCGGTCCTGATCGCCTTCTTCGCCCTCAACTTCTATCAGGGAGTTGGCCTGTACTGGATCACCCAGAGCGCGATCATGGTGATCCAGGTCTACACCATGATGGGTTGGGGCGGGCTCCGGATGCCAGCTTGGGTCCCCGGCGCCGGTTGGTACCCAGTCAATTCCCCGATGGGTCGCTTTCGGGCCCAGTACCCCTCCGTCGGGGATGCTCCCGCCCCCCGGGGCCGCAGCGGCAACGGCACGGGAGCCCGGGGAACAACCAAGCCCTCCTCAAGAGCGGGTGGTGGCCGGAGTTCCAATGGCGGGTCGAGTCGGCCCGCCGCTGGCGGCAACGGCAGCGGGTCCCAGGGACCTACCAGGCCCGCGTCGAGAGCGGGCGGCGGCCGCGGCGCCACTGGCGGTGGCGATCCCGGGCCGACTGAGCCCCCGGCCGCGGGCAGGCGTCGAACCATCAGGAAGCGCTGAGGGGGCCGCTGGGAATTGAGCGTAGACACCAACGAAGGCTTCCAGGCGGCAGCTCCCTCAGTCGCTGAGGCCACCGGCAAGGCACTCGCGCTGGCGGGGCTGACGATCGATGAGGTGGTGGTGGAGGTCCTGGCCGAGGGCGGCGGGGCGGCCGTTCCCGGAGAGAGGATCAGCGGCATGGAGGCACGAGTCAGAGTTGTGCCGCTACCCCCGGAGGTGGCGGCGGCGCGCGGCCACCTCGCGGAGTTGCTGCGACTGATGGAGATCGAGGCTAGAGTCGAAGTGGTGCGGCTGTCGCCGCCGGACGGCGACGAGGGAGCTGGTGCGGCTCCGCTTTGCCTCCAGGTCGATGGGGTGGACCTGGGGATCCTGATCGGGTGGCGCGGGGAGGCCTTGCGGGCGCTCCAGACAGTGATCAACCTGATGGTCAATGGGAATCGGCCGACCCTGGGGGGTCAGCGGGTCATCGTTGATGTCGCCCACTACCGTGAGCGGCGGGAGAGGACGGTCGCTCAGATGGCGCGCCGCTTGGCGCTGGAGGTGGTTAGGACCGGCAGGCCGACGATGCTGGACCCGATGCCCCCCTATGAACGACGCGCCGTCCATATGGCACTGGTTCAAGAGGCGGGGGTAATGTCGGAGAGCACTGGGGCCGACGAAGGTCGGCGGGTGGTGATCCGGCCGAGAACCGGGCCCACCCCCCCAGGGGCCAGCGGGACGGCTACGAGCTGAAGTCGAATTCCCACTGGCTGAGGTGGTTGGGGGGAGCGCTCGCGGCCGGTGGGTGTGCTAGCAGCCTCCTCGGCGGCTGCGCTGGTGCACCGGCCAGCCCGATCCGGAGGCCGGTCACCGACCTGGTCCTGACGGTGGGTTCGCTGCCGTTTCCGGGCTTCGTCGTAGAGCGCGGCTCCCCGTCTGCGGGCTACTACAGCAACCAGCGCCTGGCGGGGCACGACACCGCCTTGCTGCGGGCGCTGGAGTCGGCCGGGCGCATCACCGGGTTCGAAGCAGACTTCGACCGCGCCGCCAGCCCGCAGCAGGCGGTCGGTCCGGTTGTGATCGAGAGTTCGGCGGCAACATATCGGACCGCGGCCGGCGCGGCCACCGGGCTGGGACTGGTGGCGAAGCAGGCTCGGGCCAATGGCGGGACCCAGATCTCGACCGGGAAGCTGGGGGACGGAGGGATCGGGTTCAGTCTGCAGAAGCAATTCGCCGGCACCAGCTATGAAGCCTTCATCGTGGCCTGGCGGCAGAACAATGTCGTGGGCGGTATTCAGATCGAGGGCAACGCCGCGACCCTGGATATCAGCTACGCCCTCACCCTAGCGGACCTTCAACAGCGGCTGATTGGGGCTGCGTAGGGTCATGGGAGAGAGGGTCGCCGAGTGGGAGATGCAGACCTTGCCGAGCGGCGCCCGGGTGATCTTGGCGCCGCTGCCGGGGAGAAACTCGGTGTCGGTGTCCCTGCTGCTGGGGGTCGGGTCGCGCTCTGAGCCCAAGCGGCTGGCGGGAGTCTCCCACTTCCTCGAGCACATCGTCTTCAAGGGAACGGAGAGGTACGCCGACAGCCGCGCCGTCTCGGAGGCGATAGAGGGGCTCGGGGGGATTCTCAACGCGAGCACCGACAAGGAGATGACGGTGTACTGGGCGCGGGTGCCCGCCGCGCGCTTGGACATCGCCGTCGACGTCCTGACCGATCTCGCATTTGCTCCGACCATCGACCCCGAGGAGGTGGACAAGGAGCGCAAGGTCGTGATCGAGGAGCTTGGCATGTACCTTGACCAGCCCGCTGAGCTGGTTCAGATGGCCTTCGATCAGCTGATCTGGGGCGACCATCCCCTGGCGCGAGACCCGGGCGGCACACGAGCGTCCCTGGTCAGGGTGGGAGCCGCCGAGCTCTCCGGCTACAGGACGGCCTTCTACCGTCCCGACAGACTGGTGGTGGTC
>DATLQZ010000053.1:0-1371 GCA_035534915.1 Candidatus Dormiibacterota bacterium
CAGGGCATTGACGCATTCCGCGGTGGCGGCCCGTAATGGATAGATCTGGCGAGCCTGGTCGGTGCCCATGCGCACCCGCCAGTCGTTCAACTCCGCCGGGTCACCTGGACGGGGTTCATACTGGTGCTGGCCTTTCTTCACGGGGGCATAGACCGTGACGCCACGCTGCGCGGCGGCGACAATCGCCGGGCCAGCGGCAAAGCCGCCATCGACCAGCAGATTCGTGGGGAGGGTGCCGCAGCGTCGCTCCAACTGATCCAGCATGGGCAGCAATTGGCCCATGTCGCTGCCGATATTGGTGACATCCACCCCCAGAATGATCTGGTGGCCACAATCGGTAGCGAACTCGATATTAAAGGCTGGTCGGAAGCCGCCGTCAGCCATTTTCATGACGCGGGCTTCGGGGTCGGTCGTTGAGACACGAGCTTCTTCGGGGTCCTTGCTGCGCGCCGCGCGGACTTTGGGCAACTCTTCCATGGCCTTGACCAGCCGCTCCTGCCGTTCTCGCGCCGCCCGCGTGGCCGCTGCCTGCTGCCGAGGGGAAGGCGCAGTCCGTCCATCAGGCGCCTCCAGCTCCTTGGCCAGCCGGCGTACCTGCTCCTGCGCCAGCGCCAAACTCTCTTCCAGCGTCGGCTGGCGGCGAAACGAGGCCGCACCCGCACTCGCCCGGACCCGCATGCCATCCTGCGCCACCTGCTTGAAATCCACCAGCTCGGCGTGGATCAGCCCGGCCAGGATGTCCGTGAACAGCTCCTCCAGCGCCTGTGGCTGCTTCCAGCGAAAGTCGCTCAAGGTGTGGTAGTTCACCGAGACACCCCCCAACAGCCAGCGGTAGCCGTCATGCTGGTCGCACAACCGGTCGACGGCCCGTGCACTGCCAATCCCTTCACTGAAGGCATACACCCAGACCGCCAGCAACAGGTGTGGGTCAATCGCCGGCGCGCCTTCGTGGCCCTCCACCGACCGAATCTCGGCCAGAAACGAGGTCAGGTCAAGGCCCTCGACGACCGACCAGATGGCCCGCGCCACGTGGTCCCCCGGTAGCAGCTCCTCAAGGGTGGTCGAAAGCCAGAACATCTGGGTCCGGTTGGCGGTCAACAAGCGCGCCTTTCCGACCGGCGCTGGCTGGCTTGGCACCTGGTCAGGGGTCGCCGCTGGCATATCAGGGAACAGGGGAGACATGCTCCATTTTACTGTACGCTTGCTATTCTGTCAATTCTTTCACAGGCTCTGAGCTGTCGGGGAGGACCCCTTTCGGCCCCGTGGCGTCCCAGTTGTGCGCTCAGGGCAAAGCGGTAGCTGGGGAGGCCAGGGTCAGGCGCAAGCGGGCAGCAACGTTCGCCAGCGAAAGATGTTGTGCGCGATGGCCAT
>DATLQZ010000054.1:0-60455 GCA_035534915.1 Candidatus Dormiibacterota bacterium
CCTTGCGGACCAGCTGCTGAATGGTGGGCAAACTGAACTTATCCTTGGAGAACGCTGGCCGTTCCGGGGCGACGACCACACATGGACGCATGCGCCCCTCCGGAGGCGCGGGAGTTGATTCTACCTGTGGCCCACGACTGTGTCAAACTCGCAGTCCCCGCCGGTGCCCGGGGAGTACCGCTGGAGCCCACAGATTAGTCGACCGAATCGCTGAGGCTCTGGGCCGTGCTTGGCACCATGGATCCGCGCTCGGCAAGTCTAAGCGGGGTCGGAACCGCTATGGGCCGCCGCTCCTGGCGGTTCTCCTCAGACCGATGACGGCTCATCAGGGGAAGCCCCCGCGAACCGGCCCAGCCCTTTATTTCGACGCCGAACCAGCTCCGCGTTGACCGCGACCATCGCTCGGTACAGCCCCGGACCCGTTGGGCAACCGGCCACATGGCCCTCGACCGCCTCCTGGTCCGCGCGACTCAGCCCTTTCACCGGAGTGAACCGCCCCGGGTTTTGTAGAGACTCGGGTTAGTGTGAAACAACCAGCTGAGCTGGAGCCTCCTCATGGTAATGGGCAGCTTCGAACTCTGCAGGTGGAACCATGCCCAGCTCCCCGTGGAGCCGGCGTTGGTTGAACCAGTCGACGTAGTCGAGGGTGGCATGTTCCACATCCTCGAGCCCGTTCCAAGGGCCATCCTTGCGGATTAGCTCAGTCTTGTAGAGACCGTTGAAAGATTCCGGCCAGCGCATTGTCGTAACTGTCACCCTGGGAACCAACCGAGGCCACTGCGCCCGTCTCGGCCAGTCGCTCGGTGTAGCGAACGGCAACGTACTGGACACCCCTGTCGGAGTGGTGGACCAGGCCCTGCAGTTGCTGGCCCCTGCGGCCCCAGATGGCCATCTCCAGAGCGTCCAAGGCGAGCTCGGTGCGCAGAGATCGGGATGCCTGCCAGCCCACCACGAAGCGTGAGAAGACGTCAATGATGAAGGCGACGTAGACCCAGCCGGCGTGGGTCTTCACATAGGTCAGGTCGGCCACCAGAGCCGGTTGGGAGCAACCGCCGCAAAGTGCCGCTCCACCAGGTCCGCCGGCCGGTCAACCCCGGCCGCGGCCAGCGTGGTCCGGGGCGCTTTGCCCCGTACCGCTCCCCGCAAGCCCAGATCCCGCATCAGCCGCTCCACCGTGCGGCGGGCCACCGGGAAGCCCTCGCGTCGCAGCTGGGCCCACACCTTGTCTGCCCCGTAGACCCGGAAGTCCCCCCCCCCAGACCCGCTGGATCTGCGGCTTCAGCTCCTGGTCCCGGATCTCCCGCGCTGACGGTGGCCTACTCGCACTGGCGTAGTAGCTGGCCGGGGCGAACTGCAGCACTCGGCAGATCGGGGTCACTCCCCACCGTTACCGGTTGTCGGTGATGAACTTCATAGCTTGGGCGGTCTCGGGTCGAGCTCCCGAGCGAAAAAAAGGGATGCCGCTCTGAGGATCTCATTGGCCCGCCGCAGCTCCCGGTTCTCCCGCTCCAGCTCCCGGATCCGCTCTCGCTCTGTCGTCGTCACCTAAGACACAATCCCCCGTCCACCTGGGCCCGACGCACCCACCTCCGCAGCGTCTCCCTGGTCATCCCCAACTTCGCCGCGATCGACTCAATCGCTGCCCACTCCGATGGGTACTCCCCTCCGTGCTCCAGCACCAGCCTCACCGCCCGCTCCCGCAGCTCCTGCGGGTACCTGGTCGTGCTTGTCATCTCTCCATCCTCTCAACGAATGGAGTCTCCAGCTTTCCCGGGGCGGTTCACTGGAGTACTGACAGGGGCCGAGCTGATTGCCTGTGCGTAGGAGGCACGACCCCGGCTGGTCGATGTTGGGGAGTGGGATGCGGCGGAAGACGCCGTCCAAGATTCGGTTGTGATGGCGCTTCGAACCAGAGCCACCTTCCGGTCTGAGGCGAACGTATGCTCCGGCTTCAGCGAATATGTATCAACACCTGCCGTGACCGTCTCCTCCAGCAGAAGTCGGCTGCGACCAGGAATCGGTCCCTGCGTCAGGGGGAGGCGCGCTGGCGTGACCGGAGGACACGGTCGACCCGGAGGACGTCGTGATGGCGGCCCAGGAATCGAGCCATCTCCGTGCTGCCTTTGCCCATCTCGGCCTCGAGCAGACTCGCACGGTGCTCCTGCATGACCTGGAGGGCGGCCCGACGCCGGAGGTCGCGACCATGCTTGGGGTGTCCACTGCGATGTCTCATGTCCGCCGCAAGCGGCAGGCGCTGGTGGGCCTCCTCGCTGAACACTCCGGTGAGAGGGCTGAGTCGCTCGGATCAGGAGGCGGTCGAGGGCCATGTGGCAGGTTGCCCAACGGGTCCGGGGCTGTACCGAGCGATGGTCGCCGTCAACGCGGAGCTGGTTCGGCGTCGAAATAAAGGGCTGGGCCGGTTCGCTGGGGCTTCCCCTGATGAGCCGTCATCGGTCTGAGGAGAACCGCCAGGAGCGGCGGCCCAGAGCGGTTCCGGCCCCTCTTAGACTTGCCGAACGCGGATCCATTGGGCCAAGAACGGCCCTAAGCGTCAGCGATTCGGTCGACTAATCTGTGGGCCCCAGCGGTACTCCCCGGGCACGGGCGGGGACTGCGAGTTTGACACACTCGTGGGCCACAGGTAGAATCAACTCCCGCGCCTCCGGAGGGGCGCATGCGTCCATGTGTGGTCGTCGCCCCGGAACGGCCAGCGTTCTCCAAGGATAAGTTCAGTTTGCCCACCATTCAGCAGCTGGTCCGCAAGGGCCGTGCCCCCATAGTCAAGAAGACCAAGTCCCCCGCGCTCAAGGGTTCGCCCCAGAGGCGTGGCGTCTGCGTGCGGGTCTTTACGACGACCCCGAAGAAGCCCAACTCGGCTCTTCGGAAGGTGGCCCGAGTCAGGCTGACGAGCAAAATCGAGGTAACTGCTTATATCCCTGGCATTGGCCACAACCTCCAGGAGCACTCAGTGGTCCTGGTGAGGGGTGGCCGCGTCAAGGACCTTCCCGGAGTCCGGTATCACGTGGTGCGCGGCGCTCTTGACACTGCCGGGACCAAAGCTCGCAAGCAGGGCCGTAGCAAGTACGGCGCCAAGCGCGAGAAGCCGGCTAAGTCCTGATATGCCACGCCGTCAAAGGATCTCCCGCAGAGTCGTGGTTCCAGACCCCGTCTACAAGAGTGAGGGGCTTGCGAAGTTCATCAATTGCGTCATGCTCAATGGCAAGCGCAGCACCGCGGAGCAGATCGTCTACGATTCCTTGACCCGGATCGCGAAGAGCCAGCGGCGCGAGCCGCTGGAGGTCTTCGATGTTGCCCTGCGCAACGCCACCCCCATTTTGGAGGTCAAACCCAAGCGCGTTGGAGGCGCGACCTACCAGGTGCCGGTGGAGATTCGCCATGATCGTCGGCTGGCCTTGGCGAGGCGCTGGATCATCCGCAGCGCTCGGCAGAGGCACGGCAAGAGCATGGCTGACAAGCTCGCGGCCGAGCTCATGGACGCCAGCAACGGGATGGGTCAGGCCGTCAAGCGCAAGGAAGACACCCACAAGATGGCGGAGTCCAACAAAGCTTTCTCCCACTTCAGGTATTGAGAGATCCCCATGCCCACCCAGTCAACGATGGCCGCTAGCGGGGCGCTCGCGCACGGGCGCAAGGTGCCCTTGGAGCGCGTCCGCAACATCGGCATCATGGCGCACATCGACGCTGGGAAGACGACCACCACCGAACGGGTGCTCTTCTACACCGGGCGGATTCACAAGATGGGGGAGGTCCACGAGGGTGCCGCCACCATGGACTGGATGGTCCAGGAGCAGGAGCGGGGGATCACCATCACCTCTGCTGCGACGGCCGCTGAGTGGCACGGGCACCAAATCAACATCATTGACACCCCGGGCCATGTGGACTTCACAGTCGAAGTGGAGCGAAGCCTAAGAGTGCTGGACGGCGCCATCGCCGTGTTCGATGCCGTGAGTGGGGTTGAGCCCCAATCGGAGACCGTCTGGCGCCAGGCGGATCGCTACGACGTCCCTCGGATCTGCTTCATCAACAAGATGGACAGGCTGGGTGCCGACTTCGATGCCGCAGTCACCTCGATCCGGGAGCGCCTCGGAGCGCGGGCGGTGCCAGTGCAGCTGCCAATCGGGGCGGAGGAGGGATTCGAAGGCGTTGTGGACCTGATCCGGCAGAAGGCTGTGGTCTACACCGATGACCTGGGAACCGCCTTGGATACCAAAGACATTCCGGAGTCGCTCCGGGACCGGGTGAAGTCCGCTCGCCAGGAGCTGGTGGAGGCCGCCGCTGAGTTCGACGATGAGCTCATGCAGGCCTATTTGGACGACTCGCCCGTCGCCGACCAAGCGCTGAGCGCAGCCTTGCGGCGCGGGGTGGTGTCCGCAGAGATCTTTCCGGTTCTCTGCGGGGCAGCCCTGCGGAACAGGGGCGTCCAGCCCCTGCTCGACGCGGTGGTGGAGTTCCTCCCCAGCCCGCTGGACCGGCCGCCTATCACTGGGAAGAATCCTGCCACAGATGAGGAGCTGATCAGGGAGGCCTCAGACGAGGCACCCTTCTCTGCTCTGGCTTTCAAGATAATGACTGACCCGTTCGTGGGCAAGCTCACCTTCTTCCGTGTCTACAGCGGGGTTCTGAAGTCTGGCAGCTACGTCTACAACGCCAGCCAAGGGGAGCGCGAGCGGGTGGGACGGATCCTGAAAATGCACGCTAACCGACGCGAGGAGATCGACCACGTTCTCGCCGGCGACATCGCCGCGGCGATTGGCCTTCGCCACACCTCGACCGGAGATACTCTCACTGACGAGCATGCCCCGATCGTTTTGGAGTCGATCGTCTTCCCGGAGCCGGTCATCTCGGTGGCGATCGAGCCCAAGACCAAGGCGGACCAGGACAAACTCGGCATAGCTCTCCAGAAACTGGCTGAGGAGGACCCGACCTTTCAGGTGAGGACGGAGCCGGAAACCGGGCAGAACCTAATTTCCGGCATGGGGGAGCTCCATCTCGAGGTCATCGTCGATCGGCTTCTGCGGGAGTTCAAGGTCGACGCCAACGTCGGGAAGCCCCAGGTGGCATATCGAGAGACCGTGCGCCGCCAGGCCAAGGGCACCGGGCGCTTCGTGCGTCAGACCGGAGGCCACGGGCAGTACGGCCACTGCGAGCTGGAGGTGGAGCCGAACGAAACCGGTAAAGGCTTCGAATTCCTCAACAAGATCGTCGGGGGTTCCATTCCTAGGGAGTACATCGCTCCAGTGGAGAAGGGGTGCATCGATGCCCTTCAGGCTGGAGTGGTGGCGGGCTACCCGGTGGTGGACGTTAAGGTGACGCTGTACGACGGGTCGTACCACGATGTCGACTCCTCCGAGCAAGCCTTTCAGATCGCCGGCTCGATGGGGATGAAGGACGCCATGCGCAAGGCGGCTCCCGTATTGCTCGAACCGATCATGAAAGTTGATGTGACGGTCCCCGAAGCCAACCTGGGCGATATCATTGGGGACCTGGCGTCGAGGCGGGGCCACACCTTGGGGATGGAAAGCCGCCGCTCGATGCAGACGGTGCATGCCGAGGTCCCGCTGGCCAACATGTTTGGCTATGCCACGCAGTTGCGGAGCATGACCCAGGGTCGCGCCAGCTACACGATGGAGTTCGACCACTACCAGGACTTGCCGCAGTCCCTGGCAGAGGAAATCACGGCCAAGCGGAAGAGTTGAACAGAATCAGAAGCCAGAGCAGATCGCCACAGACGAAGGGCAGGTAAAGATGGGTAAGAAGAAGTACACGAACACCAAGCCCCACCTAAACGTGGGCACCATTGGTCATATTGACCATGGCAAGACCACGCTCACGGCGGCCATCACCAAGGTCCTGTCCGAGAAGGGGCTTTCGGAGTACCGCGAGTTCTCATCGATTGACAATGCCCCCGAGGAGAAGGCTCGGGGCATAACGATCGCGGCTTCCCATGTGGAGTACGAGACTGACACCCGCCACTATGCCCATGTGGACTGCCCGGGCCATGCCGACTACATCAAGAACATGATCACCGGGGCGGCCCAGATGGATGGCGCCATCCTGGTTGTGGCGGCGACCGACGGCCCGATGCCCCAGACTCGGGAGCACATTCTGCTCGCCCGTCAGGTCGGCGTTCCCTACATCGTCGTGGCTCTGAATAAGGTCGACGCGGTTGACGATGAGGAGCTGCTCGAGCTTGTGGAGCTGGAGGTCAGAGAGCTGCTGACCAAGAATGACTTCCCCGGAGACGACGTCCCGGTAGTCCGGGTCTCGGCCCTCAAGGCGCTTCAGGGTGATGCGGCCGCTGAGGATCAGGTCCGCCAGCTCATGGACGCCGTGGACAGCTATATTCCGGTGCCCGATCGGCCGATCGACCAGCCGTTCTTCATGCCCATCGAGGATGTCTTCTCGATCGAGGGTCGAGGCACTGTGGTAACAGGTCGCATTGAGCGCGGGGTGGTCAAGGTCAACGATCAAGTCGAGATCGTCGGGATCAAGGACACCGCCAAAACCGTGGTCACGGGCGTGGAGATGTTCCACAAGCTCCTGGACCAGGGCGAGGCAGGAATGAACTGCGGCTGTCTGTTGCGCGGGATCAAGCGCGAAGACGTCGAGCGCGGGCAGGTTCTAGCCAAGCCCGCCTCCGTCAAGCCCCACACCGACTTCGAGGCCCAGGTGTACGTGCTGAGCAAGGAGGAGGGTGGACGCCACACCGCATTCTTTGGTAACTACCGCCCACAGTTCTACATTCGCACGACCGACGTCACCGGGCAGATCGAGCTTCCTGAGGGTCGGGAGCTGGTGATGCCGGGGGACAACGTAGAGCTGAACGTCTCCCTAATCACTCCGGTCGCGATGGAAGACGGTATGCGTTTCGCCATCCGCGAGGGTGGGCGCACGGTGGGTGCCGGCGTCGTCACCAAGATAATCAAGTAGCGCTGGGATTCATACAAAAGCAATGGCACAGCGAATTCGAATTCGACTCAAAGCCTATGACCATCGGGTCCTGGACCAAGCGGCGGCCCGGATCGTGGAGACCGCGGCTCGTAACCAGGCGCAGGTGGTGGGCCCGGTGCCATTGCCTACCGAGATCAACAAGTACACGGTGATCCGTGGCCCCTTCATTGACAAGGACTCTCGCGAGCAGTTTGAGATGCGCACCCACAAGCGGATAGTGGACATCCTGGACCCCAATCCCAAAGTCGTGGACGCGTTGATGCACCTCAACTTGCCCAGCGGAGTCAATATCGAGATCAAGCTCTGATGGGTGCGGCACTGCTGGCGCGCAAGCTGGGGATGGCCCAGGTCTTCAGTGAGGACGGTCGCTGTTATGGCGTCACCGTGTTGGAAGCTGGCCCCTGCCCCGTAGTGCAGGTCAAGAGTGTGGCCGTTGACGGTTACGATGGAGTTCAAGTCGGGTTTGGTGCCCTTCCCAAGAAGGTCAACCGCCCCGCCCGGGGCCACTTCGAGGCCGCCGGGCTTGAGCCCTACCGGTACTTGCGGGAGCTGCCCGGGGTATCGGAGGCGGCGGTAGGAGATACCCTGACCGTCTCCGCCTTCGAGGCCGGGCAGAAAGTAGATGTCACCGGGGTCAGCAAAGGTAAGGGGTTCGCGGGTCAGCACAAACGTCATAACTTCGGGCGCGGACCGGTGACTCACGGGAGCCATAACATCCGTCAGGCGGGCTCAGTCGGCTCGGTGGATGCAGCTCGGACCTTCAAGGGGCTACCCATGGCCGGGCATATGGGAGCCAGCCGATCGACCGTTCAGCGCCTAGAGATCTTTCGGGTGGACTCTGACCGGAACCTTCTCCTGGTCAAGGGTGCCGTGCCGGGTGCTACCGGCGGTCTCTTGATGGTCTCGCAGTCCCGCCCTCGAATCCGCAAAGTTAGGGGGCAGCACTGATGGCTCAGGCAGTCGTGCGGAGTCAGGACGGGACCGACAGCGGCGCGGAGCAGCTGGCTGACTCCGTATTCGGAGTCAGCGTCAACCAGGCCGTCCTGCACCAGGCCGTGGTCAGGCAGCTTGCGGGAGCCCGTCAGGGTACTCACGACACCAAAACGCGCGGCGAAGTCAGTGGCGGTGGGCGCAAGCCGTATCGTCAGAAGGGGACCGGCCGAGCCCGACAGGGGTCCATTCGTGCGCCGCATTGGCGCGGAGGGGGTACGGTCTTCGGCCCCACGCCACGGTCCTACTCACTGGCAATGCCCCGCAAGCAACGACGGCTGGCACTGCGCTCCGCGCTGGCGGCCAAGGCCGCAGATGGTGTGATTCAGGTTACGGAATCGTTGGAGTACGAGCGCCCCAGGACCCGTGACTTCGCCGGTTTCCTGGAGAAGGCGGGAGCTGGGCGTCGGGTGCTGGTCATCGTCGCCGAGCGTGCCGAGAACCTGGAGCTGTCGGCGCGGAATATTCCCCAGGTGAAGTTACTGTTGGCTTCCAATATCAACGTCCGCGACGTGTTGATAGCGGACACCATCATTTTCACCCGCGCCGCCCTGTCTGTGGTGACGGAGCATCTGGGATGAAGGACCCCTCAGAGATCCTGCTCAGGCCCGTGATCAGCGAGAAGTCCTACGCTGGGATGGCGCACCAGCGGTATGTCTTCCGGGTCGCGTCCAGCGCCAATAAAATTGAGATAAAGCAGGCTATCGAGACTGCCTTCAAGGTCAAGACCGCATCCGTCAACGTGATGGTGGTCAAGGGCAAAGTCCGCACCAGGATGCGCCGCGGTGGGCGGATTGTAGGCCGCAGCCGGGACTGGAAGAAGGCGATTGTGACCCTGGAGCCCGGTGAGACCATTGCGAATCTCTTCGAGGGAGTCTGACATGCCGGTAAACCGATACCGCCCCACCTCCCCAGGAAGACGCTTCATGAGCGTCAGCTCCTTTGAGGAGGTGACCAAGAGCAGGCCGGAGCGCAAGCTGACGGTTGCCCTCAAGAAGCACTCTGGCCGGAACGTCACGGGGAAGATCACAGTCCGCCATCGCGGCGGGGGTCACAAGCGGATCTACCGCATCATTGATTTCAAGCGAGACAAGGCGGAGGTCCCAGGGCAGGTTGCGGCCATAGAATACGACCCCAATCGCAGCGCACGGATCGCGCTCATCCACTACCGTGACGGCGACAAGCGATACATCTTGGCTCCGGACGGGCTCGCGGTCGGGGATCAGGTGATGGCCGGGGAGAAGGCGGAGATCCGCCCTGGGAATGCCTTACCCCTTAGCCGGATTCCTTTGGGTACCACGGTGCACAACCTTGAGGTCCAACTCGGTCGCGGGGGGCAGCTGGTCCGCAGTGCCGGAGTCGGGGCACAGCTGGTGGCCCGGGAGGGCCGCTACGCCCAGATGCGGATGCCCTCGGGGGAGGTTCGCTTGATCGACGTTCGCTGCCGAGCGACGATAGGCCAGGTGGGAAACTCCGATCATTCCAACGAGACCATAGGCAAAGCTGGTAAAAATCGCTGGCGCGGTTTCCGCCCCACGGTACGTGGGTCGACCATGAACCCGTTCGACCATCCGCACGGGGGCGGCGAGGGCCGTTCCGGACCGGGTGGTCATCCCCAGACACCCTGGGGCAAGCCGGCGCTGGGGCACCGAACCCGCAACAACAAGGCCACCGATCGCATGATCGTGCGCAGGAGACGCAAGTAACCCATGAGTAGGTCTGTCAAAAAGGGGCCATTCTGCGATGCTCCGCTGCTCAAGAAGGTGCTGGAGATGAACCACGCCAAGGAGAAGCGCGTGATCCGCACCTGGTCGCGGCGGAGTGACATCTTCCCGGAGATGCTCGGGCACACCATTGCGGTGCACGACGGGCGCAAGCACGTACCGGTTTTCGTGACCGAGGCGATGGTTGGGCACAAGCTCGGTGAGTTTGTCCCAACTCGGCGGTTCCGCGGACATGGCCATCACACCGAGCGCAGCAGCTCGCTGAAATAGATCTGGAGATCAAGTAATGCAGGTTCAGGCGACTGCCAAGTGGGTTCGGGTGCCCCCCCGCAAGGCGCGGTTGGTGGCAGGGCTCATTCAGGGCATGCCGGTCAACGAGGCACTGACCACGCTGTCGTTCATGCCGCAGGCAGCGGCTGAAGACGTTAGCAAGGTGGTGCGGTCGGCGGCCGCCAACGCCGAGAACAATTTCAATCTGGACCGCGACCGGCTGCAGTTGGTGCGCCTGGAGGTGGACGGAGGCCCTATCATTAAGAGGTTCAGGCCCCGTGCGCGGGGATCCTCGTACTCGATCTTCAAGCGGACCTGTCACCTGGTGGCGGTCGTTGAGGACAACTTGGACCGACCCGGGCGCGCGCGTAGGCGCGCTCCCCAGACGGCTCCTACGGCAGATGTGTCCAGCAGTGGCGATGAAGAGGAGTAGGTAAGGGACATGGGACACAAGGTCCACCCCAACGGCTTTCGCCTCGGCGTCTACCGCAACTGGGACGCACGTTGGTATGCGAGCGGTCCGGAGTACACCAAGCTGCTCCAGGAAGATCTGGCCATGCGCGCGCTCATAATGGGGCGGCTTCGCAATGCCAGTGTCGCTCGGATTGAGACCGAGCGATCGGCCAATCAGCTCACCGTGATCATCCACACGGCCAAACCCGGAATCGTGATCGGGAGAAGCGGCGCTTCTGTTGACGCGCTCCGCGACAACTTGGAGCGTATCTCGGGGAAGAAAGTCCGGGTGACCATCCAGGAGATCAAGGTTCCCGAGCTGGATGCGCACCTGCTGGCCGAGAACGTGGCCAATCAGCTGGAAAAGCGCATCGCGTTTCGGCGGGCGGTGAAGCAGTCGGTGATGCGAGCGATGCGCGCCGGAGCCAAGGGGGTCCGGATTCAAGTGTCGGGCCGGCTCGGAGGCGGTGATATGAGTCGACGCGAGTGGGATCGTGACGGTCGGGTCCCGCTGCATACCCTTCGAGCCGACATCGACTACGGCCAGACCGAGGCAAAGACCACCTTCGGGCAGATCGGTGTCAGCGTGTGGATCTATCGGGGAGAGTTCGCCCCATTGCAGCCGGTGGCCGCGCCGGTCATCGAGGTCGTACCGGCGACGGGTGTCGACTCCGCAGCGCCGGAGGCGGTCCCGTTGGTGATTGAGGCGGAGACGATACCCGTGGCGATGGCGCCAAACGCCTCTGCGTCACCGGAAGTGGGGGAGGTGGCGGCAGCCCCCAAGGCGCCGCCTCGGAAACGGACTGCAAAGGTAGCTCCGAAGGACTCCGAGGCCAAGCCGGCAGCCCGCGCGGCCCGCAAGCCGGCGACCAAGAAGGAGGACAGCTGAAGTGCTGATTCCCCGCCGCCCGGCCCACCGCAAGGTTCATCGTGGGCGGATGACCGGAGCCGCCCATCGGGGGTCAACTCTGGCCTTTGGACCCTATGGGCTGCAGGCCCTGGAGCCGTGCTGGATGACCAATCGTCAGATCGAGGCTGCTCGCCGCGCGATGACTCGGCATGTGCGGCGTGGCGGCAAGATCTGGATTCGGATCTTCCCGGACAAGCCGATCACCAAGAAGCCAGCAGAGACTCGAATGGGCTCTGGCAAGGGCAACCCGGAGGGATGGGTTTCGGTGGTACGACCTGGCCGCATCTTATTTGAGATGGATGGAGTTGGCCTGGAGACGGCCCGGGAGGCTATGCGACTCGCCGCCCACAAGCTTCCGGTGAAAACTCGGTTTGTCGCCCTTGAGGAAACGGTCCCGAGCGGGGAGGCTGAGTCATGAGCAAGCACCGAGATGAGTTGCAGCAGCTTCGTGACATGGACGACTTCGGGTTGAGCCAGACGCTCAGCGAGCGGAGGCAGGAACTGCTGCAGTTGCGTCTTCAACGCGCGACCGGACAACTGGAGCAACATCGGCGGATCCGCGAGGTCAGGCGCGGCATCGCGCGCATTCACACTCTGGCCAGAGGTCGCCAGTTGGCTGACCTCATGGAGGAGAGATGATGGCTGAGGCGCCTGCAGCGGATGTTAGGGCCCGGCGCAAGGTGCGCGTGGGGCTGGTGGTCAGCGACAAGATGGAGAAGACCATAGTGGTGCAAGTTGAGGACCTGCGGGCCCACAACCTATACCGGAAGGTGCTTCGCCGCAGTCGGCGCTTCCAGGCCCATGACGAAACCAACGAATGCCGAGTTGGGGACCGCGTCCGCATCATGGAGACCAAACCTCTCAGCCGCACCAAGCGCTGGCGAGTCGTCGAGATTGTGGAGAGGGCGCGCTAGCCGATGATCCAGCAGGAGACTGTGCTCAAAGTGGCGGACAACAGCGGGGCTCGGGAGATTCTCTGCATTCGGGTGCTGGGCGGCTCGTACCGTCGGTACGCATCGTTGGGCGATATCATCGTCGCTGCCGTCAAGGTCGCTCAGCCTAATTCTGGCGTGAAGAAGGGCGACGTGGTCAAGGCGGTGGTGGTTCGAACCGCCAAGGAGTGTCGTCGTACCGATGGCACTCGGATCCGGTTCGATGACAACGCGGCCGTCCTCATCAATCCTCAGAACAATCCCCGCGGCACCAGGATCTTCGGGCCGGTCGCCCGCGAATTGCGGGAGCGCAACTTTATGAAGATTGTCTCGCTCGCCCCGGAGGTGCTCTGAGAATGGCTCGCCAGAAGTCGCAGGATCGCCCGCATGTCCGGGCGTTGGATATAAGGTCCGGCGACACAGTGATCGTGATATCCGGAAGTGAACGAGGTAAGCGCGGGGTGGTTCAACGCACCTTGTCAGCCGACCAGCGGGTCGTGGTGGCTGGGGTGAACATCCGGAAGCGCCACCAGCGCGCCGGGCAGCAGCGCGGTGGCACGAGTGCCCTGCAGGGGGGCATCGTCGACTTTCCGGCCGCACTCCATTACAGCAATGTCCGTCTCATCTGCAATCGATGCGATCAGCCGACCAGCCTCGGGAGGCGCTTGGAAGGTGAGCAGTACGTTCCCTACTGCAAGCACTGCGGCGAGGCCTATCTACGCGGGCCGCGGGCATGACCCAGGCCACCACGCCGCGCTTCACCGAGATGTACCGTGAGACCGTTGTACCTGCCCTGATCACCGAGTTTGGGTACCTGAATGTGATGCAGGTTCCCAAGCTGGAGAAGATCGTGGTGAACATCGGGGTCGGCGAGGCTTCCCAGAACGGGAAGGCGCTGGACGCGGCCTCCACCGACCTGCGCCTGATCACGGGTCAGCAGCCCACCATCCGTAAGGCCAAGAAATCGGTTGCGGCGTTCAAGCTTCGAGAAGGAATGCCGATCGGGCTCAAGGTGACCCTGCGGGGAGTCCGGATGATGGAGTTCCTGGATCGCTTGATCAGTATCGCCCTACCCAGAATCCGCGACTTTCGGGGAATTGCCGCCCACTTCGATGGGCACGGTAATATGACTCTGGGCCTGCGCGAGCAGCTGGTATTTCCGGAAATCGACTATGACAAGATCGACAAACTGAGGGGGCTCGAGATCACTATCGTGACCACCGCGGAATCGGATGCCGAGGGGCGCAGCCTGCTGGCTGCGTTGGGCATGCCGTTCCGGCGTTAGGAGGGGCTGGAAGTGGCCAAGAAGTCCAAGGTTATGGCCAGCCGGCGAGCCCCTAGGTTCCCGGTGCAGGCTCGGCACCGCTGCAACCTCTGCGGTCGGCCCCGAGGTTACATGCGCAAATTCGGGCTCTGCAGGATTTGCTTTAGAATCCATGCCTCCCTGGGACAGATCCCTGGGGTGCGGAAGTCAAGTTGGTAGGAAGCAGATGCTGAGTGATCCGATCGCTGACATGTTGACACGTGTGCGCAACGCCAATATGGCGGGCCATCCGCGGGTGGAGATGCCGGCCAGCAAGGTCAAGGTGGAGATTGCCAGGGTGCTGCAAGAGGAGGGCTATATCGCCGCCTTCGGCACCAGTGACGACGCCGCCCATAGGCACCTCTGGATGGATCTTAAGAGCGCGACCAAGGAGGGTAGCGCTCTCAACGGTCTGCGCCGTATCAGCCGTCCTGGTCTGCGGGTCTATCGCGGTAATCAGGAACTTCCACGGGTGTTGGGCGGGCTCGGTACGGCCATTGTCTCGACTCCGAAGGGCATCATGTCCGGACGCCTTGCTCGTCAGCAGCGGCTCGGCGGTGAAGTCATAGCCGAGGTCTGGTAGAGCATGTCGAGGATTGGCAGGTCTCCGATCACGGTGCCGGCTGGCGTCACCGTGACCATCGAGGGGCCGACGGTGCGAGTCAGGGGTCCTTTGGGTGAGATGAGCCGGATGCTCCCGTACCCCATCAGAGCGCGCCAGGAAGGGGAGCAAGTCTTGGTGGAGCGGCCAACCGATTCGTCTACCCATCGCTCTCTGCATGGGCTGAGCCGGACTCTGGTCGCCAACATGGTGACTGGCGTCACCACTGGTTTTCGCAGGGAGCTGGAGCTGCAAGGTGTTGGTTACCGCGCGGCACTTCAGGGCGCCGATCTGCAACTGCAGTTGGGATATTCCCATCCCATCCGAATCACCCCTGCCGTGGGCCTCAAGGTGGAGGTCCCGGAGCCGACCAGGATTGCCGTCAGTGGAATGGACAAGGAGTCTGTCGGCCAGTTGGCGGCGAAGATCCGATCGACCAGGCCCCCGGAGCCGTACAAGGGCAAGGGTGTTCGTTATCGCGGCGAGGTCGTGAGGCGGAAGGCGGGCAAGAGTGGCAAGGGAGCCAAGGGCTGAAATGACCAATCAAGATCACGCAAAGGCGCGGCAGCACAGGCATCGGCGGGTGCGCAAGCGCGTCACCGGAACCACTGAGCGGCCGCGCCTTTGCGTCTACCGTAGCCTGAGGCACGTCTACGCTCAGGTCGTGGACGACAGCCAGGGCCACACCCTCGCCTCGGCAAGTACCGCTGAGGGCGGAATTGCAGCCAAGGGGTCCAACCGGGAGAGTGCGGCGGCTGTCGGCAAGGCGGTTGCGGAGCGCGCGGTTGCCGCGGGCTTGAGGCGGGTGGTCTTCGACCGCGGCGGATACCTGTACCATGGTCGAGTCCAAGCCCTAGCTGACGCGGCCCGTGAGGCCGGTCTGGAGTTCTGAAGACCATTTCATGAGCATGAACATTGCGCGCGCCGACCGGGAGGCTCGAGGAGAGTTCGCCGAACGGGTAGTCAGCCTCAACCGGGTTGCTAAGGTCGTTCAGGGGGGCCGCCGCTTCTCCTTCAGCGCCTTGGTGGTAGTTGGCGATGGCGCCGGTCGCGTCGGAGCCGGCCTGGGTAAGGCCGGTGAGGTGCCGGAGGCCATCCGAAAGGGCGTCGATGACGCCAAGAAGCACATGATCCAAGTGCCCATGGTGGGTCGGACGATTCCTCATGCGGTCCTGCGCAAGGAGGGGGCTGCTAGGGTGCTGCTCCGGCCTGCGTCGCCAGGTACGGGGGTCATTTCTGGTGGGGCCATGCGCGCGGTCGTTGAGCTGGCCGGGATCAAAGACATCTTGACCAAGTCCCTGGGGAGTGACAATCCGATCAACACGGTCCGAGCGACTATTGAGGCACTCAAAGAGTTGAGGACCGCCGAGACGGTGGCACATCTGCGAGGACGGACGCTGGCTGAGCTCGGGCTGCGCTCCTCCGAGGCCGCTGCCCAGGTGGGGGGAAGCGCCGGTGAGTAAGCAGGGCGCAACCCTCAGGGTGACCTGGACTAAGAGTGCGATCGGGTACGCGGGGAACCAGAAGCGCACTATCGCCGCGCTCGGACTCAGGCGGCTTCATCAGACCATTGAGCACCCGGATAACCCGGCAATCCGCGGAATGATTGCCACGGTGCCCCATCTGCTGCGCGTGGAAGAGGCGTCAGCTACCCGGAACGGAGGAAGCTCTGAGTGAGGCTGGACGAGGTTCGGCCCGCCAAGGGCAGCCGCCGCCCGCGTAAGCGGGTCGGGCGAGGCATCTCGGCCGGCGGAGGCAAGACCGCTGGGCGTGGCCAGAAGGGACAGGGGTCGCGGACCTCTTGGAGTGTGCCACGGGGGTTCGAGGGAGGGCAGATGCCCCTGACTCAGCGTGTGCCCAAGCTGAGGGGCTTCTATAACCGCTTCCGGATCGAATACCAAGTTGTGAACTGTGGGAAGCTACAGCGTTTCGAAGAAGGTGCCACGGTCGATCTGGAGCTGCTCAGCCAGGCGGGCCTGGTGCGGCACCTAGGCCGACCGGTCAAGCTCCTGGCTGGGGGCGGGCTGCCGCCGAAGCTCACGGTTCGGGTGCACCGTGTGAGCCGGTCGGCTCGGGCCGCCATCGAAGCGGCTGGCGGAGCGGTAGAGCTGGTGGAGGCGTCGGGGGAGGGTGAGCCCGAGTCGTCGGACGGAGGGCAGGTTAGCGAGTCATGAACCTGTTCGGTGCCCTTCGCGCCGCGATGCAGGTCCCTGAGCTTCGCCGCAAGCTCCTGATCACGATCGGTCTCATCGTTGTGTTTCGGATGCTGGCATCGGTCACGATCCCAGGCGTAAATGGCGGGGTCTTGAAGCAACTGTTCGCCAGCAACAGCATTCTGGGGCTGGTCAACCTATTCTCCGGGAGCGGGTTCAGCACTGGCTCAAATGCGGGCATTTCGATCGTGGCGCTCGGCTTGAATCCCTACATCAATGCCACCATCATCATGCAGTTGATGACCGTGATCTCCACCCGGGTCAAGGAGATGTCGAAGGAGGGGGACCTGGGCAGGCGCCGACTCACCCAGTACGCGCGCTACATGACCGTGGGGCTGGCGCTCCTGCAATCCTTCGGGTACACCCGGCTGTTTGAGACATACACTTTTCAGGGCCAGAACATCCTGTCGCCCACCACTTCGTTTCCGGCCACAGTCGGCATCATCATCATCCTGACCGGGGGCACGGTAGTGATGATGTGGTTTGGGGAGCTGATCACGGAGTATGGGTTGGGGAATGGGGTTTCCATCATCATCATGACCGGAATCGTCGCCCAGATCCCCAACGGGCTGATCACCTTCACCAATGGCGGCCATAGCCAGACGTTTACGATCTTTGTCTTCGCGGTGATCGGCATCCTGGTGGCGGCGGGGATCATCTTTGTCCAGCAGGCTACCCGTAAGATCCCGATTCAGTCATCACAGCGAGTGGTCGGGCGCCAGGTGTATCAGGGGCGCAGCAGCTTCTTGCCTCTCCGGGTGAACCAGGCAGGAGTGATTCCTATCATTTTTGCGATCTCTATCATGTTCTTTCCGACCCTATTTGCGAACTTCTTCCTGCCGCCGGTCGGCCAGTCAGGGGGGGTGATCGGGCAGGCGGCGACCTGGTTCCACACCTACTGGAACCCGGTCGGTCCGAATCTCGCGGTGGACATTGGTTACGAGGTGATTTACTTTGCCCTGATCATGGGTTTCACCTTCTTCTACACGGCGGTTACCTTCGATCCTGATGACGCCGCCGACAATCTGAAGAAGAGTGCGACCTACATTCCCGGCATTCGTCCGGGCGCCGCCACCGCTCAATACCTGGCACGGGTGATGAGCCGGATTACTCTGGCCGGAGCGATCTTCCTGGGGGTGGTGACGGTGGTGCTCCCGCTGCTGACCGCGTTTCTGACCGGGCAGCAGCCCAACAGTGGCCTGTATCTCGGAGGCACGGCCGTCCTGATTGTGGTCGGTGTGTCCCTTGACACGATGAAACAGTTGGAGACCCAGTTACTGATGCGACAGTACCGGGGTTTCATTCGCTGAGGGATGAGATGGAGGGGAATGGTCTTAAGCGGAACCTGATCCTGTTTGGCCCTCCCGGGTCGGGCAAGGGGACCCAAGCGGCTCTCTTGAATAAACACCAGGGGCTGGAGCACATCGCGCCCGGCGACATGCTGCGTGAGCACCGCGCGGCCGGCAGTGAGCTTGGGAATATGGCCTCTTCGTACATGGCCGCCGGCAAGCTAGTGCCGGACGAGGTCATCGTGGGCATGATCCGGCAGCGTTTGGAGCACGGACCCGTCGGCTCCGGTTTCGTGCTCGACGGTTTTCCCCGGACCGTCGCGCAAGCCCGCGCTCTCCAGGAGCTGCTGGCTAAGATTGATCGACCTCTTGACTTGGTGGTGGTGCTGGAGGTGCCCACCGACCAGCTAGTCCTGCGGCTGTCTCGTCGGTCGGGGCTTGAGCATCGCGAGGATGACCACCCAGAGGTGGTCACCCGACGGCTCGCTGTGTATAGAGAGCAGACTGAACCAGTCCTGGCCTATCTGTCCGATCAGGTGCCGGTGGTCAAGATCGACGGGATCGCTCCAGTGGCGGAGGTGTACGCAAATCTCCTTCGAGTGCTTCTTTGATCGTTCTCAAACGTCCCGAGGAGATAGCACTGATGCGGCAGGCGGGACGTCTGTTAGCCGAGGTCTTGGAAGTCTTGTCGGGAATGGTCCAGCCGGGATCAACCACATCGGAGCTGGACCGGGCGGCCAACCGGGAGATACGCCGCCGGGGTTGCTTTCCTGGATTCCTGGGATACGACGGCTTTCCGAAGCACCTCTGTGTCTCGGTTAACGATCAGGTGGTGCATGGCATTCCGGACGGGCTCAGGCTCAAGGAGGGAGATCTGGTGAGCTTGGACTGCGGTCTGGTCTACCGGGACTGGTGGGCGGACGCGGGGGTCACGGTCGGGTGTGGGGAGATCGATTCCGAGTCGACTCGCCTCATTGAGGTGACCCGGGAGGCGTTGCATCTCGGGGTCGCGGCGGCTCAGCCCGGCAATCGGATCGGTGACATCGGAAACGCGGTCCAGAGCCACGTGGAAAATAACGGCTTCTCAATCGTGAGGGGATACACGGGGCACGGGATCGGGCGGGATATGCACGAGGACCCGGAAGTTCCCAACCACGGCACTGCCGGTCGCGGGGTCGAGATTAGACCCGGCCTCTGCATCGCCATTGAGCCGATTGTGAACGAGGGGGCGCCAGGAACCGTGGTACGACCAGACGGCTGGACGGTGGTCACTGCCGATGGCCGCCGCTCTTGCTACTTCGAACATTCGATCGCTATCACTCAAGCAGGACCAGAGGTCTTGACCAGCCTGGCCCCGCGGGTTGCCGAACGTGCCTGATCCGGTCGCATCGGATCGGCTATACTCTCTGCGGGCGAAGCCTGCTCGGACTTTCGTGTGCCCACCAACTTGAACGATTCCGGCGCTCTCCGGGGTCGAATCCTTGAGCCCTTGCCGAACTCGCTCTTTCGGGTCGAGTTGGAGGGTGGGGACAAGTTGGTGGCGCATGCGTCCGGACGGGCCCGCCTGGCGAGTGTTCGACTCCTTCCGGGAGACAGGGTCATGGTCGAGCGATCGGCCACCGATCCTGGGCGGGGACGAATCCTTACCCGGTTGGTTTGACAGCGAGTGAATCCGTGAGGAGTTGGCGATGAAGGTCCGGGCGTCGGTGAAGCGGATCTGCGACAAGTGCAAGGTTATTCGGCGCTCAGGCACGGTTCGTGTGATTTGCGAAAACCCCAAGCACAAGCAGCGTCAGGGCTAGGAGAACGATGGCTCGTATTGCCGGTGTAGACCTACCGCGGGACAAGCGCATCGAGATTGGTCTCACCTACGTTTTTGGGATCGGACTGACCACCAGCCACCGGCTGCTCCGGATCGCCCAAATTGACCCTGGCGTGAAGGTGAGCGACCTCTCAGAGGCCCAGGTCAGTCGGCTCCGTGACGTGGTGGCCAAGGAATTGCCGGGACGCGTCGAGGGCGATCTCAGGCGCCTGGTAGCACTCAACATCAAGCGGCTGATGGAAATCGGCACCTATCGTGGCCTGCGGCATCGCCGGGGTTTGCCCGTCCGAGGCCAGCGCACCCGGACCAATGCGCGATCCCGGCGGGGTCCGCGGAAGACTGTCGGCGTGCGGCGGAAGAAGGGCAAGTAGCCCACCGGCCCGGGGTCCCGGGGCGCATTTAGTCGAGGAGACGGTTTGGCGAAGAAGAAGAAGGTGGTTCGGACCCGGCGCCGCGAGCGCAAGAACATCGCGGTCGGCCAGGCACACGTGCTCAGCACCTTCAACAACACGATTGTCACCCTGACTGACCCGCAGGGGAATGTCATAGCTTCAGGCAGCGCTGGGTCTTCCGGGTTCAAGGGATCCCGCAAGAGCACGCCGTTTGCGGCGCAGGTTACCGCTGAGAGCGCGGCGAAGCGCGCGATGGAGCACGGGCTTAAATCCATTGAGGTGCTGGTCAAGGGGCCGGGCTCTGGTCGCGAAGCGGCGATACGATCGCTGCAGGCAGCTGGCCTAGAGATCAGCGCGATTGTCGATGTCACCCCCGTGCCGCATAACGGGTGCCGCCCGCCAAAGCGGCGTCGGGTCTAGGGGGGCTGTCATGGCAAATCCACACGCTCCAGTCTGCCGGCTCTGTCGCCGCGAGGGAGTCAAGCTCTTTTTGAAGGGCGAGAAGTGTGTCGGCGACCGGTGCACTTTCACCAAGCGCAATGCCACCCCTCCCGGACAGCATGGGTTGGCTCGTCGTCGGCGTATCAGCGAATACGGAATCCAGCTGCGAGCGAAGCAGCGCGGGCGCCGGATTTACGGCGTCCTTGAGACTCAGTTCCAGAACTACTTTGACGACGCCGCGCACCGTAAGGGCGTCACCGGTACCGTCCTGCTGCAGATGCTGGAGCAGCGCCTCGACAACGTTGTCTACCGCGCCGGCTTCGCATCCTCGCGACGGGAGGCCCGCCAGCTGGTTTCGCACCGACACTTTCAGGTGGATGGGCGAACGGTGAATATCCCTTCCTACCAGCTCCGAGCCGGCCAGGTCGTTCAGGTAAGGGAGCGGAGCCGCGAGCTCGAGCCCATTCGGCGCTCTGTGGAATTTCGGGGGGGCCAGGCGGTTCCGAGCTGGCTCACTCTTTATCCGCAGGAGTTCCGAGTTGACGTCACCCGGCATCCCGAGCGCGGGGAGATGGAGACCAGCATCGACGAGCAACTGATCGTCGAGTTCTACTCCCGCTAACCACCGGGGCGTCCGCGCCCTTCACCCACGAGGAAATTGCTTCAGATGCCAGAGACCGCGATCCAACCGACAGTACACGAGGTCCTCAGTTCTACCAACCACGGGCGCTTTGAGATTGAGCCCTTGGAGACCGGCTATGGAACTACGCTAGGCAACTCGCTGCGCCGGGTTCTGCTCTCTTCCCTGACTGGTGCGGCGGTGACCGCCGTGTCCATCGACGGGGTGGCTCACGAGTTCTCCAGCATCAAGCTGGTCAAGGAAGACGTCGGTGAGATTCTCCTCAACCTTAAGCAGCTGAGTTTGACGTGCCACAACCCAGAAGGAGCCCACCTCACGTTGGAGGTGCACGGTGGCAAGCGGGTCACCGCGGCGGACATCGCGCCCAACGCCGACGTCGAGATCGCGAACCCGGATCTCTACCTCTGCACCCTGGATGGAGCCCAGGCCCGCCTCCGGATGGACCTCACGGTCGAGCGGGGCCGCGGCTACACGCCTGCGGAGAAGAACAAGAAGGAGGGCCAGCCAATCGGGGTGATCCCCGTGGACTCCATCTTCACCCCGGTGGTGAAGGCCAACTTCTTGGTTGAGAAGACCCGCGTGGGTCAGGACACCGACTGGGAGAAGCTCGTGTTGGAGGTCTGGACTAACGGGACGATCAGCCCCGTGGAGGCAGTCAGTCACGCCGCCCAGTACTACACCCGGCACCTGGATCTTTTTTCAAGTTTCGGTGAGAGCCTGACGGCAGCGACGGAGGCGGCAGCGACGGGGACCGATCTCCAGACCCGACTGGGTACAGTCCCGGTCGAGGAGCTGGAGCTAAGCGTGCGCGCTTTGAATTGCCTCAAGGCAAACGACATCAGCAAGGTAGGAGAGCTCCTGTCGATGCGTCTGGAGGAACTTCTGGCGCTTCGTAACTTCGGCACGAAGTCGCTCGATGAGATCAAGCAGAAGTTGGTTGCCAAGGGCTTTGTTCCAGAAGAGGACATTGAGACGATATTCCAGGCGGGGGATCGCTAGGAGTTATGCGGCACCTCAAGTCGGGTCGGAAGCTCGGGCGCACGTCCGCGCACCGGATCGCTCTCACAAAGAACCTGGCGACCGCTCTCTTCGAGCACGGTCGGATCGAGACCACCGAGGCCAAGGCCAAGGAGATCCGGCGCTGGGTTGAGAAGCTGGTCACAACCGCCAAGACAGACGACCTCCATTCGCGTCGGCGCGTGGCGAGGGTGGTGACCAGGGAGGACGTCGCGGCCAAGCTTTTCACTCAGTACGCGGAGCAGTTCCGGGATCGTCCTGGGGGCTACACCCGGATCATCGGCAACGGCACCAGGCAGGGGGATGGGGCGCCGGTGGTGATTATGGAGTTCGTAGAGTGAGCGCTGCAGCTCGTTCTCTGAGCACTCACCGGGTAGTGGTCGCCTACGACGGCACCAACTATCACGGGTGGCAGGTCCAGCCAGAAGTTGACACCGTGGCGGGGCGCATTGCCCAGGCGCTGGCAGCTGTTACCGGCGAGCGTCCGCGCTTACGTGCTGCTGGTCGCACCGACGCCGGGGTGCATGCCCACGGCCAAGTGGTGGCTTTCGAACTCACCGCGCCTATCGCTCCAGGGGCCCTGCTTCGGGGATGCAACGCTCATCTTCCATCCGACATCTCGGTGCTGCGTGCTCGGCTGGCGGAGAACGGCTTCGACCCTCGGCGTGAGGCTTGGCGGAGGACATACCGGTATCTGCTGCGACCGGCCCGAGTGATGCCTTCGGTCGGGGCTGGCTACGCTTGGCAGGTCGACCCCAGGCTGGAAGTGGGGCCCATGCGAGAGGCGGCTGCAGCCTTGATCGGTACCCATGACTTTGCACAATTCGGGTCGAGTCCGGAGGCCGGCGGGTCGACTCGGAGAACCCTCGATGAAGCTGCGATCACTGTGGCTGGCGGGATCGTCAGGGTAGAGATACGGGCGGACGCCTTTCTACGGGGGATGCTGCGTAATTTAGTGGGAGCCTTGGTGCTGATCGGAAACGGGAGCTTGGCTCTTTCCGACTTCCGCACGGCCTTGGCGCGGCCCGCATCCGGACTGGGAAGGTGGCGTCCCGCTCCGGCGCACGGCCTGCACCAGTGGCGAGTGGAGTACCATCGGCCAGCAATGCTGGGAGTGCGTATATGAGCAGCGCGGTAGTGCAGCGTAGTTTCGTGGCGAGCGAGGCGACCGCCGCTGAGCAGTGGTGGCTCGTCGATGCCCGCGGGGAGACGCTGGGTCGCTTGGCCGTGAACATCGCGCGGATCTTGCGCGGGAAGCACCTGGCTAGCTTCACACCTCATGCGTTGATGGGGGATCATGTGGTCGTGATCAATGTGGCCGATCTGGTCGTCACCGGCAGCAAGCGGACGACCAAGATCTACGATCACTACACCGGGTATCCCGGTGGCAGACGGGAGCGTACCTACGATGAGGTGGTCAAGCGCGACCCGACATTCCCGCTTCGCGAAGCGGTACGTGGGATGTTGCAGCACAACAATCTCGGTACCAGGCAGCTGAAGCGACTCAAGGCTTACTCAGGATCGGATCACCCCCACGAGGCTCAGCGGCCGGTGGCGGTCAGCTTTGGCGAATGCGGGGAGGTGGTGCGCCTGTGAGCGACGAAGAGCAGCTACGGTACTCGTACGGTACGGGACGCCGCAAGACGGCTGTAGCTAGGGTGAGAATCTATCCCGGGCAGGGTACAGCGGTAGTAAATGATCGCGAGCCACTGCGCCACTTCGGGCGGCGCGAGCTGGAGGAGGCCGCTCTGCGCCCGCTGCGGGTCACTGGCCTCAGTGATCGTTTTCATGTGAGTGTGAAGGTGGAGGGGGGCGGCGTATCCGGCCAGGCCGGGGCCGTGGCCCACGGATTGGCCCGGGCGCTGTGTGCGATGGACGCGGATCTCCGGCCCCAGCTGAAGGCGGCGGGACTGCTGACGCGCGACCCTCGCATGAAGGAGCGCAAGAAGCCTGGGCTCAAGCGGGCACGCAAGGCGCCGCAGTACACCAAGCGCTGATCCTCGGCTGCTTCGCCGTTCGATCCTATACTGGCGACAGAGTAGTGACGGATGGCAGACACGGGTGAACCAAGTGGCAACCAGACTTCGTGGGCAGGATTTTCTAGCGGTCAGAGATCTGCCGCCAGCGGATCTCGAGGGGTTGCTGCAGATGGCGGTGCGGCTGAAGTCTGGCGCGGACCCGGGAACCCCCCTGCAACGACGGTCCATCGCTATGGTCTTTCTTCGGCCGAGCAATCGCACCCGGGTATCGTTCGAGGCCGCGATCAACCGGCTTGGGGGCCACCCCATCGCTCTCTTCGATCGGGAGATTGAGTTGGGCCGCCGGGAGTCGGTCGCGGATGTCGGTAGGATCCTGGATCGCTTCGTGGACGGTCTGGTGGCTCGGATCCCATCTCAGCGCGACCTACTGGGTCTGGCGGCGAGCATGACAGGGCCTGTCATCAACGCTATGACGGATCAGGGTCATCCCTGTCAGATTCTCGCCGACTGCTTGACAGTTCAAGAAGCCGCCGGGCACTTGGCGGGTGCCCGGGTGACCTTCGTGGGGGACGGGAACAACGTGTGTGCCTCCTGGATCGAGGCGGCGCATGTTGCCGACCTGGACCTTCGAGTCGTCACCCCACCAGGCTACGGTCCTGCGGAGTCGGTCTTGGCCGGCGCGTCGGCGCCCGGCCTCGAGGGTCGCGGAACCGTGCTGGTGACCACCGACCTTGACCGTGGGCTGCTGGACACTGAGGTGATCTACACTGACGTGTGGACCAGCATGGGTCAGGAAGACCAACACGAAGACCGTCGCCAGGACTTTGGCCCCTATCAGATCAACGAAGGTGTCCTGCGACGAGCGCCCCGGGGGATCAAGGTAATGCACTGCCTTCCCGCCCACCGCGGAGAAGAGATCACTGACTCCGTGATCGACGGGCCGCAGTCGATTGTCTTCGACCAGGCGGAGAATCGCTACTGGGTCCAACTGGCACTCTTAGCGGCTATCTACGGTTCCGACTTGAGTTGAGCGCCAGCGACGAGGTCATGCGCTGATGTTGGTCCTGGGCGGCCTGAACCTGGGCGAGACCCTGCGGGTACTGCTTCAGGGGGTCAGCTGGCGGGACGTGGTGGACATCGGGATCATCACCTTTTTGGTCTACCGTCTGGTTCTCCTGGTGCGCGGCACACAGGCGGTGCAACTGCTCCAGGGGCTGATGCTCATCGGCGCGCTGGGAGCTGTAGCCTTCATTCTGCACCTGCCCATTTTGGAATTCATCTACAGCAATGGGGGCCAGGTGATCCTCATCGGCGTGATCATTCTCTTTCAGCCGGAGCTACGCCGGGCATTGGACCAGATGGGCCGACTGGGAAGCTTGCGCCGGGGATTGCTCGCTCCGGAGACGGCTCAGCTTCGTAAAACCGTCGATGAGGTCACCAGGGCAGCGACTCGGCTGAGTGAGGCTTCGACCGGCGCCCTCATCGTGCTGCAGGGTGAAGTGGGGCTGGAGGAGATCGCCTCCACTGGGGTGCGTCTCGACGCCATCTTGAGTGCGGAGGTGCTGGGAACGATCTTCACTTACAAATCTCCCCTCCACGACGGGGCGGCCCTGGTGCACAGCGGGAGAGTGGTCGCGGCAGGCTGTGTGCTGCCCTTGGCTGAACGTCCGGACCAGAATCAACGCAGCGGCACCCGCCACCTGGCAGCGATCGGGCTTACTCAGGTAACTGATGCTGGGGTGGTGGTGGTCTCGGAGGAGAGTGGACGGATAAGCTGGGCGGTCGGCGGCGAGCTGGAAAGCGAGCTGGACGCTGACGCGCTCACCAATCGTCTGGGGGCCTTCCTGCGCCTGCCGCTCTATGAGCGCCACCGGCGGAGTCTTCGGCTGCGGTCTCGAGGCGCCCGCAGCGGCCATGCGACGCCGGCTGGCAGGAGTTGAGGTCAGTGGGTGCCCCCCGTTTCTTATTGCGCAACTGGCGACTTAAGCTGCTCGCGCTGGCCGTCGCCTGCGGCATGTGGATTGGGGTGGTCTACGCGAGCAACCCGCCAGCGATTGGCACCTACTACGTCATCCCGCAGGTGGTGGGCCTGAGTTCTAACCTGCTGGTACTGTATCCGCTCAAGAGTGTCCCCATCAAGGTGGGAGGCGTCTACTCGAACGTTCATAATCCACAGGTCAAGGAGCATCTCTCGGCTTCGGTCGACCTCAGTTCCATCAAGGGCCCTGGTGTGTACCAGGTTCACCTCGGATCTGCCATCGCGGACCCCAACGTTTTTTTCTGGTCCGCGCCTGCGCAGGTGACGGTCACTATTGACCGTTGGGAGACGGCCCTACTTCCCGTGAGGGTGGTAGTTCCGTCCAGAAACTTGCCCCAGGCAGGGTATCAGTTCAACTCCCAAGCGACGACCTCCACCCCGGCTGACGTCAAGGTGAGGGCCCCGGCCAGCATCATGGCCAGGGTGCAGGCTGAGGTCAGTCTAGACCTATCGTCCTGGCATGCGTCAGTTCCGCTCACCGAGAATGTGGTCGTGGTTATCCCCAAGGGGGTTCCGTCCTCTGACGTCACCTGGTCGCCGGGCGTGGTCACGGTGCATGCGGTCATCACATCTGAGGCGAACCAGGTGACCCTGCCGGTGGACTACATTCTCAGCGGCCAGGTCGCCTCCGGCTATCAGGTAACCAGCGCCCAGGTGACCCCGCTGACTGTCACTGCGACAGGGCCACCGGGGACCGTGGATGGGCTCGGGGCGCTGAACACGCAGCCGATCAACATCTCGGGTATCAACAAGGACACCACCTATCAGGTGAACCTGAACGTGCCGACCGGGGTCACCACCTCCGTCTCCACAGTCACGGTCGTGGTTATCGTGGCGCAACTGCCTAGTGCCATCGCCAGCCCATCGCCGACCCCGATCCCAACCCCCTGAACCCAGGTGAGGCGAAGTCTGTTCGCGGGCGGCTCGGCATAGTTATGTAACCTGACGATGCGTCGGCTCGTTCGAACTGGAGAGGGTGGCAGAGAGCGAGGAGGTGAGATCCAGACATGTGTGGCATCATCGGGTACCTTGGGCCTCGAGTGGCCGCTCCTGTTCTACTGGACAGCCTGCAGCGGTTGGAGTACCGGGGCTACGACTCGGCGGGAGTGGTGGTACTTGGGTCCGACGGCGTCCCCACCAGTATCAGGTCGGCGGGCAAGGTCCAAGCCCTGCTGGACCGGATCGACGGCACGGAGATTCTTGGTCGGGTCGGCATGGGGCATACGCGCTGGGCCACCCATGGAAGACCCAGCCACGACAACGCCCATCCGCACCAGGATTGCACCGGCCGCTTCTTTGTTATCCACAATGGGATAATCGAGAACTTCGCGGAGTTGCGGGCCGAACTGCGAGAGGGGGGGCACGTCTTTACCTCCGAGACCGACACGGAGGTCCTGCCGCATCTCATTGAGTCCTATTACCAGGGCGACCTAGTGGTTGCCACCCGTCTGGCCCTGGGTCGGCTGCGCGGAGCCTACGCTGTCGTGGTGCTGAGCTCCACTGACCCCGATACCCTGATCGGAGCGCGGCTCAATGCCCCGTTAGTAGTGGGCGTGGGGACTGACGAGTGGTTTCTGAGCTCGGATCTGACGGCGATAATCCCCTACACGAGGCAGGCGATTGTTCTCGGAGAAGGCCAGATGGCGGTACTTAGCCCCGTTGGTCCGGTGGTTACGAACATTGCGGATGGCACGGAGTTGGTGCCGCGGGTCATCCGGGTTGAGTGGGACGTGATCCAGGCTGAGCGCGGAGGGTATCCGAACTTTATGGCCAAAGAGATCCACGAGCAGCCGGTGGCGCTGGAGAATGCGCTGCGAGGACGGCTTCTCAGCGATGGACGGGTCGATTTCTCGGACTGGGCGTCGAGCGACCAGGAACTGCGGGGCATTGACAGGGTCCAGATAGTTGCGGCGGGATCCGCCTACTACGCGGGGATGATCGCCAAGTACGCGCTCGAGGATCTGGCTGGGATTCCGACCACCGTCGAAGTCGCGTCTGAATGGCGCTATCGGCCCCAACCAGCGACTTCGTCGACTTTGATGGTCGCGATCTCGCAGTCTGGCGAGACCGCCGACACCTTGTCGGCAGCCCGATTGGCTCGCGACCGCGGCAGTTTTGTGCTCGCGCTCACGAATGTTGTGGGCAGCACGCTGGCTCTGGAGGCGAATGGGGTAATCAACCTGCACGCCGGGCCGGAAATCTGCGTGGTGGCGACGAAGACCTTCACCAATCAGGTCGCCTGCGCGCTGCTCTTGGCGCTTCGTCTCGCTCAGGCTCGAGGAACCAAAGGCGAAGGTGACATTCGGGAGCTGGCCTCCGCGCTCCGGTCGGTGTCGGCTGCGCAGCGACAGATACTGTCTCGCGATGCCGAATTCGCGGAGCTGGGGGCCTGGCTGGCCGAGCACCGAGGAGTGCTTTACATGGGGCGCGGCTACAACTACCCGACAGCGATGGAAGCCGCCCTCAAGATCAAAGAGGTGGCCTATGTACATGCAGAGGGCTACCCGGCGGGGGAGTTGAAGCACGGTCCGATTGCCCTTCTTGACGAAGACATGCCAGTGGTGGCATTTGCGACTGACTCCGCCACTCGGGAAAAGGTTCGCAGCAACATCCAGGAGGTGCACGCCCGTCAGAGCCCAGTTCTGGCGGTGGTGAGCGAGGGAGACCTGAGCTTGGCAGATGACGTCCAGTTCACCGTCGAGGTGCCAAGAGTGCCGGAGGTTGTTTCCCCGCTGCTTACCGCTGTGGTCGGGCAGCTGCTGGCATACCACGCCGCCATGGCCAGGGGATACGACGTGGATCGTCCGCGCAACCTGGCCAAATCCGTCACCGTGGAGTGACGTCGACTCTGCCTCGGTCTGGTGCTTGGTCATGAGTACCGATCTGTCCGTAGGGGTGGACGTCACCTCTGTCGGCAGGATCGCGAAGCTGAGCGCACGGCGTCCCGGGTTTGTGGGAAAGCTCTTCACTGCCGAGGAAGCGGCCTACTGCCGCGACCGTCCGGAGCGTTTGGCGGCGCGCTGGGCAGCCAAGGAGGCGGTGCGCAAGGTCTTCGGTAGCACCGGGCGTCCTATACCCACCTATTCCAGCATCGCCGTTCTACACCGTCCCGGGGGCGCCCCGGAGGTGACTGTTGCGGGGTCGGTGGTCCCCGGATTGGAGATCAGTCTGAGCCACGACGCCGGTCTGGCCATCGCGGTGGCGGTGCTGACCGGCTCAATGGAGCCGCTTACCGTTGAGCAGCTTCCCCTTCAAATCGTCCTTCCCGACCGCGCGGACTCGTCCAACAAGGGAACCTTCGGAACCGCGCTGGTCCTTGCGGGCAGCCCTGGTCTGCCCGGGGCCGCTGTACTCGCTTGCATGGGTGCACTAAGGGGAGGCGCGGGCAAGGTCAAGGCGGTGGTTGGCCGGTCCTCTGGCGTGGACCTGTTTCCTCCAGAGGTGATCAGACTCCTCGTCTCTGGGACGGTCACTGGCTACGGCCGCGAAGCGGCGCAGGAGATCGCTGAAGAGCTGGGCAGCGCGAGCGCCGTGGTTTGCGGCCCCGGCCTGGGTCAGGAAGGACCGGTTCCCGGCTTTGTCGCAGCTGTTCTGGAGCAGATGGCCGACAGAGGAGAGCGACTCGTCGTCGATGCCGATGGCCTCAACGTGATCTCCCAGTCTCAGCAGCTGCGGGGGGGAGTGCCTCCGGGATGTGTCATGACCCCGCACCCCTTGGAGGCGGCTCGACTCCTCAGTATCGAGGTTGGTGCTGTGCAGGCTGACCGGGTCGGCACGGCACGGGCGCTCGCTCGGCAGTTTGGGGCCGTCATCGTCCTCAAGGGCGCCGGCTCCGTGGTCGCCGACCACAGCGGAGAGGTCTGGATCGACGCCCACGCAACTTCGGCCCTGGCGGCCGGCGGCACCGGCGATGTTCTCTCGGGCCTAATCGGTGCGTTGTTGAGCCAGGGGAGCACGCCGTTGCAAGCCGCCCGGGCGGGGGTCTTCATGCATGGGGAGGCTGGCACCCGGCTCGCTCGCCGCCGCGGCCGGGCTGGAATCCTCGCCAGCGAGGTAGCTGAAGCCCTGGTCGAGGTTCAAGAGTCAGTGCGTCGACTGCTGGAGGCCAGACTTCAGCGCTGACAGCGGTCCGCCCAGCGCCCCTGTGCGGGGCGATCATGCGTACCTGAATAGAATTGGTGCATGTCCTTGACCTCGGCTGGCCCCGGAGGGCCGACAACTGGTATCGGCCGCCGAATTCAAGTGCGGTCAGCGCGACTCTATCTGGTCAGCGACGACTCGACTTCGGATGGAGAGCTTCTCGGCCTGCTGGCCGCCGCGATTAGCGGCGGGGCTGACATCTTCCAGTTGCGGCGCAAAGGGATCGAGCCCACCGATCTGGACGCGCTTGCGTTCAGGTGCGCCGAGATCTGCCACCAGGCTGGAGTTCTCTTCATAGTCGATGACCACTTGGAGTTGGCCCTGCGATCTGGGGCTGATGGGGTGCACCTAGGTCATGAGGACACCCCCTTGGTCGAAGCCCGTCGTCTGCTTGGGTCGGAGCTTCTTATCGGTGCCTCCACTCATGACCGCGAGCAAGTCCTGTCGGCGGTCCGCGACGGGGCTGACTACATCTCGGCGGGCCCTGTGAATGCGACTCCGACGAAGGCCGGACGGCCGGCTGTGGGGTTGGGCCACGTAAGCGACGCCGCGCGGTACACGACCGTTCCAGTGGTTGCCATTGGCGGCTTGGACGCGACCGGGGCCGCAGCGGCAGTCGAACGCGGGGCGGACATGGTGGGCGTGGTGAGGGCGGTCTGCGCCAGTGCCGACCCCGCCGACGCGTCGGCTACGATTCGGCGGGTGGTGGAGGGCGCCGCAGCGTGGAGCTGGATGTGGATCAACGGCACCATGCGGAAGTGTCCGCCCCATGAGCCGCTCGACGAGCTGGCGCGATCTCTCAACTTGGATGGGAACGGGGTGGTCATAGAGGTCAACGGCACGATTCCACCCCGGGACGAGTGGGCTGGGATTCGGCTCGAGCCAGGAGACAGGCTCGAGGTGGTCCATTTCGTGGGAGGAGGATCTCTTGACTGACACCGACAAGCTGACCTTGGGCGGGGTGGAACTGTCGTCGCGGCTCATCCACGGGACTGGGAAGTTCAGCTCCGCAGATGTGTTGTCGCAATCGATTACGGCGTCCGGTGCCCAAATGATCACCCTAGCCGTCCGTCGTCTTCACCTCGATGGTGATCAGCACTCGGAGCTGGAAGGGCTCAATCTGGCCGCGTTTACCATTCTCCCCAATACCGCGGGCGCTACCACCAGTGAGGAGGCGGTTCGACTGGCGAGACTGGCCCGAGCGTCTGGTCTATCCAACTTCATCAAGGTTGAGGTCGTTGGTGAGCCCGAGACTCTCCTGCCTGACCCGATCGGGACGCTCGAGGCCACGACCCGCCTAGTAGCCGAGGGGTTCACGGTCCTGCCATACACCAGTGACGATGTCGCCTTGGCGCTGCGGCTAGCGGCGGCCGGGGCGGCAGCCGTGATGCCAGGAGCAGCGCCGATAGGCTCGACGCTGGGTGTGCTGAACCCATACAACCTGAAGTTGATCATTGCCAAGTCCCCGATCCCGGTGATAGTTGATGCCGGTCTGGCGGCCCCGTCCGATGCCGCCAGGGTGATGGAGTGGGGTGCTGCAGGGGTGCTGGTCAACACCGGGATCGCCAGATCCCAAGACCCCGTCGCCATGGCTGGCGCCTTTGCGGCGGCGGTGAAAGCGGGCCGTATCGCCTATCTTGCGGGGCTGGCCGGGGGCAACCTAGGGGCCAGTTCGCCGATTGGTGGGCTCCCTGGCCCCGTATCTAGTTCCTGAGGCCCGTGACTCCGCCGTCGGACCTCGAGTCCGTGCGCTTCGCCACTTGGAGCGGTCACGACAGACCTAATCTGGAGGACATTGGCGAGGAAGGCTTACTCCGTCGGCTGGTCGACATGACGTCCGCTGTGACCGGGGTGGTCATTCCCGCTGGGGACGACGCGGCCGCATGGGTGCCGGGGTCACCGGTGGCACTCATATCCACCGACGCCATGGTGGAGGGAGTGCACTTCCGGCAGGAGTATCAATCTCCGTATCAGGTTGGGGCCAAAGCTTGGGCGCAGGCCGCCTCGGACATCGCCGCTATGGGGGGGGCGCTCGAAGTAGGGGTGGTTGCCGCGATGATGCCAGGAACCACCCCCTGGAAGGTTGCCGAGGCGATCCAGCTGGGGGTCTTAGAGGCCGCGCGAGGAGATGGGGCCGCGCTCGTCGGAGGAGATATCTGTGCGGGCCCACAGATCGTCTTGGTGGTCACGGTAGCGGGTTCCGCTCGCGGGCAGGCCCCAGTACAGATGAAAGGGGGCACCCCAGGTGACCAGCTTGTGGTGACGGGACATCTGGGGGGAGCCGCTATGGCGCTTCGCATGCTGGACCGGGCTGATGTCAAGATCCCGGTCGACTGCCTACAGGCGTTGCGGGTTCCCCGGGCCCGTCTGGCCGAAGGTGCCAGGCTGGGCTCTGAGGGAGCGTCGGCAATGACGGACATCAGCGACGGTCTGCTCTTGGATTGCAAGCGCCTGACCAGGGCCAGCAGGGTGGGCGCCGAACTGTGGGCCGATCGAGTTCCGTTGGCAGCGGGGCTGGTGTCGAAGATGGGGGCGGAGTCGGTACGGATCGGGCTGGCGGGCGGAGAGGACTACGAACTTCTGGCCGCAATTCCAGCTCCCGACTTTGAGCGGGTGGTCGCGGCCTGGCCCGAGGATCTAGCCCCCTTGGCGCATGTCGGTAGTCTGGTTAGCGGGGCGGGCGTGCGGCTGCTTGCCGGTGTCGGTGGTCCCGAATTGAGCGTGGAAGGCTGGAGTGGTTACCAGCACTACTGATCCCGATGAGGAAGTGACTGTGCCTAGTCGTGTTGTCACCACCAACAGCGCCGAGGAGACCATAGCGCTGGGAGCGAGGATTGGGGCCGGGTTAAGGGCGGGGGACTGTATTGGCCTCACCGGTGGACTGGGGTCAGGGAAGACCACCTTGACCAAGGGGATCGTCATCGGGGCAGGGGCTCGTGCCGAGGTTCGGAGCCCGACCTTCCTGCTTCACCAAGTTCATCCGGGGGCGATCACCATTCACCACTTTGACCTTTACCGGTTGCCCGAGGATACTGATCTCCGGACCCTCGGACTCGACGAGGCCCTCGAGGACGGGGCGGCAGTGGTGGAGTGGCCGGAGCGAGCTAGCGGCTCCTGGTTCAACGGGTGGGTGCAGCTGACGGCGATCGCTGAGTCTTTGAGGCAGCTTAATTTGGAGCTCCCATTTGAGCTCCAGGGTTAGGGTCGTGTTTGACAGAACGTCCATGACGCTGGCCCTCGATTCCTCAATTCGCCACGGTGGATTGGCCCTCCTGGCCACCCGCTCCGGGGAGGTTCTGGATTGCCGCTCGGACCTTTCAGGAGTAGGGGACCTGGTGAGAGCTCTGAGGGACCTGGGCGGTGAGAGGGGGCAAGCGGTGACGCAGGTAGTCGCCACTCAGGGACCGGGCTCTTATATCGGAGTCAGGTCGGGTCTAGCGGCCGCTCTTGGTTTCGCGCAGGCGCGCGGGTTGCCACTCAGACTCCTCGGCAGTCTGACAGTCGTCGCTGGTCGTGCGGCGCCAACCCGGGGGGCTCTTCTGGTTGTCGCCTCGGCCGGCCGAGGAGGACGCTACGCCCAGACCTTCGAATGGAACTCCTGTGAATTGCCTGACGAGGTGGTGCCGCTCACGGAAGCGGTGCTCTTGAGCGCCGCCCAGTTACCGCCTTCCACCTGGCCTAGGGCAGATCGATGTCTTGACCCTGACGGGGTGGGCGGTGACCTTCTCTTGCAACGGGTCGAGCCGGTGAGGTCGCGCATGGACGCTCTGGCCATGGTCGCGGTGCTGGGTAGGAGCGTGGAGAGCGGATACGATCTGCTCACTGCAAACTACGGAGTACGGGTCGGAGACGAAACGTGATCATGATCGGGCAGCGGTTGGCGATCAGGCCGATGGAGTTCGCCGACATCCCGGCGGTGCGTGCCATCGAACTGGATGTGTTCCCGACCCCATGGCCGAGCAACGCCTATCATCGGGAGTTGAGCGGAAACCGCTCGGCCCATTACAGCTGCCTTTGGAGCGAATCCGACCTGGCGGCATATGGTGGGCTCTGGAGCGTGGGTGAGGAGGCTCACGTGACCACCCTCGGAGTCCGTCGCCGGGACCAGGGCAAAGGACTGGGCAAGGTGATGTTCGCGGCGCTGGTCAACCGCTCCTACGCCTTGGGTGCCAACTTCGTGAGTCTGGAGGTCCGCCCCACCAACGAGCCCGCGATTGGCCTGTACGAGGCCTTCGGCTTCAAAGTCATGGGTCGGCGAAGGGGGTACTACACCGACAACGGTGAGGACGCCATGGTGATGTGGTCGGACCTTATCCATGCTCCCTCTTTCAAGTCGCGGTTCCTTGGCATCCTCGCGGGAATCGATGTGCCGGGGCTGGGGCCAGCCCCGGATGCCGAGTGGCCCAGCGATTGAGGCTGCTAGCGATCGAGACCTCCTGTGATGAGACGGCCGCGGCCCTGGTCACCGGAAGCTTCGAGGTCGAGAGTTCGGTCATCGCCTCGCAGGCAGAGGCACATGCCGCGTTTGGGGGCGTTGTGCCCGAGCTGGCGGCCCGGATGCATTTGGAGCGGATTGCTCAGGTGGCTGCCAGGGCGATGGAACCGGTTGGAGGCGACTGGACAGCTCTGGATGGGATAGCGGTGACCAGGGGTCCTGGGTTGGTTGGATGTTTGGCTGTCGGAGCCACTTACGCCCAGGCGCTGGCAGTTGGGCGCGGGCTGCCAGTCGTTGGCGTCAACCACATGACTGGACATGTTCTCGCGGCTAGGCTCGAGGACCCAGAACTGGAACCACCCTTCGTCGCGCTAGTGGTAAGCGGAGGGCATACCGATCTGATCCACTACCGGAGCCATACCGCCGTCGAGCTCTTGGGAGCGACCCGGGACGACGCAGTCGGTGAGGCGTTTGACAAGGTTGCCAGGATGTTGGGGCTGCCGTATCCAGGGGGCCCCCAGATCGATAGGCTCGCGGAGCTGGGGGAGGAGCGACGGTTCAAGCTGCCCAGACCGGTGCTCCCCGAGTTTGCCTTCTCCTTCAGCGGACTGAAAACCGCTGTTCTTTACCTGCTCCGGGGCTTGGGTGATTTGGACGATAAGACCCGTGCGGATGTCGCGGCGGCATTCCGGCTGGCTGCGGTCGAAACCCTTTGCATCCAGCTCGAGGCTGCGGTCGAGCACACCGGTTGCCGCAAGGTAGTGATCGCTGGAGGAGTTGCCAGCAACCGACTGCTGCGAGAGACGGCACGCCGCCGACTGCAGGGGCTGGCAGAGGTCACGATCCCGGACCCTCGCTACTGCACGGACAACGCTGCGATGATTGGAGCGGCCGGACTGGTCCGGATCGCGACCCACGGCTTCGACCAAGCTGCGATCGAGATTGATCCCGGTCTGCGGGCCTACGCCTGACCGAGCAATGACAGGGGCCGGTGCCAGGTCTGGTAGTTGACCGCCGCGGCACCAGCGCCTATGCTCCGAGCGCTAGGGCGGCAGTTGCAAGAAGCGCCAGGAGATCTGCCTCGTGACAGAACGCCCGACCCGGGAAAGCGCCCCGAACATGGGCGACTATGCGGCGGCACGGACCGGCTTTCGAATCGCGGTTCCGGAGCGGTTCAATTTCGTGCTCGATGTTTTGGAACCGCTGGCGGATCGGCGCGGGGGCGACCTGGCCCTACTGTCATTGGATGCGCGGGGCGAGGTTGCTGCGCGGCACTCTTTTAGTGATCTAGCGTTGGCGAGCCGTCGGATGGCTCACCTTTTGCGGGCGCTGGGAATCGGCAGGGGCGACCGCATCTTCGTCATGCTCCCACGAATCCCGGAGTGGTACGTCGTGATGCTGGGAGCGATTCGTATAGGGGCGGTTCCGCTGCCAGGCACCCCACAGTTGACCGCTCGGGACATCGCTTACCGGGTGAAACACGCGACCGCGGCCATGGTAGTTACCGATGCCGACGGGGCGGCCAAGGTGGACGCGGTGAGATCTGAACTTGTCACGCTTCGTGAGTTCTTGGTGGTGGAGACAGGTGCTGAGCCGGGGTGGAAGTCCCTTCCCGGCCTTCTGAACCGAGCCTCGGCCGCTCCCACTGAGGTTTCGCCCACCGCCGCCTCTGATCCGATGTTGATCTACTTCACCAGCGGGACCGTGGCGCATCCGAAGATGGTGCTGCATACCCAGGCCAGCTATGGCATTGGACATCGCATCACCGCCCGATACTGGCAGGACCTTCGTCCCGGTGATCTGCACTGGACCATCTCCGATACCGGCTGGGCGAAGGCGGCGTGGGGCAAGCTGTTCGGCCAGTGGTCCGAGGGGGCAGCTGTGGTTCAGATGAACATGGGCAAGCCTGATCCTGACCTACTTCTAGCGGTGATCGCCCGCCATTCGATCACGACCTTTTGCGCTCCCCCAACCATCTACCGCTCCTTGGTCCTGGCCGACTTGCGGCGCGAAGACCTCTCCCGACTACGCCACTGTGTGGCAGCCGGGGAGCCGCTGAACCCGGAGGTGATCCGCGTCTGGGAAGAGGCTGTTGGACTGCCTGTGTATGACGGCTACGGTCAGACCGAGACGATCAACGTGGTGGCCAACTTCAGGTGCCTGCCGCTCCGGCCAGGATCGATGGGAAAGCCTGTTCCCGGCTTCGACGTCGACATAGTGGATGAGGACGGACTTCGGGTGGGGGCCGGAGTCGAAGGCAACATTGGCGTTCGGTGGAGGCCGGAGCGTCCGGTGGGGCTATTCGCCGGCTACTACCGCGACGAGTCTGCCACCGAGGCTGCCTTCCGCGGTGACTTCTATCTCACCGGGGACCGCGGGCGCCGTGACGAAGAGGGGTACCTGTGGTTCGAGGGGCGCTCTGACGACGTGATCACATCCTCCGCCTACCGCATCGGACCGTTCGAGGTAGAGAGCGCCTTGCTCGAGCACCCCGCAGTTGCTGAGGCCGCGGTGGTCGGGAAGCCTGACCGTCTGCGAACCGAGATCGTGACCGCCTTTGTGATCCTGGCTCCTGGGCATTACGCGACCGCTGACCTGGCTCGTGACCTCCAAGAGCATGTGAAGCGGGTCACCGCCCCGTACAAGTACCCCCGTGAGATCCGATTCGTGACGGATCTGCCCAAGACGGTGAGTGGGAAGATTCGTCGGTCGGAGCTGCGCCAGCGCCTCCTCGCCGAGTGACGGTTGCGCGCGATCTGGTGCTGCCGTTTTGGGCTCCGGCGTGCCCGGGCCCTTGACCAGAGCGATATGGCAAGGGTTGCGTCCCCGCCACACGTCGAGGTCACTGTTATCAGTAGCAGGTGGGCCGCGGGCTTAATACTGGCTTAACCAGCAAGGCGGAACAATTGAAGCCACTGAGGATCCAGTCCATGGGGGGCGCCAAGCCAGAATGTCGCAAGAAACGATAAGCCGCGGGGTGGTCGAGGCGCTCAACGAGGCACCCATCGGGCGATTTCACATGCGCGTGCTGTTCACGGCTGGGATGGGCTTCTTCACCGACGCTTACGACCTCTTCATCATCGGGGTCGCTCTAGCCTTGATCAAGGTGGAGTACCACCCGTCTGCGTTCGTGATCGGACTGATCGGCAGCACGGCCCTCATAGCGGCTCTAATCGGCGCCACGGTTTTTGGCCGGATCGCGGACGTCTTCGGACGCAAGGCGGTGTACGGGCTGGAAGCGGTGATCATGGCGGTTGCCGCCGTTGGCAGCGCCCTGTCGCCCAACCTGGTGTGGCTGATCGCGTGGCGGTTTGTGCTCGGTATCGGAATCGGTGGTGACTACCCCGTCAGCGCGGTCATCATGAGCGAGTACTCCAATCGAAAGAACCGCGGGCGGCTGGTCAGCATGGTCTTCTCCATGCAGGCGCTGGGCCTGATCATGGGCCCAGTCGTAGCTTTGGTCATTCTCGCCGTCGGTGTGCCCAGCGATATCGCCTGGCGGCTGATGCTGGGGCTCGGCGCCGTGCCGGCGCTGGCAGTCATCTACCTGCGACGGCGCATGCCCGAGTCGCCACGCTATATGGCGAAGGTACAAGGGAAGGGTGCGGCGGCAGCCGCAGCGCTGACCTCATACACCCGCAACCAACTCACGGCAGACGAGTCGGGGCAGGGGAGGGCTGCCCGGCTGTCACTGCGTCAGTTCATTTCCAATCCGCGGTATCTGCTGCTCCTCGTGGGCACCGCGGGCTCATGGTTCATGCTTGACTACACCTTCTACGGCAATAGCATTTCATCGCCGCTAATCCTGAAGGCGCTCGCACCTCACGCGAGCTTGATGCAGGACACCGGACTCACCCTGCTGGTCTTCTCGCTCTTCGCCCTGCCGGGTTACGTCATCGCCTTCTTGACGATCGATCGGATCGGTCACCGAAGGCTCCAGTTTCTAGGTTTCGCCGGAATGGCGGCAGCCTTCTTGGCGATCGGGGTAATCCCGGGCATCGTCAAGGCCGCTGCGCCCTTTCTGGTGCTCTACGGCATCAGCTACTTCTTCACGGAGTTCGGCCCCAACACGACTACCTTCGTAATGCCCTCGGAACTGTACCCGGTGTCTGCCCGGACCACGGGTCACGGCATCTCGGCGGGGACGGGCAAGGTCGGGGCGTTCATTGGCACCTTCACTTTCCCAGTGGTTCTCAGTACCCTTGGACTGTCGGGCGTGATGCTCATCGCGACGTCGACTGCGGTGGCGGGCATTCTGGTGACCTTTTTGCTCCCTGAGCCGAGCGGCAAGACTCTGGAAGAGGTCAGCAGCGAGGATGCCACCACCAGCGCCCAGACTACGGCCATGGAGCCCGCCAACGCTTGAAGGGCCGATGCAGGTGGCTGGGGCGCATGGCGAGCTGGGGCTTTCGGTCGTGCTGTCAATCTCGGAGGCGTTACGGGCGGGTCGATCTAGCGTAGCTGTCTGGCATGGGCGCCAACGTGAACTTGCCTTGAAGGACCGTTTAGGGCTACACTCTTAGCACTCGGTACCGTTGAGTGCTAATAGAGGAGGAGGTTACAATGAGCCTCAAGCTACGTCCCCTGGCAGATCGCGTCGTGGTTAAGCCGCTGGAGCGGGAGGAGACCACCAAGAGTGGGATCGTTCTTCCAGACACCGCCAAAGAGAAGCCCCAAGAGGGTCTTATCGAGGCGGTCGGCAACGGCAAGTACAACGAGCAGACCGGGCAGCGTGTGGAGCTGGACGTCAAGGTTGGCGACCGGGTCATCTATGCCAAGTACGCCGGTTCGGAGATCAAGATCGACGAGCAGGACTACCTGATCCTCGCTGAGAGGGACATCCTGGCGGTCGTCAACCCCAACGGCAAGGCCTGAGCGTCTGAGCGGCGGGCTCGCGGCGGCCTCTTGGGCCGACCGCGGGCTGCCGGCACTCGGCTCCAAGGAGGATTCGAAAGAAGATGTCAGCCAAGCAGCTAAAGTTCGACGACCAAGCCCGTGAGGCCCTGTTGCGGGGGACCGCCCAGGTAGCGGCTGCGGTACGCCCCACCTTGGGGCCCAGAGGGCGGTCGGTCGTCATTGATCGCAAGTACGGCAGCCCCCAGGTGACCACCGACGGAGCCACGATCGTGCGTGACATAGAGCTCCCGGATCACTTTGAGAACATGGGGGCTCAGCTGCTGGCTGAGGCGTCGAAGAAGGCCAATGACAGGGCCGGTGACGGCACCACCACGGCGGCTCTACTGGCCGAAGCAATGATCGAAGGTGGAGTTCGCAACATGACCGGCGGGGCTTCCGCGATGGGTATCAAGCGGGGCATCGACCTAGCCACGGCCAAGGCGCTCACCGAGCTCGACAAGTACAGCAAGCCCTTGAAGGGCCGGGCAGATGTAGCCCACGTGGCCACGGTCTCCAGCGGGAGCGCTGAGATCGGGGAGATGATCGCCAGCGCCATGGACAGAGTGACCTCCGATGGGGTGATCACCGTCGAGGAGTCGTCCGGAATCGACACCGAAGTCGAGGTGGTCGAAGGGATGCAGTTCGATCGTGGATTTGTCTCTCCCTATCTGGTTACCGACCAGAAGGTGATGGAGGCGGTCCTGGAAGATTCCTGGATCCTGATCACCCCACGCAAGATCTCGGCGGTTAAGGATGTCGTTCCAGTCATGGAGTTGGCCGTCAAATCGGGACGGCCGCTGCTTCTGGTCGCAGAGGACATCGACGGCGAGGCGCTCGCCACCTTGGTCGTCAACCGGCTGCGCGGGACCCTGGTGTGCTGCGCGGTCAAGGCTCCAGGCTTTGGAGACCGTCGGACTGCGATGCTCCAAGATCTGGCGGTACTCACGGGCGCCGAGGTGATTTCGGAGGAGCTCGGGCTCACGCTGGAGGCTGTTCAGGACCGCCAGCTGGGTTCTGCCCGCCGAATTGTGGTAACCAAGGACGACACCACGGTGGTCGAGGGGCGCGGCGCGGCCACTGCGGTCAAGGCACGGGTCGACGAGATCCAGCGCCAGCTGGAGGAGACCGATTCCGACTGGGACCGCGAAAAGTTGCAGGAACGCAAGGCGCGGCTCGTCGGCGGAGTGGCGGTGATCAAGGTGGGAGCTCCCACTGAGACCGCCCTCAAGGAACGTAAGGAGCGGGTCGAGGACGCCTTGGAGGCCACCAAGGCAGCGGTCGAGGATGGGATCGTGCCGGGTGGCGGCAGGAGTCTGCTGCTGGTGAGCTCGGCGCTCGTAGGCTTGGGCGCCGACGATGATGAGCGAACTGGGGTCGACATTGTTCGAAGGGCGTTGGAGGTTCCGATCCGGCAGCTCGCAGCCAATGCGGGTGTGGAGGGATCCGTCGTCTGCGCGGCGGTCAGTAAGATGGGTCCCAACGAGGGCTTCGATGTGGAGGCCCTCACCTACGGTGACCTGCTGGCCCGCGGAATTGTGGACCCCACCAAAGTGGTGAAGGCCAGCCTGGAGAGTGCTGCCTCGGTGGCCGGGATGCTGTTGACGACCCAGGCGGCCGTCGCCGATGTACCGGAGCCGGAGATGGCTGCGGTGCCGGGTGGTGGCGGTGACCCAATGGGCGGCATGGGTGGCATGGGCGGTATGGGTGGCATGGATGACATGGACTTCTGACCGTCCGCGGGACGGACAATGAGGCCATGTCAAATCGCACTGACCTGACTCTTGGGCTTTGCCAGTATGCCCCGGAAGTTGGGGCAACGGATCTCAATCGCCGCCTAGGGACGGAATGGATCAACCGCGCTGCCGATCAGGGAGCGGAGCTGGTCATGCTGCCGGAGCTCGCCGCCTCCGGTTACAGCTTCGAGAGCGAGGCGGAAGCCGCAGGCTGTTCGCAAACCAGCAACGGGCCCACCCTCTTGGAGTGGGCCTCGGTGTGCCGCCGTAGGTCGGTATGGGTAGTGGCTGGCTTCGCTGAATCTGACGGGGACAGGCGCTACAACTCGGCTGTGCTCATGGGACCGGAGGGGGTCGTGGGGGTGTACCGGAAAGCCCATCTCTTCAACGACGAGAAGAGTTATTTCCTCTCCGGTGATCTTGGATTCCCGGTCTTCGATCTCCCCTTCGGACGGCTGGGGATGCTCATCTGCTACGACCTGTGGTTCCCAGAGGCAGCGCGGGTGTTGGCGGTCAAGGGGGCGGACCTAATTATGGTCCCGACCAACTGGGTGGCCAACTTTCGTCGCCAACCGGCGGACGAGAGGGGATGGACGATGGGCGACTACGCGTGCGTGGGGGCGGCGACGCAAAACCAGGTGTTCATCGCCGCTGCTGACCGCATCGGGGAAGAGCGCGGGGTCAGATTTGTCGGTTGCAGTTGTGTGGTTGGCCCCGACGGGTCGATGTTGGCGGGGCCTGCGACGGTCGACTCCGAGGCTTTGGTCATAGTGGACATCGACACCCTGCAGGCGCGGCGGGCCAAGCATCGGACACCGCGTAACGACACGCTGGCAGACCGTCGGCCAGAGCTGTACGGGGAGTTGACGCAGGTTTGAACGAGCCCTCACTTTGAGCGCCGGGGTGGATCTGGCTGGGACCGAGCAGCTGCTTCGGGGACTCAACCCGGCGCAGATTGATGCGGTCACGGCCCCGGATGTACCTGTACTGGTGCTGGCGGGGGCTGGGTCCGGTAAGACCCGCGTGCTGACCCACCGGGTTGGCTATCTGGTCGCGACAGGAAGAGCCCACCCCGACGGAGTTCTCTCGGTGACCTTCACCAACAAAGCAGCTCGGGAGATGCGGTCGCGCCTCGCGGCTCTGCTCGGCGGCGAGCCGAAGGGGATGTGGCTGGGGACGTTCCACGCCTGCAGCGCCAGGATGCTGAGGTTGCGGGGAGAGAGCGCTGGCGTCCCGCGCGACTTTGTCATCTACGACGAGGTCGATCGGCTGGCGGTGCTCAAGGAGGCGATGCGTCTGGCCGGCGTGGACGACAAGCGCACGAGTACCGCGACTGTGGCCGGGGAGATCTCCCGCGCCAAGAACGATCTGGTGGACGCCATGGGGTACGGCGAGCGGGCTCGCGGCTACGTGGAGGGGTTGGTGGCTCGCGTCTTTCCCCACTACGAGCTCCTGCTTCAAGCCAATCGGGCGCTGGATTTCGATGACCTCTTGCTACGCTCCGTCCGACTACTGGAGAGCTCAGAGGACACCTTGGATTACTTCAGGGCTAGGTTTGCTCACGTTCTGGTGGATGAGTACCAGGACACCAACCGGGCGCAGTACAGCCTGTTGCGTCTGCTCGTGGAAGAGCACCGCCGGGTGACCGTGGTCGGCGATCCGGATCAGTCGGTATACAGCTGGCGCGGGGCGGATATAAGGAACATTCTCGAGTTCCAGCGGGACTACCCGGACGCGCTGGTTATCCCCTTGGAGCAGAATTACCGAAGTACAGCCGCCATCCTGCGGGCTGCGGGCGCAGTGATCCAGGAAAATTCCATGCGGGTGGAGAAGAGCCTATGGACCGATGGGCCCGAGGGCGCTGCGGTGACGGTGGCCCAGTTCTACGACGAGCGGGAGGAGGCGACCGCGGTTGCCCGGGAGGCGTTGGCCCTGGCGGATCGCGGGGAGGCGGACTTTGGGGAGATGGCGGTCCTTTACCGGACAAACGCCCAGTCCCGGTCGTTTGAGGAGGTGCTGCTGCGGGCTGGAGTCCCCTACCGGCTGGTGGGCGGGGTGCGGTTCTACCAGCGTAAGGAGGTCAAGGATGTCCTGGCCTACCTCCGCCTCCTCCTCTATCGGCAGGACCGGGTCGCCTTTGAACGGGTGGTCAACGTGCCCAAGCGCGGGATCGGCTCCCAGTCGCTGCAGCAGCTGATGCGGGTAGCCCAGGAGCGATCGGTTGGCTACTGGGAGCTGCTCGCCGACCCGGGGTCGGCGGGGATCCGCGGCCAGGCCGCCTCCGGGCTGACGCGGTTTGGCAGGAATGTCGAGGAGGTCTTCGACTGGGGCGTGTCCTGGCCGCTGGTACAGGTGTTTGACCGTCTTGTGGAGTTGACTGGATATCGGAGCTACCTGCGTGACGGCACCCCTGAAGGAGAGGAGCGCTGGGCCAACGTCATGGAGCTCCGTGGACTGGCGGCTGAACAGGGAGACCAGCCGATGCTTGATTCCCTCCCCGCGTTCTTAGAGCAGGTGGCCCTGGCTGGCGAGGGCGATCAGTTGGAGGAGGGCTTGCGGGCGATCACCCTGATCACGCTGCACCAGGTGAAAGGCCTGGAGTTCCCTGTGGTGTTCGTTACGGGGGTCGAGGAGGGATTGCTGCCCCACGTCAGATCCTTGGACACGGTAGCGGAGATGGAGGAGGAGAGGCGGTTGCTCTATGTTGGCATGACCAGGGCCAAGCGGCTGCTCTATCTCAGCCATTGCTTCCAGCGCCATCTCTATGGGAGCCCCAAGGCCGCGATCCCATCTCGGTTTCTGGGGCCCCTTGGCAAGGGCGGAGCGGTTGAGCGATGGGGCGCACCTGGTGTCCCACGGGGCAGCGGGCCATTCGTCGCCCCAGTCGCTGCTCATGGCCAGCCCGCCCCACTGCGTCGAGCGCGTGAGGTGGTCATGGAGCGTGCCACTTCGCCCGGACTCGGAGTCGCTTTGGAGGCGCGCTTCAGAGGTGGCGACCGAGTTGAGCATGCCCGATTTGGTAAGGGATCTATAGCGACCAGCGAGATGACCCCAGGGGGGGAGGAGGTGGTGATTGATTTCGACACCTCGGGGCGTAGGAGGTTTGCGGTGACCGACGCGGTGCTGCGTAAGCTGGGATGACTCCCGTTTCGGGGTCGGGTGTTCCGAGAGCGGCGCGGGCTCGAGCTGCGGAGTTGCGGGAGCAGCTGGCTCGACACAACTATCTCTACTACGTTCTGGATCAGCCAGAGGTGCCGGATGGTGAGTACGACCTGCTCTTTCGAGAGTTGCAGCACCTTGAAGAGGACTACCCGTCCCTCCGGACCAAGGACTCCCCCACCCAGCGGGTGGGCTCCGGGCGAGCGACACAGTTTCGCAAAGTGAGGCATCTGGTCCCTATGCGGTCTCTGGCCAATGCGGTGTCCTTAGACGAGGTTGAGCTCTTTCGAGGGCGCCTGCGGCGCGCTCTGGGTCGGGACCCAGACCTGGTCGCCGAACTCAAGATGGACGGCCTGGCGGTGAGCCTGACCTACTCCGATGGCCAGCTGACCCAGGGGGCCACCAGAGGGGATGGCGACGTCGGGGAAGAGATCACCGCCAATGTGCGCGAGGTGGCGAGCATTCCCGATCGTATCGTGGGTGAAGGCGCCGGAGCCACCGGGACCTTTGAGATCCGCGGAGAGGTCTACCTGGCCAAGTCGGTTCTGGAGCAGATCAACAAGGAGCGGGAGGTCGCGGGGCTGGACCTCTACGCGAACTGTCGCAATGCGGCGGCCGGCAGCTTGCGCCAGCTGGATGCACAGGTGACCAGGGGGCGCAAGTTGGACGCGTTCTTCTATGCCTGCGACCCTTATCCCACTGGGGTAACTGGTCAGTGGGAGCTGCTGGCATGGCTATCTGGAGTTGGATTCCCTGTCAACAGCGAACGCGTCCTGCTGTCCGAGGGTAGAGGGGTTGGAGAGTTGGTCGAGGGGATCCATAGCCGGCGCCGGCTGCTGCCTTACGAGATAGATGGAGTAGTCCTGAAGGTAGATCGTCTCGACTGGCAGGAGGAATTGGGTTCTGACAGTCGGGCACCCCGCTGGGCGATTGCCTATAAGTTTCCACCGGAAGAGCGGGAGACCCGCGTGCTGGCGATCGAGGTCAGCGTCGGTAGGACCGGAGCGGTCACGCCGGTTGCTGTTCTCGAGCCAGTCCTTGTGGCTGGCTCCGTGGTCAGCCACGTCACCTTGCACAATGAGGACCAGCTGCGAGCGAAGGACGTCCGGGTGGGGGACGGCGTGGTGATCCGCAAAGCAGGTGACGTCATCCCCGAACTGGTTCGCGTGGCGGGGGCCAGGAGAGCGCCGGACTCGGTCCCGTTCGAGATGCCAAAGCGCTGTCCCTCCTGTCAGGCTGAACTCTTGCGGGAGGCGGGCGAGGCAGTCACCCGCTGCGTCAATCCTGGATGCCCGGCGCAGGCCCAGCGGCGACTGGAGCATATGGTCAGCAGAGGGGCTCTCGACATAGACCGATGTGGGCCAGCGGTCCTGGCGCAGCTGGCGGAGCGGGGGCGCCTGGCCAGCCCCGCCGACCTCTTCGCCCTGAGTGCTGACGACCTGGCGGCACTTCCTGGAATGGGTAGGCGGTCGGCTTTCCAATTGGTAGCCGCGATTCAGGCTAGGCGGCGTCCAAGCTTGGCGCGGTTTCTGTATGCCCTCGGTATCCGCCACGTCGGGGAGCGGACGGCGGAGCTTTTGGCTGCCCACTTTGGCAGCCTGGACGCGCTCCAGGCTGCCGGGCTACCTGAGATCACCGAGGTCGCCGGGATCGGGCAAGTGTTGGCAGAGTCAGTGCATCGATTCCTGCATGGGGAGGGAGGAGCCAAGCTCATCGAGAAGCTGCTGAGACAGGGTGTAGAACCCCAGGCGGCGGCTCGTTTCGAAGGGCCCTGGGCGGGTCTTACCGTGGTTGTGACGGGCACTCTGAGGGGGAGAACGAGGGCCGAAGCGGAGCGAGAGATTCGAAGGTTGGGCGGAAGCCCGGCGAGCAGCGTTTCTCGGAAGACCACCGCTGTGGTGGCGGGCGAGTCGGCCGGGTCCAAGTTGGAGACTGCCGTGAGGCTCGGGGTTTCGGTCCTCAGCGAAGCTCAGTTCGAAGCCTGGCTCAAGAATCCCACTGGTTCTCCCACTGAAGTGGCCCCCCCACCGGTTGATTCCCATACGGCGCGCGCGTGAGCGGCTTCCGTCGGGCCAGCCGACCGGTGATCTACGTGGGTCGGTCGGGGTCCGGTGCGCCGGATCGTTCCTGGTGCAACGGTTGCCTGGCTGGCAGAGCGGATCGAACCCCGAGCGGTTAATCAATCCCTGAGAGGGCGGCCATCGCACCTTCGATTGCGGCCTGGTAGGCGGGGTCCACGGTAATCCCTGTGAGGCAAGCCTCCAGCCCGGCACCGAGCGCGGCGCGGGCATCCCTTACCGCGAGCCGAACCGCCGCCGTCTCCACCCGAGACACCAGCTGCTCAGCCGGAGTGTCAAGGTCAGCGGCGAGGCCGCGCATCAAAGCGCCCCAGCGGTCCCTCGCCTTGTCCATCTGCAAGGCGGACTCCTCGACAGCTGTCTGAGCACGAATGCTGGCCCGGCGGGCTCCGGTGATAGGTCTGGCTCGCACCACCGCATCTGCGCCCATTCGACCGGAGTTGTCGAGCAGACGGCGCGCCGTGCGGGCAGCTGCGAAGGCCGCCACAGCTGCGGTCAGTGCCCAAAGCTGCGGGGACTCGTTCGGGGGGGCGGAGGAGTTGATGCTGAGCTCCAGGATCTTGGCCGGGTGCTTCCTATAATCCACTGTTAGTGGCTACAGAAGATACGAACACTAGCGACACTCGAGGGATCGAGCTGCCGCAGGTCGCCCGGTTGAGCCGGTTGGCACGCCTGGGGCTCTCCCCAGAAGAGCTGGAACGTTTGGGAGTTCAGCTGGCGGCGATAGTTTCGGCGGTCGGCAAGCTGGCTGAAGCCGACACTGATCATGTCGATCCAACCGCCCAAGTCGGCGGTCTGACCAACGTCTTGCGCCACGACGTGGTCGTCGACGGCTTGAGTCAGGAGGACGCTCTGGCCAATGCCGCTAGCAAGGAGGCCGGCCTGCTCCGGGTCCCCGCGATCCAGTGAGTCTGCTCGCACGGCCGATCGCTGAGCTGGCTCGCGGGCTTCGGAGTCGAGACTTCTCCTCGGTGGAGTTGCTCGAGTCGGCGCTGGCAGAGGTCGCCCGCGAGGATGGGGAGCTGGGAGCATTTCTTCGGACGACCGCCGGACCGGCGTTGGTCCAGGCGCAGCGTGCCGACCGTTTACTGTCGGACGACCCCGCGAGTGCGTCTCCATTACTTGGGATCCCTGTGGCCTACAAGGACGTTCTCTGCACCAAAGGGGTGGAGACCACCGCGGGGAGTCGAATTCTGGAGGGCTTCATTCCCCCTTTCAGTGCCACCGCCGTGGAGCGCATGGAGGCGGCTGGTGCGGTGAGCCTGGGCAAGCTGAACTGCGACGAGTTCGCCATGGGCAGCTCCAACGAAAACTCCGCCTTTCAGGCCACGCGGAATCCGTGGGCTGCCGACCGGGTCCCGGGAGGGAGCAGCGGTGGGTCCGCAGTGGCAGTGGCAGCGCGGCTGGTTTCTGCGACCCTCGGTACCGACACAGGAGGTTCGATCCGGCTACCCGCTTCCTTCTGCGGAGTGGTCGGGGTGAAGCCGAGCTACGGCAGGGTGAGTCGCTACGGGCTGATTGCCTTTGCCAGCTCTCTGGACCAGATCGGACCGCTCACCAAGACAGTTGAGGATGCGGCGCTGGTGATGCAGGTGATAGCCGGGGTGGACCCTCGGGATAGCACCTCCTCGCCGGCCCCTTCCGGGGACCTTCTGGGTGCTCTGAAGTCCGGGGTGGCGGGCCTGAGGGTAGGAATCCCCAAGGAATATCTCGCCATGGCCATCGAAGCCGGGGTCAGAGGGGTTTTCGACCAGTCCGCAACTCTCTTGGCGGCCGCTGGGGCTCAACTCGTTGACGTTTCCCTGCCGAGCACTGAGTACGCACTCGCCGCCTACTACGTGATAGCTCCTGCGGAGGTAAGCAGCAACCTGGCCCGCATGGACGGGGTACGCTTCGGACCAGGCTTCGGGACGGCCGCGAATCTGATGGAGGCCTATGAGCGCGCCCGCCACATTGGGTTCGGCCCCGAGGTGCGGCGCCGGATCGCGCTAGGGACCTATGTCCTGAGCAGTGGGTACTACGACGCGTACTATCTGCGGGCGCAGAAGGTGCGAACACTGGTGGCCAAGGACTTCGAGCGGGTCTTCAAAGAGGTGGATTGTGTGATATCCCCAACCGCTCCCACCACTGCGTTCCGCATGGGGGAACGGGTAGCGGACCCGCTCGCGATGTACGCCACCGATCTCCTCACCCTCCCGGCGAACCTGGCCGGGGTATCGGGCATTTCGGTGCCGGCCGGGTTTGCTGACGGGCTTCCGGTGGGCCTTCAGGTATTGGGCCCATACATGGGCGAGGCAACTTGTTTCCGGGTGGCGGCGGCGGTAGAGGAGATGGCCCAGGTTTGGCAGATCCGTCCAGGCACGAAGGGTGTCCCTGAGGCGGCGGGGTGACCTCCATCTGGGAGCCTGTGATCGGGCTCGAAGTGCATGCCCAGCTTCTCACCGCGAGCAAGATGTTCTGTGGCTGTCGGGCGCAGTACTTGGGCATACCGCCCAACAGCAACACCTGCCCTGTCTGTCTCGGTCTTCCGGGAACTCTCCCAGTGATCAATCAGGTCGCCGTGGAGCTGACCATCCGCACCGCATTGGCGCTCAACTGTGAGATCCCGGAATTCTCGAAGTTCGACCGCAAGAACTACTTCTATCCGGATCTCCCTAAGGGGTACCAGATCTCACAGTTCGACCTGCCACTTTCCATCAATGGCTGTTTGGAGTTCGAAGTCGAGGGGAGGGTGGTCAGGGCCGGGATCACTCGAGTTCACCTGGAGGAGGATGCCGGTACCCTGCACCACGCTGGCGAGATCCACAACTCCGCCTTCTCCCTGGTAGACCTGAACCGGGCCGGAGTTCCGCTTATGGAGATAGTGGGTGAGCCGGATCTACGGCATCCGGCCGAAGCTCCGGCCTATCTGGCGGCGCTTCGGCAGACGCTGATTTATCTCGGCGTAAACGATGGGAACATGGAAGAGGGGAGCCTGCGTTGCGACGCCAACATCTCCTTGCGCCGCCGCGGCACCTCAACGCTTGGAGCCAAGGTCGAAGTCAAGAATATGAACTCCTTTCGGAGCATTCAGCGGGCGCTGGAATTCGAGTTGGCGCGTCAGACCGAACTCCTGGAGCAGGATCAACCGGTGGCCCAAGAGACCCGCGGTTGGAGCGATCTGGAGCAGGTGACCGTTTCCCAGCGCAGTAAGGAGGAGGCGCAGGAGTACCGGTACTTTCCCGAGCCAGATCTGCCGCCGCTGGTAATCTCTCGGGCTTACGTCGAGGAGTTGCGCGCCGCCTTGCCGGAACTGCCCCGGGCAGCCCGGAGGCGGCTGCAGGAGCGCTATCAGCTCACTGCGGACCAGGCGCGACTGATCGCCGAAACCGCCGCCGACGCAGCTTATTTCGAAGCGGTGGTCGCCGCCGGGGCCGTCCCGCACGCGGCCGCCAATTGGCAGGTGCAAAACCTTCAGGCGCTCTGCAACGCCGCTCACGTGCCGGTCTCGGGCTGCCGGGTCCTGCCCGGGTCGCTGGCGGAGTTGGTCACCTTGGTCGTGACAGAACAGGTCAGCGGCGCGGTCGCCAAGGAGGTCCTCGCCGAGATCTTCGAAAGTGGGGCCCGGCCGGCCGAGGTGGTCGCTTCCAAAGGGTTGGGACAGGTGAGTGACACCGATCGGCTGGCCACCTTCATCGAGGAGGCTCTCGCTGGCAATCAGAAGGCGGCCGCTGACTATCAGTCGGGGAACGATCGGGCTCTTGGCTCTCTGGTCGGGGCCGTGATGGCGCTTTCCAAGGGAACTGCCAATCCCAAGCTGGTCAGTCAGCTCCTGCGAGATCGACTGCCCCGTTCGTGACTCAGCCCCAGAACGAGTGACCGAGCCGACCAGGGCCGTATCCTCCCACCTCGTCCCCGGCGCCAGGGTGCGGCTGGAGTGTGATCGGCTGGTCCACCGCGGGCTGGGCCTTGGTCGGTTTGAGGGGCAGGTTGTCTTCGCTTTCGGGGCGCTTCCGGGGGAGGACTTGACAGTGGAGATCACGTCGGTCCATCGTCGGCATGCCTTCGCGGACACGGTCGTGGTGCACCGCGCGTCCCCCGAGCGAGTGACTCCTCTTTGTCCTTACTTCGGTGTTTGCGGCGGTTGCCAGCTCCAGCATGCCTCGTACGATCTCCAGCTCCAGGTAAAGCAGGAGGTGTTGGTCGAAGCTCTGCAGCGGCGTGGCCTGCAGTTGCCCGCCGCCATCGACGCGCTGGGGGCTGAAGCACCTTGGGGATATCGCTGGCGGGGTGACTTCCATCTGCTACCGGGGCGCCCAGGCTTGGGGTTCACGGCTCGGGGTTCATATTCTGTAGTTGAGGTAGAGAGCTGTCCCATCCACCACCCAGCGATCAACCAGGTCCTCGCCCCCCTGGGTCGCTCAGTGGAAGGTGTTCGAGGGCGCCCCGAGACGATTCAAATGACCGTCGGTGCGCAGGGAGCCGAGGTGCTGGTACGGAGCCACCCGCGTCGCCAGCTCGGCGAGCGGCTCGTGGCGGGCTCCGCGTCGGCGGATATGGACGGTCCGCAGCTGACCGGCGAGGCTACTGAGATTCACTACCGCGGCAGAGCCTTCCGCGTCTATTCGGACGCCTTCATTCAGGTTAACCAGGGCTCCTTGGAGAGTCTCTACGAGACGGTGATTGACTGGGTGCGCCCGGAGCTGCCGGGGGCCAAAGTCATTGACGCGTACGGCGGTTCGGGGTGGCTAGGCCTGCGCCTTGCCGACGAAGGCGCGCTGGTGACCGTAATCGAGCAGAATCCAGTTTCCGCTCGCCTCAGTGAACTTCACGGCGAGATGTATCGTCCGGGGGAGCTGGAGATCCTCTGCGGCCCTGTCGAGGAGCTGCTCCCGAGGATCGAGGACGTTGGGGTCGTGGTCCTGGATCCACCTCGGAGCGGGCTGGCGCCGCAGGTCTCCGGCTGGCTGGCCATGGCGGGGCCACCGACTGTGGTGTACCTAAGTTGCGAGGTCTCGGCGCTGGCTCGTGATCTCGAGGCGCTCTGCCGCCTGGGGCCCTATCAAATCGAGCGCCTGCGCCTGGTAGACATGTTCCCACAGACATACCATTTCGAGACGATCGTTCTGCTGAGGCGGGTGTGACCAGTCGCGCTCAGCCTGGCTGGGTGGTGATGCGGGATACTGGAGTCGATTCACTTCCGACGTTCCAAAGCTGAGCAAAGCCATGTCCTCGGTCGAATTCGCCCACCTTCACACCCACTCCGAGTACTCGCTTCTCGATGGCGCGGCAAGGGTCAAGGGGCTCGTGGAGAGAGCGCGGGCGCTCGGGCAGACGTCGATAGCCATCACCGACCACGGGGTACTTGCGGGCGCCATTGAGTTTTACGAGGCGGCCCGAGAGGTTGGAGTAAACCCCATCATCGGGTGCGAGGTCTACGTGGCCGCTCGCTCGCGGCTTCAGAAAGAAGGACGAGTTGATCGTGACCCGTCCCACCTGATCCTGCTCGCCAGAGACGGGCAAGGTTACGCGAACCTGATGAAGTTGGTGAGCCGCGCGCATCTGGAGGGGTTCTACTACAAGCCCCGGATCGACCGGGAATTGTTGGCGGAGCATGCTGGAGGCCTGATTGCGCTGTCGGGCTGCATCGGCGGTGACGTCCCTCAGCGACTCTTGGCGGGGGATGCCGGGGGGGCGCGCTCCCTGGCCGAGGAATACTCGCAGATCATGGGTCCCGACTCCTACTTCCTGGAGATTCAGGACCACGGGATGCCGGAGGAGCAGCAGGTGCGGGAGGGACTGATGGACCTCGCCCGGGCGACCGGACTGCCGCTGGTGGCCACCAACGACTGTCACTACGTAGATGCCGACGACGCGGAGGCCCACGACGTTTTGCTTTGCATTCAGACCGGAAGCCGAGTGGAGGACGAGCGTCGCTTGCGGTTCGCCGGGCCGCACTTTTACCTGAGTTCGGCTGACGAGATGGCGGCCAAGTTCGGGTATTGCCTGGAGGCGGTATCCAACAGCGCCGCGATTGCGGCCAGATGCAGTTTTGAACCCGCCCTCGGCCAGCGACTGCTTCCCCGATACGAGGTCGCCAGCGGAGAGGACCCCGACACCCAGCTTCTCCATGCCGCCCAACTGGGGCTTACGGAGCGATGTGGGGGAGCTCCACCGCAGGAATACCAGCAGCGGCTGGACTTCGAGCTGGCAGTGATTCGACAGACTGGATTCGCCGCCTACTTCCTGATCGTTTGGGATTTCACCAGGGCTGGTCGGGAGGTGGGCGTGAAGGTGGGCCCCGGGCGTGGGTCGGCCGCAGGCAGTCTGGTCAGCTACAGCCTGGGAATCACGGCGCTGGACCCCATCCACTACGGCCTCACCTTTGAGCGCTTTCTGAATCCCGAAAGAGTCTCGATGCCCGATATCGACATCGACTTCGATGTCCAGGGTCGCGGCAGAGTCATCGAGTATGTGACGGCCAAGTACGGCAGCGACCGGGTGGCCCAGATTGTGACCTACGGGACGATGGCGGCGCGGGCCGCCATCCGCGACGTGGGGCGCGTGCTGAGCGTTCCGTTGCCAGATGTGGACCGGCTTGCGAAGCTGGTACCCGCTCGTCCCGGGACGACTCTGGCCGGGGCTCTGCAGAACTCCAAGGAGCTGCGCGAGGTATACGAGTCCGAAGGGTGGGCGAAAAGGCTGTTGGACACTGCCCAGAGGCTGGAGGGGATCGCCCGTAATGCCGGCACCCACGCCGCCGGCGTCGTGATCGCCCCCGGCCCCCTCATCGACTATGTTCCGCTTCAGCGCGCCACCACCAACAAGGACGCGGTAGTCACCCAGTTCGACATGAATGGCGTCCAGAAGATCGGGCTGCTGAAGATGGACTTCCTGGGGTTGGAGAACCTGACGGTTCTGGAGGAAACGCTCTCCCATATTGAGCGGCTCCGGGGCGACCGTCCCGACCTGGAACAGATCCCGCTCGACGACCGGTCGACTTACGAGCTGCTCAGTCGCGGGGACACGATGGGAGTCTTTCAGCTGGAGGCGGAGGGTGGCCGCCGGATCATGATGGATATGAGGCCGACGTCCATTCTGGACTTGGCCGCGGCGAGCGCCCTCAATCGCCCGGGACCGATTGAGGGCGGAGTCATCGATCTCTACATGAAGCGGCGTCGCGGCGAGGTACCCATCACTTATCTGCTACCGGAGCTGCAGCCGATCCTGGAGGAAACCCATGGGGTGATCGTCTACCAGGATCAGGTAATGCAGATTGCCTCGGCGGCGGCAGGGTTCAGCCTCGGGGAGGCGGACCTCCTGCGCGCCGCGATGGGCAAGAAGGACAAGGCCAAGATGGCGGCCCAGCGGGAAGGCTTTTTGAAGGGGGCCCAGTCGCGAGGGGTGTCGGAGCAGACCGCCAACGAACTCTTTGAGTTCATCGACTTCTTCTCCGGGTACGGATTCAACAAGGCACACTCGGTGGCCTACGGGCTCATCAGCTACCAGACTGCTTACTTCAAGGCCAACTATCCGCTCGAGTATATGACGGCGCTGCTCAACAGTCGCGCCGGGGATTTCGAACGAATCAAGCGGGTCATCCTCGACGCCAGGGAGCGTCAGATTGAGGTGCTCCCGCCCGACGTGAACCTATCTGACCCAGCCTTCAGTGTCCTCTTGTCCGACCCTGGTGAGGTGACCTCGGCGGCGCGGATCATCTACGGTCTGCAGCAGATCAAGAACGTCGGTGAGGGGGCTGCACAGGCGATCGTCGCTGACCGCCAGGAGAGGGGGCCGTTCACCTCTCTGATCGATCTGTGTAGTCGAATTCGGGGCCGGGATCTGAATCGGAGGGTGCTGGAGGCGCTGATCCGCAGCGGAGCCTGCGATTCCCTGGGCGATCGCGGCTGGCAACTCGCCCAGCTGGATCAGGCGATGCGACGAGCGGAGCAGGCCGCCAGAGACCGAGACTCGGGTCAGATTGCCCTCTTCGATCTAGACTCGGGAGCAAGCCAAGATGGACTTAGTGGCGGCTTGACGCCGCCTGGGGAGGTCGTGCTCACCCCGGAGGCGGAGCGGGAGCGACTGCTATGGGAGCGGGAGCTTCTCGGAATGTATCTGAGCCGGAATCCGCTTCAGCAGGTGGGCGACCAGTTGCGGAGCGCGACGGACACCTCGCTGATCGACCTGGTCGGGTTGGAGGGGCGCCTGGTCCAGGTGGGAGGATCGCTTAGGGAGTGCCGAAGGGTTCAGAATCGCAAGGGCGACGCGATGGCGTTCGCCTCCCTTGAGGATCTCACCGGGGTCTGCGAGGTCGTCATATTCCCGAAGGTATTCCAGAAGGCGATAGATCTCCTGCAGTCGGACGCTTTGATCGTGGTGCGAGGCAGGGTGGAAGTCGGATCTCGGCCAGGACAGGCGGGTACGGGAGTACGGCGCGCTGGGGCGGCGGAGAGTGTGGATGGTGGAGATTCTGATTCCGGGCAGGAGGATGCCGAGGAGGCGAGAGTCATCGCCGAGGAGATCTTCGCCCTCGACGCGCCAGAGCTGCTGGGGTGGCTGCCATCAGCGGTGGTTCACATCACCCCCGCTCACCTGTCCGACGAGCTCCTAAGCGCGCTGGCGGCGACGCTAGCTGAGCACAGCGGAGAGGCGCCAGTGGTGCTGCACATGCGAGATCGGGAGGGGATCCATGAGGTACAGCTCGGGGATGGTCACCGGGTCAGTCCCGGTGACCAGTTGGCGGGGAAGGTCTCCGCGCTGTGCGGACCCGTGTCCTATCGGGTGGAGACACTGCGCGCGGTAGCGCCAGCCCCCCAGCGCTTTCGGGCTCGGGCCAGCACCGCAGCACCCTGAGGGGCGATCGGTCAGAGGCGATTGGCACTCGACTGGATGATCGGGAAGAGGAGCTGGACAAAACCGATATAAAGCAGAAGGAAGATCACGAAGGCGGTGATCGCGGCGCGCTCCCCCTTACTCCTGGTCAGCTTCGCCACTGGGTCCACAAAGTTGTCAGAAATCCTTCGGATAGCGAAGACCACAGGGTGCCAAGGGTCTACGTGGAGCACTCCCAGCAGGACCCGGATGAGAAGGAGCAGCAGGACGACCAGCAGCACGGCTTGCAGGAATTGCAGGAGCACGGAGACCACGGCCGCTATCGGATTCAAGAAGCCGGACTGGGAGAGGCTCTGGAGTGCGTCGGCCAAGGCGTAGGTGATCACGATGGCGAGCAACGGAGAGAAGTCCATACCGCCCATCGATGGCAGAATGCGCCGCAGCGGGCGGATAACGGGTAGGACGAGGTCATTGAGGAGTCGCCCTATCGCACTACCGGACGCTCCCGGGAAGAACGTCAGGAGTGCCCACGCCAGAATGCAAAGGGCGTAGATGTCCAGAAGAGTGGCCAGATCACCAACTAGGACCGCCGCTACGTTCATACCGGCAGTATATGGAAGCTCCGAACGGGGTCCTGCAGATCCGGTCGTCCCAGCGCCCCCGTCTGCCGGGGCCAGGGCCTGCGACTGTGACGGCTGGGGACTACGAACCTAGGGACGGTTGCCGGGTGGGTTCCGGTCGACCAGCACGTCCCTTCTGGGCGCTTATCCAAGCGGCCCAAGACACTGGAGACCAGGTCGATCTGAGTGCGCTTCAGCATCCCGATCCGTTGGTCGGCTGAATCGGTACGTTGGACCAACCAAGGACGTGCGTGCCGCGTTGACGTCGGACCGAACCCAATCTGACCAGGGGTTGACGACGGTGCGGCCAGCGGCCCGGTCGACGTCCATGGCCTCGGCTATTGAGGCGGCCATTTGTCCGTTGGCCTCGAGCTGGGTGACGGTTTCCAACTCCAGCTCATAGGGGGAAGAGTCGCGGGATCAGCTGGAGCCACAGCTGGTGTGGGGACTGAGGGGCGAGGAGGATAGCGTTAATGACTTGAAAGACGCCGCGGGTGGTGGCTCGTGTCTGGGGCGAACGGCGTGGCGGCCGGGCCGCCCGGACCAGGTAACATCACCCGGGATCCCCAGTGATTGAATAAGATCGTCCGGAGACATGCAGGCCAGCGCCCATACCGAGCGCGGGGTATGGAGGTTCCTGGTGGGTACGTCGCCAAGCGGTGGTCTGACGATGGCCGCGCCTCTCTCCCGGTGGACGTCAGCTCTCCCGCGCTGACGGAATCGGATCGGCGGTACAAAAGCGTCCACTTTGAGGCCGTGCACGGTACTGTGAAGGCTCAGCGGAGCGCGAGGGTCATAGCGGCCAAGGGCCCGGCCACTCGGTCCGGCGGCTGGAGCCGTCGGTTTCGGCCGCCGGGAAGTCGGCGCTGATGCTTAGGCATCTGGCTAAAGCGCCCCGGGCCGGGCGGAGTTGATGAGGCGGTCGAATCGGCTCGAGCTCTCGGCAGCGTCCGCTGGCACAGGGCGGGGGGCTAGCTAAATGGGGCTTAGTCCGCGGGACTCGACTGACGCCACCGGCACGGCCAGGGCGAATGTGCCCACTTCAACTTACCGGGTGCAGTTGCGGAGCGGCGTGGGCTTCGACCAGGTGGTAGCGATCGCCGATTATTTGGCCCGCTTGGGAGTGAGCCACGTCTATCTCTCTCCCTACCTGGGGGCCGCCACCGGAAGTAGCCATGGGTACGACGTAGTCGACCCGAAAAGCTTTGACCAGCAGCTGGGGGGAGAGCCAGGATACCGACGGATGCTTGCTGCCTTGGAGCAACACGGACTCCGGCAGGTGGTCGATCTGGTGCCGAATCACATGGCTACCACCCGCGGCGAGAACCGTTGGTGGCAGGACGTTTTGGAGTTCGGTCCCACCAGCACCTTTGCACCGTACTTTGACGTTTTTTGGGCCCCTCGGGAGCGGCGCTTGTGGAAGCGGGTATTGCTTCCGGTGCTGGCGGACGGGTATCGGGCCAACATCGCCTCTGGCGCCCTGACCCTCAGGAGGCGCGGTGTTGACTTCGAGTTCTGGTACCAAGATGGGCGGTTCCCGGCCAACCTGAGGTCCCTGGCGGGTCTTCTAGCCGAGGTGGCTCAGTCCCGCGCCGACCCCGAGCTGAGCCAGTTGGCCGCCGATCTCGGCCGTTCGGGGAATGGGTCATCCAAGGCTGGCGGGGCCTGTTCGGCGGGTGGTCCCGAGGGTGGTCGCACAGTGGAGCGGCGCGCGTTGCAGAGGTTGCTTAAGACAAGGCCCGAATTGGGCCGTGCCTTGGACCTCAGGCTGGCCAGGCTCGATCCGGATGAATTGGACTCCCTCTTGCAGGCTCAGCACTACCGGCTCGCCCACTGGCGAGCCGCGGCCCGTGACCTTAACTACCGTCGCTTTTTCGACAACAATGACCTGGTCGGCGTGCGTATCGAGGCGCAGGACGTTTTCAAGGATCATCACGCGCTCGTGCTGAGTGAAGTGCGGGCAGGAAGGGTCGGGGGCTTGAGGGTGGACCATCCCGACGGGCTGCGCGACCCCGTGGGGTATCTGAAACGTCTGCGCGGTGACGCACCCGGGGCGTGGACGGTAGTGGAAAAGATCCTCGTGCCAGGTGAAGAGCTCGCCGAGGACTGGGACGTGGAGGGCACAACTGGGTACGACTTCGGGCGGCTGGCCCTTGGACTGTTCGTTGATCCAGCGGCCGAGGCCAGAATGAGCGCAACGTACCGCTCGTTCACCGGCGAGGCCAGAGCGTTCCCACAGGTCGCCTTGGAGGGCAAGCGGCTGGCGGTGAAGGAGCTGCTTGGCAGCGACCTGAACCGCCTTACCGGTCAACTGCTGAAGATATCCCAGGCTCCCCGCAACCACCGCACCCACACCCGGGATGAGCTGCGCGAGGCGCTGGCCGAGTTGGCAGCCGCCTTTCCCGTGTACCGGACCTATCTTCGCGCTGGCATGTCCAAACAGCTTGCCGCGCAGGCGAGCCGAGGCGTCGCGGTCGCGGCGGCACGGGTCAGAGACATCAGGCCCGATCTTGATCCGGCCCTACTGACCTTTGTGGAAGACGTTCTCTCCCTGCGGATTCCCGGAGGTGATGAGGAGGATCTGGCGCTGCGGTTCCAACAGCTCACGGGTGCGGTCATGGCCAAGGGAGTGGAAGACACCGCTTTCTACAGGTACCATCGCCTCATCTCGCTCAATGAGGTCGGTGACGACCCGGGCCAGTTCGGTGTAAGTCTCGAACAGTTCCACGCTGCCATGGGCCAAAGGCAGCGGAGGTGCCCCCGAACCATGAACTCGACTTCCACCCACGACAGCAAGCGCAGCGAGGATGTGCGATCGCGAATCAACCTTTTGAGCGAAGTGCCCGACCAATGGCAGCGTGCTGTGCGACGCTGGGCGCGGCTCAATGGGACCCATCGCCGATCCCCGCAAGTACCGGACCGCAACTTTGAGTACCTCCTATACCAGACCCTCGTGGGCGTTTGGCCGGTGACAGCAGAGCGACTCTGGCCGGTGCTGGAAAAGTCGATCCGCGAGGCCAAGTTGCACACGTCATGGAATGAGCCCCATTTGGGGTACGAGGCGTCCGCCCGCCGGTTCCTTACCGGCGCATTGCAGCAGCCGAATTTCGTAGATGATCTGAGCCGCTTCGTGGCCAGACTCATCGCCCCGGCGCGAGGCGCGTCGTTGGCAGTCGCATTGCTGCGCTGCACCGCTCCCGGCATACCCGATACCTACCAGGGGACGGAGCTGTGGGAGCACAGCCTCGTGGACCCGGACAACCGGCGCCCAGTCGACTTCTCCATCAGGGGGACCCTTCTTGATCGACTGGCCGGAATGTCGCCAGAGCAGGTGATGAGGGCCTCCGCCACCGGTTTGCCCAAGCTCTTGGTTGTGACGAGCAGTCTGCGGGTCCGCCGAAGCCTCCCCGAAGCGTTTGCGGAGGCGGGGGACTACCGACCGCTCGTGTCCGTCGGCAAGAAGCGGGACAACGTGGTCGCCTTTTGCAGAGGGAACCAGGTGGTGACCGTAGTACCGCGGCTCCTAATGCAGTTGCGCTCCGGCTGGGAGGACACTGTGGTTGAGCTCCCGCCCGGCCATTGGACACACCAACTCACCGCCGAAACCTTTCGTGGTGGCGCCGTGCCCATGGAAGCGCTGGGGAAGAGATTCCCGGTCGCACTGCTAGTGCGCGGCGACGGCTCTTGAGGCGTGGATCAGTTCGCGCTCCGGGCGCGGACGGCGTCCCGCTCGGGTGGCCGGCCGCGACTATGACATGCGCCGCCATGAATGGGCTGGTGGGAGCCCATTGGTCGGGTGAGGCGGGGACCGGAGTACGTCATCATCGACGGCGAGTGTCCGCTGCCGAATCCAGATCTCAGTGGAAGGCGATTGGGCGTTCACAGTCTTTCGCGGCGGGTCGATCACAGAAGCTTCCGCTGGCACGCTCAGGGGTGGCGAGCGTTCCCATGCCTTGCACGTTGCCTTGACGGGGGAGCGAGAGGGGTACTCGGGGCCTTCGCAAGGGTTGGGGACCTGCGACTGTCCCTCGAGAATGGCTTTGTCTTTGGAGGTGGTGATGCTTACTCCCGTCAGGCGGAGCAGCAACCGTCGGGACGAGGATGTGGGCGTCTGCCATCTGGTCGGGTACCTTCAGAACCACGACTAGGGTGGCAACCGAGCCATCGGCGAAAGGATTTCGACCCCGGCTTGTTCTGATTCCACAAAGGTGGGAACGGCGATTGTGCTCACGGGCTCGTTTGTTCCGAATCCTCGCCTCGGTCGGGCGGTCAGGCAGGGGAGGCGCCGGGGGTTTTCGGAACTCCTGGCCCGGGGAACCGCGATCCCGGATCCGCAGAGCGAGGAGACATTCCAGCGCTCGCAGTTGAATTGGGGCGAACAGGTAGACCCCGTCCACCGGTGCCTCTTGACCTGGTACCGCGACCTGATTGGCTCGCGGCCACGACTCACGGAACAGTCAAGTCCCGCGGAGTGGTGTAAAAGTGAATAGCTCTTGGGGTGATGGACATCAGGCAGCCAGCCCAGCGGTGAGAGGGTTGGTGAGGAGAGGGTCGGAGTTGGGGTCGAGTCGGGCCATGGACTGGAGTGAGAAGT
>DATLQZ010000055.1:0-46197 GCA_035534915.1 Candidatus Dormiibacterota bacterium
ACTGCCCCTCCCCCGCGCTCACCCTGCTACCCCCACCGTCGAACGCTCCTGAGCACCGAGGTGGGCGATGCAGAGCGACGGTTCCACCAGTGGGTTCAGACTCTTTGCCGTCAGCGGGACCCCGGCCTCCGCCAGAGCTCCCCGCAACAGGCCGAGATGAGCCGAGCAGACCAGCTGACTGTTGCCCCGGGCCACCTCCAAGAACGGGCATGAGTGGAGTCGGAGTTGGATCTCATCGGGGGTGTCCACCTGCTCGGGGCTGAAGCCCAGCCTGGCCAGCATGTCCACCACTCCATCCAGCCCTTGCAGTGGGTTCTCCACTTGCATGTTGGCGAGCTGGGTTCCCCAGCTGGTGCCGATCTCGAGACCCAGCTTGCCAGGGTCCTTGACATTTGCCTGGAGGTAACCGGCGAGGACCTCAGCCAGCATTCGGTAACCCTCCTCCGGACCCGGGGTCACAGTGGCTGTGGCCCGCCAGACCTGACGGGGGCGGCCGCGGCGGGGACGATGCTCGAACTCAGAGGACACCAGACCCGCCTTGGCCAGCACCTCAAGGTGGAATCTCACGGTGTTGACGTGGACTCCCGTGCCCTTGGCCAGCTCCCGCACGTCGAGGGGGACAGCTGACTCCCGAAGGCTCGTCAGCATGGCCACCCGTGTCCAACCCGCCAGAGCTCGGTGGGCCTCCATGGCCTCTTCAGCCTGATCCGGCACCAACATCATGGAGGGATTATACACGATGGCGATGGTCCAAATTGACCAAAGCTACAGTCCGGAGGAGTGTCGGGGAAGTCGCACTGGTTCCACCGACTTCGGAATTCGGGCAGCTACACCCCTCGCCAGCGTTGAGCGGCTTTACCGCCCGTCGTGGCGCTGCCGTGGCCTCGGGGAGGGACGAGGCCCCGCAGCATCAAGCTCGACATCTCTGACACCGAGCTGGTCACGGCGCACGCGCGCCTTAACCTGCAACCTCGCTGGCCGGATCTGCTCCAAGGTGTGGAGATTGAGGGATACGTGCTAAACGAGGTCGGGGCTGAGAAGTTGCGCTGCCTCGCCGAACGGCTTCAATGTCGCGACCTGTACGACCTCCATGAGCTACTTGGCAGCGGCCGAGTCGACGCGGTCGAGGCCTGGGAGCTCTATCTCCGCAAGACCGCCAACGACCTCGCCCGTGACCGCCAGCGAACCGACCCCAGGCAGTGGGCAGCCATCTTCAACCGCCGGCTCATCGCGTACCGAAGCCGTTGGGAGCGTGAGCTCGGGGACTATCTTGCGCTCGGCGCGCCACCCTTCGAGGAGATCGAGCGACGCACCAGACGTGGCCTAGCGCCGGCCCTGGTCGCGGCGCGGGCACTCGCCAGCTGATCGGCAACCTGGAGCAAGCCCAGGAGCCGAGGATGCCAAGCGGGGTGACGACCTGCGGGCGCTGTCCTCCGGGATCACCTAGGTCGTCATGACCGTCTTGGCGCGGCTGGTGCAGGTTGACGGCGTCGCTGACGGCAACGCCGGCGAACTTTGGCGTACGTCAGCGGCCAATAGCGGCTCACGCTCCTCGCGGGTGACATCGGAGCGGATCCACAGGGTCCTTACCCGGCCGCCCGTGGGCTTACGTCAGCCGGTGTGGTCCGCGCGCACGTCCTATGCCCTTCATGCTGCCCTGCTCGATTGGCAGTCGAGCATCTTGGACGAAGTTCTTCCCGGTCGCCGGGAGCGCTTCCCCGACCTGGAGGCCGAACGGGACGAGTGCCCGATTCCTCGTCTGCGCCGGACCCGTCGCCGGACCCGCAGCAGTCTCGCCGGCCGTTCTGCCTTGGTTGGGGCGGCTTGAGTGGGCGGACTCGCGAGCCCGCCCACTCACCTCAAGCGAGTGTGGGGTCGGCGTCCCTCGCCACCGCCTTCACGATGTTCTCTGCCACCTGCTCGGGGCTGAGCCCACGATCCGCGCCGGAGGCCTTGACGTCGTCGATGGTGATGTCACCCTTCTGGTGGCGCTGGTAGGGCTCGGCGCATCCACAGCTGGCGCACATGGCGATCTCCTTCTCCAGTGGTGCCCATTCATCTCGGCCGGGGCACCTGCGGTCAGCAGGCATAACGCTCCCTTGGCTCCCTGGTTTCGCCGTTATCCCCTGGTGCGCCCAGGCCCGGTGGTGGGGGCCGGGTCTTGATCCGACCTGATCTGCGAGGCGCTGGACTCAGGTGGGCAGGCGCCATGAGCCCCACCGTCTAGTCGTTGACCGCTGCCGCCAGGAGCTGAGAGGATGTCCCGCCTCCGTGGAACTTCGGCGGTGACCTAATGGCGGGTCATACCCCGGAGGGGACCACCGGGGAAGAAAAGGATAAGTCGGTCGTAGTAGTGAGGGGAAGGCGGTTTGCGGGGACGGGTTGGACAACTTGGGGATTGGGGATAGTGACCGCTTCCAGGCGGGTGACAGCGGAGCGGATCCACAGGGTCTTACCCGGCCGCCCGCGGGCTACGTCAGCCGAGATGAGCTGCCCAGGACCTCGCCGCGACCAAGGAGCAAGGGCGCGGCGCATTCGGGAACGTCGCAGGCCGTGTCTCAGCGCTTGTCGGCTACATCTCGTGGCACCCGGCTTCCTTCATCTCGGAGCAGCTTCTGCCGCTCTCTGTGGGCTGCCTGGCGACAGGCATTGGGGCAGGTGAGGTGAGGGCGGCCGACGGCAGGGGAAGTGAAGGCGCCCAGTCCGCAGTCCGAATAGACAATCCAGACCCCGTCGTCCAAGTGACGAATTCGGGGCGCCCTAGGCATGACCCACCGGGACCATGTTTCGCAACACTTGTGCTGGCAGCGGGCTCGTGCCGAGGCCTGCATCTGTGCTTCCCCATCAGCGGTCACCCGGGCGAGGATGGCGGCAAGCTGAGTGAGCTGGCGGTCGCCCTTAACCGGGCGGAACTGGGCCTCGGCCGCCAGCATGCCCGCAGCCGCCCAGCGCAAGTGCATGTCCCCGCGCTGCCAGCGCTTCAGGTTGCGGCACCAGTTACGGCAACGGGGTCCAGGCGCGTGCGGAGCCGCCCACAGCCAATCGTAGGAGCCGGTTCCCCGGGGTGGCTCATGTCATCTACGATCCGCTATGATCTGGTGATATGGGTACTGCGGGCGGGTTGTTGCGGGAGGCGCGACGCCGTGCCGGACTGTCGCAAGTGGAGCTGGGTCGTCGGGCTGGGGTGGCCCAGAGCGTGGTGAGCGCCTATGAGTCCGGTGCCCGCCAGCCGTCGGTTCCCATGCTGGTCCGCTTAGTAAACGCCACCGGGTCTGAGCTCGACATCAGTCTCACTGAGACGTCCGGGCCCGAGCCGGTCAGAGGCTTTCTCGGCCAGCGAATCCACCGACATCGCGCGGCGGTGAAGAAGGTGTTGGCCAGCTACGGGTTGGACAATGCCCGGGTGTTCGGCAGCGTAGCTCGGGGTGAGGAGGGCCCTGAGAGTGATGTGGACCTACTTGTTGACGTACCTGCGGGTGTTGGCCTGCTGACTCTGGGGCGCTGCCAGGCGGAGCTTGAGAAGATGCTCGGGGCCCGCGTCGATCTGGTGCCCGCCGGCGACCTGAAGGCGCACGTGGCTGTCGAGGTCCTGGCTGAGGCGGTAGCGGTCTGAGTCGCCGCGAACGTCAACGTCTGGAGGACGTTATTGCCGCGATCGATGCCATTCGCGCTCACCTTGAATGCGGCGATCTCCATGACGGGCTTGTCTTCGACGCCGTGCGGGTTCGCTTGATCGAGATCGGTGAGGCGGTCAAGGCCCTTCCCGAGCGGCTGCTGGCCAGCGAGCCGGCCCTGCCGTGGGCGCAGATCGCCGGTATGCGCGATCGCCTCGCCCACCGCTACTTCGATACCTCCCATACCGTCCTTGCTGCCACCGTCAGCGAGGACCTGCCCGAGCTCGAGACCGCCGTACGGCGCCTCCTTCAGATGGTTGACGACGACAACTGAGCCGCCTCGCCTCCGTGGGGCACGTACGGGGCACGACACCGACACGACTCGGTTTGCCTTCTGCCACCCCGATCCCGGGTCCGATTCCCGGCTTCTCCTCCAACAAATCGAGATCAAAGTGGCCTGGGGCCGCCGCTCACCTTGGTGATGATCGGCGCGTTGTATGGCAGCGTCTGCGTGGTGAGGCCCATATTGGGCGAGCGGTCCCAGCGCAGGTTGCCGCCGTCGATTTGGCAGTCGCCACGGTGCTGGCGAGCGTTCTCACGGCGGTTGGCGCTTCCTGGCGCATCGACTTCTCAGACCTCTACATCTGGGTCGGGTTCTTCTCGGTCGGGCTCTTCGCGATCCTGTAATTTCGCCTTCCCTGGGCGCTCGGTAACATTGCCGCCGCCGGAGCCGCCTATGCAGTGGTGCTCGTGGCCGGCCCAAGCGCTCGCCAGCCGGTGGCTGAATGGTTGGTGGTGGTTGGGACAACGGCGGAGGCGGCGGGGCTGATCTACCTACTCGTGAGCTTTCTCCGGGGCACTGCCCGGGAGGGCACCTGTGGGGACCCCGCCAACTGGCGTTGGTTCGGCGAGCGCCTGGGGGAGGAGATGGAACGCTCTCGGCGGGAGGGTAAGCCGCTGTCGGTGGTCATGAGCGACTTGGACGGCTTCAGGACGGTCAATGACCGCAGCGGTCACGCTGCTGGTGACCAGATACTCCGGGAGCTTTCGGGCGCCTGGCGGCGCGAGGTGCGTGGTGGCGGGGACTTCGTCGCCGCCAAGGCGAGCGACGAAGTCCCTGTACTCAGTCCTAGTGCTGATGCATTGGGTCTGCACCGCCCAATCAAGCGGCTGGGGAGGCGCTTCCCGAAGGTGCATCCGCGTCGTTTGGCGTGGCCCGCTGGGACGGGACGGAAACGTTGAGAGTCCGATGCGGCCGCGTGATCCCGTCGGTGCTGGCCCCCAGCGCGCCAGAGCAAGTCCCGCGTGGCCGTATGTGGTCCAGACCTCGGGTGCTGCCTCCTCCACCTGGGGGCAGAGCTCAGGCACGGGTCGCCCCGACGTCAGGAGACAGGCGTCCCGCTTACCCCGACGTTGGAGCACGCGACACATACTTCGGGCGGAATCAGGCCCACCCGCATGAGTAGGGTGAAGAGGCGGCAGCCAATACAAAGGGCGAAGACCGACTCCAGGCTGGCAGCGACAAGTAGACCTCCCAGCAGAGCGTAGGTGGCGACGTTCGCGTGCCAGACCAGGGTGAGGAGCGTCGCCGACACCGTGATCGTCGCCCCGATGCCCTGGGCGAAGCGTTTCGGAGGACCTGGCACCAGCTTTGGGTGGGCCGACAGTCTAGGGGCGACAATTCTGGTGGCCAGCTGTCCTAGGGGACTCAGGGAGGGACCAGTAGCGAGTCGGGCCAGAAATCCGTAGGCGAGGACGGCGCTGAGCCAGGGCTGCTGGGTGAGAATAGCGATGGCGGCGACCGCGGCTACCGCGCCCGCCACCACCCGACTGGCGGTCTCGTTCACCGGATTCGGGAAGCTCAAAAGATTGCTGGTCACGAAGGTCTCCTCAGGCGACCGGATGCGCTGCCTACCATACAACTTAGTGTAATTGTATGGTAGATCGTCTACGCGGTTCCGAGCAGCTGAGGGGGGTGACCGTAGCGTTCGCGCTTCAGCTCAAATAGGTAGGGGCGCCGTGCCATCCGGACGACGTCCCGCAGCAGTGCGCGAGCTTCATCGTCACTGGGCACCTCGGTTATCACTGGCCCGAAGAGGCCTGGGCCCTTCCCCGCATCCAGGATGAGAGTGGGTACTCCGAAAGCTTCACAGGAGGCGACCGCAGCAGCGTGGTCGGCTACAACCTCCTGCCAGAGCGAGCGGTCTGACATCGCCGCTCTCCGGTCAGCCGGATCCATGCCTGCCGCCCTCATGGCAGTCTCCAGGACCACTACTCCCAGCTCTGGGGTCGGTGAGGACCCGCCAGCGTGAATCAGCCGACCAAGCTCCGTATAAAGGGTGGCGACCAACTCATTGCCACCCTGTCGGCGTGCGAGGGCCAAGAGCTGCAGAGCCGCGCCGCTGTACCCGACGGGTCCGTCTGCTGTGTCCTGGCCGGGCTCCAAGTGGACGATCCCCAAGGAGAAGAACCGCCAAGTGATCGCCACGTCTCCCAGGTCGACGAGGCGAGTTGCCCAGCGCGAGGTCAGCCATGCCCATGGGCACACGGGGTCAAAGTGAAAAGTGATCTCTTCCAACGGTTCTCCAGCTTTTGGCGGCGGCGCGGCAGAAGCTCGGTCCCTTGTGGGCAGTCCCCGGAACCGGGCTCCCGCCTCCGCGACCCTGATCTACTTCTTGGTTTCCCAGAAAATCCGCGCGAACTCGTCGACCTTGCTGCGCAGCTCGGCCGCCTTCTCCGGGTCGATGGACTGCTTGCAGGCTGATGCGGCCTTGACCGTCTTCCAGGTCAAGTCGTGCAGCTCTGGGAACTTCTCCAGGTGCTCAGGCTTGAAGTAGTCGCCCCAAATGATGAGGACCTCCCGCTTCACCTTCTCGGCGTGAAGCTCTTTGACTTCAACCATCCGGACAAAGGAGTTGCGGCTGGCCTCAGATGTCGAGTCGGGCAGAGCCCTGATCTTGGTCACCATGGTCTCCACCGTCTGCGCGGCGATCTGAGCTTCATGGGGATCGTAGATCCCGCAGGGGATGTCGCAGTGGGCGTGCACCACCCGGCGGGGGCTTACGCGGTCCTTGATCGTGCCGAACATGCTGATCTCCCTCCATTAGGACGTGGACCAGGCCAATAGCTGGCCGTGACGCTCTCCTCAAACTACCATCACCTGGTGACAAGCGGCAAACTCGCTCATCTGCTACCCGGCAGGCTGCCCCAATTGGTGCTGGTGGAGGGCCCCAGCATGGAACCCCAGCTCCCCAACGGAGCGTGGGCGGTCCTTTTGCCGCGCCCGGGCCGTCTGCCGAAGGTAGGGCAGGTGGTTGTGGCGGAGCATCCCGGGCACCTCGGCTTTGAGATGGTCAAGCGGGTGTCGGCGGTCAGCGCCAGCCGCGGGCTCGTGTGGCTGGCTGGCGACAACCGCGAGCACAGCAGTGACAGCGAGGAATTTGGGCCGGTCCGCCGGCAGCTGGTGGTTGGGCCGGTGGTCGCTGTGGTCCGCCCGGGAAGGCCGCACCTGGTACGAATCGACCCCAGCCGCCTGTGGTGATATTGGCCCTAGCGCCCCGTTCGGTCGCCAGAACTGGCACCATATGCGGATGAGCGAAAGTGAACTGCCGACTCCACCTCCGCGCAACCCAGATCCTCCCCGGGACCTCTTGAGCCCTGCACCCCAGCCTAAGCAGAAGAAGCACAAGAAGAAGGTCTCCCGGGAACCTCCGCGCGGTCGTGGTCGGGGAGGACGCTGATCCCAGTTGGCGAGATGAGGCAGCCTGGGTTGAGCCAAGCGGCCGCGGATATCGACCTGACGCTCGCGCTGGCGACGGCACGTTATGCCGCCCAGGCCGGGGGGGCAATCGTTCGCGCCTCCGGCCTCGGGGCGCACGTAACCGAGACCAAGGGTCCTGGCGACTACGTGACTGCGGTGGACCGCCAGAGTGAAGAGGTCATAGTGCGCGTCCTTAGCTCCGCCTTCCCGCACCTCCCGATCTTGGCCGAGGAGCGCGGGGGAGAGCGCAAGCCGACCGGGTGGGTGGTTGACCCCATCGATGGCACAACCAACTTCAGTCGGGGATTTCCGCTGGTCGGAGTGTCGGTCGCCCTGCTCGTGGATGGAGTTCCGGCAGTTGGCTGCGTCCACGCTCCCTTCCTGGGGTGGACCTACAGCGCTCGCCAGGGCATGGGAGCATTTGACGAGAAGGGGAGGCGACTGCAGCTCGGTGATCCCGCAGCAGAGCATTCACTGATCACCACGGGCTTTCCGTTCAAGGCTCCGGAGCGGATCCCGCGATCGCTGGCAGCCCTTGACAAGGTCCTGAATGGGTTCGAAGACGCGCGCCGGACAGGGGCCGCCAGCCTCGACCTGGCTTTCACCGCCTCCGGTGTGTTCAACGGGTACTTTGAGCTGGGTCTCAAAGTCTGGGATATAGCGGCCGGAGCTCTCCTGGTGACGGAGGCGGGAGGCGTCGTCTCAGATTGGGATGGGGCTCAGCGCCACCTTGACAGCGGAGACATACTGGCTGGGTCGCCTTTGGTGCATGCTGCTCTGCTTCAGGCGACGAGGACAGTGTCAGGAGCGCACTAGGATGTCGCCTCTGACGACATCCCCGACTGTCCGCTTGAGTACCTTGGGCTCTACCTCTAGGCCGTAGTCTCCAGGGTGCAACGGAACAACAGAGATCACGACGGGAATGGTGGAATTGGTCTCCAGGATGCCGCCGCAGGACTCTCCGTCCTTCCAACGGGTGCCCTCTGAGCCCAGGAAGGTCACCTTGACCACCCTGAACTCCGGTGTCAGGTTTGCCCCGATGCAGGCTGGCGACATCGCACTCCCGGATGCGACATAGAGACCGAAAGCGAGATGGGACTCCTGGCCGACGGTCATCTGTACCCCCCCGAGCACTCCGCCCAACTGGGCCTTCGGGGCACCGGAGTTCTTGCCGATCGAGCCGAAGCTGGTCACCACATCGACGAAGGCTGAGAGCGCCAGGAAGGCGATCACCGCCACAGCCAGGAGCTGTCCGGCGCTTAACCTTGGTAACCAGCTAGGAGCGGCTTTCAAGCTCCCCTGAGAGTAGCGGCTCGTTGGGATCGACCCTGACTGGCAAATTCGGAGGTGGCTCATGACCTTCATCGAGCAGGTGGAAGCGGAGGAGATCTTGGACTCCCGTGGCAACCCCACCCTGGCCGTCGAGGTTGGCCTGATCGGCGGCGAGGTTGGCCGTGCGGCTGTCCCGTCGGGCGCCTCGACCGGCCATCGCGAGGCGGTCGAGCTGCGCGACGGCGACCCGGCTCGCTATGGAGGCAAGGGCGTCCTCCGGGCCGTGGAGAATGTGAACGACCTGCTGGGGCCGTCCATTCTGGGCTTGGACGCCCTCGACCAGCGCACCGTCGATGCTCGTCTCCGTGAGCTGGACGGGACTCCCAACAAGGGCAAGCTGGGCGCCAACGCGATCCTGGGCGTGAGCCTCGCCGTGGCGCACGCCGCGGCCATTGCGCAGGAACTTCCGCTCTACCGCTACCTCGGTGGGGTTGGAGCGCGGCAGCTCCCGGTTCCCCAGTTCAACATCCTCAATGGAGGCGCCCACGCCCAAACCTCCGTCGACTTCCAGGAGTTCATGGTCATGCCGGTCGGCGCGCCGACATTCGCGGAAGCGCTGAGGATGGGATCGGAGATCTTCCACTCGCTGCGTGGGGTCCTGTCGGGCCGCGGCCTGACCACCGGCCAGGGGGACGAGGGCGGCTTCGCTCCCGGCCTCAAGAGCAACGTCGAGGCGGTGGAGCTGGTGGTCGAGGCCATCCAGAAGGCTGGGTATTCAGCGCCCGACCAGGTCGCCATCGCGCTCGACCCGGCAGCGAGCCAGCTCTTCGAAGACGGGCTCTACAACCTTCGGGGCGAGGGTAGGAAGCTGACCGCCAGCCAGATGGTGTCACTTTGGGACGACTGGATCAGGCAGTACCCCATTGTCTCGCTCGAGGATGGCATGGCTGAGGACGACTGGGCGGGATGGGCCGAGCTCACGTCCAAGCTCGGCAGCCGGGTTCAGCTGGTTGGGGACGACAACTTCGTGACCAACCCGGACTTTCTCGGCCGCGGCATCCGGGAGGGTGTAGCCAACGCGATCCTGATCAAGCTCAACCAGATTGGCACCCTTAGTGAGACGATCGACGTGGTCGAGATGGCGCAACGCAATGGCTATGGCACAGTCATCAGTCATAGGTCGGGGGAGACCGAGGACACCACCATCGCCGATCTCGCTGTCGGACTGGGGGCGGGGCAGATGAAGTCCGGAGCTCCATCTAGGAGCGAGCGAGTCGCCAAGTACAACCGGTTGCTGCGCATCGAGCGCGAGCTGGGGCCGAGTGCAGGCTTCCGGGGCCGGGAGGTCCTGACCAGGTCGTGCGGCTGACCGGCTATTCCCGACTGCTACAGTAGGTTTTGTGCCGCTCGCAACCGGGAGACAGCTTCGAGTTCTGGCCTCCCTTCCAGATCCGGGTATCGCCGATCTGATCGGAAAGACCCCGCTGCTTCGGCTGCGCCTCTTCGAAGCACAAGCCCCGCGCCTTTCCGTGTACGGGAAGGCCGAGTTCCTAAACCCCGGAGGTTCGGTGAAGGACCGCGCCGCACTGAAGATGCTTCAGGTGGCGCTGGCTTCCGGTGATCTGATCCCTGGCAGGACGATCCTGGACAGCACCAGCGGGAACACCGGGGTCGCTTACGCCATGCTCGGGGCTCATTTCGGATACCCGGTGAAGTTGGTGGTGCCGGCCAATGTGAGCAGGGAGCGTCAGCAACTCATGGAGGCATATGGGGCAGAGCTGGTGCTGAGTGACCCACAGGAGGGTGCGGACGGAGCGATCTGGAAGTGCCGGGAGTTGTTGTCCGAATCTCCCCAGAACTATTTCTTTCCTGACCAGTACAACAATCCAGCGAACTGGCGGGCGCACTACGATGGTACCGGGCGCGAGGTCTGGGATCAGACGGGCGGAGGGGTCACGCATCTCTTCGCCGGGCTGGGAACCAGCGGGACCTTTGTGGGCACGGCGCGCCGACTCAAGCGAGAGAACCCAAACGTCGTCTGCGTGAGCCTGGAACCAGACGACCCGTTTCACGGCCTCGAGGGTTTGAAGCATATGGGGTCATCGATCGTCCCTGGGATCTATGACCCCTCGGTCGCAGACCGGCATCTGCTGGGCCCCACCGATGAGGCTTATGATCTGGCGCGACGGTTGGCACGTCAGGAGGGCATCCTGGTCGGCCACTCGACCGGCCTGGCGCTGTGGGGAGTCAGTCAACTGATCCGAGAGGGGTTGCGCGAGGGGGTCGCGGTGGTGGTGTGCCCCGACGGCGGCGCTCGCTATCTCAGCAGCGGTCTATACAAGGGAGCATGATCAAATTGGCCGGGCCCGGATTGACCTTCAGCGTGGCGCTCTTTGAGCAGATGCGCCAGTTCGCAGAGCGCGCCTATCCCTACGAGGGCTGCGGGGTCTTGGTGGGCCGTCCGGAATCCGAACTGGCGGTGGTCACGGACGTCATAGAGGGGCGCAATCTGGTCGCAGATCGCCGACGCGACAGGTACGAGCTGGACCCCAGGGACATCATTCACGCAGAACGGAGCGCCCGCTCGAGAGGGGAGGAGGTGGTCGGGTTTTATCACACCCATCCGGATCACCCGGCACGCCCGAGCCAGTTTGACACCGACCGAGCCTGGCCCGGATACCAGTACGTGGTCATCGCCGTGCATCGCGGTCAGCAGCTGGCGGCCACCTCCTGGCGGCTGGACGACGGGGTGGAACCCAGCCGGTTTGGGGAGACCGATCTCCAGATCTCTGGCGGAGAGCACCGCGACTATAATCCGCCGGGTTTTGTGGCGGAGGTTACGTGAAGACAGCGATCACGACCCTGGAAGTGGTGCTGGCCATCCTGCTGGTGATAACCATTCTGCTGCAGACCCCCAAGTCCAGCGGCCTTGGCGGCACCATCGGCGGGGGGACGGACATGGGTGGCGGCTATCGCACCCGCAGGGGGCTGGAGCGGGTACTTTTCCGCACCTCGATCTGGCTCACCGTCGCGTTCGCGCTGGTGGCGATAATCCAGATCCGGGTGGGTTAACCCCGCAGCGGAAGAGAGGCTTCGACCTCCTTCGACCCAGTCACCACCCGTTGCGCTTCACATCGGTGGCGGGAAGTCTGGTGCTACTTCTCTTTGGCGCTGGATTCGTCGGCCTGGGTGCTCGGTCAATGGCCACCGACCAGATCTACCAGGAGGCGCTGGTGGCGCCCACCGGCCCATCTCCGCTCAGCTCCTTGCTGGACCCATCCAATCCGATCTCCCAGACCGTGGGCGCTCTGGCCCAGCCGGGACTCATGCGACCAGGGTCGCAGGGGACCGCCGTGCCGGGGCTGGCAGCCAGCTGGAAGTCCTCGAACGGCGGCGCCCGATACAGTTTCACGCTGCCTCGCGACGGGCGGTGGTCGAACGGCCAGCCGATCACCACCAGGGACGTGGGCTTCACCTTGGCAGTACTGCAGTCACCCAACTTTCCTCAGTCGATGGTCGCCGCGCCCTGGCGGGGAATCTCGCTCTACGCCACCTCGTTCTGGTCTGGAACCTTCGTACTGCCAGCGGCAGCGCCCAACTTCCCCACCACCGCCGAGGTGCCCCTTCTCCCCGCCTCCTCTTATCACGACCGGCCGCAACTGTTCCTAGCCGGGGACCAGCGCACGACGGCGCTGTTCCCCCCGAGTGCGGGGCCATTCACGGTCGCCGCGAACACCCCGGATCAGGTTTCGCTCATTCGCAATCCCTACTTTCGCCCCGTTCCGCTGCTGTCGGGCTTCGACATTGACCTGGAGCCCAGTCCGGCCGCGGTCGATGCCCTGTTGGCCAAGGGCCGAGTTGACGGTTGGTTGGCAGCTACCCCGCAGGATCTCGTGGGGCTTCCCTCTGGCTTAGTCAAGCAGCGCATTCTGTCCTTCTCATTCGTGGAGCTGCTGATGAACGAGGCGGCGGGCCCTCTGAGCAGTGCCGGAGTGCGTCGGGCCATCGCGGCTGCGGTGGACCGTGGCCGCCTGATCGGAGCCGGTCTGAACGGCCTTGCGGTCCCTGAATACGGCCCGCTGCCACAGTCAATCGGCTGGGCCAGGGCTGGCCGCTCGGCGTTGGGGCCCTTGCCGAGCACCGAGCAGTCGCTTAGGGCGCTGGGATATCAGCGGCCGCCTCCTCTGGGCGTCTTCGAGAAGGATGGGCAGCGTCTTTCCCTGACGATCAGCGTGCCGAACCTTGAGCCACTCCCTCAAGCCGCCGCGGAGATCGCCAAGATGCTCGACGTGGAAGGGTTCGCGGTGACGGTGTCGGTGCGCGCTGCCGGCGACTTCGTCTCCAGCACCCTGGGAGCGGAGAACTTCCAACTTGCGCTGGTCGGCTTCGACAACGGTCCCGACCCGAACCTAACGTCGTTTTGGGGGTCTGGCGCTCCTGCAGGTCAGTCTCTCAACTTCAGCCAGGCGCCGGTAGATGCTGTTCTGAACCACGAGCTGGACCTGCTCGCCACCGCTTCCACCGTCGCTGCCAAGCAGACCGCATACCGGGCTGTCACGCTGCGCCTAGCCCAGGACATGCCTGCGATCTTCCTGTACACCCCGGTTGAGGTGTACGTTCATTTGAGCTCCGTCCACGTACCAGGTATACCAGCGGGCGGAGATCCGGCGCAGCGCTTCGCGGATGTCACCGGCTGGAGCCTTTGAGCGGTGGTCGCTCAGCTGGCGGGACAGTCTCGGTGAGGTAGCATTCTCTCTCTCAGGGCCGGGATGGTGAAATGGTAGACACGCAGCGTTCAGGGCGCTGTGCAGGTCACTGCGTGCGGGTTCGAGTCCCGCTCCCGGCACCAAACTACGGGCCCCTGCCCATTAGGCGCGTTGTCGGGAGCGCGCGCGGGCCTAGGTGGCTATGCTGACTCAGGGTGGCACCCCCAACTGGCTTGAAGTTGCAGGAAGCCAGCTCGTCCGCTCCATGGAGATGACCCGACGGATACCCCTCCTCGTCCTGACGACGACCCCTCGGAGACCCACCGGGTTCCGCTGCCATGGCTTCCGCCTACACCGGACTCCACCTTCTCGGAAGAGACTTGGGCTGGAGGCGGATTTGAGCAATTGCCGCCCCAGTTCGACGCGACGCACCGGCCGGGGCGCGGCCGGCGCTGGCGCGGCGCAGTGGCTGGGCTGGCGATCGTGGGAGTGGCGCTCGGAGCCGGCTCTCTGGCGGGAGTAATCAGCCACCCGCCGCCGGTTGTGCATACGACCAAGAGACAGCACTCTTTCAGCGCTGGTCCCAGCATCTCAGCCACTCCTGCGGCGCAGAGCCTCGCCCAGGTGGCAGCCAACGATCTGCCGGAGATAGTCACCATCGTCGCTATCGGCCGCCAGACCGAGGAGCTGGGAACCGGGTGGCCGATCGACAGCCAGGGCGATTTCATCACCAACGACCACGTGGTGCGCGACGGCCTCAGCTTCCATGCGTTGACCGCTGCTGGGGCCGAGTACCCCGCTCAGGTGATCAACGTGGACGCCGCGCTGGACCTCGCGGAGGTTCGGGTGGTTGGCCTGCGAGAGCAGCCATTCACCCTTGGCGAGCTGCCCGCGGCCATCGGGGAGCCGGTCGTGGTCCTCGCCTCTGAGGGCGCGACCGGCAAGCCACCGGTCACAGATGCCGTAATCAACGGCGTCGGCGAGCGGGCCACGGTGGAGCATGCCGAGCCGGGTCAACTGAGCAACTACTCAGACCTGATCCGGATTCCCGCTCGAATCTTCCCCGGGAACAGTGGCGGCCCGATGCTGACCGCCGGCGGGCAGGTGGTTGGCATCCTGACCCTGGCCGCCGCGAATGGCTCGGGCGCTTTCGCGATCCCCCTTGCGGAGGTTGACCCGATCATTCAGCAGTGGCTGCAAACCTAAAGAATCGATGAGACTTCCGACGTTTGAAGTGGGGCCGAATTTGACGCTTCGGGGAGCCATCTGGCACCATCCCAGTAAGGTTCCCGGTGAGGGCCAACCGAATCCCGCGTATCCGTGACGCAGATATTCCTTAGGAGCAGAGCATGAGCGCCATCAACGGCCGTTCCGGGCTGACCGTCTTGGTCCTCGGAGCTGACGGATATATCGGTTGGCCGATGGCGATGCATCTCTCAAAGCTCGGCCATCGCGTGGTAGCGGTGGACAGCCTCGCTCGCCGCCGGTGGGACCGGGAGGGGGGAACCTACAGCCTGCTGCCACTGCGGTCGATGAGCCAGCGAGTCCGTCGTTGGGAGGCGGTCACCGGGCACCAGATCACCTGGCGGCGTGCCGACCTTCGCAATGCCGAGGTGATGGGCTCGCTGTTCCAGGAGTTCAAGCCCCATGCTGTGGTTCATTTCGCGGAGCAGCGGAGCGCCCCGTTCTCGATGGTCGATCGGGCCCACGCCGAGTTGACCCAGGTCAACAACCTCGTGGGAACCCTCAATCTCCTCTTTGCGATCCGCGATCAGGTGCCGGACTGTCACCTGATCAAGCTGGGCACGATGGGGGAGTACGGGACGCCCAACATCGATATTGAGGAGGGGTACATCGATATCGAGCACAACGGCCGCCAGGATCGCCTCCCCTTCCCCAAGGTCCCCGGCAGCTTCTATCACCTGTCCAAGGTCCACGACAGCAACAACATTCACTTTGCGACCAGGGCGTGGGGGGTGCGGGCGACGGATCTGAATCAGGGAGTGGTATACGGCTTCGAGACGGAGGAGACCCGTCTCCACCCAGATCTCAGTACCCGTTTCGACTTCGATTCCATCTGGGGCACAGCGCTCAACCGATTCTGCGTGCAGGCAGCGGTGGGGCGGCCGTTGACCGTGTACGGCAAGGGCGGGCAGACTCGAGGTTTCTTGGATATCCGCGATACCATGGCCTGCGTCACGCTGGCGCTGGAGAACCCGGCAGAGCGGGGCGAGTGCCGGGTCTTCAATCAATTCACGGAGCAGTTCAGCGTCCTCCAGCTGGCTGAGCTGATCGCCAAGGGCCGTCGGGACCATGGGCTTGAGACCACCATCGCGCACGTGCCCAATCCCCGGGTCGAGCTCGAGGAGCACTACTACAACGCCAAGCATCAGCATCTCCTCGATCTCGGGCTCAAACCGCACTTCCTCGCGGACACGCTGCTGGAGTCGGTCATTGGCATGGTCGAGCGGCGCAGCGATCGGGTGGACCCGGTGCTCTTGGAGCAGCCCAGCGTCAGTTGGAGGACTGGTGGCAACGAGGTTTGGGACCGCTACTCTGCCTACAAACCACCTGGCTCTAAGACGGCGTCCCAACCAGAGGGAGCGCACCTCAACCCGCGCTGACGCTGCCAGTCGGTGGCGGACCTCGATCTGAGCCGGTCCGGGTGGCTGCGGTAGGGGCTGGGTAGAATCGAGGACGTAGAGGCCAAAATTCCGGGGAACCCACTTTGAAGTCAAGAGACTATGAGATCGCGATCGTGGGTGCCGGGCCCGCCGGGCTCACTGCCGCCCTCTACGCAGGACGGGCGCTCAAGAGGACTGTCCTGCTCGAGGCCGGGATTCCCGGCGGCGAACTGCTTAACACCGAGACGATCGAGGACTATCCCGGATTCGTCTCCATCACCGGCCCCGATCTTGCCAGCAAGATGACCGAGCACGCGCTCAGCTTCGGAGCTGAAATGGTGCCCGCGCGCGTCTCCTCAATCTCCCTCGAGCCAGACGGCAAGAAGCGCATCGCGGTGGAGGATGGTGAGCCCTACTTCGCCAAGGCGGTGATCCTGACAGCGGGGGGTCAGCCTCGAAAGTTGGACGTGGTTGGCGAGCAGGAGTACGCCGGCCGCGGAGTCTCTTACTGCGCAGTGTGTGACGGAGCGTTCTTCAAGGGTGAGCACCTGGCAGTCGTGGGTGGCGGTGACGCAGCGTTGGAAGAGGCCGCCTTCCTGACGCGCTACGCCTCCAAGGTCACGGTCATCCACCGTCGCAAGGAGTTCCGAGCGCAGCCGGTGCTGGTCGAACGCGCCCGGAAAAATCCCAAGATGGAGTTCGTCTTGGACTCCGTGGTGGAGGAGGTCATCGGTGATGGCCAGCGGGTGGAAGCGTTGCGTCTAAGGCACCTGCCCGGAGGCGAGGGGAGCACCCTCACGGTCGGTGGGGTCTTCATCTTCATCGGCTTTCTCCCCAACAGCGGGCTGCTCGCAATGCACGCTGACCACGATTCCCAGGGCTACTACCTGACCGACTCGAACATGCAGACCTCGGTCCCTGGAATCTATGCCGCCGGGGATGTGCGGGCGCAGCTGACCCGCCAGGTAACCACCGCGGTTGGGGATGCCACCACCGCTGCGATGGCGGCGACCAAGCTGGTGGAAGAGCCGCTAGAACTGGTGCCCAACTCTTGAGCAGCATCGTCACCAAAGGTGGTGACGGGGGGGAGACCAGCTTGCTCTACGGAGGGCGGGTTCCCAAGGACGATCTGCACACCGAGGCCTATGGCGCGCTTGACGAGGCTATCTCTGTCATGGGGTTGGCCCGCTCCTTGTCAGCCAACCAGCAGGTGGCTCGCACCCTGCTGGATCTCGAGCGGGAGTGCTTCACGGTCGGTGCCGAGCTGGCCACTGCCGGTGAGGATAGGGCAAAGCTGGTGCGCCACTTTCCGACCATTGAGGCAACAGATGTGGACCGCTTGGAGCAGGAGGTCCACCGGCTGGAGGAGGAAGTGGGGATGCCCGCAGGCTTTGTTCTTCCGGGCGGGTCTCCCGCCGCCGCGGCGATCGACATCGCCCGGACGATGGTGCGTCGCGCCGAGCGCCGAGCGGTGGCCGTGGCCCGCGCGGATGAGCTGAGCAATCCGGAGGTGGTCCGATACCTCAATCGGCTCTCGGATCTTCTCTTCATGCTCGCACGTCAGGAGGAGGCCGGCGCGACCACCCTCAAGTGACCCGGGATCTTGGCGTCGCTAACCTGAGTGTGGTGAACTCCCAACGCCCCACGGCTGAATTCCCAGTTGTCGCTCGAACCTGCCAGATCTCGGGCCGCGTGCAGATGGTCGGATTCCGCGCCTTTGTGATGGGCAGGGCCCGTCGGTTGGGAGTCGTGGGCTGGGTGCACAACCTCCCGGATGGGTCGGTGGAAGCGTTGATCCAGGGACCTCAAAGCGCTCTGGACAAGTTGCAGCTCAGCCTGGCAAGAGGCCCCGCGGCTGCGCAGGTGAATGGAATGGTCGTACTCGATGTCGCCCCATCCTCCGAGCTCTGCGACTTCAGCCTTGTTCCCTGAGTTCGGCACAGGGCGCCGGCTGGTGGTCCCGACCGACACCTCCATCGCGTTGTTCGCTGGGTTCAGGAGATGAGCGCCGGCCAGCTGGACCCGATCCTCCTGCGCTCCGGGGAGCGGGCTGCAGCGCTCAGAGCCGCGGGTGAAGGCACCCTGAGGGAGGCTGCTTCGAGGGTGTCGCCTCCGCGAGGGTTCGCTGGCGCATTGGCTGGCAGGGATGTCACATTGATCGCGGAGATGAAGCGCCGGTCTCCCTCTGCGGGGGAGATGCGACCCGACCTGGATGTGGTGGAGATGGCCGTGGAGTTCATGAGGGGAGGAGCTTCGGCGATATCTGTACTGACCGAGCCGGAGAGCTTCGGGGGCAGTCTTGCTGATCTGAGCTGGGTAGTAGCGGCGTCGCCGCTGCCGGTGCTGCGCAAGGACTTTGTGGTGGACCCGATCCAAATCCTGGAGGCCCGCACAGGAGGGGCGGATGCCGTCCTCCTAATCGTCAGGGCATTGGGGCGAGAACTCCTGGCGCGCTGCATGCGGGCTGCGGCAGAGCTCGGCATGGAGAGTCTGGTTGAGGTCCACGACGAAGCGGAGATGGAGGTGGCGGTGCTGCTCGGCGCCAAGCTGATTGGGATCAACAACCGCGACTTGGATCGGCTGACAACCGATCTTGCTACCACGGAGAGGCTGGCGCCTCTGGCTCCGCCCGACTGCCTGTTGGTTTCCGAATCTGGTATTCGAGGCCGGAGGGATCTGGAGCGGTTGAGGAGCGTCGGGATAGCGGCGGTGCTGGTGGGGGAGGCCCTGATGCGAGCCCTGAGCCCGCGAGCGGAGTTGACCGCGCTCCTCTCTTCCGGAGGTCGAGAACTCCAGTGAGGGTCAAGGTGTGTGGCATCACCAGTGTCGGGGATGCCGAGGTCGCCCTCGACGCCGGTGCCGATGCGATCGGGATGATTTTCCATCCGGGCAGCCCTCGCCGAGTTGAGGACCGGAGTGCTCTGGCGATCTCCCGCCGAGTTCGGGGGCGAGCTGACTGTGTGGGCGTCCTGGTGGACGGCACCTCCCAGCAGTTGCGCGAGTTGGTTGATCGGTTCGAGCTGAGCGCGCTGCAGCTGAATCTCCGCAGTTGCCCAATGGGGCTGGTGGAGGAGATCGGGGTCCCAGTGTGGCCATTTTTGGGACTGAGAGGTGGCGTCGCCTCCATGCGCATCGAGTGGTGGGCGGGGCAGCCGGTATTTGTCGACACGGTCTCTGATGACGGCTCTGGTGGGACCGGCGAGCTGCCCGATCTCGATATCGCAATGGCGGTTGCCATCCATAGGCCGGTATGGCTCGCCGGCGGCCTCGGGCCTGACAACGTTGCGATGGCGGTCGCGCGGGTCAGGCCCTTCGGGGTAGACGCGAGCTCGCGCCTGGAGAGTTCGCCGGGCGTCAAGGACCAGAAGTTGGTGCGGGACTTCGTCGCCACCGCCAGGAGGGCCGCTGCGGGCAGCGACAATGGGAACCAACCGTGAAGAATCCTGGTCCTTTGCTGATCACCTCACCCCCTCCCGCCGGGAGGTACGGGGCTTTCGGCGGGAGCTACGTCCCCGAGACGGTGATGCCCGCTCTGGTGGCGTTGGCGGGAGAGGCAGAACTAGCCTTCGCTGACCCCCATTTCCTGGGGGAGTTGGCGGCCCTGCAGCGCGACTACGCGGGTCGCCCGACTCCGACATACAGGGCAGATCGGCTGTCGGCGCACGCTGGCGCCCAGATCTGGCTGAAGCGTGAGGATCTGCTGCACACCGGCGCGCATAAGCTGAACAACGCCCTCGGCCAGCTGCTGCTGGCTCGCCGGATGGGCAAGCGGCGGATTGTGGCGGAGACCGGCGCTGGCCAGCACGGGTTGGCTACCGCCACCGCGTGTGCGCTTCTGGGCCTCCCGTGCGTGGTGTACATGGGTTCCGAGGACATGCGCCGCCAGGCGGTCAATGTCGCCAAGATGGGGCTTCTGGGAGCCCGAGTCGAGCCTGTGGAGAGCGGCTCGCGAACGCTCAAGGACGCAACCTCAGAGGCAATTCGAGACTGGGTCACCAACGTGCGCGACACCCACTATGTGATTGGCTCCGCCGTCGGCCCCCATCCGTATCCCTGGCTGGTTCGGACCCTCCAGTCCGTCATCGGCGTGGAGGCTCGGGAACAGATGCTGGAGCAGGCGGGGCGGCTCCCGGCCGTCGTGGTCGCCTGTGTCGGGGGAGGCAGTAACGCCATCGGGATTTTTGCCGGCTTTTTGAGCGACCCCACGGTCAAGCTGGTCGGAGTCGAAGCCGGCGGGCGGGGGCGCGCCCAGGGCGAACACGGCGCCAGCCTCACCCTGGGCAGTCCGGGGGTGCTGCACGGCGCCAATTCGTTTTTGCTCCAGGATGCCGACGGTCAGGTCTCCGCCACCCACAGCATTTCGGCCGGACTCGATTACCCCGGAGTCGGCCCGGAACACGCGATGCTGAGGGATTCCGGGCGGGCCGAATACGCCATTGTCGATGACCGCGCCGCGCTGGTGGCCTTTCATCTCCTCTCGGAGCTGGAGGGGATCATCCCTGCCCTGGAGTCGGCCCACGCCATACGCTGGGCTGTGGAGCACGGATCGGCAGAAGTCGGCCCCATCCTGGTGTGCCTGAGCGGGCGCGGCGACAAGGATCTCGACACGGTCCTCGCTGTTGGGGCACCGGTTTGACTCAGCCCGGCCAAACCCCCAATCGGGTGAGGACAGCACTTCAGGGCGGCGGTCCAAGTCCTCATCTTGTGCCCTACCTGATGGCCGGCTTTCCCAAGGTCGAGGACACAAGCGGGCTGCTCCTGGCTGCCCAGTCGGCGGGAGCCACCCTGGTCGAGCTGGGGCTGCCTTACTCTGACCCCCTGGCCGACGGGCCAACGATTCAGGCGGCGGGCCAGCGCGCGCTCGCCCAAGGCATGACGGTCCGGCGGGCGCTGCGGCAGGTGGCGGAGGCGCGCGGTGCGGGTCTCACCATCCCCCTGATAGTTATGACGTACTTGAACCCCGTTCTGCGAATGGGGCTGGAGGAATTCGCTGAGGAGGCAGCCTTGTCCGGGGTTGACGGGCTGCTGCTGCCCGATCTTCCGCTCGAGGAGATGGGCGAGCTGAGCCCTGTGGCCGCGAGGTTCGGGTTGGCCCTCAACACCATGGTCGCTCCGACCACACCTGACCAGAGGCTCTCCCGTGCGGCCGAGCTCAGCAGTGGGTTCATCTACTGTGTCTCCAGGACTGGCGTGACCGGGTCCAAGTCGACAGGCGGTGATGAAGCAAGGGTGCTCCTGACCAGGGCGCGCGCCCTGACCGCTATGCCGCTGGCCCTTGGGTTCGGGCTGCGGCGTCGAGAGCAGATCCGAGAGCTATCGGGTTTGGCCGACGCCGTAGTGGTGGGGAGCCTGTTGCTCGAGGTGGCGGGCGTAGCCGCGGACCCAGCTGCCGCGATCGTAGAAGCGCTCGGAGCGCTCTCCGCTTAGGGTGGTGGGTCAGGCGGAGAGACCGCCGTCGACGACCAGCACTTCGCCGGTGATGAAAGAAGCGGCCGGGCTGCATAGAAAGGCCACGGCGGCAGCGACCTCGGCTGCCGTCCCTGCCCGTCGAAGCGGCGTCATCCTGATCAGCTCCTGCAGGATCTCCCCGGTGATTGAGTTGGAGGTCAGCTCCGTGAGCACGTACCCGGGAGCTACCGCGTTGCAGGTGATGCCCCTGGATCCCAGCTCCTTGGCCACCGACTTGGTAAGGCCGACGAGCCCGGCCTTGGCGGCTGCGTAATTGGCCTGACCAGGGTTGCCCCCCAACCCGACGATCGAGCTGACGTTGACGATGCGGCCCCAGCGCTGCTTCATCATGTGGGGTACCGCCGCCTTGGTGACGTGGAAGCTGGCGCTGAGGTCGGTGCGGATGACCGAGTCCCAGTCGTCGGCCGTCATGCGGAGAAGGAGACGGTCCCGGAGCATCCCGGCGTTGTTGACGACGACGTCGAAGGGGCCGGTTGCTGAGAACATCTGAGCCACCTGTTTCGGGTCGCCCACGTCAGCCATGTGGGTTCCAGCCAACGGCAAAGAGGCCGCCGTGGCATCCGCGGCCCCCTGGTCGGATCGGAAGTTGATGATGACCTCAGCTCCCATCTCGGCAAGCTGGGCAGAGATGGCGGCCCCGATTCCCTTGCCGCCACCTGTCACCAGGGCGCGGCGTCCGGAGAGGTTCAGATCCACCGTCAGAGACCCTGCTCGTCGACCAGCAGCTCGTCGGCGTTCCAGGTGACGACGCCGGTCATGTGCTTGGCGGCAAGGCTGGCTAGCACTCGTCCGGGGCCCAGCTCAACCACAGTTGCGACTCGCAACCGCTGCATCGCGGCCATGGTACGGGCCCAGAGCACAGGGCGCAGCAGGTGACCGACCAGCTCGGACCTCACCGCGTTGACGGAATGGAGGACTAAGCCTGTTCCGTTGGCGATGAGAGGGATCTGAGGGGCGCGTAGCGGCAGAGCCCGGACGGTCTCGGCGAGCTTCGAGGCCGCCCGGCTCATCAGCGGCGAGTGGGCGCCCAGGGGGATGTCGAGCATCACGACGCGCCGAGCCTTGGCGGTAGTGGCCAGAGTCTCGGCCGCGGCGATGGCGGCAGCTTCCCCACTCAGGATGAACTGGTTAGGTGAGTTCAGGTTGGCCATCCAGATGCCACCGGCGGCGCCAGCTTGTTGCCTGATGGCCTCGACCTGCTCCTCGGCCAGACCTACGATCGCGAGCATGCGACCTGGGCTGGTGGAAGCGGCGTCGGCCATCAGCCGGCCACGCTCGCGGACCAACAACAGGGCGTCTTCCCAGGAGATGGCCCCGGAGGCGGCGCAGGCGCTTATCTCGCCGAGGCTGTGGCCAGCAACCACCGCGATCTGGCCGGTGCCATACCTATGTTTGAACGCTTCGAACGCGGCATAGGAGACCGCAACCAGACAGGGTTGGATATTCTCGGTTCGAAGCAGCTCTTCCGCGGGCCCTTCAAAGCAGAGTCTGCGCACGGGCATCTCCAAAACCTCCTCAGCTCGGGAGATCGCCCGGTCCGCCTCCGGAAAGAGGCGCGTCAATTCGAGTCCCATCCCGGGGCGCTGGACCCCCTGGCCGGGGAAGAGGAGCGCGACCGGTGCGGTCAGTCCGGCGCCGACTGTGGTCGGATACAGGGTCAATTGGATCCCCGCTTCGCCTCAAGGTATGTCCAGAGGTCGCCCACCATCTTCATCTGCTCCAGCTCCTCTGGGGGAAGTGCCACCTGGTAGCGGTCCTCGATGGCCATGATCAGTTCCACGAGGTCAAGGGAGTCAGCTGCCAGGTCTCGGGCGAAGCTCACGTTCAGCTGAACTCGGTCCGGTTCTACTCCCAGGATCTCTGCCGCGATTTTCTGCAGCTCGGCGAACTCGGGCGCATCGTCTGTAGGGGTTGTGTCCGGCAAGCTGGTGTCTCCTTGAGGTCGGTTCAGATGGGTGCCGGCCCGAGCGCGAGACAGGCGTTGTGTCCTCCGAACCCGAACGAGTTCGAAAGAGCCACGCGGATCGCGGCGGGCCGGGCCCGATTGGCCACGAAATCCAGATCGCATCTGGGATCAGGGTTCTCAAGGTTGATAGTGGGGGGGATCACCCCTCTCTCAATGGCCAGGAGCGAGGCGGCTGCCTCCAGCGCCCCGGCGGCGCCGAGCAGGTGTCCGGTCACGGATTTGGTCGAACTCACCGCCACTCGGTCGGCGTGGTCCCCCAGCACCTCGTGGATGGCGAGGGTCTCCGCGATGTCTCCCAGGGATGTGGAGGTGCCGTGGGCGTTCACATAATCCACCTGATCTGGCTGGAGACCGGCTCTCCTCAGCGCCTGGCGCATCGCGCGGGCGGCCCCGCGGCCCTCTGGGTCGGGGGCGGTGAAGTGGTACATGTCGGCGCTCGCGCCGGCGCCCAGGATCTCCCCCCAAATGTGAGTATGCCTAGACTTTGCATGCTCCATCTCTTCCAGGACCATGACCACTGCACCCTCCGACATCACGAACCCATCGCGGCCGGTGTCGAATGGTCGGCAGGCACCTTGCGGATCCTCATTGCGGCGGCTCATCGCGCTCATCTGGCAGAAGGCGCCCATCAGCAGCGGGGTGATGCCGGCCTCTGCGCCGCCGGCGATCATCGCGACGGCGTCACCCCGCCTGATCACCTCGGCAGCGTCTGCCAGGGCATGAGAGCCACTCGCGCAGGCGCTGACGACCGCGTAGTTGGGCCCTCCCGCATGCATCTCGATGGCGATCAGGCCCGCCGCCATGTCGGTGATCATCATCGGAGCCATGAACGGGCTTATGCGGGCGACCCCCCGTTCCAGCAGGGTTCGGTGGGCCCTCTCAATCTCCTGCATCCCGCCCGCAGCGGAACTCACCACAACCCCGACGTCGTCCGGTCCGAGCTTGTCAGGATCAAGCCCAGAATCGTCGACGGCCATTCGCGCCGCCGCCAGGGCAAACTGGCAGTAGCGGGCCACGTGACGGGCCGTCTTCCGATCCATGAACAGCTCGGGGTCGAAGTCGAGAACCTCTCCAGCGATTCTGGTCGGGTAGCCGGTGGTGTCGAAGTGTGAGATCGGGCCGATCCCGGAGCGGCCGGTGATCAGCGCCTGCCAAACCTCCTCCACGCCGGTGCCGATCGGAGTAACCATCCCCATTCCGGTTACTGCCACCCGCGCGCCCACCCTTCTCGAGTCGTTCACTCTACTGGAAGCTTACGGACAAACTGTTCCTATTGCATCGGCCCGTGCGGATGATTGGGAACTGGCTCCCTTGGACATTCTGTCCTGGGCGGATGCGTCGTGCCGCGCTCAGCCAGAGCTTTGCGCCAGCCCTTGCAGGTCAGTTGCGGGACGGGCCAGTGCCTGGGGGTCGACCTCGGTCCTCTGCCCGATGAGTCGGCGAGCCGCCGTCAGCTCCGAGACTCGATTGACCGCCAGCCATGCGGTGACTACCGGTCCGTTCAGGTAGACGATCGAGAAGCTGGAGCTCAAGGGATCTCCGCGGTTCACCTGAGTCTGGTGAGGCCCCGGAATGCCCACCCTCTGCAGGGTGCTGTCGTATTGCTCGGACCAGAAGTAGGGCAGTGGTTGGTACAGAGCCGGACTGCCGAGCATCGCCGCCCCGGCGTGGAGCCCCTGGCGCTGGGCGTTGTCCCAGTGCTCGAGCCGAATGCGACGCCTCAGCCCTGGATGCCAGAACCGGGCCACGTCTCCCGCGGCGAAGATGGCCGGGTCCGAGGTCCGGCAGTGACTGTCCGTCAAGATGCCGTCGGACACCCTAAGGCCGGTTGCCACGGCCAGCTCGGTGCGCGGCCTGGCTCCGACGCACATCAATACCAGGTCGCAGTCGACCCGTGTCGCGTCGCTCAGTGAGGCTGCCTCCACCCGCGCACGACCATGGAGGCGAAGGACCGCGGTGGAGCATCGAAGGTCAACGCCGCGCTCACGGTGAAGCCTGGTGATGAATGCGCTGGCCTCAGCTCCCATTCCGGACATAACCGCCGGGCCGGCTTCCGCCACCACCACGGGGCAACCGAGCTCCCGGGCCACCGCTGCCAGCTCACACCCGAGGAACCCAGCTCCAATCACCAGGACTCGGGGGCGCTGCAGCAGGCGACTGCGAAGCTCGTCAGCGTCGCTCAGATCGCGCACCGTACCGACCCCCTCCAACTCCGAGCCTGGGAGATCAAGAGTGGAGGGGTCCGATCCCGTGGTCAGCAAGAGCTTCTGATAGGTGACCTGGCGCCCGTCCGAGAGAACCAGCCGACGATCTCCACGGTGGATCTCAACAACCCTGGTGCCCCCATGCCACTCGATGGCCTGGTCGCGGTAGTAGGTCGGGGGCAGAAGGAGGAGCCTCGACCTGTCCATCCGGCCCATCAGATATTCCTTCGAGAGCGGAGGGCGATCATACGGTGGTTCCTCCTCCGCTCCCAGCAGCAGCACCCGGCCCTCGAAGCCTCCCTTTCGCAGGGCGAAGACGGCTCGGCTGCCGGCGAGACCGGCGCCAACGACGCAGATCGGCTGGGGAGCGCTCATCGGCTTCAGATTAGAGCTGCGCCAGCCCCGAGACGGCTACGGTTATGCTTGCTGGCCATGCCATCTCCGGCCAGAGCGGCGGCGGTGCCTCGTGTGGCGGGACGGGAGGAGGTGTTAGTGGTCCCGCGCTCCCGGGCGCTGCCCGATGGGTCATGGCATGGGATCCGGCCGGGCGGCGTTGGAAGGCTGCTGGGGGAGATAGCCAGGTCAGGCAGATTCCTGCCTCGAGCCGAGGTCGAAAGCCAACCGGAGTGGCAGCAGATTATTCCGCACCTGGTGGTAGTGGCCGACGGTGCCGTGCTGGCGATGCGCCGCTTGCAGGCGGGCACGGAGCGGCGTCTCAGGGGACAGGTGACGATCGGCGTTGGTGGGCACATCAATGCGGGGGATGGCGAGCCGCGTACCGCTTGGCGCTCGGGGTGTCAGCGGGAGTGGAGGGAGGAGGTGGTCTGCGACCGGTCGCTGGTTGGACGTCCGGTGGGACTGATCAAGGACGATGCGGGAGCCGTCGGCCAGGTGCACCTCGGGGTGCTGATCATGGTTGATGCGACCTCGTCGCGGGTGGAGGTCCGGGAGCGCCAGAAGCTTCAGGGACAGCTCACCCCGCTGGCAGATCTCGCCGTCTTCTATCTGGAGATGGAGACGTGGTCCCAATTCGTCTACGACGCGCTGCTCGTCGGGAGCCTCGACTGGGGTTGCGCCAGCGAGCTGGAGATCGCCTTGTGAACGGTCCCAGGTGCCTCGTTCTGGCTGGTAGACTCGCTGCGTGAGCTACCAACCGGAGCCGGAGACAGGCCGCAATCCTCCGCCACTTTGGGTGACCACCGGAACCGGGTTTGACGGGTACAAGGTGGTCCGTCAGTTGGGCGTCGTGCGCGGTCTGATGGTGCGCTCGCGGTCGGTGGTCGGAAATCTCGGGGCCGGCTTCCAGCAGTTTGTCGGTGGCCGCCAGACCTTCTTCATGAAGATGAGTGACCACGCTCGGCAGGAGGCTTACGACCTGATGGTCGAGCATGCGGCCGCGCTCGGCGGCAATGCGGTGATAGCCATGCGGTACGACTCCAATGAGCTGGCTCAAGGGGTGAGCGAGATTCTGGCCTATGGCACGGCGGTGGTCATCGTGCCATCGGACCAGGAGACAGCCCCCACCAAGCCGCCGCCTGCTGCTGGCTGAGACGCCAGCTCCAGCCAGGACTGGAGTCAGGACCGGCGACCAGCTGGTCTTGATCATCGGGGCCGGAATCTCCGGACTGGTCGCGGCCAGGATACTTGCGGACCGGGGGCGCAGGGTGCTCGTGGTGGACCGGTCCAGCACGTTGGGGGGTAGGGTTCGGAGCGTGACTCTGGGGTCGGCCACTGTGGACGCCGGAGCTACCCACATCTGGAGCTTCTACTCCAGGACCAGAGCGTGGCTACAGCAGCTTGGGCTCGGCAACGAGCTGATCCCCGCAGGGGGAATGGGGGCGCTTGGTGCCTCTTGGAGGGATCTGCCGGGCGTGGTCAGGTCGGGCTTCGATGTGGCCAGGTTCTGGCGGCGCCTGGACTTCAGTCACCCCGAGCGCGCGGCTCCCTTCGATTCCGCGTCGATCCGGGATTATGCCAGCCATCATCTCAGGGAGCAGCTGACCTTGAGCTCCCTCATCCCCGCCTTCGAGTGGAACGCCTTCTGTTCTCTCGAGGAGTTAAGCCAGGTGCTGCTGCTCCAGTCGGGACGGCTGTTCTTGGGCGCGCGTCCGTACCGGCTGAAAGGTGGGCTGCAGCAATTCCCAGAGCGGCTGGCCCGGGGGCTCGACGTGCGCCTGGGACCGCAGCACACGGTTAAGTCGCTCGCCCACGGGCCCCACCTGGTCGTTGCCCGTCTGGCGAACGGGAGTGTGATCGACTGTTCCGCAGTGGTGGTGGCCACTGGTCCGGGCGAGGCTGCCGATTTGGTGGATGTCGTTCCGGCGGAGGGTCGATTCCTGCGTGGGGTCGGGCACTCGGCGGTGGTGCGGGAGTGGCGGGAGCTGCGGGGACCGCTGACCTCCCAGAGCGAACCTTTGCGGCTGGCCTTGGGGGAGCGCCTGCAAGGAGTGGCCCTTGCCCGACCCGCTCTCGGGAATCTTCTCGTCTCACTGGCTCTCTACGGTCCTGGCGTCAGGGAAATGGGTGACGGGAAGGTCCAGACAGCCTTGGAGCGCTTGGGGGGAGAGCTGGTGCCACGATGGAATCAGAGCCTGCCCGTCGCTCGGGCTGGGTACCGTTGGCCACGCGCCGTCACCATCTTCTCGCCGGGCCATTTCCGGAGCCTGGCCCAACTGAGGCTCGGTCAGCTGCGGGGACGTGTGGTCCTGGCCGGCGACTACCTGGTTAGCCCGACTGTGGAGGGCGCGGCGGTGAGTGGTCAGCGAGCGGCTGCCGAAGTCATGCGCCTGCCTATACTTGACGAGTGATGGGAAACACCTCGTGAGCGTTCGGGTTCGGGTTCCTAATCCTCTGCGTCCGCTCACCGGTGGAGCGGCAGAGGTTCAGGCGGAGGGGTCCACGGTCGGAGAGGTCTTGCATGGGCTGGAGACCACCTTTCCGGGCTTCGAGGCGCGCTTGTTCGAGGCTGGAGGCGGGCTGCGCCATTTCGTAAACGTCTACCGCAACGACGAGGATATCCGTGCGGTGGGAGGGCTGGAAGCGGGTCTGCAGGCTGGGGACGAGCTCAGCATCGTCCCAGCGGTGGCGGGCGGATGGACCCTCACGAGCGCGGGCTGAAGTCAACTCCGCGCAGGTAGCTCGTGCTGTGATCAGTCCGGCGGACCGGCCCTGGGGCGCTCGGCTGTGCCGTGCCGTGCCGTTGGAGCCGACCATATCGTGGCAGTGATCGACGGTTCACCATGACCGCCACCGCTCCATCGATGGACCTTGGGCTTCAGGCGGGCGTGAACTCTGCCTGGATGGGCTCCGCGCTCGGCCCCGACGCGGTGGTGGCCGTGGCCATGAGCGGGGGCGTTGACAGTTCCGTTGCGGCCGCGTTGTGCACGACCGCCGGCATCGACACGGTTGGGGTCACCATGCGCCTTTGGGCTTCTGAGGAGATGGAGCAGCAGGAGGGTGGCTGCTGCTCTGCGGATGCCGTGGAAGATGCTCGGAGGGTGTGCTCCAGGTTGGGCATCCCCCACTACGTCCTCAATATGCGCGATCACTTCCAGCAGACCGTGGTCGAGGACTTCCTGAGTCAGTACGGCTCCGGGCGAACGCCGAACCCCTGCATCCGCTGCAACGAAAAGGTCAAGTTTGCCGAGTTACTCCGTCGTGTCGAGGCGGTCGGAGCGACTCACATCGCCACCGGTCACTACGCTCGCGTCACCCCGGATGGCACAGGGGGCTTCCAGCTGCGCCGGGGCGCGGATATGCGCAAGGATCAGTCCTACACCTTGTATCGCTGTGACCAGTCGCTGCTTCGAAGGACGGTCCTCCCGCTTGGTGGAATGGAGAAGAGCCAGGTCCGCCGCCTGGCAGGTGAGCTGGGATTTGGTGTGGCCACCAAGCCGGACAGCCAGGAGCTGTGCTTTGTCGGCGGGAGCGACCACCGCGCGGTCCTGGCGCGCGAACTGGCGGGCCGTTTTGCGGAAGGGCCAATCGAGGATTTGCACGGAGCGGTTGTCGGTCGGCACCGGGGTATCCCCTTCTACACGGTCGGGCAGAGGCAGGGGCTGGGGATTGCGGTGACCAGTCCGGACGCAGAACCGCTCTACGTGGTGGATGTGATCCCCGCGCGCAACGCCCTGGTGGTTGGGCCGTGGCACGCTCTGCGCAGCTCGGGTTGCAACCTGTCTTCGTGCGTGTACCCAGAGGCGCCTCCCACAGCGGGCGACATTGCAGGTCACGCCCAACTTCGGGCGCACGCCCGTGTGGCCGCCGCAGTTTGGCACGTGCTCCCCGGTGCCCGGGCCAGGGTTGACTTCGAAGAGCCGCAGATCGGGGTAGCTCCGGGACAGTCGCTCGTCCTCTACGATGGGGACCGAGTCGTTGCAGGTGGGGAAGTTGTCGCTGTCGGCAGTGAAGGGACGGTTTGATGGTTTGGCCGTTGGAGGCGTTCTTGCTGGCTGTTGCCCTGGCGGGTTGCTGGGCGGCTGCAGCCGGGGTTCAGGCGGGGGTGGCTTCCCATAGTTGGCCGCTGGGCCTGGCGGGAGCCGCGATCGCAGTCAGCCTGGCTGCCGAGATCGGTACTCTCAACGGCGACTTTGGAGGTTCAGTTGGAGCCGGAGTGGGGCTCCTTACGGTCTTCTTCGCGGGGACCGCGGTTGCGGCACTTGCGGTCTATCTGCTGCTCCCTCCGCCGCAGCCGCTGATGCCGGTCATGAAGTCGGCCACCGGACCCGCCACTGATCCAGACAGCGAGGCATGAGGGGTGATCGCAGCAGCGGTACTGGGAGTGGTGGTGGCGGCAGTGGTCGTCGCGATTGGCCTCCGCCTGCCGCCACCATCGCTGGTCGTAAACCGGCTGGGGCGTAACCACGCGGACGGCTGGACCGTCGCGGCCCTGGGGGTGCCGGTTGCCGTGACCTTGCTGGTGGGTGCGCTGGTCGGAGCGTCCGCCCCACACGCCGGCTCAATGCTGGTCCCGGTGGTGGCGGCGCTGATCCTGTTCGTCGGGTCGGCCTCGGGCTGGGCCTGGCTTCGTCTGAGGAGGTCCATCTGATGTCCCCCGGCCGGCGATCGGCTGCCTTGGAGTCAACCGCGGGGCCGAGATGGCATGGTGAGGTGGTGGCCATGCCATCCACCGCGCGCCGCACAGCTGAGGTGGTGTCGAGCCTGGGCTGGGCCGGCGCGGGTGGTCCCGAAACCCACCAGATGGGACTCCCCGCCAGATTGACCCTGAGGGCGGCAGAGTCCAGACATGGGGACGGGATGGCGGCGATCCAGGCGGCCGCAGCCGCGGAACTGACCCAGCGGGCACTGGAATGGCACGCCGCCGCCGCGGATGGGCGACAGTTGATCGGTCTTGGCACTCTCGCCGGGGACTATTGCCTCGCTCAGGCAGCTTCGTCTCTATCGCGCTACTCCGACGTGGATCTGGAAGCGGCTCTAGCGGACGGCTTGACGGCTGCAGGCAGCACCCTGGTGGCGACCGGGAGCGCGGAGCTCGCCGCAAGGCGCCTGCTTCCCGCCTGCGGCCTGTCGGGGGCCCGAACAGCCAGGCTGTCGGCGTCCGACCAAGCCCGTTGGTGGCGGGCTGGGTGTCTTCTCGCCGGTGACGGCCCTGACCCGACTCCCGGCCGCACCGCGGCCCTCGCGCAGCTGCTGGCCGCGAAGGACCCTGTCGAGAACCGGCTGGGGCAGCTACTTGCCAGCGACCCCGCCAAGGTCGCGGAGCCGATGGCCACGCTGCTGACCGCTGGGGGTAAGCGAATACGGGCGCGGCTGCTGCTTTTGGCCGGCGAGATCGGAGGCCGATTCCGACCAGACCAGCTGCTACAGGGTGCGGCGGCGATGGAGCTCTTGCACGCGGCGACGCTCTGCCACGACGACCTGGTCGACGGGGCGGCCTCCCGCAGGGGCGCGCCCACGGTCTCGGCGCTCGCCGGCCCGCTCGCCGCGCTGGGGGTCGGGGACTACTACCTCGGCCGTTCTTCGGGGCTCATCGCCCGGCTTGGGGATCCCCGCATCTCGCGTCACTTCGCCGATGCCCTCGTGGAGATCGCTGATGGCCAGCTGCGGGAACTCGAGCGCCGTTCGGTGTGGTCCGGGGATCTGGCTCCATACAAACGAGTTGCCCAGCTGAAGACCGGGGCGCTGCTGGCCGCCTGCTGCGCCATCGGAGCCGTGGCGGGGGGAGCTTCGGGCCGCCAGACCCAGGCCGTCATCCGTTTTGCGCGCAGGCTTGGGCTAGCCTTTCAGGGAATCGACGACTGTCTTGACTTCAGTGATCCGGCGAGGACCGGCAAGCCAGCGGGGACAGACCTTGCCCAGGGCATCTGCGGATTGCCTTTGGTCTGCGCACTGAGGGGGCCGCAGCGTCGTCTGGTGCTCGCTCACCTGCAAAGAATGGACCAGGCCGATTCATTTGAGGCTGGGGTCATTCGCCAGCAGGTGCTCGACCTGGTTCGCGACGGCGGCGCCTTGGCCACCGCCCGGACGGTGGCTGACGGGTGGAGTTCTGAGGCACTAGCCAGCCTCCACACCCTGCCCACGCCGGTCCGCTTGAGGATGGAACGATTCGCCGATCGGCTGACGCTTCGCGACCGCTGACCGACCCGTTGCACCGGGGGAGAGATCGCACTCCCATAAAATGACCGGCCGTGCCCTGTTCGTCCGCCCGTCAGCTTGTCCGGAGGCGGCTAGGCTGTCCCCACGCCCTGATTCGAAGGAGACCCGGATGATCGCGGTTGCGGTTCTCGGCGGGATCGCTCTCGGAGCTGCGGTGCTCCTCATGGTCCGTCGCGAGCGGATCACTCAGCTCATGGCGCTAGGGCTCGTCGCGGTGGCGCTTACGGTCGCGTTCGGGGTGGTCGGGGCACCCCTGCCGGCTCTGGGGATGCTTCTCATGGGTGGGTTGTCAACTGCCCTTCTGCTCTGGCCCGTGAGCTCGGACCAGCCAAGGCCGGCCACGGCCGAGGGCTCTTCACAGCAGCTGATCACGGGCACGGTGGCGGTGGAGGCGGCGGTGGCCGTCGCGTCAGTCGCCGTCTTGATTGTCCTTGGGATTTCGGCGCGCTCCGACTTCCACCACTCCCCGGCGGAACTGCCGTCCATAGCTTTGGTCGGGCGGCACATCCTCCTCGGTACCGGCGTATCCGTCCTGGGGCTGCTCGTACTCACCGCCACCCTGATGGTGGGGATGACGGCTCTGGTCAAGCGAGATCGCCGAGAGCTAGCCGAGGACCAGGCGGAGGCAACCAGACGCCGTCGCGCCGCGGAGCAGCGGCGGCGAGCCCGGCAACGAGAGGCAGCCCGGGAAGCCGCGCGCCAGGCCCGACGGCGGGACGTCCGGTGAACCAGAGCTCCGCCGCTGTCTTGATCTTGGCAGCCGGCCTGTTTGGCGTGGCCTTCTTCGCGCTGATCCATCGGCGCGACGCCTTTGGGGCTATCGCGGCGGTTGCGCTGGGCTTTGCCGCGGTCGCGACGGCCTTGGTCGGCTTTGCTGGCGCTGCTCCGACCGCCGCCGCGGCGGCTCAGCTGCAGGCCTTCTCGGTGGCGGTCGAGGTGGTCGGCTGCCTGTCCGTGGCGGTTGGAGTCGGTCTCACCGTGGTGCTCCGGCGTCGCACCGGGGCAGATCTTCTGACTCAGTCTTCCGCTTTCTCCGACGCTCGCTCCGCGGGTCCTCGTCCCGACCATCAGGAGGACTCGCCCGAGGCTGTAGACCAGACTGCGCCAGAGGAGTCGAAGCCCTCTCGCAGCGTTGATGTGCCCGATCCCGAAGAGGCGGGTTGAGGTGCACCTTCTGGACGCTACCTGGGCTCTTCTCCTCTTCCCAGCGGCCGGCGCCGGAGCCAGCTATTTGACCGAGACCAGACGGGGGGCGGCGATGGCCGTGGTGGGCGCCTCATGGCTGACTCTAGCGGCGGCTCTAGCGGTCCTCGTCGGGGCGGTAGCAGCCTCGCCCGGATTCCATCAGGCGACGCTGACCTTCTGGAGCTTCCCCGTGACTCAGTCCCCTTTCAATGCCGCCTCAAGCACCCTGCTGGCGGCAAACTTCGAGGTAGGGGTTGGTTACGCCGCGACCCCTATGGCGGCCTCCCTGACGGTGGCCGTGGCGCTGGTAGTTCTGCTCGGGCAGAGCCAGATAATGAGCCAGCTCCGCAGCGATCCACGACTGCCAGGGCTTATGCGCCTTACCGCCATGCTCTCGTTTGGTGCCATTGCCATGATCATGGCGCCAGGACTGTTCCAGGTTGTGCTCGGCTTCGAACTATGCGGGCTCGTCGCCGCTATGGTCATTGGCGCATCGGCTGGGTCAGGGATGGGAATGATCGCCCGCCGGGCCTATCTCGGCTGGCGGGTGGGAGCGATGTCGTTGTTGTTGGCGACCGTCTTCATCTACGTGAAGTTCGCCGGGCAGATTGAGGCGGTCGCAAGCAGCACCGCTCGCAAAGGGGTGCCCCCCAATCCCTACGGGCTGAACCTCTCCGCGCTCGCGGCGATATGGACCGCGGCCTCCCACGGCCAGGTGCACGGGGTCGGTGGTCGAACACTCACCTTAGCGGCCGTTCTGATTGCGGTTGCGGCTGCGAGCGCCTGCGGCCTGATTCCCTTGCACGGGCTTTGGCGAGGACTGAGCAGCGCCCCCGGCGCCGCGGCGGCAGTGCTTCTTCCAATAGTCGGGGTGGCGCTTGGCGCCGCTCTCCTCGCGCAAACCTACACCCTGTTGGCGCTGGCCTCCGCGGTGCTTCCCACCCTGACCGTCCTAGCCGCCATCTCCGCGGTTGTGCTGGCCGGGCTGGCTTTTCGCGAGGACCGTGTCAGGCGCCTGGCCGCCTTAACCGCGGGCAGCCTTGCCAGTAGCATGCTGGTGGGCTTTGGTTTGGGATCGTCCGCGAGCGGGGTGGCGTTCGCCATCTCGTCGATCCTGGTGGTGAGCGTGCTCTGTGGAGTGGCTAGCCATCTCAGTCGGGACCTTCGGGTGGATACCGTTGCTCGGCTGGGGCCAGCCTGGCGGCTCGCCAGGCCCTCAGTCGTGCTGCTGCTGGGAGGCCTTGCGGCGGCGACCGGAGTGGTCGGCACAGGTACCTTCTTCGGGCGGACCGCGGAGGTTGCGGCAGCGATCTCGGGCCCGGGCGCGGGCCTCACCGGACCCGGCGGGGTGGCGCGTCTCATTGGCGGTTGCGGACTGCTGCTGGCCGGGGTGCTTCTGGGAGCGGCATTCGGCCGGGTCGCGAAGGCTGCCATCAGCGGTGCGGAGTCGACTGATCCTCGGGAAGCGCGGGCCGCGCGTCGTCATCTGTCGCAGGCCCGGACTGGGAATCAGGTCATCACTCTTAGGATTGGGTTGGCGCTGGCGCTTCTGAGCGGCCTCCTAAGCTTGCCCGGGATTCACTATGGGCTGGGAGCCTTCCTTTCCCCTCATCGGGCCGTCAATATGCTTCCCTTCGACTGGATTGCGCTTGCCCTCGCCCTGCTGATCCCGCTCGCAGGGGCTGCCCTCGGGTTCGCCGTGGCTCCCGTCGGCGGGCCAGCGGGTGTTTTCGGGACCGGCTGGAGGGACTGGACTGATGGGTCAGCTCTCTTTGAATGGGCGGAGAGGATCATCATTGGTTGGCCTGGGATAGCTGTCGACTTCTTGACTGAGACAGTTGTCCAGCCGATGTCCGACTCCGCCGCCCAGGCGATCTCTCGTACAGCTGAGCTGGCGGGGCCCAAGCCCGACCGGCCTATGAGCCGGGGATTCCGCTCCGCGACCGCCACGCTGGCGGCGGTCATCATCGCAGCAGGGATCTTGACCTGGGTCGCGGTCGTCCACCCGGGCGGGGTCGGGGTGCCGTAGATGCCAGCTGATATCAGCTTGAGCCTGATCGTCTTCATCCCTGGGGCGGCGGCGCTCCTGGTGCTGGCGCTACCGGTGCGCTCCGATCTGGAGCGGTTTCGCGTCCGGACTACCGCGCTGTTCGCCACCTTGCTGTCACTTTTGATCGCGATCTTTGACCTTCTGGGCGAGGTCGGCAATCCGGCACAGGGGGCGCTGCCTCAGCCATCGTTCGATGCTCCGTGGCTCCGGCACTTCTTCTTTCAGATGGACTACCACCTGGGGACGGACGGCCTGAATCTGATGCTCCTGTTCGCGGTTACCGCGGTGTTTCCGGCTCTGGTGCTCGCCAGCTGGCGGCACCGGGGCCGATACCGCACCTACTTTGCCCTGCTGCTGGTGTCCGAGGTGGCTCTTACCGGTGCGCTCGCCACCCAGGACCTCCTCCTTTTCGCGATCTTCTTCGCCATGCCGGTTTTGCCGCTGTCCCTGCTGGTAGCTTTTGGGGAGGGGGGGGCCGAGGCCGGCCGCCGGGTGCTCTGGTCTCAGTCCCTGTCGGTAGCGGCACTGGTGGCCGCCACGCTCCTGCTGCTCTTGCGGAGCGGGAACACCACTTTTGACTTCCTGACACTCTCGACGGTCAATCCCTTGAAGGGGGCTCCTGGACTCATCGTCGCCGTCTTGCTGCTATTCGCCTTTGGAAGCAGGATGGCCATCTTCCCCCTCCAGAGATGGTTTGTGGAGGGGGTGGCGACCGCTCCCACACCGGTCGGGATGCTGCTTTCAATTTCGTCTTTGCCGCTGGGTGCGTACGGCTTGGTCCGGGTTCTTTTGGACATGGACCCAGTGGCTTCCATCCAGCTGGTGGTCCCGTTGCTGGCTCTGGCGCTGATCACCCTGTTCTGGGGTGGGTTGGCGGCGCGCGGCAGCCGGGAACCTCGTCGAGTCGCGGCCTATTGTCTGGTTGCCGTTGGGGGTCCCGTTCTGCTTGGGGTGGCAGCCTTTTCAGAGACTTCGATCGCGGGGGCGTTGGGGCTGGCCTTTGCCGCTGCCCTCTTCGGCCCGCTGCTGCTGTTGGTCATTGGCGCAGTGGCCGATCGCGGCGGCCACGAGCGGCTCAAGGAGCTGCTGGGGGCCGCCCAGTCGGCGCCGAGGCTGCGGTTGCTTTTCACGATCGCGGTCGCCAGCCTGTTGGGAGTCCCCTTTCTTGCGGGCTTCCCTGCGCTGTTCCAGCTCCTGGTGGGCAGCTTCGTCGCTCATCGGTTCGTCACGGCGCTCACAGTGCTGGGGCTGTTAGTCCTGATCTCCGGGGTCTGGCGCTTGGGGGCCGTCCTCTTCTGGAGTGGCGGGGCCCCCGGGACCACGGAGGCGACTGAGGTCGCGGATGCCCACGGTTCGGAGTTCTACGCCGGTTGGATTCTGGCCAGTCTGCTGGTCGCCTTCGGCATCTCGGCGGGCTACTTTGTGCCCTACACCGTCCACGGTACCGACCTGGTCGCGGCCCGGATTTCCAGCTATGCACCCCCTCCGCCGCCCGCCGGTGCTCACCGATGAATCTGGTCTTTCTGCAGGACTTCGCACCGATCGGGATCTTGGCGTTGGGGGCGGCCGGCTGCGTCGGTCTGGACCTTCGCGAGCACGGTTCGGGAGCCTGGGGTCGTCCCCCGAGTCGCTGGCTGGCGTTGGCCACGCTCGCGTTGGCATTCTTGGCGAGCGTGGGCTTCTGGCGGACCTCGTATGGAGCCACGCCGCCCGACATTGAGCATGGCAGTTTCCTCATCGACAGGTTTGCCCTCTTCTTCTATGCCGCTGGCATAGCCGCCGCCGGTGCGGTCGTTGTCTGCGGAGCGGATGCTGAGGTCGAGCTGGAGCCCCACGTCGGCGTGTACCACGCGCTGTTGCTGGTCGCCACCGGCGGTGTCATATTCACCGCTTCCGCCGCGGATCTGGTCAGCCTCGCAGTCGGCTTAGCCATGACCGCTATGCCCCTCTCCTTGGCGTTGGGCCTGCGTAAGACCGATCCGGCCGCCATGCGCACGGCGGTGCGATCCCTCACCTTCAGCGGGTTGCTGCTCGTCGTCTTCATTGGGGGGGAGGGGATTCTGGCGGGAGTGACGGGAGCAACCAGTCTCAGCGCGATCGCGGGTCAACCCCTTCCGGTTGACGCTCTGCTGGCTCTGGCCGCCCTTCTGATCGTGATTGGCGCCTCTGGTCAGATCGGCCTGTTCCCCATGGGGGTCTGGCGGGTGGAGGAGGCTTTGACCGGCCCGCTGATGCCTGCGGTCGCTCGCACCGTGCTGATCGCACTCGCGGCGCTCGCCGCACTCGTGCGGTTGCTTCCGGGTGCCTTGGCCTCCGCTCCCGGTGACTGGACGGTCACGGTCGCCGTGGTGGCCGGACTCACCCTGCTAGGTGCTCCGCTGATGGCGCTGCGGGAGCGCCGACTCTTGGCCGTGGTTCACTATCTGCTCATCGCTCAGATGGCGCTGGCTTTGATGGCCATGACGGTGGTGGCGGCGACGGCCACCGCTGGCATCCTCTACCTGTCCTTGGGCGTCGTACCCGCCGCCGCCGCGGCGCTTGGGCTTCTGGGGTCCTTTCGGGTCGCGGGCGAGCGCGACGATCCATCCGCCATCCGCGGACTTTGGGCGCGCTCGCCCGTTCTGGCCGGGCTGCTGGCGCTTTTGCTAGCTGCGGTGGCTGGGGTGCCTCCGCTCGCCGGGTTCTTCGGCCGGCTGTTCTCCTTAGAGGCGGCCGCGAGAGGTGGGTTCGGGTGGCTGGTCTGGGTCGCGCTGGTGTCCGGGGTGCTATCGCTGGCCGCAGCCTTTCGCTGGATGCTGCTGGTGTTTGACAGCAGAGTGGACGGGCCGGAACTCGATCTGCCGGGCCGGACTGTGATGGTCGGGGTCACTCTCTGCGCGCTCACGTTCCTCGGCTTCGTGGTCGCCCTGGGCCCGCTCATGGGGATCGCCGCGCGGGCCGCCGTTCCGCCGCTGTTCGGCCCCTGAAGGACTCCCGGTCAGCCGCCTGCCCCGTAGCCGGCCAGAATGCTGTGCACCCGGGAGGTCATCGCCAGCGCCTGGTCCATGGGGCGCTGCCACATGTTGCGTCCAAAGATGAATCCCGTCCCACCGGCCGCCATGCAGTCTTCGATTCTCCCCAGGAGCGCCTCGTCCCCGAGCTTACTGCCACCCGCGAAGATGACCAGAGAGCGGCCCCCGGAGCGGATGACCCTGGCGAGCATCTCTCGGCGGTCTTCCACCAGGCTGTCGTAGGGGGCGGGGGAGGAGGCATCGGCAGGGCTGTGGTCGCGGGGTATATTGATCTTGATAACATCAGCCCCCATCTCGGCCGCCACCCGGGCCGCGTAATCGATGGCATACAGGCTGTCCTGACCCCCTCGTTGTGCGATGGCCGAACCTCTGGGGTAGGACCAGCAGATGAGGGGCATCCCGAATCGTTCGCAATCGCGACGCACCTCGTTCATCTGGCGGAGGTCACGGTCCTGGGCAGGCGAGCCCACGTAGCAGGTGTAACCCACCGCCGACGCTCCCAGCCTCACCGCATCCTCGACCGAAGAGGTAAGCGGCGAGAAGGCGTCGTCAGAGCTGGGCACCGTGGTTCTGCCATTGACTTTCAAAACCAGGGGTATCCGGCCGGCATAGGACGGCAGATATTTGCTCGCCAATCCGATCTGCAGGGCGATTCCCGAGTAGTTCCCCTGCACCGCCAGCTGGCACTGGAACTCGGGGTCCTTGGAAGGGGGATTCGAGAAGAAGTCGACAGGACCGTGCTCCATCCCCTGGTCCAGAGGTAGTAGGAGCAGAGTGCCGTTGCCGGGCCCGTGCTCATAGAGGAGTGTGTGCAGACGAGCTAGCTTGCCCTGGGACAGGTTCAGGTCGTCGAGATGGAACCGTGCCGGCACCGAACGCTGAGACGAGGTGGTTGTGGTCATCCCCCGAGGTTACAACGTCGCATCGACCGATGGGAGAAATGTGAGGGGGGTGATAATCGGCTCTGTGGCAGACGACCTCCCCACCTCATCCACGGTCGTCTTCGAAGGCATCGGTAAAACCTTCGAGGACCAGGTCGTGGTGGAGCAACTCGATCTGTCGATCCGACCCGGAGAACTTTTTGGCCTGATCGGCCCCAATGGCGCCGGCAAGACCACGACGATCAAGATGGCCGTCGGGTTGCTCAGGCCATCCACCGGCAGGATTCTGATCTGCGGACACGACATCCAGAGCGATGGCACGGCGGCTCGGCGGCGGCTCGGCTACGTTCCTGACAGCGCTCCGCTGTACGAGAAGCTGACCGGGCTAGAGATGCTGGAGCTGGCGGCGGACCTGCACGGGATCAGCCGGGAGCGCCGCCGGCGGCGCATACCGGCGCTCCTGGAGGCGCTGGACCTCGAGGCGGCGGCGGGCCAATTGGTGCAGTCCTATTCACGCGGGATGCGACAGAAGCTGGCACTCTGTGCGGCCCTGATGCACGACCCCGCAGTTCTGTTTCTGGATGAGCCCACAGTGGGGCTGGATCCCCAGGCCGCGCGGCAGCTGAAGGTGATGCTTCGCACCCTGTGTGCGACCGGCCACACCGTCTTTCTGAGCACCCACGCGCTCGATATCGCCAGCGTGCTGTGCGATCGGGTGGGCATCTTCAACGAAGGCCGTCTGGTGGCCATTGGTACAGTTCCCGAGCTGGAGCGCGCCGCGGGTTCCGGGACCGGCGTCCCCGGGGCTCTGGAGAGCGCCTTCATGAAAGTCACTGGCGGACGGGACCAAGAGACGTCCTGGTTGATCTCAGCGCTAAGCGCGTGAGCGCGCGGTGTTGACCCCAGCACCGGTCCTTGGGCTCGCCCAAGGCCGACCCACTGCCCGGGCGCAGATGATTGGGCTCGCCACCGCCGGCTTTCGAAGCAGTTGGAACTCCCGCTGGCGGAGTGGCGCCGGTCGCCGATTGGCCACCATGGGCGCCCCGGTTGTGGGCATCCTGATCTGGGTTGGGGCAACCCCGGTGGTGGAGCATCTCCTCCGCCGCGCCGATCTCGGGCGCTCGGGCCACCTTTTGGGACTGCTCTCTGCCCTGATGGTGGTACTTGTCGCATTCACCCTTGGCACCTCCGTAAGCTTCGCGCTGGCGGCGGTGTACTTCGCTCGCGATGTCGAATGGCTGCTGTTGACCCCTATCAGCCCGAGGCTGTTTTTGACCTATAGGCTGTCGTGTCAACTCCTCTTGGGCATCTGCGTTGGGACTGCAGTTGGTGGCCCGGTGGTCCTCGGGGCTGCAGTGGTGTACGGCAGCCCCGGCTTGATACCGATGGCGCTCGTGGTGCTTTGCTCCTTATTGGTCGTCCCGATGGCTCTCGCCCTGTTAGCAGTCGTCGCCCTGGTGCGGCTGGTGCCAGCGAGCCGCGTCAAGGACGCGGCCGCGATCCTGGTCGGCCTGGTGGGGATCGGGGTGGCGGCGGTGGACATCGTTGCCACTGTTGGGAGCGGCGGCATCTCAGGGTTTGGCATAGGCAACGTCGCCCAGGGCATCCACACCCCCGTTTGGCTGCCGTCGACCTGGGCGGCCATGAGCCTCGTCGACTCGGTGCGAAGCCAGTGGGAGCCTGCGGCATTCCTGATGCTTGCGCAGCTGGTGCTCGGGGTGTGCGCGACCGCGGGAGCGGTTTGGCTCGCCGGGCCTATGCTGAGGGAAGGCTGGTTCCGCTCTCAGATGGCGATCGGGCGTAGGCAGCGTCAGAACCCTAGGTTCATGCGTCTGCCGCCAGCACTGGCCGTGGTCCGAAAGGACTGGCGAATGCTCCGGCGAGATCCGGCCCAATTGATCCAACTGCTTTTGCCGATCGGCCTCTTCGCGGTCTATCTGCTGGCTCCGCGCAGTCGGGGCGTGGGCTTGGGTGCCTTCCAGCGCTTTCCGATCTGGTACGGTCCCCTCACCACCTCGGCGTTCGCGGCGCTCTTTGCCGCCAGTGGACTTGGGCTGCGCGCGGTTGGCTCTGAGGGCCGCCAATTCTGGTGCCTCAAAACCGCCCCGGTGTCGGCTCGCACCCTGCTGCTGAGCAAGCTCGCCCTGCCCGCCCTGGTGGCGACAGGGGCCAGCCTTGTCCTGATGATCAGCGCCGAGATTAGAGTTGGCGCCCCGGTGGGGCAGATGGCCTTCTCTGCCACCCTCCTCGTGGTCTGCGTGCTGGGGCTGAGCTCCTTGTCCACCGGTTTGGGGGCGGTGTGGCCACGTCTAGACTGGACGGACCCGAGGCGGGCGGTGGGCATCTGGATGGCCATCCTGTTCATGGTGGTGGGCGCCGCCTACATCGCCGTCTGCGTGGTGGCGCTCACCCTGGCGCTCCTCATCACGAGCCAGCCCAGCTTCCTGTCGGAAGCGTTGGCGCTGCTGACCTGTGGCTTGGTCGCTGGAGTCGCCTCGCTGGCAGCTCTGAGGGCTGGACATCGCAACTTGGCGAGGATGGATCTCTGACGGCGATGGGGGCAAGCCGCCCACCGGGGTATCAGAATCTGCGATCTTGGGTCCGTGGACGAGCTGCACTTGGATACGAATCGACGCTGGTGGGATGAGCGCACCGCGATTCATGCCAAGTCAGCCCTCTATGACCTTCCGGGCTTCCGAGCCGGACGATCCACCTTGTTCCCGTTCGAGTTGGAGGAGATGGGCGATGTAACCGACCAGACGCTCCTTCATCTCCAGTGCCATATCGGGCTGGACACCCTCTCCTGGTCGCGGCTGGGTGCTCTCACTACCGGTCTGGACTTTTCTCCCCCCGCCATCGCGTTCGCCCGGAGTTTGGCTGAAGAGATTGGCTTGGTGGCCGACTTTGTGGTCGCTGCGGTGGATGATGCGCCCGAAGCTCTCGGTCGGCAGTTCGACATCGTCTACACCGGCAGGGGAGCCCTCATCTGGCTTCCGTCCATCGACCGATGGGCGGAGGTGGTGAGTCGGTTGCTGCGCCCAGGGGGCCGGCTGTACCTGGCGGAGTTCCACCCGCTGGCGGATGCCATGGCGGGTGAACTGCCGTGTTTCGAAGCGGATTATCGGGAGGGATCGGCGATCTTAGACGGCAGCCCCGGCGACTACACCGACCGGGAGCTTGCGACCCTCAACAATGACACCGTCGAATGGGTTCATCCGCTGGGAGCGGTGGTGACGGCGATCGCCCACGCCGGGCTCGTCATAGAGCAGGTGGTGGAGAGGGACGAGACCTACTTTCAACGGTTTCCGGAGTTGATTGAGTCCAGCCCAGGGATCTGGAAGTTCCCGCAGGACCGCCCCCAAATCCCCCTCTCCTACTCCTTGAGAGCTCACAAGCCGACCCCATGATGCTGCCGGAGAGGCCTGTAGCAGCCCGTGCGCTAGAATCTTCCTGATCGCGCTAGACGGGGAGTTAGCGGTGCCCTGTACCCGCAATCCGCTACAGCGGGGTCGAACTCCCCTCGGAGGGGAGGTGTCATCGGGTCGGCTCCTCATTTCCGGGCGTTGAAATCCGGGTCCGGCGCAGCCAATCACCGCCAACCCCGTCAGGTCCGGAAGGAAGCAGCGGTACGCGGAGCGACTGGAGTGTCGTCGGGCTCCCCGGGTCTAGCTCGGGGTGAGGTAAGCGCCGGGGATGTCTCAACGAAGAGGGGTGCGCGATCATCTTGAGCAACATGAACTCGGTGCGGCAGAGCCTCTACCTTAAATACCGACCGCAGCGGTTCGGCGACCTGGTCGGACAGGAGGTGGTGGCGCGGACGCTGCGCAATGCGGTCCGCGAAAGCCGGTTTGCGCACGCCTATTTGTTCACTGGCATCCGCGGGACAGGCAAGACCTCGGCGGCGAGGATTCTCGCCCGCGCGATCAACTGTGTGACGCCTGAGGACGGTGAGCCGTGTGGCCGGTGTAGCGCCTGCGAATCGGTAGCCGCCGGACGCAGTCTGGACGTCATCGAGATCGACGCTGCCACCAATCGCGGGATAGACGAGATTCGCGACCTCAGGGAACGAGCCCAGTTCCTCCCCAGTGAGCTGCGCATGAAGGTCTACATCATCGATGAGGCCCACATGCTGACGACCGAGGCGGGGAACGCCTTTCTTAAAACGCTGGAGGAGCCCCCCGAGCACGCCTGCTTCATCCTGGCGACGACCGAGCCCCATCGACTGGCCGAGACCATCCTGTCCCGCTGCCAGCGCTTTGACTTTCGCCGCATACCGGTTGACGCCATGGCGGAACATCTCGTCAAGATATGCGAGCAGGAGGGCGTTCCCACCACGACTGACGTGATGAACCTTGTGGCGCAGGCCGGCAGCGGCTCACTCCGGGATGCGGAATCGCTGCTTGACCGGTTGATCGGTACCGACGAGGGGCTCTCCGACCTTGACTTGGTGCGCGCAGCGCTGGGCATGGCTGACCCCGGAGCCCTGGGCAGACTTGCCGACGCCATCGCTTCCGGTGACCTGGCGGTCGCCTGGAATGAGCTGCATCAGCTCTCGGTGGCTGGGGTCGAGCCGCGCCAGCTCCTGCGCTCCCTCGGTGCGCTCGCCCGCGACCGGCAGTGGGCCCTCTTGGCGGCAGGCGGTGGGGGTGGGCGCTGCTGGCTCGACCTGATGGACGCCTGTTCCCAGGGTGGCAACCAACTGCGGCGAGCTGACGACCCCTGGATGGCGCTCGAGGTGATCCTGCTTAAGGTAGGCGCCGCTTACTCCGTGACCGTCCCTGCCGCACCCGCTGTGGTTGCGCCCATTGCGCATTCAGAGCGGCCCCGATCGCCGCTTGGCGCTACTCCAGAGCCGACCGTGGTTGAGCCGGTTGCGCAGTTAGAGCTGTCCCCATCCCCGCAAGTGCTGTCGGCAGAGGGCCAGGCATCGCCCGCGAGCCCGCCGGAGGTCGTGGGTATGGTTGCATCAGACGACGACCCAGGCCGTCTCTCCTCTGCCCCTTCGGCTGCTACAGCAGCGTCTGCGGACACTCCACCTGTACCGGACTGGCAGCGGCGGTGGCCCGAGGTGATTCAGTGGGCCCAGCAGCATCATCACGGTCCCTTCGCCGCGCTGGCACGCGAGACCAGGGCGAGTGCGCTGAGCAATGACCGGCTGACCGTCGAGGTACGCTACCCGTGGCATCTCGGGCAGCTCAAATCTCCCGCCAATCTGTTGATCTTGGAGCAGGCTTGTCGGGACATCCTGGGAGGGGCATTCAAGGTCCAGTTGGTGCTGGCTGGTGAGGAGTCGCCAGAGCCGCCGCCTGACAATGAGGAACCCAGCGCCCTGGGGCTGGCGATGAAGTACTTCCCCGGAAGCACCGTTCGCAAGGTCGACTTTCACGAACCTGGTCGTCCGCCGCCGACCGCCCCCTAGAATGAGTTCGATCCAGTATCAGGGGAAGCTATTGCCGCAATTCAATCCGAAACAGCTGCGCCAGCTGCAGCAAAACATGGCCCGTCAGTGGGAGCAGGCTCAGCAGAACCTCGCCACTCAGGAGGTGGAGGGCTCGGCGGGGGGAGGCGCAGTCCTCGTCCGTTGCAACGGTCAGCAGAGAGTGACGGCCGTCACGATCGACGCCGCCGTCTTCGACGAGGGTAGCGAGATGGTCGGGGACCTGGTTCAGGCGGCGGTCAATGACGCGATGGACCGGTCCCGCGAGCTGGCCGCGCGATCCATGGAGGCGATCATGCCACCGGGAATGCTGCCCCCGGGGATGCCCTGATCCGTCCTCTGATGACCATGTACTAGCGTTGGCGCTGCTGCCCGGACCCGTGGAGCGGCTCGCGGAGGAATTCGCGCGCTTCCCTGGGATTGGCCCCAAGACCGCGCAGCGGATGGCTTTCCAAGCCTGCCACTGGCCGGAGCCAGCGCTGCAGGGGCTGGCTGGGACGATCCGTCTGGTGGCGGAGGCGGTCGGGAGCTGCCCCGTATGTTTTTTCCTCAGTGAGCGCGGGGAGCTGTGTGCCATCTGCCGTCAGGCCGGGCGCCAGGAGGCGCTGATCTGCGTCGTCGAGGATCCCAGCGATGTCTTGGCGATCGAACGTACCGGAGAGTTCCGGGGGCTGTACCACGTGCTGGGAGCGGCGCTATCTCCCCTGGACGGCATCGGCCCATCCGAGATTCACGCGGATGAGTTGGTGGCCCGGGTCATCGGGGGCAAGGTGGAGGAGGTGATCCTGGCCACGGACTCCGACGTGGAGGGGGAGGCGACTGCGGGCTACCTTGTCCGGCGGCTCGACGGGACCCCACCGCGGGTCACCCGGCTCGCGCACGGACTGCCAGTCGGCGGCGAGCTGGCCTACGCGGACGAGCGGACCGTTGCCAGGGCCTTCTCTGGCCGACAGCTCCTTTGAGCCGGCACTGAGGCTGCTCTGAGATCAACCTTGACCTCAGCCAGGCCCAGCTCTATACTTCACAGTCCGCGCCAAGCCCTCGGGTAGAGCGCTGTTCCTCCCTTCCGGGAGGGGCCGTCCGTACCTTGACAATTGAAGAGTGGAGACGATTCTGTATCCACATGCCCCTTGGGAAGGGGCCCAAACAAATTCTTTGCCACCTCCTCGGCTTCGGCCGAGTTGGTAATGACGGAGAGTTTGATCCTGGCTCAGGATTAACGCTGGCGGCGTGCCTGACACATGCAAGTCGAACGAGGCCGTAAGGCCGAGTGGCGGACGGGTGAGTAACACGTGACCAACCAACCTCGAAGTTGGGAATAGCTCTGCGAAAGCAGGGGTAATACCGAATGTGGCCCGGAGCGGACATCCGCACCGGTCTAAAGATTTATCGCTTCGAGACGG
>DATLQZ010000056.1:0-4790 GCA_035534915.1 Candidatus Dormiibacterota bacterium
TCCCCCCCGTATATGTAGTTGAACAGCCCCTCCTGCTCGCTGGGGTCCGGCTGCAAGAAGCGTTCGAGGGTCGGATCATAGGACCGCACGCTCAGCCAATACCAGCCAAGCTCGTTGTCATACCAGGAGCCGGCATACCGCAGTTGCTGGGGCACGCTCTCACTGACCGTGAGCGGCTTGCCCCACTGGTCATAGGTGTAGGAGTCCACCACGGCGCCGCTCTGATTGGTCAGCGCCACCACGTTGCCCTGCCCATCCAGCACGTACCAATAGGGGGTGACGCTCGCGCCCTGTTGCCGCAGCAGTTCCAGGGGCGCCCCATCCTGGCTGTAGACGTAGGTGTCGGTATACGGGGTGGTGATACTGGTCCCCGTATACGCGACCTGGCTCACTTGGTCTCCTTGATACCAGAAGTGCTCGCTCAGGCTGGGCTGCCCCGCCCCGCTGGGCGTCACCGCGTAGTTGGCCCGCTGGCCGAACACGTTGTAGGTGATCACCACGGTCTGGGTAATCGGACTGCCGAAGGTGATCTGGGTGAGCCGCGTCTGGGCATCGTAGCTCAACTGTCGGTTCAAGCTGCTGGTATTGGTGATACTGGTAGTGTCACCGGCCCCGTCATAGCCATAGTAGATGGTGGGCTGGCCGGAGATACTGGTGGAGGCTAGCTCTTCTGGATTACTTGTGCTGTAGCTGTAGCTCGTGGTGACGCCGCTATTGGTGGCGCTGCTCAGGTTCCCCCGCCCGTCGTAGCTCCAACTGCCCGTCGGGGCGGTGCCGGTGATCGCGGTGAGCCGGCCCGCCGCGTCGTGGCTCAAGCTCTGGCTGCTGGGACTGCCCTGCACGGTGGTGGTGATCGCGGTGGTCAAGCCCAGCGGATCGTATCCGTATTGATAGAGGTTGTTGAGCAAGGTGTGGTTGGCGGTGTTCTGGGCGCTCAGGCTGGTCAGCCGGTTGGCCCCGTCATACCCGGCGTCCTGCTCCACATTGTTGGGTAGGGCCACTCCGGTCATCTGCTCGTTGTCGTTGAAGGCGTAGGTGGTGGTCAGCGGGGTGGTGCTCCCCATGCTCAGGACGCCGATCTGGTTGTCGCGCCCCGCCTGGTCGATGTTGTAGGTGACGGTCCCTGCCTGGTTCTGGATCGTCTGGGACAGGACGTCGCCTCGGCCGGTGCCGACGGTGCTGGAGGTGAGGCCATCATTGGTGGCCTGCTGGGGCCAGTCGGCGGGGTTCAAGGTGGCGCTAAAGGCATGGCTCTGGCCGCCGACCGCAGGTGCAGCTTAGTACTACAGCAGCACTTATTTCGCCCGCATGGTAGTCTTCTGGGAGGAGAAGGAAGGCGACCATGGGACCGGATGAAGTGGACGAGACGCGAGAAGAACGAGCGAGGCTAGGCGAATGGCGCGTGGGCCTGAATACGGTGCATGCGCGCATTGCGGGACGGTTCAAACGGGCGGAGGTGCGGGAACGGGCGCGGCGCTATCTGGGAGGGCTGCTCGACCGGGTCGAGCGCAAGAATGGCTGGCAACTGGCGGAACAGATGGGTGAGCCCAGCCCGGACGGGGTGCAGCGCCTGCTGAACGCGGCGCACTGGGACGCGGACGCGGTGCGGGATGACCTGCGGGCCTACGTGGTGGAGCACCTGGGGATGCCGCATGGGGTGCTGGTGATCGATGAAACGGGATTCCTCAAGAAAGGAACCAAGTCGGTCGGGGTGAAGCGGCAATACAGCGGCACCGCCGGGCGCGTCGAGAATAGCCAAATCGGGGTGTTCCTGGCCTATGCGAGTGCGCGTGGCCGCGCCTTCCTGGACCGGGAACTCTACCTGCCCGAGGAGTGGGCGGCGGACGCGGCGCGCCGGGCGGAGGCGGGGGTGCCCGCGGCAGTCGGCTTTGCCACCAAAGGAGAGTTGGCCCAGACCATGCTGGGGCGAGCCTTCGCGGCGGGGGTGCCGGCCGCCTGGGTTGCCGGGGACGAAGTCTATGGCAATGCCGGGCACCTGCGCCCCTGGCTGGAGGCCGAGCAGCGGCCCTACGTGCTGGCGGTCTCGTGCGATCACCCGGTGGAGGTGGACGGGTGGCGGCAGCGGGTGGACACCGCCTTCGCCGCCCTGCCGACGGCGGCCTGGCATCGGTGCTCCGCGGGGGAGGGGAGTCAGGGACCACGGCTCTACGACTGGGCCGAGATCCCGCTGGCGGCGGCTGGCCCCACGGGGCTGGCCTCGTGGGCACTCGCCCGCCGCAGCCTGAGCGACCCCACGGAGTTGGCCTATTATCGGGCCTTCGGGCCAGCGACGACCACGCTCAGCACCCTGGCGCGCGTGGCCGGGGCGCGCTGGGCGATCGAGGAAGGGTTCGAACGGGCCAAGGATCTGGTGGGGCTGGACCAGTATGAGGTGCGGCGCTGGCAGCCCTGGTATCGTCACATGACCCTGGCCTTGTTGGCCCACGCCTATCTGGAAGTGACCCGCGCCTACGCCACCGCCGCACCCGACCGGGACGGCGGAAAAAAGGGGGGCCAGATTCGGCGCACACCCTGATCCCGCTCACGGTGCCCGAGCTACGTCGGCTGCTGCTGGCCTTGGCCGAGCCGCCCGAGCGGTTCCGCTTCCGCCTGCGCTGGTCGCGCTGGCGGCGGCGCCATCAAGCCCGGGCACGGCGCGCGCATGTAGCTCGACGGGCCCGCCGCCCGCTGCCCCTGCCCCTGCCGCGCCCGGTGCTCCGCGCGCTCCCGCCCGCACGGAATCCCCACCTGACGGAGAGCCAGTGGGAGCGTGTCCTGCCGCTACTGCCCCCACGGCAGTCGGGGCGCGGCCGTCCGCCGCAGGACCATCGCCGGATGGTGGCCGCGATGCTCTGGGTGGAGCGCACCAACTGCTCCTGGCGCACCTTGCCCGCCCACTTCGGCCCCTGGCCAGGCGTCTACAGTCGGTATCAGCGTTGGCGCAAAGCGGGCCTCTGGCCCCGCATCCTCGCCGTCCTCGACCAACCGGAGGCGCAGAGGGTGGCCGCTTAAGTGCTGCTGTAGTACTTAGGAGTCGTCTAAAAACAAACTAGTCGAGTGCGAGTAACCCCGGTACACTGGAGGGATGGACAAGGAAACAAGGATTGAACAGATACGGAAGCGGTACGCCCTGGCCGCGGTGGCGTTGGACGAGCGTGGGCGGCGGCGGCTGGCGGCGTCGGAGGCGCTGACCCTGGGCTGGGGTGGGGTCACCGTGGTCGCTCAGGCCACCGGCCTGTCGCGTGCGACGATCGGGTTGGGAATCAAGGAGGTGCGCGGGGCGGTGGCGAGTGCCGAGGCGGGGCGGGTGCGCCGACCGGGGGGCGGGCGCAAGCAACTGGTGGCCAAAGACCCGTCGGTGTTGCGGGATCTGGAGGGGTTGGTCGAGCCCACGGCACGTGGCGACCCCGAGTCGCCCTTGCGCTGGACCTGCAAGAGTGTGCGCACGCTGGCCGCAGCGCTGGGCAGGCTGGGCCACCAGGTCAGCCACCAGTGGGTGGCCACGGCGCTGGACCACCTGGGCTACAGCTTGCAGGGCAACCAGAAAACCCGCGAAGGGGGCGACCACCCCGACCGCGATGCCCAGTTCGCCCATATCAGCCAGACCAGCCAGACCTACCTGGCGGTGGGCGACCCGGTGATCTCGGTGGACGCCAAGAAGAAGGAGCTGGTGGGCGACTTCAAGAACGGCGGGCGGGCGTTGCTGAAGGCGTCCCTCGTCGTCTCCGCCGCCCACCGTGCTCCTCCAACCAGCGCGAGCAAGAGCACCACGAGCCCCATTGCCGCAACCCTGCCCGCCAATCGGGTGCCGCGACGATCAGTGAACCATCTCATCTACGGCGCTTCCTCCTGTGCCGGTGCCCAGAAAGACGGCCGATCGCGATCCGGCGCCCAAGGTACTGCGCAGAGACGCAACCGATGCCGATCTGCTGCGACGTGGCGGCAGGCTGCCGTTGATCGCAGCCGCTGCCTTCGGGCCCTGATCACCATGGCCTCCCAGCCGGGACCGTACCTCGGTGGCGGCACCGCACGCTGAGGCTGCCTCCCTGAGTTCCTTCCCTATGGAAGGGCCGCGACCCCAGCGCGCCGCTCCCGTGCCGGCGGCTTGGCGGTACACCAGCGCACGCCGACGCTGTGGTTGGCTCATCATTCGGCGCGTGCAGGTCATGGCACCTATCCGTCTGGGGAGCGACATCCGCCATCACGACGATAGCTGAGAGCCATCCCAATAGCGGCACCGTAGCATACCCCGCATGCGTCGTCTATGACCTCATCAGCATCACCTCGTGTGTTGCGGCCGGAATAGGAGGTGCGCGGTAGCGCGGCGGTAGCGCGCCGCGGTAGCTGGCGGCCATGGGGGCAAAGTCCAGGTGATCGCCGGTGTTCGCAATGCGAAACGAGTCCACCCTTGTTTGCCTGCGTTGAATTGCTACACCAAGCCACCTTGTCCTGGCATGCAATCCAGCGCGCCAAGTTGAACGTACGAATCAGAGCGATCGTCGTCGGCCATTCCAACGGAAGAACGCAAAGATGCCGGGGCGACGGACCTGGTCGCCGCCCCATGCTAAGCGGCAAGGGAACGGACCGAAACTCGAGCCATGTTCCGGACCCGACGGCGGACAGGCACTCAAGCCCATGCTTTAGAGGGAGATGCGGGCTTGAGAGACTCCCAACTACTACACACCAAGTGGTATGCGCCCCTCTCGCTCGGTCAGTACGGCAGCGATGCATCATGATTATCGAAGCATCACACCGCAGGCGCTCGCATTTCTGGCCAGTAGGACTTCGAG
>DATLQZ010000057.1:0-2172 GCA_035534915.1 Candidatus Dormiibacterota bacterium
GGACCTGAGGTCCTCCCGCCGTTGCACCAGCAGCGCACCGATGTCACACGGCTGGAAGAACCACTTGTGGGGATCGATGGTCACCGAGTCGGCTCGCTGCAGGCCGGGGACGCGATGTGCGTCTCGCCGAGAGAGCCGTGCGGCGCCCCCGTAGGCCGCATCCACATGAAGCCACATCCCCTCGCGGTCGGCCAGGTCCGCCAGCGCTGGCACCGCATCGACGGCGCCGGTGTTGGTGGAGCCAGCCACCGCCGCGATCGCTAGCGGCAGATATCCGGCCCCCCGATCCGCGGCGATGGCCTCGGCCACGGCGTCAGCCTGGAGCCGAAAGTGATCGTCGGAAGGCACCAGGTGCAGCGTTTCTCGGGGGAAGCCCAGTACGCTGAGGGCGCGGGCGATCGAGAAGTGCGCCTGATCAGACGTGTATACGCGAACGCCCGCGAGAGCTCTCCCGCGAGGACGCTCGTGGCTGGACAGGCTCAGGCGTCGCTGCAGGTGGACATCGCGCGCGAGCGTCATGGCCATGATGTTCGCCATGACCCCGCCGGAGGTGAGCACGCCCCAGCTCCCCTCTCGCATCTCCAGCAGGTCCCGTAACCAGCCGACCACCTCTTCCTCGATCAGCGCTGCCGAAGGTCCGGCCTGCCAAAGATCCACGGACTGGTTCAGCCACTGGGTCAACAACTCCCCGACGATCGACATCACCAACGGCGGTGGCGTGAAGTAGGCGAATGAGCGTGGGTGGGCGGCGTTGAACTGGCGCGGCGCAAGTCGGTCCTGGAACTCCCGGAGGATATCCACGGAGTTGGTCGGCTCCACTGGGGCGCGGGCTGGGAGGCCTCGGTTCCCAAAGAGGTGCTGGCGCATCTCGCCGTATGACTCGGGCGCAACCGGGCGCTGCGCTTGCTCGTCATACAGGTAGCTGAGGGCCACCTGCCAGGCTTCGCTGCCCAGTCGCTCCAGCGCTGGGCGCGCCTCCGCACTCGTGTACCCGATCAAGTGAGGCTCCGGGTGCCAATCGAATGGCTCCGCTGGCGAGGCCGACCGAGCTGCTGGGACCTTCGACTGATGCTGGCTCGGCGGGCCGTCCTCTCCCGGCGTCACCAGCCTCTTCCCATTGCTCCAACCCGGGCGTCCTGCGCCCGTCTTGCTGTCCGATTGTTCCCAATCCGATCTATTTATGCAGTATACCGTCGAGCCGTCGGCACGGGCATCTGTTAGCGCTCGCGTTGTTTGACCATGCAATGGCAGGGCTGGCTGAGGCGGAATTAGGCGTTGGGAGCTGGTTGGCGATGGGTATTGTGGCCAACCGTGTTCAGTGGAGCGGGACGGCGCGGCGCACCACGTTCAGGTGGTGGTGCGACAGGTGGCTGGCTCGCCGAGGTGTCGATGGGACGGAGGACCCGGCAGCGCCGGGCACGAAAACACAGCTCGGTTAGGACCTCCTTTCCGAACGGTCTCATCAGGCGCCGGGCTGATCTCGCCCTGGGACGCACCCCTTTCCGAGCGCATCAGCCGCTCTCGCCATCCTCCTTGGTGGCGAGGTTATCACCTAGTCGGCGCACCCCAGAAGTCAAGTCCCACGTAGTGGTGTAAAAGCGGGCGGAACTCAGGGATAGATTCATCAGGCCGCTAAGCCGGCAGTTAGGGGGTTGGTGAGGCGGTCTTGGTTGGCGGGGTCCAGTCGGGCCATGGACTGTTGGGAGAAGTGGCAGCGGCCATCCTGCCACTCGTCATGTTGTTCCTGGAGCACGGCGGTGGAGAGACGCAGCAGGGATGCGCTGTTGGGGAAGATCCCCACCACCTTGGCCCGTCGGTCAAGCTCGGCATTCACCCGTTCCAGGGCATTGGTGGAGCGAATGGAGCGCCAGTGCTCAGTGGGAAAAGCCAGGTAGGAGAGGATGTCCTGCTCGGCGTCGCGGAGCAGCTTGGCCACCTTGGGGTACCTCGGTTCCAGCAGCTCCAGGGCTTGGGAGATCGCCTGGCTCGCCGCCAGCTGGCTGGGCTGGGCGAACACCGTCTTCACCAGCGCCAGCACCGCCGGAGCATCCTGGCGGGAGCAGGCCGCCACCACGTTGCGCAGGAAGTGCACCGTGCAGCGCTGCCAGCTGGCGCCGGCGAAGCACTGGGCCAGCGCGCTCCGCAGCCCTTCATGGGCGTCGGAGATCACCA
>DATLQZ010000058.1:0-5517 GCA_035534915.1 Candidatus Dormiibacterota bacterium
GTTCACCGCGAGCGTTTCCACGAGTCCGAGGCCGATCAGCAGCGCCAGGAGCACGTAGGTGGCGACGTCGATTGGGGTGGTGGTCCGTCTCACCCGGGGGAAGTAGGCTCGGCGCGCGACCAGGATGACGAACCCCACGACGCACGCGATCCCCGCCACGGAACCGGCAACGGCGGAGAGCAGGTGGTAGTCCGACTCGCTGATCCCCACCGCGCTGGTCAGCTGGGTGGGGATCAGTATCCCCAGGATGTGCCCCCCGATCGCCGCCAGGGCGCCATAGTGGAAGAGGTTGCTGCCCCAGGCGAGCCATCTTCCCTCCAGGAGCTGGGTGGATCTGGAGGTCCAGCCGAACTTGTCGTGACGGTAGCGCCAGATGTGCCCAGCAACGAAGAGCACCATCGCGGCATATGGCAGGACCACCCAGAGGAAGGTGCTCGCCAGCCTCACCGCCGCGCTTCCATCGCGGGCATGACCTCAGGAGGCGCGAATGGTTGCAGCCCCACCTCCTCGTGGGGTGGGCCCTCCTTGACCAGCCGTTTGACCGCCTCCAGATCGGCCAGGCGGAGGCGAGGTAGCCCGATAGAGATGGCCTCCAGAAGATGTACATAAGGACTCTTCACGTCTTGGAGATGCATGCGCAGCAGCTCGATGCCGGTTCGACATTCGATCAGGAGGTGGTCGCCCAATCCTGCCGGCGCCAACTCGGCGAACTCCAGCATGGCGGGCAGGTAGTCGGGGAGTTCGCGTCCCCCGATCGGCAGGCCTACCGCCGAATAGATGCGTTTGAGTCGGAGCAGAGCCATGCCCCGCTTACGAGTGTCGCCCTCCGTGTAGAAGGTCAGGTAGAGGCTGGAACGCTTCTGGAGGTCGAAGGTCTTCACGTATTCCTGTTGCAGGTCGAGCGGCGGTCTGGACTCAAAGTGAGCGAAGAACCGTTCCACCGCGTCCTTGGGACGGCTGGCTGGCAACTCGGCGACGGCCTGGGCGAGCTCCGAGCGTTGTTCCAGCAACTCCTCGCTGGGGTATTGGAGGAGTAGTGAGATGAGCTTGTAGGGCGGCCGCCGGCGCGGCCCGGGCAGTCTCACTCGCCCACCGCCTCCGGCCCGATGACGGGCAGCTGGCGCAGCATCATGAACTGTTCGTTGAGGGACTCGTCGGGCCGGGGCAGGGCACCACAGTTGCCGGGGCCGCCCTCAAAGTCGAGACCACAGGTTCCCGGCTGTTCCGAGAGCCGTTGGGCGAGCTCGGTGTGGGCCTTGGGGATAACGTAGCGGTCCTCGTACTTGGCGATTGCCAAGAGGCGGTACATGTCCTCGAGTTCCTGGGGGGCCATCCCGACCGCTCGCGCCACCTCGGAGTCCGTCTCGTCCAGGATCTGGCGCTTGCGCATGTAGGCGCGCATCGCTGCCAGCCGGTGTAGGACCGTCTTGATCACCTCGCTGTCGCCCGCCGTGAGCAGGTTCGCCAGATAGGCGACCGGGATGCGCATCATGTCGATGGCCGGGAAAACGTCGTCAGGGTCGGCCTCGTATCCGTCCCCCTCCAGCGCGTTCACAACGGGCGAGAGGGGCGGCACGTACCAGACCATGGGCAGCGTCCGGTACTCGGGGTGCAGGGGCAGGGCGACCCGATAGCGCATGGCGAGCGCATAGACTGGCGAGCGCCGAGCGTATTCCAGCCAGTCGTCCGGGATGCCGTCGCGAGCGGCCTGGACTCTCACCTCCGGATCCTCGGGGTCGAGAAAGACGCTCATTTGCGCGTTCAAGAGATCCTTCTCGTCGGGGGTGGAAGCGGCCTCCAGCACCCGGTCAGCGTCATAGAGGACCAGACCCAGATAGCGAATTCTGCCGACGCAGGTCTCAGCGCAGATGGTGGGCAGCCCCACCTCGATGCGCGGGTAACAGAGCGTGCACTTCTCGGCCTTGCCGGTCTTGTGGTTGAAGTACACCTTCTTGTACGGGCAGCCGCTCACGCAGAAGCGCCACCCTCGGCACTTGTCCTGGTCGACCAGCACAATCCCGTCCTCCTCCCGCTTGTACATGGCGCCCGAAGGACAGGACGCAACGCAGGAGGGGTTGAGGCAGTGTTCGCAGATGCGGGGCAGGTAGAACATGAAGGCCTGCTCGTAGGCGAACTTAACGTGCTCTTGGATACCCCTCAAATCTGGGTCCTGCCCCGCCGTCTCTGGGGCTCCGGCCAGCATGTCGTCCCAGTTGGGACCCCGCTTGACCTCCATCTGCTTGCCGGTCAGCTGCGAGTGGGGGCGGACGACCGGGTCGCGCTCCGAGAGGGGGGCGGTAATCAGGGTCTCGTAGTCGTAGGTCCAGGGTTCGTAGTAGTCGTCGATGCTGGGCAGGTTGGGATTCCAAAAGATCTTGAGCAACTTCTGGAGCTGGCCGCCCGCCTTGAGCCGAAGCCGGCCCCGTTTGTCTAGCTCCCAGCCGCCTCGCCACTCTTCGTTGTCCTCCCAGCGGCGAGGATAGCCGAGACCAGGCTTGGTCTCGACGTTGTTGAACCAGATGTACTCGGTCCCCGGCCGGTTGGTCCAGACCTGCTTGCAGGTGACACTGCAGGTGTGGCATCCGATGCATTTGTCGAGGTTCATGACCATGCCGACCTGGGCCTTGATTTGCATCTAGAACACCACCTTGGTCTGGCGCTTGCGGATCACCGTCTGCTCATCGCGCTGGGAACCAGTTGGACCGTAGTAGTTGAAGCCGAAAGAGAGCTGAGCATAACCGCCGATCAAATGCGTCGGCTTCCAGACGATGCGGGTCAGCGAGTTGTCGGTCCCGCCTCGGTTCCCATGAAGCTCTGTCAAGGGCACGTTCAAGTGCCGGTCCTTAGCGTGATACATCATGCAAACCCCCTGCGGTATCCGGTGGGTCACCACTGCCCGGCAGGCGACCACTCCGTTGCGGTTGAAGGCCTCTACCCAGTCGTTGTCCTTGACCTCAATCGCGGCCGCGTCCTCCTGGCTGAGCCAGATCACCGGGCCGCCTCGGAATAGGGTCAGCATGTGGATGTTGTCCTGGTACTCGGAGTGGATCGACCACTTGGAGTGTGGGGTCAGGTAGCGGAGCGTGATCTCGAGCCGCCCTGGTTCACCGGTCCGCTGGTCTCCGTAGACCCGGCCGTAGTGAAGTGGCGGCTTGAAGACTGGCAGCCCCTCGCCAAGCTCCAGCATCCACTCGTGATCGAGGTAGAAGTGCTGGCGCCCACTGAGCGTGTGCCAGGGCTTGTCGCGCTCAACGTTGATCGTGAATGGCGAGTAGCGCCGCTCATGGCCCTCGATACCCGACCACTCGGGAGAGGTGATCACCGTTCGGGGCTGGACCTGGGTGTCCGCGAAACTGATCCGGTCCCCCTCACGAGCTTGCGCCAGGTCGGCGAGGTCTAGGCCGGTCGTCTTCTCGAGCGAGCGGAAGCCCTCCACTGCGAGGCGGCCGTTAGTGGTGCCGGAAAGCACCAGGATCGCCTCGGCGACCTGCTCTGCCCGATCCAGCCGCGGGCGCCCGTCGGCCACCCCACCTCGGACCACTCCGTGCTTGCGACCCAGATAGTCGACCTCCTCGGTCGGCTTCCAGCTGGCGCCCTTGACCTGGCTCCCACTTTCCTCCAAAAGCGGTCCTACGGCCTTCATCTTCTCGGCGACCGCCCCGAAGTCGCGCTCGACGACGATCAGCTTGGGCATCGTTTTGCCTGGCACCGGCTCGCACTCGCCGGCCTTCCAATCGAGCACGCGCCCCATCGGCTGCGCGATCTCATCCGGCGTGTCGTGCAGGAGCGGAGCCGTGATCAGGTCCTGCTTGACCCCGAGGTGGGTGGCCGCCAGCTTAGAGAAGGTCTCCGCGATCAAGTTGAAGGCGTCCCAATCGCTCTTCGCCTCCCAAGGCGGGGGAATGGCCTGGTTGAAGGAATGCACGAAAGGATGCATGTCGGTCGAGGAGATGTCGTACTTCTCGTACCAAGTGGCGGCCGGCAGGACCACGTCCGAGAAGAGGCAGTTGGAGGTCATCCGGAAGTCGATCGTTGTCAGCAGATCGAGCTTCCCGGTCGGCGCTTCCTCGTGCCAGGTCACCTCCTGGGCTCGGAGTTCGGGAGGCGTCTCCTCCGCCCGGACGGCGGGATCGGTGGTGCCGAGCAGGTGCTTCAGGAAGTACTCGTGGCCTTTGCCGGACGAGCCCAGCACGTTCGCGCGCCAGACCGTGAGCACGCGTGGCCAGTTCTGAGGTGCGTCCGGATCCTCGGCCGCGAACCGAAGCCTCCCCTCCTTCAGCTCCTTGACCACGAAGTCCTCGACCGGAGCGCCAGCCTTCTCGGCCTCCTCGACGAGCGCCAAGGGGTTTTGATCGAAGCTCGGATAGAAGGGCATCCAGCCCAGCCTGGTCGCCAGCGCGTTGCAGTCGGCGAACTGGCGTCCCTGGAAGAGGCCGCGACCGAGGGGCGAGGCGAGCTCTTGGGCGTTGAAGGCCTCGTAACGCCATTGGTCGGTCATCAGGTAGAACCAAGGCGTGCTCTCCTGGTGGCGAGGCGGGCGCGTCCAGTCGAGGGCGAAGGCCATGCTCTGCCAGCCGGTCAGGGGCCGCACCTTCTCCTGACCCACGTAGTGGGCCCAGCCGCCGCCGTTGACCCCCTGGCACCCGCACAGCGTCAGTAGGGACAGAAAGCTCCGGTAGATCAGGTCGGAGTGGAACCAGTGGTTGGTCCCGGCGCCCATGCAGATCATGGACCGGCCCTGGGTGAGCTCGGCATTGCGCGCGAACTCGCGGGCAATCTTGGTCGCTAGGCCGGCTTCGACGGACGTGATCTCCGCCTGCCAGGCAGGCGTGCAGGGCAGGGGATCCTCATAGCCGTGGGGCCATTCGCCGGGCAGCCCTTCCCGGCTGACTCCGTAGTTTGCGAGCGTGAGATCGAAGACGGTGGTGACGAGCTGGCCTCCGATGCGCAGGGTGGGCACCCCGCGCCGGAGCGAGCCGCCACCTTCGGTGTCGCCCATGTCGAAGCGCGGTAGCACGACCTCGACCGTGTCACCGTCCTTGCCATACAGACTCAGCGCCGGCCGCACCGCTCCCAGCTTGAGATTCCACCTCCCCGGCTCGTGGCCATAGCGGTGGCCGACCGAGCCGTTGGGGACCACCGGCGCCTGTGTCTCCTCGTCGAAGGCGACCATCTTCCAGTCGGCGTTATCCTCCGGCGAGTCGAGGTCGGAGGCTCGCAGGAAGCGGTCGGGAACATAGGCTCCCTCTCGCTCCCGCAGGGTGACCAGGAGCGGCAGGTCGGTGAAGCGGCGGACGTAGTCCTGGAAATAGGGGACCTCGCGATCGACGTAGAACTCCTTCAGAATCACGTGGCCCATGGCCATGGCAAGTGCCCCGTCGGTACCGGGCTGGGCCGGCAGCCAGTCGTCGGCGAACTTGGTGTGGTCGGAGTAGTCGGGCGAGACCACGACCACCTTCTGCCCCCGATACCGGGCCTCGGTCATGAAGTGGGCATCGGGAGTCCGCGTGACCGGCA
>DATLQZ010000059.1:0-2137 GCA_035534915.1 Candidatus Dormiibacterota bacterium
CGAGCCTTCCGTTGCCGTCCGCGAACGGGTGAATCGTGAGGAAGTCGAGAGCAAACAGGCCGACGAGAAGAGCATGGTGGTGGTGTCCGCCGTGTTGCTCGGCGCGGTATCGATCAGCGAGCTCAGCCATGTAGGCGGGGGTGTCTTGGTGCGAGACGGGGGTGAACCGAACGCTTTGCGTACCGTCAGCGTGTCGATCCACAACCAGGTTGTCGGCGGTCTTGAATTGCCCCCCTCCACCCCCCGTACGGACGAAGAGCAGTCGGTGGAGGTGGAGCACAAGACCAACCGAGAGATCCCCAGGATCATGCTGGAACAGGTAGTCGAGAGCGTCGCGGTACCCAGCCAACTCCTTTTCGCTACGCACCCGAAGCCGCTGGTCAGCACCCCGTACGATCCGCTCAGCTCGTGCCTGTTCGACCACGATCCCCTCGATGGCCGAGGAGGCGATCACTGATTCAACCCGGGCGGATTCGGCGAGCTCTTTCAATAAGCCCGGGAGCTGGTCGGCATAGAGGGCCTCCGAGCCGCGACCAGCATCGACGGTGCTCAGGCGCGCCACGATGCCGCCTGGGACGGCGCCGATGTTGGAGTCGAGGTCGGCGAAGCTGCGCATCTGCCAATCTTCCGCTAAAACTGCTAATGCCGGTCTGGATTAGCTAGTTTATCGCTTTCTGACGGTGAGAGCCGAACACGCCGGCAATCTCGCTCGGGTCTAGGCCCAGGCGCTTGAGGGCGCTGAGAGAGGTCGCGCCGCAGTCCACCAGCACGGGATCCGATTCCCGGGGTCCCCGCACGTGGATGCAGGCCTGGTAGCGGCCACCGCCGCCGAAAGCGTCACCGGATCCCAGCGAAGGGGTGACGGCGACGGTCGGGCCACCGGGGGAACTCATCGATCCATTCTCGTTCGTGCGGGCATGCTCCGTAACGGTTGGAAGAGAGCGCTAGGTCAGGCCCGAGAAGGGGAAGGAGCTTGGACGACGCCTGGCAGGACGGGAGATGTCGCCTCGTGCAGGTGGTTGCCAACGACGGACACACGAGCAGAAACCAGCCTGGAGGCAAAAGGGGCCTAGGAGCAACTCTGAGAGTTTGGGCAGTAGGGGACGCCCTCGATCTGACCTATCCGAATCCACACTGGGGCCAGGGCAGTTGATGGCGGGGGTGAGTTCCAAACTGACTGACTGCCGGCGTAGGTCGCAGGCACGTACATGGATCGACCGCCAAGCGACTCAGAGCCCGTCTTGCCTGTCGGGTAGATCCATGATGCCTTGGCACTCAGTGTCTCCACAACGTAAGCCGTCACGGGGATCTCGTCTTGCGAGTTGACCACCCGGTAGGGGGACGGCGTTTCTCCCTGCACTGAGACTTCGTGGTAAGTGTGGGAGACCCCGCTGGAGGTGCCCGCGGCCCCAGCTGCATCTGGGCCCGTCTCCATCGTGCAGATGCCATCCCCGAAGCACCACTCGACTCCAGACTCCTGCAAGGTCGCTGTCACGGTGAGCACCAGAGCGCGACCATCAAAGGTCGCGTCGCTGATCTGGCTCCCCGAGGCGGTCGCATCGGGCGGGACATTGTCCCCTTGGAGATAGAAGTAGGTGGGCAGGTTCACGGCGGCGTTCAAGGGGGGCGTGGCGACTACCGATCCTGCGCTCAGGTTTCCCCCGATCAGCTCATTCACCAGGAAGTTTTCCATGTTCTGAATCTGGGACGGGACCCCGGGCGGGTTGCAGATGGCGCCAGAGCCCGCGGCACCGCAGATTGGCGTCGCGTAGAGTCCTTTCGAGGCCACAGCCCCGTTATCAACGCAAGGGGGCTGGCCGGCCGCCTGGTTGGGATTGGGCGTGAGCGGCTGATAGAACTCTGCGTAGACGTCGTATTCCGAGAGCGTCACGGTGCCATCATTGGTGCCAATACTTACCCGGCCCCCGGTCCCAGAGGCATTTTTGTAGCCACCAAGACCAACGCCGTCCACGCTCCCAGACTGACCGGGCAAGTTCCAAGAGACCACGCCGCCGAATTGCTGAAGCGCCTCGTTGTCTGAGTTCTCCAACGCACCGAAATTCGTCGGGGTGAACTCGTACTCGCCGACACATGCTTGAGCCTTCCCGCTGTAGTAGTCGCTGGGCGAAGGCCCTGT
>DATLQZ010000060.1:0-1255 GCA_035534915.1 Candidatus Dormiibacterota bacterium
CGCCACGCCTGGCTGAGAAACTGGGGGAAGGTCATGGCTGACAGTCTATCACACGCTCGATGCGGATGTCCTTGACCATGCACAGGCTGGGCTTTCCCTGCCGCTTGCCGGCGAGGTTGGCCGCCAAAGTCTCGGCCTGGGCCTTGGTCCTCGGGCTCGAGATGAACTTGGTCCCGTCCGGCTGGGTGCAGGTGACCTGATACTCCATCCGCCAAGAGTACCACACCACGCGAAGCTGACAGGAAAGAGTCCTGACCTGGGAGAACACCTCGGTGACGAGGGTGTGGTAGAGTGGTGCAGCCAAGGCCGCCGGACAGAGCCGAACCACGCAAGAGTCGGACCCCGGATCGTGAGCAGGCTGGATCGCCAGTTGGGAAAGCCAGAGGATGTCGAGGTAGCCGGATCCCGTTTACGGGTGGCGGAACGTGCGGACGGAGAGCTGGTCAGCCAGGAGAACCGGAGTGAGGTGCCCATCGGGCCACCCTTCGGGGGTTAGGTGGAGAGCCTCGAGCTCGGACACCCATGTGGGGGCAGCTCCCACAACTGGCACCACCCCGATATACCATCGCAGGTATACCCCGTTCCGTGATATACTAGGAGAGCCTGGTCCGAGCCTCGGACCCTCGTAAGCCGCAAGGCATCGGGACAGATAAAGTGATGACGCGGAAAGCGACCATTCTCCGCTGGGGCTATCACCACCCGGGTTTCGGAGTCAGCAGGCCACAAGGGCGCTGGCGAGGGTTTACCGGCGTGAGGTCCGCCCACTTTTTTTTTGCGAATGATCGGAAACCCTGCAATAGCTATGCCCGAGGAGGGGTTGTGAGCAAAGGCACTCGACAACGTAATCACCAGCAAGCAATGAGAAATGCTGCTTGGAGAGACGCGAGACCCCGGAAAAATCGCCTGGTCAACGGAGTCGATGGAGATACGAGGTGTTGCAAGTGGCAGAAGTTTCAGGGAACCTGGGTCGTTGTTGGTCCACAGGACTTAATGGAGGTGGGCATGAATGTACGTGTGCGCTCCAACAAGGGTACCTCGATACAGGTTATTGCCAGGGTGTTCGTGGACGAGTCTGGCGCAAAGATCGGTTTTCCCGGTAGGTAGGGGTTCGAGTACGCCTACGAACACACGTTCGGTACGCGAGCCGTTTGTTCTAGGGGCCAGTTTGGGGACTCCACAAACCACCCTCGTGAGCCAAACAGAGGGTCCTCAGAAGGCCTCGAGGAGACAGCACGGTAACACCGTTTCCCCTGGT
>DATLQZ010000061.1:0-2393 GCA_035534915.1 Candidatus Dormiibacterota bacterium
GTCGTCGAGATCCTGTGGCAATGGCCAGCCCAGACCGGCGGCCACTGCCTTGCTCAGGCAGTCAGCCACGGTCGTGTACGGGATCCCAAGAGCGGCCCCGGCCTGCCGGCGGCTCAATCCCTGCCCGAGTACTAGTCGGAGCACCTCTCTGATCTTGCGCATGGCGATTCGGGGTCTGGGCATCGGCACCTCCGGGGAAGTCGGCTCTGACTGTTCCCCCGAGGGTGCCCTACCCTCCTTACCTCATGCCGCCGCTCCGCCTATCCCCTCAGGGTGATCGGATTGCTCCGAAATGGCTGATCGGAATCCAGCGAAACCGGTGATCGGATTCGACCGAAACGCCTGATCGGATTGCTCCGAAATACGCAAATGGTGGCCGACCGAGAGTTGCAGATCGAGATGCTGCGGAAGGTGCCCACGGGAAAATGGTGAGCCCGGCGCGCCGGCGAGAGGCGGTACTGCACCTGGTGGAGAAGTACAACAGCAGCCAGCGGCAGGCGTGTCGGGCCCTGAACCATCCCCGGTCGACCCAGAGACGGACACCACGCCCGGTGGCGGCGCCGAGGAGCTCCTGCGCTCGCGGCTGAAGGACATCTCCACCAAATGGCCGAGGTGGGGTTTCCGGCGGGCCCACGCGACACTACGGCTGGAAGGCTGGAAGGTGAATCACGAGCGGGTGCAACGGCTATGGCGAGATGAAGGGTTGCGAGCTCCACAGCAGCCGCTGAAGCGGCGGCGATTGGGCCAGAGCACGGTGCCAGCGGACCGGCTGCGGGCGGAGCGGCCCAACCACGTGTGGGCGTTGGACTTCATGTTCGACACGACCTCAGATGGCAGGCCGTTCAAGGTGCTATCGATGTGTGACGAGTTCACCAAGGAGTGCATGGAAGGGCCAGTAGGACGCTCCATAACCGCCGATGCGGTTGTGACCGCTCTGGACAAGGCAGCGCTGGTGCGCGGCTTCCCAGAGTACGTGCGGTGCGACAACGGTCCCGAGTTCGTAGCCCGGGCGATCCAGGATTGGTGTCGGCAGACTTGTGCTCAAACCAGCTTCATCGACCCCGGCTCACCCTGGCAGAACCCCTACGTCGAAAGCTTCAACAGCCGGGCCCGAGATGAGCTCTTCGCCAGGGAGATATTCGACAGCATCCTGGAAGCCCAGGTTCCCTATGCGGACTGGTGCCACGCCTACAATGTCCACCGTCCCCACAGTGCTCTCAGCTACCAACCACCAGCGGCCTTCGCCAAGGCCTACAGGCAGTCGTAACTCTTACTGAGCCTGGCTCACATAACGGGGTCCTCACAGCTCCACTGTTATTCGCCGCCACATTCACTGCTCTCGGCTCTCGCCGGGAGGGTTACAACTGGCGACGAGACGCAGTCAGCAGTTTGGCCGTCCCACCCGGTGGCAGACTGCAGCAGATCAACTTCGTCACCACGGGGCTGCTGTTTCTGGCCGCAGGGCGCCAGCTGCGCGATCGAGCAGCCATCCCTGGTGTTGCGGCGCGACTCGTTCAAGCTGCTGGGATCGGACTGGTCGGATCCGGGGTTTGGGTCACGGACACAGTCCCGCAGCCCTTGGACGGCTCACGTCTTCCAGTCGAGCGCCTGGCACGAACCCGAGCAGGGCGCCTCCACGATGTGAGCGCCGTCCCTATCTTTCTCGGCATCCCGGCGGCGGCTCTGGTCTCGAGCGTCGCGGCAGCCCGCGCCCATGCTTGGCGTTGGAGCGGCTCGTCCGCGACGGGAGCCATCCTCAGGCCGGCGTTGTTCGTCTGCTTCGGAGCTTCATATGGCGCCGCACCAGCTCTCGCCGGCAAGGGGGGAATCTTCCAGCGCCTCTCAATCGGCACCGGCTTTGGCTGGGTGGCAGCTGCTTGCCTCCGCGGCCCCCGCTCACCTGGCGCCGACACCGCCAGCTAGGCCGCCACTCTGGTGGTGCCTCCGGCGAGCGGTGGACGGAGATCCCCAAGGCTTGGGAGATGGCCCAGCAGGCGGCCATGACGTTGCGCTGGAAGTGCACCGTGCAGCGCTGCCAGCTGGCCCCGGCGAAGCACTGCGCCAGGGCGGACCTGAGCCCTTCGTGGGCGTCGGAGATGACCAACTGCACTCCTCGCAGCCCCCGGGCCACCAACTGCCGGCAGAACTCCACCCAGAAGGCCTCGGTCTCGCTGGCTCCGACTGCTACCCCCAGAACGCATCTTCTCGTAGGTAGCGTCAAACCACACGTAGGGGTAAACGGCGTCATCCAACGGCCGGTCCCGGAACAGCGCCAGCTCCACATCGAGCTCCTGGCAAATGCGGCTCACCTCGCTCTTGGAGACGTGGCAGCCGCCCATCGCCTGCACCAGGTCGTCAACCTTGCGGGTGCTGACCCCGTGGACGTATGCCTC
>DATLQZ010000062.1:0-2444 GCA_035534915.1 Candidatus Dormiibacterota bacterium
GGGGGGACCACCCTCCAAGGCTCAGTACTCTTGGCCACCGATAGGGAACGAGTACCGTGAGGGAAAGGTGAAAAGCACCCCGAAGGGGGAATGAAAGAGACCCTGAAACCCACTCCCTACAAGCAGTCGGAGGACGTTCCGGGCCGATTTTCGGATCGGGGCTGGAGTTTAACGGCGTGCCTTTTGTAGAATGATCCGACGAGTGCATCGACGCAGCGAGCGTCTCGCGGTGGGGCAACCCAGCATGCGAGACGGGCAGGTTAAGCGGCGGTAAAGCCGTGGAGCCGGAGCGAAAGCGAGTCTGAAGAGGGCGGCAGCGCCAGAAGGCGTTGCGTGGATGCGACCCGAAACCGTGTGAGCTACCCATGGGCAGGGTGAAGCGGGGGTGAGACCTCGTCGAGGCCCGAACCCACCAGTGTTGCAAAACTGGGGGATGACCTGTGGGTAGAGGTGAAATGCCAATCGAACACGGAGATAGCTGGTTCTCCCCGAAATGTATGGAGGTACAGCCGTCGGTGGTGGCGTAACGGCCACCAGGGCCTGCCCGGGGGGTAGGGCACTGGATGGGCTAGGGGCACAGTGCGTGTTACCACACTCAACCAAACCGTGAATACCCGGGTGAGGAGCGCCGACGAGTGAGGCGGTGGGGGCTAACCTTCATCGCCGAGAGGGAAACAACCCAGACCGCCAGCTAAGGTCCCCAAGTGAGGGCTGAGTGGGAAAGGTGGTGGGAATGCCCAGACAGCCAGGAGGTTGGCTTAGAAGCAGCCATCCTTGAAAGAGTGCGTAATAGCTCACTGGTCGAGTGTTCCTGCGCCGACAATACGGCGGGGCTCAAGCCCTCCACCGAAGCTGCGGAGTGTCCGGCGTGCCGGGCACTGGTAGGGGAGCGTTCGCGTCTGGCGGAGAAGCGGGACCGTGAGGACCCGTGGAGCGGCGCGAAGCGCGAATGTCGGAATGAGTAGCGAGAATGGGAGTGAGAACCTCCCACACCGGAAGCCTGAGGGTTCCTGGGCCACGGCAGTCGTCCCAGGGTCAGCCGGGACCTAAGCCGAGGCTCATGTTTGAGCGTAGGCGATGGAGAGCAGGTAGACAGTCCTGCGCCCGTGTGCGTGCGAAGGGGATGGGGGGACGCAGTAGGCGCTGTCAGCGCTGCCAAATGGACAGGGCGAGTTGCTTGCCGGAGGCTGGACGACTGGGAAATCCGTCGTCCGCGAACGGCTGAGGGCAGGCACGAGGGGATGCTGAATCCCTGGTAGTGACAGTGTGGCCAGGCTGCCTAGAAAAGCCTCTACCCGCGTGGAGGAGACTCCACTAGCGCGGAGCACGGCCCGTACCGCACACCGACACAGGTGGGCAGGGGTAAGTACCCCAAGGTGGACGAGCGATCCTCCGTTAAGGAACTCGGCAAATTAGCCCCGTAACTTCGGGAGAAGGGGCGCCCCGGTAGCGTGCCAGCGGACCTCGCTGGTGGCGTGAGGGGGCCGCAGGAAGCAGGCTCAAGCGACTGTTTACCAAAAACACAGGTCTCTGCCACGGCTTGACGCCGCAGTATAGGGGCTGATGCCTGCCCAGTGCCGGAATGTTAAGGGGAGGGGTGAGTGTAGCCTCGAACCGAAGCACCGGTGAACGGCGGCCGTAACTATAACGGTCCTAAGGTAGCGAAATTCCTTGTCGGGTAAGTTCCGACCCGCACGAAAGGCATAACGACTTGAGCGCTGTCTCGACGGAGGGCTCGGCGAAATTGACGTACCCGTGAAGATGCGGGTTCCCCACGACAGGACAAAAAGACCCCGTGGAGCTTTACTACAGCCTGGTCTGGGCGCGCAGCCGCGTCTGCGTAGGATAGGTGGGAGCCGGTGAACCCTCGCTTGTGGGCGGGGGGGAGGCAGCAAGTGAAATACCACTCTTGCGCGGAAGCGCGTCTAACCGCTGGGCGTTGATCCGCCAGCGGGACAGGGCCAGGGGGGTAGTTTGACTGGGGCGGTCGCCTCCCAAAGCGTAACGGAGGCGCCCAATGGTTCCCTCAGGGTGAATGGACACCACCCGGACAGAGTGCAAGGGCACAAGGGAGCTTGACTGCGAGACCTACAAGTCGAGCAGGGACGAAAGTCGGGCGTAGTGACCCAACGCCACCGCGTGGAAGGGGCGTTGATCAACGGACAAAAGCTACCCCGGGGATAACAGGCTTATCTTGCCCAAGAGTTCACATCGACGGCAAGGTTTGGCACCTCGATGTCGGCTCGTCGCATCCTGGGGCTGGAGTCGGTCCCAAGGGTTGGGCTGTTCGCCCATTAAAGCGGCACGCGAGCTGGGTTCAGAACGTCGTGAGACAGTTCGGTCTCTATCCGTCGTGGGCGTAGGAGGGTTGCGGGGAGTCGCTCCCAGTACGAGAGGACCAGAGCGGCCCGACCGCTGGTGTGCCGGTTGGCCTGCCCAGGCCA
>DATLQZ010000063.1:0-24935 GCA_035534915.1 Candidatus Dormiibacterota bacterium
TGGATAAATCCGGCCGCGGGAGGAGTCCTGGGGCTGGTATTCCTGGTTCTCTGGGTCGTCGTCCAACGCTGGGGCCAGTACGCCCTGGTGGCCCTGCCCGCCAAGGTTTCCCATCCCCAATTCGGAGTCTTCTACTTCGTCACGATCTGCCTGATCGTGGGCTTCACAGGGGTCCTCTGGTACATGAGCAATGAGGAAGGACGAAAGGCCGTCAGCAGCACTTGGTGGCTGATCTTCTTCCTGCTCTCGATGTTCGCCATCTCCTACTACGGAGCCTACGGAGCGGCCGGCAGCCAGGGCGCGCCCGCGACCGTTGGCATTCCCTTCCCGGCCGACATCTTGGCGGTCATAATGACCAGCCTGCTTGCCTATGGGTGGGCTGTCCACAGCGGGTATGAGACCGAGGAGATCGCCGCGATCGTTCTCTCTGGATCCGGTCTCGTCGGTCAGGGGCCGATCGGACAGGCTGGCCCAACCCCGCAGACCGCGGGAGCGCCAGCCCCCAACCCTCAGCCTGGAGGCTGAGCTGACCCAGTCCTGACGGCTCCCATCTGGAAGGGGGCCGAGGGGCCAATCCGGGATCGTCCCGGGTTGGCCCCTTCTTTTTTTAGCCAGTTGGAAGTAGCTCAAGAGGCCAGGTTGGGCCGGACAAAGCAGCTATATTCAATCTCGATGGGCATCGCTGAATCGGATCCACCTATTGCCGCCACCGGGTGGCGGCGGCTGCTGGTGGAGTCGAAGCGCCCCGCTTCGATAGCCCGCAAACCCAACGCGCACTGGTACGTGGTGGGGACCGTCTGCGTCGGGGCGTTCATGGGCCAGCTGGACGCCAGCATCGTCGTCCTGGCCCTGCCTGTGCTCAAGAACAGCTTCCACAGCAGCCTCGGAGCGGTGGAATGGGTCTCGCTCGCCTACCTTCTGGTGCTGGTGGCGATGGTGACTGCGGTGGGCCACTTCGCCGACATGGTGGGACGAAAGCTGCTTTACGTCTACGGTTTTGGGATCTTCATCATTGGCACCGCACTATGCGCCTTCGCCCCCAGCCTCATCCTGCTGGACGTCTTCCGGGTGCTCCAGGGCTTCGGCGCCGCGATGCTCCAGGCCAACAGCGTGGCCCTCATCGTCCAGGCGATGCCCCCCGCGAAGTTGGGCAAAGCGATCGGAGTGCAGGGAGCGGCCCAGGCCCTCGGCCTCTCTCTGGGGCCGGCGGTGGGGGGCTTCCTTTTGGTCCTGGGCGGCTGGCGGCTCATCTTCCTGGTCAATATCCCGGCCGGGTTGGTGGGGATGGCGCTGGGGTGGTTTCTGCTCCCCCGGAGCCATCACCTGGCCCAAAGGGAGCCGACCGACTGGTGGGGAATCGCGACCTTCGTGGCCGCCATCTCGGGGCTGCTGCTGGCCCTGTCCTTTGGCAACGACACCGGCTGGCTCTCCCCTCAGATCCTCGCCTTCTTCGCGGTCGCTCTGGTCTTCGGCCTTCTCTTCATCCACCGGGAGCTCCACACGCCGGCCCCGATGATGCAACTCAGCCTCTTCAAAGTCGCCCCCTTCTCCGCCGGCATCTCCTCGGGGTTGCTCTCATATCTGGCCCTCTTCGGGCTTCTCCTCGTCCTCCCCTTCTACCTGAAGTACGCGGGTCATCAGAGCTCCGCCCAGGCAGGGCTGGAGCTCATCGTGCTACCGGTGGCGCTGGGGATAGCGGCGCCGTTCGCTGGCAGCCTGGCCGACCGAGTCGGCGCCCAACCGCTCACCGTGGGAGGCATGCTGCTGCTGGCCGCCAGCATGGTGGCGATAGCGGTGCACCCGGTGACCGGATTCCTGCTGCTGGCGGAGCTGGCGGTGGCGGGGCTCGGGCTGGGCATGTTCACCCCTCCCAACAACGCCGCCATCATGGGCTCAGCGCCCCGCCAGCACTCGGGCATGGCCAGCGGCGTTCTGAACATGACCCGCGGCATGGGAACCTCATTGGGAGTTGCCATGACCGGGCTGGTCTTCGGACTCGCGCTGGGGGCAGGAGCCGGCGGGGACAAGGCACCAGGGGCTAATACCAGAGGCTTGGTGGCTGCGGCTATCTTCCTGGCTGTCGTCGCACTCATGGCCGCCGGACTGGCGGGGCTCCGCGGAAAGACCCGGCTGAACAGCGACCCCACCCTCACCGCAGAGGGGTGACCGGTACGGTCCTCTCCTGCGCAGCGGTCGTCCGCTCTGGGAGGATGTGCCGATGCTGACCAGTCCTAGATCCCCGAGGAACGACCGCCGCGGCACCTGGCTGACAGCCGCGGCCGCGTTCGGGGCGCTAGCCGCCCTCTTCGCGGTGCGTCAGCAGCTCCTGGATCTGGTACCCAAAGGCGACCAGCTGCTGGTGCAATTGGGAATCTTCCTGCTGGCTGTCGCCCTGGGCGGCCTGGCGATTCGTGCCTTCGTCTCGCGGATCTTCGCGCACTTGCGAGGGACCTCGCTGAACAGCTGGCGGCCGGTCGTCACTTGGTGCCTCTATATAGTTCTTGGACTCGGTGTCCTGTCGGCTCTCCAGATCAACCTGACCGGATTGCTGGCGGCCGGTGCGATCCTGGGGGTGGTGGTCGGGGTTGCCGCCCAGACCTCGCTCGGCAGTGTCTTCGCGGGGCTGGTGCTGCTGATGGCGAGACCGTTCGTGGTCGGCAACTGGGTCCACATCCGAACCTACCTCTTCGGTGGCATCGAGTACTCCGGGATCGTGACCCACATAGGAGTTGTCTACACCACAGTCGACGTCGGGGGAAGGCCAGTGCGAATACCCAACAGCGGCGTCCTGATGGCGGCTTTGACCGTAACCCACGTCCCGCTGCAGGTGGATATCGAGCTGCTGCTTCCACCTGACACATCCCTCGACCAGCTCAGCCAGCGGTTGGAGCGGAGGCTCCACCTCCGCCCGGGAGAGACCGTCACCCTGCACCCGGTCCGACTTCAAGCGCAGGTAGGTGGCCAACTCAGCTGCCAGCTCCAGATTCGGAGCCACCTGCCGGTGGACCTGGCTCAGGTCAGCCAGGTGATCTTGGGCAAGGATCAGCCGCCGCCTTCGAAGGCGCCCCTTGGCTGAGGACCGGTACCGCTGGGCGGACCCCGCGCTGGAGGAAGTCGCCGACGGGATCTACCGGTGCCCTCTGCCGCTTCCCGGTGACGCCCTGAGGGCGGTCAACGCATATCTGTTGCGATGCGACCAGGGATGGCTCCTCATCGATTGCGGCTGGGATCGGCCGGAGAGCAGAGTGGGTCTGGAAGCTGCCCTGGGCAGGCTGGGAGCGTCGGTGAAGCAGGTCACAGCCATATTTGCCACCCATGTGCACCGGGACCACCTCGGTCTGGCAGGTTGGGTCCGCTCAGAATCGGGGGCTTGGCTAACGCTCGGGCTGGGAGACCGAGAGACCCAGGTGGCCTTCGCGAGTGACCCCGGGTCTGCCCGTCAGTCCTCCCTCGACCGCCTCCTGCTCTGTTCGGCTCAGGACGTGGCGGCCAGGCTCGTCGAGGGGGCCAGAGGGCAGCCCGAGGACCGCTGGGTACCCCCAGCGCCGGACATCTACCTGAGAGGCGACGAGATGCTCCTGCCCGGCGACTTCGAGCTCCAGGTGTTAGCGACCCCCGGGCACACCAGGGGTCACCTCTGCCTGTTCGACCGTCCCCGCGGAATCCTCTTCACCGGCGACCATGTACTGCCCCAGATCACCCCGTCTTTAGGGGTGGAACTGCCTAGTGGGGACAGCCCACTCGCGCGCTTCATGGAGTCGTTGGAGCTGGTGCGGGAGCTTCCCGCTCAGCTGGTTCTGCCGGCCCACGGCCCGGTCTTCTCCAAGCTTCGCCAGCGGGTCGATGAGCTCTTGGAACACCATCGAGCCCGCCTCGACAGCTGCCTGGAAGTGGTTAGGGTCCAGGGCAGCACCCCCCGAGAGGTGGCGGGGGCGCTGCCCTGGACCAGGCGGCGCAAGCACTTCTCCGAGCTCGACCCGTTCAACCAGATGCTGGCGATCTTCGAGTCGGAGGCCCACCTCCTGGTGCTCACGGAGCAGGGCCGACTTCGGTCGGAGATGACGGACTCAGTCGTGCGCTACCTTCCCATTCAATCAAGAAGCTGACCGACCGGAAGGAAGACCGGGCGAGAGAGGAGGGTGGCAGTCGTGGGAGATAGCGGAGAGGTTTTCTGGAGCGTGGACCCGGCGACCGAGGAGGTGGTCGCCGAGTACGAGTCGATGTCGGCCGCGCAGATCGAGGAGACGCTGGGGCGCGCCCAGGCGGCGTTCCAGCACAACTCTCGGCAGCCGCTCTCCTGGCGTTCCGAGCGGATGCTGGCGCTGGCCGAGGGGTTGCGGAGGGACGGCGAGAGCCTCGCTCAGCTGGTCACCCGGGAGATGGGCAAGCCGGTCGGCGAGGCGCGCGCGGAGGTGGAGAAGTGCGCGATCTCCTGTCAGTACTTCGCCCACCAGGCGGAGCAGTTCCTGATGGATCAGCCGATGCCTTCCGATTCACCGCGAAGCTTCGTGGCCTTCCGCCCCCTGGGAGTGATTCTGGCAATCATGCCGTGGAACTTCCCGCTCTGGCAGGTGATCCGATTCGCCGCGCCGGCGCTGATGGCGGGAAACAGCGCGCTGCTGAAGCACGCGCCCACCACCTTCGGCTGCGCCCGCGCGCTGGAGCGGCTGGTTGAGGAGGCCGGCTTCCCCGAGGGGTCATTGGCTTCTCTGGTTATCGGCACCGACCCAATCGCAGCGGTGATCGCGGACGCCAGGGTGCGGGCGGTCACCCTCACCGGCAGCGACCGCGCCGGCAGTCGGGTTGCCGAGCTGGCGGGGAGGGCCCTTAAGAAGTCGGTGCTGGAGCTCGGAGGCTCGGACTTCTTCCTGGTGCTGGCGGACGCGGAGCTGTCCCAGGCGGCGGAGGTGGGGGTGAGAGCCCGCTTTCAGAACGCCGGCCAGAGCTGCATCGCCGCCAAGCGCTTTCTGGTCGCAGCCGAGGTGGCGGACGAGTACTTGGAGCGGTTCCAGACTTTAGCCGCCGCTTTGCCGGTGGGAAACCCCACAGATCCCCGGGTGCGGATGGGGCCGATGGCCCGCAAGGACCTGCGGGACCAGCTCCACGACCAGGTGCTCCGCTCCCAGGCCGCGGGGGCCGTCGTCGTCCTGGGTGGACGCCCTTCAGAGGGACCTGGCTTCTTCTACCCGGCGACCTTGCTCACCTCGGTCGACCCGTCTATGCCCGCCTTCCTGGAGGAGACGTTCGGTCCGGTCGCATCCTTCACACGCTTCTCCACGGAGGAGGAGGCGATCAGTCTCGCCAACCATCCGCACTATGGGCTGGGAGGCAATATCTGGACCGCCGACCCGGAGCACGGAGTTGCTCTCGCTGGCCGAATGGACACCGGGGGCGTCTTCGTCAATGGGATGACTCACTCCGACGCGAGGATCCCCTTCGGAGGAGTACGCCGGAGCGGGTTCGGCAGAGAGTTGGCCAGCTTCGGCATCCACGAGTTCACCAACGTGCAGACCGTCTGGCGGCCCTGAACTGGAGCAAGGGCCGCCCGCGTCGCCCAATCGGACCTGTTATTGGCGCCGCCCGTCCTGCCGGACCAGCTGGGCGAGGTGCTGCCGAGGCGACCAGAGATATCGCTTCGCTTCGGCCGGGCATATCGACTGACGTCCAGTGACCGCAGCTGCAGGCGACCCACCGCCGTCATCCCCCCTGCGCTCCGGCTGCCTCCTCCCAGCGGGCCCAGGAAGTCCCTTTCTAGAAGCCGCTCCGCCGTACTCTCGATCCTGAGCGCCAGCGCTCAGACCTCGTCACCCAGCAACTCCAGGGAGTAACCCGGCAGGGAGCCGAGCTGCCGGTTGAGTTCACCAGTTCCGAGCGAGCTCAGAAGCACCGCCAGCTCAGGTGACTCCAGGTGCGCGCGGGAGACCAGGATGACGCAATCCTCATGGGTGAGCGGCTGAAACGAGAGGCCGAAGGCGAGGGCAACCGGCTCGGTGGCGATCCCGAAGTCGGCAAGACCGGAGGCGATTGCCCCGGCTACCGCCATGTGGCTGGACACTTGGGAGCGGTATCCGGTCACCGCCGCCTCTGGAATCGCCAGGCGGCGCAGCTCGCGGTCCAACAGCGATCTGGCCTCAGCTCCGCTCTCCCGGTTGACTAGCCTCATGCCGTCAGCTACCAGCTCTTCCAGCCGGGCGGGCGTACCTGGCGGTCCGGGAGCTGTCAGCACACCCTCGGCCCAACTGGCGAAGCCGATGCGGGCGAAGCGCTCCTTGGTGGGCAGCGTGGACCGGTCGGCTCCGTGAACGGCGGCCGCATGCACCAATCCTTCCTGAAGCAGCGTCAGCGCCGCCCGGCTGCCGCACGACCACCAGCAGAGTTGCCAGGGCGAAGGACCGGCGGGCAACGCTCCGGCGAGTAGGGGCAGCGCGGGGTCGCAGCCAGCCACCACGATGGACCGCTCCCCCGTGGCGCTCCAGTGAGCCGTACCTGACTGGCCAATCTCCCCGGTCGCGACCCTGAAGCCCTGTTGAGTGGCGTCGTCCCGCTCCAGCGGCAAAGCCACCCACCTTCCGAAGACCTGGGCGAGCTGGGCTCGGACCGGACCTTCGGCATGGGGCCCGAGAGGGTTGGCGCTCACCATGAGAGGCGCTGAGGCGGGGGCGAAGAGCTGCTCGACGGTGGTCCGCAGCGCCTCCGCCAAGCGCATGGCAACCGACAGAGAGGGTGACCAGCTGTCGCCCTCCATGCCGGCTATCGCCTGCCGTGATACTCCAGCGCTGGCCGCCAGCTCCGACTGCGACAAGCCAGCCGCGAGCCGGCTGAGGCGAAGTCTCCGGCCCGCTCCGGGAGCGGGCGTTTGGTCCCGGTGTCCCTTAGGCATTCCAAGGGTCCTCCCTGCTGAACTCCGGCGTCGCCGGCACTGATACCTCAACTCGCTCAGCTGGCGGCAAGTAGGTGGGCCAACGTGCCTGTATCCGGCCCGCCCACCCGCCCGCCTGCACCTCCATATCCACCCAGAATTGGGCCCCGGCCGGTCGACAGTCAATCACGGTGGCAGTAACCCTCAAACCCTTGGCATCGGCGCGCCGGACTAGATCTGGGTGCACCAGGATTCTGCGCGTCCCCCGCAGCAGCGATCCACGGTACCCCAGCAGGCGCGCTACGGCGGTCGACCCGGGGTTGTGAAGCAACCGGACCGAGTCTCCCATCTGAAGGATCGCGCCCCTGCTCAGGACCGCAATCCTGGTTGCGAAGGCCTGGGCCTCCTCGAGGTCGTGGGTCACCAGGATCGCCGCCACCGAGAGCGCGTCGAGCTCCGCGGCGACCTGCCGGCGCAGCTCCTCTGCGAGGGGCCGGTCCAGCGCCGAGAATGGCTCGTCCAGACAGAGCAACTGGCACCCGGCGGTCAGCGCCCGGGCCAGGGCGACGCGCCGGCGCTCCCCCTCCGAGAGGGCAGCCGGCCGGGAACCCAGCATCGCCTGGAGCCCCAGGCTGGCTGCCCTGGCGTTGCCGACGGCGGGATCTGCACCTGGGGCGTAGCAGATGTTCTGCATCACCGTGAGGTGCGGGAAGAGCGCCGAGCCCTGACTCACCAGGCCAACCCTGCGGAGGCGCGCCGCTCCCGCTCGGTGGCCCGCCTTCGAAATAGGGCGCCCGGCCAGGCGGATCTCGCCCCGCACCAGCGGGAGAAATCCCGCCAGCGCCTCCAGGATGGTCGTCTTGCCCGCTCCAGAGGCACCGAGCAGCGAGATCCGTTCTCCCGCCTCCAGCCGTATCCTGGCAGCCACCGGGAAGTCCCGGCGACTTACCTCAAAGTCGGCGTCGAGCACGGGCGCTCCAGATATAGGCCGCCAGCGGCAGAGGGAGAGCGACCAAGAGCAGGACCAGCGCAAAGGGCAGGGCGGAGTAGAGCCCTGTCTCCTGGAGAGTGGTCCAGATCTGCATGGGCAGGCCGAACGGGTGATAGGCGATGATCAGGACGGCACCGAATGCTCCCATCGAACGCGCCCAGGTCACGGCCAGCGCCGAAGCCAACCCGGGCGCCGCCAGCGGCAGGGTGACGCGGCGCCAGGTTCTGGGTGCCGGGTCGCCGAGAAGGCTGGCCGCTCTCTCCAGCTCGGGGTCGACCGTGGCGAATGCGGCCTCCGCTCCCAGCACGTAGTACGGGACCGCCTCGTAGACTTCGGCCACCACCAAGGCGAAGAAGGTGTCCGCCGCGGTCAGCTGCAGATGTGCAAGGGCGGCCCCAATGGGAGTCGCTGGCCCGACCATGAACACCAGCAACAACCCCACGACGAGAGGCGGGGTGAGCAGCGGCAGCAGCAGGCCCGCCTCCCAGACCCTGGCCCACGGCAGCCTGCCGCGAGCCAGCATGTAGGCCAGCGGAGTGCCCGCGAGCAGAATCACCGTCACCGCCACGGCGGAAGCCTCCAGGGAGACAACCAGCGGCTGCAGCGCCCCTGGCTGGGTGAGCGCTATCGTGATGGAATGCCAGGAGAGATGGCTGAGGAGAGTAAGCACCGGGCCGAGGAGGGCAATCCAAACTACGCCCGCCGCCACTAGGGCCACCAACGTCCCCGGCCCCGCGAGGGCAACTCGCCTCGGGCCAGCGCCGGAGGCGATCATCCCGCTTTGACCGCGCTCCTGATCGACGGCGGGGCGGCGGTGGAATCACCGAGCAGGGTTGGGCTGGGGGTCGCGTACCCCTCCTTGGTCAGAATCGCCCGCCCGGAAGAGGAGGCGAGGAAGCCGACGAAGCTCTCAGCCGCGGCCCGGTCGGACTTTCCGATCACGGTTGCCTCGATGTCCAGCAGGAAGCCATGGGCCAGCTTAGTTGGGGTGAGCTGCAAGGAAGCCGCCCGGTACTTGACCAAGTCTTGTGGATCGCCAAAGTCTATCGAAGCAGGCAGCGTGATGTAGGGCAGACCCAGCTGAAGAGCCTCCGACCTGAAGGCGCTGGCGGCATCCAGCTGACCTGCCTGCAGCTCCGCTTCGAGTGCGGTCTCGGCGAAGATCTGTCCCCCGGGATTGGTACCTCCGAGGTCCGCTGCCGCCTCCGACTGGGGAAAGGAGTACAGGTGGCTGGCGAGCCCCACCATCATCGCGAAGGCCTCCCCCTGGGGGTCGGTGGCGGGATTGGTGCGTCCCAGCCGGAACGCTGGCTGAGCCATGAGCGAGAACAGATCCTTGAGCGGCAGCTTGCCCTGAGAGATCTGGCGCAGCTCGGTCGCGTGGGGCCCCTCCGGGTAGTACGCGACCACCAGTGGGCTCGACGCAATTCGCACTGCCCACCTGGTGTACGCGGGCTCCAACAGGGCCAGCGGGGCTGCCCCCACCGAGATGAATACATTTGGCGAGATCTCTTGGGCCCGGATCTCCTGAGCAAGACCCAGAGACCCCGCTCCCCGTCCTTCGTAGTGGTATCCCGCCTTTTTGGTGAATGCCGGACCGACGTACTTGTCCATCACCAGCTCAAGCGAGCCGGCGAAGGCCACGTTGGCTGTCCCGATCACCTGCTTGGGGGTTGGAGAGGGCGCCCCGCCGCAGGCAACGGCCAGCAGTGAGAGGGCTGCCGCCAGCGCCACCAGACTGAAATCACGACCCATTACGCAAGTATAGCTAGCATCTGCCATGTCACACTTGCTCCGGGGTCGGCATATGAGAGGCACACAGCAGTACCGAGCTGGTGGTTACGTGAAGTGCTCCACCATGGACCCGTGGATTCCGCGCGCTAGTGGATTCCGAACGCCCGGCATCATCCGGGCGGGGACGGACCGCCGCCCTTGGAGAGATAGAGATGGGCGAGAGCGCTGTCAGCCGCGCGGCGGACCCGCGCGACCGGGTCAACCTGCAGGCCCGTTACCAGGCTCGCCGCCCCAGTCAGCAAGTGCCGGGCGGCAGCTCTCGTGGTCATCTCCCGCACCCGCCAGAGCTGTCGCCAATTGCCCTGAGGACCACGAGAATCGCGGACTCATCGCCGGCGTGGCGCAAACCCCACGCTCCCCAAACGCGCAGCCAGTAACCTCCCGCTCGTCGGCCCAGCACAACCTCAGCCACCGGACCTGCGAGCGCTCGCACCAACTCGCTGTCCGCCGGGTGTCGGTCATTGGCACTCAACAGGAACGGTCTACGCTGCACCCAAATTCCAGTTGGCGGGCCTACACTCTGCGCGTGGCCAGCAACGCAGTTTTGCCGCCTTCAGATCCGAGCCCTCGAGCTTCCGACCGCGACCGCGACCGGGCGGTGGACGTGCTGAGCGCCGCCTGTGCGGATGGGCGGCTGGGCCTGGAGGACTTCTCTCAACGGCTGGAGCGCGCGCTTTCCGCGGCCACGCTCTCGGAGCTTGCGTCCCTGACGACGGACCTGTCCCCAGCGGCGCTGCCCGCCACAAGCAGAGCCGGCTTCCGCGGGAGCAGCTGGTTTTTGTCCGTGATGGCCTCCACTGTGCGTCGTGGACGCTGGCACCTGAGCCCCTCCGCCCACGCGGTGGCGGTGATGGGCGAGTGCGTGCTCGACCTGCGCAATGTCGAGGTCGAGGCGGCGCAAACCCACATCCTGGCCATCGCTCTGATGGGCAGCATCAAGATCATCGTACCGGAGGGAATCGACTGTGACATCTCGGGATTGGCGGTTATGGGCAGTAAGCGGATGCGCGGCGGGGCAGTTCGTCCGCTGCCGGGCTCACCGACCATCAGGGTCACCTGTCTGGCCCTGATGGGGGATGTCAATGTGAAGGTAAAATCAAGCGGTTCGGATTCGGATGATCGGGAGCGGTGGGCACACTTGCCAGAGCTGCCGGCGCCGCTCCGGGTGCGCCCCCCCGCCTCGCCGGAAGATCAGTAGCGAACCCACCACCTCTTGGGCACGCCATCCGACGTGTTCGCTCTCGATGAGCATTTAGCAAGACTGGCTGGCTATGACCTCCTCGCTGTCCAGACGTCGAATCACCGTGATCCCCCGCTCTTCGTCCTCCAGTAGGAATTCACCTTCAATAGGCGGCACTTCGTCTGCCACTCCCCTTCACGACCCCACCGGCGGTGCCCGGCCGCAGACCATGGCGGGGACGAACGGCAGACCGCTCTACCGCTACCAACGTGATCTTCGAACCCAAGGCGCCGCAGAGCGGTCTGCCGAAGCTGCATCGGCTCTCCCGCGCCCGCAGTCGCCAGCTCCCCGCGATGACGCGGGAACCGAGATCGCCCCGCAACTCACCGACACGACCGGTGGTTCTGAGCCAAGACGATAGGACCCGGTGTCCCTCATGTCCTTTGCTCAGAAACGGCACCTCCTTCCGCCGAGTGCCCGGCTGTCCTACGATGCCGGGTGATGGTTCAAAAGCAGTCGGGCTCGGAGACCGCCGTCACCGCTCTCGTCACCCGCCTGCGCCAGGAGGTCGGAGCCGATTGGGTGCTCACGAACCCCGCCGACCTTAGGACCTACGAATGCGACGGCCTGACCGGATGGCGGCAATCACCGGCGGCCGTCGTCCTTCCTGCCACGACCGACGAGGTCTCCCTGGTGCTCTCCCTCTGCCACCGTCTGGGCGTACCTTTCGTGGCCCGAGGAAGTGGGACCGGGTTGTCGGGGGGCGCGCTCCCGGTGGAGGGCGGAATCGTGATCGGACTAAGCCGGATGCGGTCCATTCTGAGCGTGGACCTGGACAACGAGCGGGTGGTGGTTCAGCCCGGCGTGCCCAACCTGGAGGTAACCAAGGCGGTCCAGGCAGCGGGCTACTTTTACGCCCCAGATCCCTCCAGTCAGCGGGTATGCAGCATCGGCGGCAATGTCGCCGAGAACTCCGGCGGAGCCCACTGCCTCAAGTACGGATTCACCACCAACCATGTGACGGCGGCGACCCTGGTCCTATCGGATGGTCGCGTCGCTCGCCTCGGCTCCGAGTGCCGCGACAGCCCGGGGCTGGATCTGCTCGGAGTCCTGATAGGGAGTGAGGGGACTCTTGGGGTGGTGACCGAGGTGACACTACGGATCGTCGCGAGCCCCGAGCGAATCCAGACTCTGCTGGCGGCCTTCGACTCGACCGACTCCGCGGGGCAGGGAGTGGCAGCGATCATCGCCGCCGGCATCGTGCCCGCCGCCATGGAGATGATGGATCGCGCCACCATCGAAGCGGTGGAGGCCACCATGCACGCTGGGTACCCCGACTGTGGGGCCGCCCTCCTCGTGGAGTTGGACGGCCCCGCCCCCGAGTGCGAGTCACTTTTTGAAGAGGTAGCCGCAATCTGCCGGGGAGTCGGCGCGACCGAGGTGAGAGTTGCTGCCGGCGAAAAGGAGCGAGCGCTCCTGTGGAAGGGCCGCCGCGGTGCGTTCTCGGCGATGGGCCGGGTCAGCCCGGACTACTACGTCCAGGACGGCGTCGTGCCCCGGTCCCGTTTGGCTGAGGTTCTGGCCGGAATCAGGGAGTTGGAGGGAAAGCATGGGCTGCGCGTTGCCAACGTGTTCCACGCCGGTGACGGCAACCTGCACCCCCTGATCCTCTACGACCGCCGCAGTCCGGGGGGTCCGGAACGGGCGCGGGATTTGGCGGAGGACATCCTCGGCCTGTGCCTGGAAGCGGGAGGGTCTTTGACGGGCGAACATGGGGTCGGACGCGACAAGGTCTGTCAGATGCCTCGTTTGTTTTCTGTCAGCGACCAAGCGGTGATGAGCTGGGTGCGACTGGCCTTCGACCCCAGCGGCCTGGCCAACCCCGGGAAAGTTCTGCCGACCCCTCGCCTCTGCGGTGAGCACCCCGGCATCTACCGGCCCCATCCCTTGGAGCTCACAGGGCAGGGGGAGCGACTGTGACAGCGCCCGCGCTCTCCGAGCTCGAAGAGCTGTTGGGCCCTGGGACCGTTTCGGGGGGGAGGGCCTCGGGCGAGCCCGGGCCGGTCACCGTGCGCCCAGATTCCGTCAAGGGGGTCTCCTCTGTGCTGGCATTGGCGAACGCCAGAGGCTGGGCGGTCCTGCCCCGAGGTAACGGAACCAAGCTCGGCTGGGGGGGTCCGGTGACCGCCTGCGATCTCGTCCTGGATACGACCGGACTGGATCAGCTTGTCGAGCACGAGCCCGGCGACCTCATCTGCGTGGCGGGAGCGGGAATGACCCTGGGGCGCCTGCAGCAGATCGTTTCAGAGGCGCCTGGCTACCGGCAGCGGCTGATGCTGGACCCTCCCCAGGGGGCCCGCGCCACCCTGGGTGGGCTGGTGGCAACCCGGGCGTCCGGCCCATTGCGCACCCGCTACGGCACGATGCGCGACCTGCTGCTGGGGGCTCAGTTCGTGCTCGCGGACGGGACCGTCGCGCGAACCGGCGGCAAGGTGGTGAAGAATGTCGCCGGGTACGATCTGGACAAGCTCCTGGTGGGTTCTCTAGGGGGCCTGGCGGTCCTCGTCGAGCTCGCACTCCGGCTCCATCCGGTGCCCTCGTTTCGGACCACCGTGTTCTTGGAGGAGGCGACCCCGGAGCGAGCTGCCTCGTTTCTGACGAGCTTGAGGAAGGCACCAGCCGCCCCCAGCGTCGCGGAGGTCCTCTGGCCGGAGCGATCGTTGCTGGTGCAGTTCGACAGTTCGCAGCAGGGGGCCCAGCGCCAGGCGGAGCTGGTCGCCGCGATCGACCCCGGCGCGCGCCTCCTGGATCCCGCTGAGGCAGCGCACCGAGAGACAGCGCTCAGCGCCCGGCCCTGGGAGATGCCGGGAGTGGTGGCGGGTCTCGCCCTGCCTCTCAGCAGGATTCCAGCGCTGCTCCATCTGGCCGATGCGCTGGAGCGCCAGGGAGTGGGCTTCTCGCTGTCACTACGCGGCACGGTCGGTGTCGGTGAGATTCGACTCCCTCCAGATGAACCGACGATTGCGCAGTTCCGGAGCGAGCTGGAAAGCATCGACGGGCATCTCGAGATTCACCGCGCGGAGGGCCATCTGGGCGAGCTCGGGTCGGGCACCTCCGATCCGGTAAGCCGTTCCCTGGCCGCCGCGGTGAAGCGAGCGCTCGACCCGCGAGGGATATTGGCTCCGGGAAGGCTGGAGCGGATCTCCCCAGTTGCGCCATCGGGTACCGGCGATGGCTGATTCAAGGCCGCCAGTGCCTCGCTCGACCCCAAGGAGGAAGCCGGTCGAACCCGCCTTTGACGACCACCACCAGCCCGATCCAGCGCTGATAGCGGATTGCGTCCACTGTGGGTTCTGCCTTCCGGCCTGCCCGACCTACGCCCTCTGGGGCGAAGAGATGGACTCCCCCCGGGGCCGCATCCTGCTGATGGATTTGGCCCAGCGCCACGAGTTGCCGATGTCCGAGGAGGTCGTCTCGCACTGGGACGCCTGCCTCGGCTGCATGGCCTGTGTCCCCGCCTGCCCCTCCGGCGTCGCCTACGACCACCTCTTGGCGCAGACCCGGCAGCAGGTGGAGCGCCGGTTCAAGAGGCCGCTGAGTGATCGGATCTGGCGGGAGGGACTGTTCCTCGTCCTCCCCCATCCGCTGGTTCTGAGGGGCCTCAGCTCGGCGCTGTGGGCCGCGGAGGCGATGGGATTGCGCGACCTCGCTGCGGGCCCGCTCAAACACGCCTCCCCGCGGCTACGGGCCGCTGCGCGACTGGCCCCTCACGCGACCCTCAGACAGCTTTGGAGGCGCCTGCCGGCGCCACGACCGAGCGCCTCGGGGAGTAAGCCCAAACTGCGGGTGGCCATCCTCGGCGGCTGCGTGCAGCGGGTGATGGAGCCACATGTGAACCAGGCGACGGCGCTGGTGCTCTCGGCCTACGGCGCGGAGGTCAGTGTCCCATCCGGGCAGGGCTGCTGCGGCGCGCTGGAACTTCACGCGGGCAGGGAGGCGGTGGCTCTGAAGCGGGCGCGCCGCTTGATCGCCAAGTTTGATGATCCCGCAGTGGACCGGGTCGCGATCAACGCGGCGGGCTGCGGGGCGATGCTGCGCGATCTGGGCCGCCTGCTGGCAGACGATCCCGCATGGGCGAAGCGGGCCGAGGCCCTCTCGGCCAAGGTGCGCGACGTCTCTGAGGTCCTGGACGAGCTGGGACCCCCCGATTCCCTCCACCCCGTACCGCGGAGGGTCGCGTACCACGACGCCTGCCATCTACGCCATGCACAGGGGGTTTGGGAGGCGCCGCGCCGAGTGCTGAGCGCCATCCCCGACCTGGAGATCTTGGAGGTTCCCGACGGCGAGCTGTGCTGCGGGAGCGCTGGTACCTACAACCTGACCGAGCCTGAGGCGGCGCACGACCTGGGCCTGCGCAAGGCCGAAAACATCCGCTCAGTAGCCCCGGACTGTCTGGCGGCGGGCAATCCTGGCTGCCTGCTGCAGCTTCGGGCAGCGTTGGATGAGATCGGCTTCCCCTTGCCCGCTTACCACCCGGTCGAACTGGTGGCCGCTTCCCTACTGGGAACACCGCCCCCCGGCCCTGCCTAGTTCGGCGGCTGAGTGGGGGCCGGAAAACTGACTTCGTGAGGGTGGGGCAGACGCCCCGTGGCCGGGGGAACGCAGATCAGGAGGGCGGCGGGGCGGATCTGAACCAGGAGACCGACTCCCTCTGAGAGTGCTTCTCCGTCCGCCTCTCGAGGCTGCGGCAGATCCGTCGTCACCTCCACTGTCGCCCCTCTGAAGGTCTCCAGCCCGGCACCTCCAGGATGCCGCACCCCCAGCCGGGCGACGATCCTGAGCCACTCTCGCAGCGTCGTCGGCGCGATCAGCACCACGTCGAGCAAGCCGTCGGCGGCGGCCGCCAAAGGCAGGAGTTTGATGCCACCGGGCAACGTCCCGACGTTGGCTACGAGGACCGATCGGACCCGTCGCAGCACCGGCGCCCCGTTATCGACTCTCACTTCCACTTGAAACCCCGCCTCGGGCAGGTGCCGCAGCCCCGCGGGGACGTAGGCCAGCCACCCCAACAGCTGCTTGGCCAACCGGGGAGCACCGGCGACCATCTGGGCGTCCAGCCCGATTCCGGCCGCCACGGTGAAGCTGCGACCATCGACCTCCCCGAGGTCAATGCGCTGGCGCCGACCGTCGATGCCTACCAGAATCGCGCCTAGGGTGTCTCGCGGGAGGCCGAGGCTACGTGCCAGCAGGTTCCCGCTGCCCAGAGGGACGACCGCCAGCGCCGTGTCGGTGCCTGAGAGTGCTTGGGCCGCAGCCATAACCGTGCCGTCGCCACCACAGGCGAACAGGATCTCTGCCCCCCGGGTCCGGGCTGCTTCGATGCGCTCAAACTCCCCGCCAGCTGGGTCTGTCTCGATCCAGATGGGATCCGGCCAAGCATGGCTCCGGAGTACCTTCCGAAGCAAGGAGCGGACGCTATCCGGACTTCGCACCCGGCTCGGATTGAGCAGGACGGCGGACTGTGTCAACAGCCGCTGTCCGCAAGCGTGGTCACGCTACGCAGGTAGAGCATCCTTCCCGCCGCGCTCCACCAGCCGGTCAATCTTCGCCGCCATCACGAAGTCGTTGCGAGTGAGGCCATCCGCCTGATGCGTCGTCAGCTCAACTTCCAGGTAACCCCAGCCCACCCTCAAGTCCGGATGGTGGCCTTCGCGCTCGGCCAGCAGGGCAAACTCGGTGGCAATGGCGAATGCGAGCGCGAAGTTTCCTGTCTCCAGCCGCCTGGCCAGGACCCGCTCCGTCATGACCCACGCTCGATGAAGTTGCGGTAGCAGGGATTGCAGCTCGTGCGCCGGAAGCGGTGCGACCGTGCCGTGGCAGGCCTGGCAGCGCTCCCTGAAGAGCTCGCTCACAACTTCAACCGGCGCCTGCGATGGCTCCGGCCCGTTCCAGGATCCTGCAGGCGATGGCGAGGGCACCGGCGTACGTGCCCTCCATCCCCTCGAATCTGAGGCCGCGGGCCCCCAAGGTTCGAGCCTGGGTGTACGGGGTGTCCGAGGCATAGTGGATCAGTCCCACCTCCATCGCCGGCCGGGTCAGGTCAACCTGCTCCTCGGTCGGGTAGCGGGACGAATCCCCGGCTTCGAAGACTGCTCCCAGGTAAGGACCGGCTTCCATCTCGACCACGGTGTAGGCATCGCGGTAGTAAAAGTCCAGGTAGGCGCGATTCTGCAGAAAGGTGCTCCTCACCGAGACCGCCCGCTGGCGGTCAAGCACCGATCGGGAGGTGACAAATCGAGCCACCTCAGAGAAGCCGAAGCAGTTTGCGAGCCAGTAGGTGTTGCCGCTGTGCTGGTCGTGAACGACGTCAGAGATCATCACGTCGCCGACATCCGCGTTGAGGGTGGCCGCCTTTCCGAGAATGTAAACGCCCGCCACCCGGTCAGTCGCCTCCATGATCTGGCGGAGGATGTGATATGCGCCCAGTCCGAGCGGGTATTGGATGTTGATCACCACCTCGGGGGCGCGCGCCAGGGACTCGGCCGCAAGCGCCCCCAGCCGGGGGTCCACCTGATCGCCCAGGAGTCTGTCGAGCACCATCACCTGGGCGGCCACGTCAGTGCCGGAGCGCGGATCGATGTGGTAGATCCCCTCGCGACTCTCCTCCTTGGTCCGCTCCGACCGCGCCCCTGGGTGCGCGTCGAACCACCGGCGCGCTGCGTAGTAGAGGAAGTTCTCCTCTGAGATCTGTGAGGATGGCTGTCGACGGCGTGCCACGAGGGTCCGCAGTTCCGGGTCGTGAGAGGCCTCGGCCCACGTGATCACCTCGGCATGACGTCGCCGGGCCACTCCCGAGAGGACGTTCACCAGGCAGTGGGCGTTGCTGCTCACGAAATAGATCGGCCGGTCCCGCAACCCTTCCCTGGTCAAAAGCTCGCCAACGGGGCCCCACCACTCGCGAGTGGCCCTGGCGTAGCCGACCTGGGAGCCGCCCACGAGCCGCACCTTCAGATCCAGCTTGCGCTCGCGCAGGCTGTCGATGAACTCCTCGAGACGGCTGCCGAATAGTGCCTCCAGCCTGAGCCAGTCTTCGGGCTTCACCCCCAGCCGGTCGATAGGGGCAGGCGTAACCTCGGAGCCCCCTGGGAGGTCAGCAGTCACTGCCGCGGCCAGAAGCTCGTGGGCCTTGTTCCACTCGATCTGAAGGGCGACCAGGGTGGGCACCAGGTCGTCGAGGTCAGAGCTGCTGGCGAGCGCCACCGCAAGCGTCCCGGACGAGCCATCCCACCACCAGCGACGGCGTCGCCCGGGTGCGGTTACCGGCTCCCAAATGGTCGCGACACCGCCCTCCCCCCTGAGCAGCTGATCAGGAGACTGGCCCAGCAGCACCCGCTTCAGCTCGATCACGACGGGGGGCAACCGGTGCAGTGAGTACAGCAGCGCTCCGCTGTCCAGCTGGGGTTGCTCTCCAAGCTGGTGGAGCGACGACCGCATTCCCAGATGCGCCCGCTCGAGCGCTCGCAGAGGGATATCCCCGGAGGACCGCAGCACCGTCTGGAAGGTGCGGGTATAGAGTTCCACCTCCTCGCGCCCGGGAGCCTCCAAAGTGGCTGAAGCCGGCCGTGGTGGACCCTCCGTCCCCGCCGTCACCGCAGTAGCCGCAGCGGCCGAGCCAGAGCGACCGGCATCTCCGGAGGAGGGCTGTCTCGATTGAGCCGTCTGGGCATAACCCGCACGGTGAAGCCGCAAGGGCCGAGAGTGGCCATCGCCATGCGGCCAAGATATCGGTGGTGGCCGTTGGAGTGCTTTTCGTCAACCGTCATCGGCTCCGCGTGCGGGGCGACCAGCCGCCCATCAGCCGCGACGGGCCCGTGCAGGAGCTGCACGTCGACCTCATGCGGAGAGAGCCCGTCCAGGTCTACCAGCGCCTCGACCACCCGCTCTTCTCCGTAGTTGAGGCCCCTAGCGAGCCCCCGAGGGGGGATGCTGCGCGCCCGCACCGAGATGCGGGGCCAGCTCTCCCTCACCCGGGTTGCGAACGCCACCGCTTGGCGAGCGCCTTGGTGGCGTTCGACCTCCGCCAGGGCGGTTGCCGCCGCAGCGGGCTGATATAGCTGTCGAACATAGTCGGCCACCATGCGCGAGCCCAACACGTAGGGACCGATCGTGCCCAGGGAGTGGCGGATCATCTCCGTCCAGCGGGTTGGCACCCCCTCTTCGTCGCGCCGGTAGAAGGCAGGGGCCACCTGATCCTCGAGGATTTGAAAGAGTGCCTCGGCCTCCAGCCGATCCCGGCGGGAGAGGTCTCCCTCCTCCTCGAATGAGGGAATCCCGAACCCGTTCTCCCCGTCGTAACACTCGCCCCACCAGCCGTCGAGGATGGAGCAGTTCAGAGCGCCGCTCAGCGCGGCCTTCTGACCGGAGGTCCCGCAGGCCTCCATGGGGCGCCTCGGGGTGTTCAGCCACAAGTCGGCGCCCTGATAGAGAATCCGTCCGACCGCAATGTCGTAGTCCTCGATGAAAACCAAGTGCCCTCTGAGCTCCGGGTCCCGAGCGGCGCGGGATAGCGCCTGGATGATGTGCTTGCCCTGATCGTCCATGGGGTGGGCCTTGCCGGCGATCACCAGCTGGACCGGTCGTTCGGGATTGAGCAGCAGCCGCTTCAGCCGGTCGGGCTGGTGGAAGAGCAGTGCGCCCCTCTTGTACTCAGCCACCCTGCGTGCGAAGCCGATGGTGAGGAACTCCTTGCTGAGGACGGTGTCGGTCCACCCCAACTCGCTCTCCGGCACCCCGCGTGCGAGCTCGGCGTGCCGCACGCGCCGCCGGACGCCGGACACCAATCGGTGCCTGCCTGCTTGGCGAGCGTCCCAGATCTCCCGGCCCGACGCCGCCCGCAGCCGATCCCAGTCGGTCCCGTTGACGACATCCCAGCGCGGACCGAGATATCGCTCCAGAAGGTGCACCACCTCCGGGGAGGACCACTGCCGCGGATGGACGCCATTGGTGATCGCCTGGATGGGGACCTCCGCCTCCGGGAGGTCAGGCCAGAGGCCGTGGAACATCCGTCTGCTCACCTGCTGATGGAGATGTGAAACGGCATTGGCTTGCCCGGACATGCGCAGGCCGAGGACCGCCATGTTGAAGGCGGCGTCTGCCGGCTCGCCGGGAAAGTGTCCCAACTGCATCAGTCGGTCCATGCCGATGCCTACCGCCTCGCAGTACGGTTGGAAGTAGCGGCCCATCATCTCCTTTGGGAAGCGATCTATCCCGGCGGGGACTGGGGTGTGGGTGGTGAAGACGGTCGCCGCGCGGGCGGCCTCCACCGCTTCCTCGAAGTTAAGTCCGGCGCCCTCGACCAGTTGGCGGATCCTCTCCAAGGCCAGGAAGCCAGCGTGCCCCTCGTTGCTGTGGAAGAGCACCGGTTTCTCCCCGGCCTGAGCCAGCGCTCGGATTCCGCCCATCCCGAGCAGGATCTCCTGCCGCAATCGATGCTCGGTGTCCCCCCCGTAGAGCCGGTCGGTGACGGACTTGAGGTCCTCGTCGTTATCCACAGAGGCGGTGTCCAGCAGATAAATCGGGACCGAGCCAACCAGCTGGCGCCAGACTCTAGCACGAAGGGTGCGCTCCCCAAGGGGGAGCTCAATCGGCTGATCCGCGACCGGCTCTATGCCCAACTCAGTGGGATTCAACTCCCGGTAGCTCTCCTGCTGCCACCCATCGGCACTCAAGTGCTGGTGAAAGTAACCGAAGTGGTAAAAGAGCCCGACGCCTAGGAGAGGCTTGCCCTCGTCCGCGCAGACCCTCAGATAGTCACCAGCCAGCACCCCGAGACCGCCGGAGTACTGGGGAATGCCCTCACTCACCCCGAACTCAGGCGAGAAGTAGGCGACGCGAGGCATGGCGGCGGGACGAGTCGGCCCGGCGTCCGCGGCCCCGACTCGTACTTCGAAGCTCTCCACTGAATGCACGAGGACAACTTACCGGTAGGAGGGGTCCCCCTGCCGACGCCAGCACATCGCATGCCACAGCTCGGCCGGCTAGGAGTCCGTGTGGGAAAGGGCGGCTGAGCGGACCGGATAGCTGCAGGCGGATCCCCCGCTCCTGGGGGGAAGCCCTGGAAGGGTGCTTGATCCCCGCTGAAGCACCCTGGCGACTTCGGACCAGGGGGCCTCGGGGGCTGGCGTCCACCCGCTGGCGTGCAGTCGGCGCAGGTGGTAGGCAGCGGTCACGAGCTGCCATTCACCCTGCACCTTGGTCAGGCCCCGCATGTGAACCCGGCGGAAACCCATCGCCTGTTTGATCCCCCCGAAAGGTGGCTCAGCCACGGGTTTGCGTCGCTTGCGGACCGCTCGTCCCGCCTGGGTCCGCAGCTTGCGCGCCATCCGGGGCCGAATCGCCATGGCTTGGGGGATTAGTCCCCAGGGAGCGGCCACGGCAACCGGGTCGCGCTCGCGGCGTGGGGCGATGTAGGCGTCGATCCCCAGCTCCGCCAACGCTTCCAGGTTGGCGCCGCGCCATTGCCGGCATCGGCGCTGAACCTACACGGCTTGCCGCCTATGTTGCGCATCACCGCCCGCAGCATCGGCACCAGATGAGGATTGTCGGCGGCTTGGTTGCTGACCTCGGCGGCGAGCACGATATCGGGGGGTGTCGTCAACCGCTGCTTGATAGTGGTACCCCTGGATGAACGCCTTGTCGCCGTACACCGCGATCCGCGACTCGGGGTCGGTGAAGTTGTACCGGTCTTCGTCCTTGGGCAGTGACTGCCCCTTCGCTTTGGCTCTCCGTCTGCTGGAACCCTGCCGGCAGCTCATCGCCGCGCCGATCCCCGAACTCCTTGTCCTCCGCTTGGTCGATCGCCTCCGCCTGCTTCAGCGACCCCGCCCCCTGCCGCTGTGGCGGGTGTCGGCGACGGAACTCGCTGATGGTCCAGTGGTCAGGTTGCTGGTCCGCCGTCAGATACCGGCAGGGCGTCAACTCCCGGGCTGCCTGCTCCCGCCGCCGCAAGCTGTAGATCCCGGTCGCCTATCGGTACAGCAGCAGATTCTCAGCAGCCGCGGATGGTACGGTGGGGCCCCACGCTGTTCCGTGTACGCCGCGTATATCGCACTCAAGTCGAGCACGTTTGCCACCAGCTCGCTCACCAACCGTGCCAGATACCCCGCCAGCACCCACTCCGCCAGGTCAGACGGCAGCAGCAACCGCTGGTGCAGGTCGCACGGCCTGAAGCTTTTCCGAGGTGGAGCCATGGGCGTCATCCTCATCCTTGTGGGCCGTGCGCCGGCGCGACACCGAGGACTCCGTCACCAGCGACGATCCACCAGCAGCAGCCGACAACACGGTCGGTGGCGCGTGCAGGCACGGATCGGCGGTTGAGGTGTTGCTTGAGCAAATTGTGGGCGAGGCCCGACCGGCCCCTCCTGGACCACGCGCGAAGGCGCGCGCCACTGGCGCGGAGAATTGCCGCTGTTGCACCAAAGCTTCGCTGTGGTAAGCGGCCTCCTACCGATCGTCGCCGTCTTGAGCCTGGTCGTTGTGGGATGCGGAAGGACCCCCGGCAGTGTGGGCACGCCGCCGGGGGCAGGGGGCCGAAATAAGGCGGCCATCTTGGCGCCGCCACTGAAGGTGCCCTGGCAGTACGACCTGCAGCCGGTCTCGGCGCCAACCTTCGCTGCCACCGGCGTGATTCAAGTCGGCATCTGCGCCCTCCGGCAACCGGGGGACGCTGTGTCCACCCCCTTGTGTTCGACATCGGCGTCTATGACCCTGATGGCATTATCCCCAACCGCGCGGTGGTCCGAGCGATCAGGGCAGCCGGGGACTACGCCATCTGCTACGTGGATGCAGGCACGTCGGAGAACTGGCGCCCCGACGCCACCCGGTTTGCCCGTGATCTCCTCGGTCGCCCCAATGGGTGGCCAGGTGAGCGCTGGCTCCGCACCCGCAATACTTCCATCCTGCTCCCCCTCATGGCTGCCCGGGTAGCCATGAGGGGGACTGCCGGCTTCGAGGGTGTCGAGTTCGACAACGTGGATGGATACGCGAGCAACACTAGCTTTCCCAACACCTTTGCCAAGCAGCTCCGGTACAAGCGGGATCTTGCGGCGCTGGCCCACCGCGACGGATTGGCCGCTGGCCGCAAGAACGACTACGGGCAAGTGAAGGCACTCCAGCCCTACTTTGACTTCGCCGTCGATGAGCAGTGCGCTGAGTATGCCGAATGCGCGCTCCTCGAGCCGTTGGTGTCAAGGCACCAGCTGTCTTCGACGTCGAATACCAACTAGCCGCCGCCCGCTATTGCCCGGCAGCGGATTCCGCCGGGCAATAGCGCGATTTCCAAACGGCCTGCGCTCTTCTCATTGCCATGGACGCCCTGTCTGTGACGGTGCTGGACGGCCTGTCTGCTGCTACCCGCCCCGAAGGTTCGTCCCCAGGTGAGGAGACGCCGTCTGCCCCCAAGGTGGCACCTTTTGATCGCGGCTTGGCGGCGTGAGGCGGCCCCGGTCCAGAACGTATTGGACGAGGTGCGCGCCGACGCCAGCTCACTACCCCCTTCGGACCACAGATACCCGACAAACATGCGTAAACGACGGTTTAGTCTCGTCGTGCAGTTCCCCGCGATCCGGACCGCCTCTCGGTTGGCAAGCTGAGAGCGAAGAGCTCAGGAGCAGCACGCCTCTGGCCGACGGGCGTCGTGCCAACCGGTACAGTCAGCTGCGTGAGGGATCGGAGGGCGGCGGGATGACCGCAGGTGCCTTGGCGGGGCCGGGCGCGCTAACCTCCCTGCTAGCGGCGGGCACCGTACTGGTCGCGCAGCTGTCGTCGCGGAGCACTTCGCGGACGGTCGCAGGGGTCCTTGCGCTCGCCCTAGTCAGCGCGGTCTTGACCGCCCTGTTGGTGGTGGACCCATACCCCTGGTCCAATGTGCTCGTCTTGGGTGTCGCCTGGTCCGGCGGCATCCTCTATGGGCGGGTGCCCGGGCGATGGTTCGCCGGACTCCTCATCGTGCTGGCCCTGCTCGACCTGGCCTCTTTCGCCAGCGGGGTGCAATCACAAGGGGGGCCGTCGCCCAGTGCCAGCCCCAACTTCGTCAGCAACCTCACTGTCCTCTGGACGGGGGGCCACTTCCGCGAGGGAATCCTCGACATCGCGGTCCTGGTCGGCACCGCCGCGCGCTGGACCCGAACATGGCGCCCTGGGACGGTCTTGGTGCTCGCCCTGTTGGCTGCCCTCGCTCCCTCGGGCCTAGTCGCCGCTGGGTGGCGTGGGGGGCTGCCGTTGGTACCGTTTATGGCTGCGGTGTACGCCTCCTCGGTGGTAGTGACCCGGTGGCGGGCGCGACACGGTGGCGACGGCCGACTTCGGACTCGGCCTGGCCCGGGACCAAGGAAGCGGCTTCCAGCGCGCCCGATCTCTGAACGTGGGTGGCGCACCCACCCCCACTCCGGTCACGGGGCTGCCAGGGGTAATCGGGGGCGACCTGGTGCGAGTCCCCCGGTACCAGCTGTCTGGGATCGCTTCCCCGAAACTGCGGCCAACGGTCAGGAGTCTGCCCGTGCGTCGGTCCGCTCGATCGCCCGATGGCAGGTATGTAGGCCGGTAAGCCAGCCGGAGTCAACTGGGCTGAGCGGTGGCGCGTCTGATCGCGGTGCGCAAGCGGAACTGGATGGGTTTCTTCGTGTGGAGCATGCGTCCGGTTGCGAGGCGCCCGAAGGCCGACCTTCGACGCCCTGCCCTTGAAACCTGCTTAGGACCTCCATGAGCTCCTTACGGGGTGATCAACCTCGAGCCATCGAACGCCAATCATCTTGCACGGCATGAATGTACCGTCCGGTGAAGTCGTCCAGTGCTCAGATCCAATGCAGGCGATGAGTTCCGCTGTCCGTTCCGGTGGAGACCACAGGTCCGGGTCGTCCCAGTCGTCGGCGAACGCCACGCGGGTCATGTTCGTCTTGACCGTTCCCGGTGAGATCGCGAATACGGAGACCCCGTAGGATCGAGCTTCCGCTGCCAGTGCCTCGGTAAATCGATTGATAGCGGCCTTGCTGGCCATGTAAGCAGAGTTGATCATTGCGCCGAAGTCGTCCGGGATCGGGAACGCCGCCGCTCCT
>DATLQZ010000064.1:0-1431 GCA_035534915.1 Candidatus Dormiibacterota bacterium
TGACACCGATATTTGTCGAGGAGCAGCTGATCTCATTTGCGTCATGTCGGGTGCACCTTCTGGACCTGAAGCAGAAGGATCCGGGATATGTGCTGGATTCGACCGACATGGCACAGGAGGGGATCTTCTTTCCGGCGGTGAAGATCTACTCCCGGGGGAGAGTCAACCAAGACATATTCAACATCATTCGATTCAACAGCCGTATGCCAGAGCGAACGCTCGGCGACCTCCAAGCTCAGGTATCGGCCTGTCAGACGGGAGAGCGGCTCGTGAAGGGGATGGGTCGGAAGTACGGAGCAACAGTGCTCGTCGAGGCGATGAAGGAGATAAATGACCACGGAGAGCGACTGACATTGGCGGCGCTGGCCAAGCTACCAAAGGGGACCTGGTCGGCGGTCGACTTTGTTGACAGTGATGGGATCGACAAGGACCAGCTGGTCAAGCTGGAGGTGACTGTCTCGGTCACCGATGAGAAGATGGTCGTGGACTGGAGCAAAACAGATCAGCCAGCACGCGGCCCTATCAACCTCTCGCTGGGGCGGACGCTCGCCGTCACGATGCTGACGTTCAAGTTCCTGACGACCCCGGATAGCCCAGTCACCGCAGGCAACTTCCGACCTCTGGAGGTGATCACCAAACCGGGCTCACTGATGGACGCCATCCCGCCCATGCCAACGTTCACCCAGTGGACGGGTCTGTTGGCCCCGGAGGTGATCACGAAGGCACTCGCCAAGGGGATGTCAGCCCTGATCCCGGCCTGCTCTGGCGGAGACGTGTGCGACATCATGACGCTCGGCCTAGATCCAGATACCGGGATGCCCTGGCTGGAGGCGATCAACGACGCGGTCGGGTTCGGTGGGCATGCCGATGGTGACGGCGAGGACGGCATCATGCACGTGAGCGAGCCGGGATGTCGCAACAACCCCATCGAGGTCCTTGAGACCAAGGCTCCACTGCTGATCGAGAGCTATGGCTATCGGCCTGATTCAGGTGGCCCTGGTAAGCACCGGGGCGGAGTGGGTGTCGAGCGGACCTATCACTTCCTGGCACCTTCGGCCGCCATAGTCATCAACTACAAGACCAAAACCCGTCCCTGGGCGATGGAGGGAGGTCAGCCTGGAGTCAGTAACACCATCATTCTGCGTCCGGGCACGGATCGCGAAGAGCACGTCGGGGCGAGCTACAACCACCTCGAGGCTGGCGAGAAGGTCAGTAACCTGACTGGCGGTGGCGGCGGATGGGGAGACCCATTTAGTCGTGACCCGGGCCGGGTGGCTGCTGATGTCCAATCGGGTCTGGTAAGCCTGGAGAGGGCAGCGGCCGACTACGGGGTGGCCCTCGACCCTCTCAACTTCAACGTCGATGATGCGGCGACCCGAGCACTGCGGACGTCTGCCTGACCCTTGCCACGGTCATGAACGCCGGGGATCG
>DATLQZ010000065.1:0-54109 GCA_035534915.1 Candidatus Dormiibacterota bacterium
ATCCGTGTAGAGTACGGCCAGGTTCCGTCTCCGGAACCACCCAGTAGTAGGAGGTTCGGCTTGATGGACACGCAAGCATCGGGCATCACGTCCAAGGCGATCGAGATCTTCGTGAACGACAAGAAGGTCCTGTTCGATACCAACACGGCAACCGGGGCCCAGATCAAGGCGAAGGCGGAAGTTCCGTCCAACTATTCCCTCTACCTGCGCTCGAGAGGGAGCAACGAGCCTATCGGAGACGCCGAGGAGGTCGAGCTGAAGGAGGGTGAGCACTTCTTCACCCGGCCTCCCTCGAATGTGTCGTGACACCCGAGGAGTTCACTCTGGGCTTGGAGGTGGTGATGCGCGACTACCCGGAGACGAGGGTCCTGCCGGGTCGGGACGGGGAACGCCCTCTGCGGGTAGCGCCCGTGCCGATTCCGGTGTCCCACTGGGGAGGCGGGGTCACCCGCCTCCTTGTCGTGTTCAATCTCGCCACTCACGATTCAGTTCGACCACGCGGCCTGCTTGGTCCGGAGTGGAAGTTGCCGGGCGGTACCGCTCCCATGAACGCAAGCCCCGTCTACGAGTTCGGGGAGGCGTGGCAGGCCTTCTCGTGGGTCTTCCCCTGGCCACCAGCGCTCGGGGTGCTTGAGACGGCGGAGGCCTACCTGGGTCGGTTCAATGATCCACGCTGAACTTAGGATCCCCGCCGACATCCAGGAGACTCTCTACCTCTGCGTGACCCAGGCGGAGGAGTGGGCTGGCTACCTGCTCTGCGGCATGCTAGCGACAGACGAGCGGCTAGTCCTGCTCGGGCGGGAGTGGTGCCCGATTCCTGAGCGGCTCCGCATCCGCGGGACTGGAGCCGGCATGACCTGGCATCCCGACTTCGACGTCGAGATGCTGAACCGGGCTCAGCAAGAGCAGTTGGGGTGCGTGGTCGTCCACCACCACAGCGGCCCTTCTCCGACTCCTAGTCAGATCGACTGGAACACATGTGACTCCCTCCTGCCCTTCCTGTCTCGAGAGGTTCCCGAACGGCCCCACGCCTTTGTAGTCATGGGGGACCGGGCCGCCGTGGGTCGCGTCTACCGTAAGGGCGAATATCTCGCTGACCTTTCGGTCACCGAGATTGCTGGGTCCGCTCTTGTCTCCTGGCCAACACGGGCAAGGCCGCTCAAGCTGATCATGGACTCAGATCTCCGCCACGACCGTCTCGCCCGAGGCTTCGGCTCTCAGGCAGTCGCGCGACTCAAGGCCGCCCGCGTCGGCGTGGTTGGCTGCGGAGGCGGCGGGTCTCACGTCATACAGCAGCTCGCGTATCTCGGCGTCGGAACGTTGGTCATTGCAGACGCCGACCGCGTCGAGGTGTCCAATCTCAATCGCCTTATCGGTGCCGTGCCAGGTAGGCGGCACCGCAGCTTGCTGGACCGCGCCTTCCGCCTAGGACTCGGCGACGTGGGCCGCCCGAAGACTGAGGTGATGCAGAGACTAGTGAATCAGGTAGCGGAGACGGCGGCCGTGCTTGCCTACCGCGAGTCCTTCCCGTCCGCTGCAACCGTCGCAGCCCTCCGGCAATGCGATGTCATAGTTTCATGCGTCGATCACCTGCAGGTTCGCGACGACCTTAACCGTCTCTGCCGACGCTATCTAATCCCCTTGATCGACATCGGCCTGGAGATCGTCCCTGGCGGCGAAACCAGCGGGACAGTTGCCGCCATCTCGGGTCGGGTTACCAAGGTGCAGCCCGACGGCCCGTGCCTCCGATGTCAGGGAGTCGTCGACGACGCGAAGCTGGAGGCGGAGAGGGGTGGTCGCCCGCCCGGATACGCCGGAGATCCGCGGCTCCCTGACCCTGCCGTCGTGACCCTTAATGGCGCCATCGCCTCTATCGCTACCACTGAGGTTCTACAGGTCATCACCGGCTTTGCGGGCGACAACTCGCCGAACTGTGGGTGGCTATACGATGGCCTCACCGGGACGGTGGAGAAAGTAGCAAAGCCGTTCCGGGCCTGCCAGGAGTGCCAGCGCGAGCGTGCCGCGGGCGATGTCTAACCGTCGCCAGAAGGTTGTCCTCTGGGGCCGAGCTCCATGGGGAGGGGTGCTGGCGGCGGCCGCAAGCCGCTTACGCACCCATCGCTCGGGGCCGGTTGTTGTCAGGCTTGTTGTCAGTGGTCCAGACCACATGCTGTTTACCAGATGGTTTGAGATCAAAAACTGGTGCCGAGGGGCGGGATCGAACCGCCGACACCGGGTTTTTCAGACCCGTGCTCTACCAACTGAGCTACCTCGGCCTGGGGCCATTTGATCTCCACACGCCGCCTGAACCATGCCCCCGGAGACCCCCACTCAGATACACGGAGCCGTAAAGTCGCGTCCGAGCGAGATTCCTGCCTGAGGCTACTGTGAACTGGGGGCCGACCCAACCATACAGACAGGCAGGGTAATGGAACTCGGCCAACGAGCGCCACTGGCCTCGAACTTCTCCTCGGCTGAGATGCGGGGAATCTATTGGGTCGGGGCCAAGGTCGACCACTCCTGGAGCTTTGCCTGGTGTCCGACGCGGTCGACCAGGGGAATCGTCGCGACCGCCCGATGGGCTGGCCCAGGTGGACTTGCCGTAGGTGGCGGTCGATAAGAAGCGTGGCTGGTGCCCTCGCTCATGGGTTGCCGCAGCAGATCTTGCTGAGCCCCGGCGCTACGCACCTTCCCGGAATCGGACCGTCAGCGGAGAAACAACGGTGGCCAAACAGAACCACGGATCATGCACCGGAGAGAGAGGTGCCACGTGAGCCTGGGCTATGGGGCGTTGTGCAGCGAGGTCTGCGATCTGGACAAGCCGATTGGGAAGCACTTCGATGATGTCGAGTATTACCGGTGCCTCCTGGCGGGGATCAACGGTCGGATTCTGGAGCCAGCTGTTGGTGTCATGACCCCCGAAAAGTAACCAAGGTGATCTGGACAACTCCACATCGCGTGCCCAGCAGCGGACACCGCGAGTCGTGATCTGCGCCGCCACCTCGCTTCGACGATCGCGGATAGTGAGCACGGTGTGCCCATGAAGACCTCACTCAACGGTGTGCCGCGAGTCCGTTAGGATCGCCCCACGGCTCTTCGACGCTAACGGGCTGATTTCGGGTCAGGCTCCGACCCCTGCGGCATTCACCACGAGGCATCTATGAAGGTTCTGGTAGTCGGCGGAGCCGGGTATATCGGGAGCGTGGTCTCCCGGCGCCTCCTTGCGGCCGGGCATCGGGTCGTCGTTTTGGACGACCTGTCGACTGGCCACCGAGACGCGGTGGCCAGGGAAGCGGAGTTCATCAGGGCCAGCGTCCAAGACGAACTGGCAGTCTCCGCAGCCCTGAACGATGGGGTTGAGGCGGTGATGCACTTTGCGGCGAGATCTTTGGTTGGAGAGTCGGTGCTGCATCCCGAGCTGTACTGGTCGACCAATCTCCACGGGACTCGTGCCCTGCTTGATGCCATGCGCCGAGCGGGAACGTGCCGGTTAGTGTTCTCATCCACCGCGGCGACCTACGGCGAGCCCGCGTCAGTACCTATCGAAGAAGATGCGGTTACGCGACCTACCAGTGCTTATGGGAAGTCCAAGTTGGCCGTCGACCTAATGATCGAGGACGACGCAATCGCCCACGGCCTGAGCGCGGTGAGTCTGCGCTACTTCAATGTGGCCGGCGCGATCGAGGACGCCGGCGAACGCCACGAACCAGAGACGCACCTAATCCCCAACCTCTTGCGGGTGGCCGCCGGGGCAGCCGAGGCGTCGACCATCTTCGGCGACGACTATCCGACTCCTGACGGGACCTGCATCCGGGACTACATCCACGTGGATGACTTGGCCACGGCGCACATTTTGGCGCTCGGCGCGACGGCCCCCCAAGGGGCGGTCGGAGCCGGTCGACATCGGGTGTACAACTTGGGAAATGGGAAGGGCTTCTCGGTCCGGGAGGTTCTGGACGCCGCACGCCGAGTGACCGGGCATCCCATACCAACCGTGCAGGCCGGTCGTCGCCCGGGCGACCCGGCCATCCTGGTCGCTTCCAGCCAAAGGATCCAATCGGAACTAGGCTGGAGTCCACAGCGGCCCTGGATTGAGGGGATGGTGGGTGATGCCTGGCGGTTCGTGCAGGACCGAGGGCTTATCCGCTAGAGGGGCTAGTTCGGCGTCCCAGGAGACGTGGCCGCCGGAGCGGATGGTGGTAGAGGTGATGTCAGTGGCGTGGGTGTGGCACTTTCCCAGCGCTGGCGTCAGCGCAAGGGTTGGCGCTCCGCATTTTGCGCTTGCGCCTTCGATATGTACCCGTCTATCGCCATCTGTTCCAGCACCTCCTTGCGGCGCACCCGAGCGGCCTGCGGGTGGGTGACGGGGTCGAGCAACGCAGGACCCTGGGGCAGCCCGGCCAGGAGGGCCAGCTGCGCGAGCGAGTCTTGGGCCAGCGGTCGATGGAAATAGGTAACGCTCGCTTGGGTCACCCCGACTGCCCCGTCGCCCAGCGAGACCTGGGAGAGGTAGGAGTCGAGGACCTGTGTTTTGGTGAGATGGCCCTCTATCTTGAGCGCCAGCACGATGTCCCACCAGCGGCCCCAAATGGAGCGGTCTGAGCCGTTGAGGTAGATGTCCTCCGCCAGCTGCTCGGTGATCGTCGATCCCCCCTGGCATTCGCAGAGATGGATGAGATCAAAACCTGCGGCGCGCAACAGCCCTTCGAGGTTCACACCGTGGTCTGTGTAGAAATTCTGATCCTCCATGGCCACGACCGCATCGGCCAGATAGCGCGGGACCTCACTGGGCGAGAGCGGAGAGGTGTGGTGGGTGCTGTCCACTCGGGCGACCCGGATGAGGACATCTCGGGTCGTCGGGGTGACGATCCAAGTGACCGCGAACAGCCCGGTAGCCAGCAGAGACAGTCCGGCCAGCCACCAGCGCAGGCGTGGCCCCGGGAGTCGTCCCAGGGTTACCCTACGATCGTGGGCTGGATATTCCATCTGCCGCGACTCTACTTGGCCCTAGCGGCTGCAGCCCTCTTTGTGGCCGCCGTCACTCTCTCCTGGACCCAGGGAGCCAATCACCTATGGGTCCAGGGGGTCGCGATGGTTCTGGCGCTAGCCGCCTTCGGACTCGCGGCCGTAGCTTCGATGGGAAAGGCTAGGTAGCAGCCCAGCTCCAAGCCGGCTCGGCGGCCGGTCAAAGGAGACCATCGGACGCCTTGGCGCGGTTGTGGTAAAGTTCAAGGTGCTTCACGCCGTTCGTGTGGGGCCGTTCGCCGTCGCTTCCCTCGCGAGCCGGTCGATCGCCTTTGGCTCGCGAGGATGGCCGCATGGCGGCACGGGAGATTGCAGATGCCGATCGGAACAATCAAGTCAGTCAACGAGCGTGGTTTTGGCTTCTTGGCAGCTGAGGACGGGGTGGAGTACTTCTTCCATCGTTCCAGCGTTGAGGGTGGCGCCTTCGAGCAGCTTACCCGCGGATCTCAGGTTGAGTTTGAGATCGAGCCCAGCACCAGAGGGCCTCGGGCAGGGCGCGTCCGCGCAGCCTGATGGTTGCGCAGGCCGTCGGCAAGCCGCCGGTCCAGCGTCCCTTTCGTCGCCTCCATCCGGACCTGCCGCCAGCGCGTAATTCGCTTTACGACCCGTGGCAATGTGGGTTCCTGCATGACGGACGTCGGAAGACCTGTCTGTTTGACGTGAGAGACGCCCAGCGCGCGATGCGCGCGCTGGGTTTCGCTCAGGAGCTATGGGCACCTCTCGGAGAGGCTCGAATAGCGCATGACGAGTTCCTTCGCCACGTGGCGGCTGTCCATGACGCCCTTTCGATTCATGCCGACACCGCGGAGGCCCGCAGGCGGTCGATGGTCCCCTCTGCAGTTCGGATAGTCCAGAACTACCTCGGCTGGGCCGACCGCGTCTGCACCCACGGCACCGGCGTGGTTGAGACCGATGACCGCCGGCGCCCGATTCCCTGATTTCCATCTAAATGAGCACGTCAACTCCCGCGATCAGGATGGCGGTGGATGCATCCACCTTCGCGACCGAGGTGATCGCGCGTTCCTCTGAGTTGCCCGTGGTAGTTGACTTCTGGGCCAGTTGGTGCGGGCCCTGTCGTCAACTGGGGCCGGTGCTCGAAGCGGCGGTGGACGAGATGGCAGGTGCTGTCCTGCTGCGCACCTTGGATGTCGATGCCAATGGGGAGCTCGCCCAGCGGTACTCGGTTCGGGGCATACCGGCGGTGAAGGCCTTCAGCAATGGCGGGGTGAAGGCAGAGTTCGTGGGCGCCCAGCCCACGGCAGCTGTCCGCTCCTTCCTGAGAGGGCTTCTGCCGTCGGCGGCCGAGCAGCTCACTGAGCGCGGGGACGAAGCTTCCCTACGGGAAGCCCTTGCAACCGATCCATCCCACCTACCGGCCCGGCGCGCCCTGGCCTCCGTGCTCCTTGCGCAGGGGAGCTTTCAGGAGGCAAGAGAGCTTGCGCAGCAGGCTCCCCAGGATCGGCTCTGCGACGGGCTGGCCGCATGGGCGGCCCTCGGCGAAGTGCCGGACCACACCAGTGACGAGACCCACCTGCTGGAGGCGCTCACCGCCGGCGATCTGGTTTCAGCTCAGGAGTGCGCGATCGGGGCCATGGGGTCTGACTCCGGCGGGCGGCGCGACCTTCTGCGCAGGGTGGCGCTCTTTGCATTTGAAGTGCTGGGACCGGAACACCCTGCGGTAATTTCAGGACGCGCCCGAATGGCGGCCGTTCTGTACTGACCGATCTGGCGCAGCCCCGCGCCGGCGGCGCGGATCTGGGATCGATCGGATTTTCCTTTCCCGTGCTTTGATAGGGAAGAGCGTCAAGCCTCTCGGGGGAACTCCATGGGATATTTGAAGGGATTCGGTCACGGTATCGTTGTCGGAGCGGTGGTCGGGGTGCTGCTAGCGCCGAGGCCCGGGCGCGAGACGCGCGCCTTGCTTGAGGCGAATTACCGGAGGACCAAGCGCACTTCTCAAGGCATCGTGACCCGAGCTCAGTCCGGGTGGCTAGCGGCCCAGCCGGCTCTCTCAGTGGCCAAGCAGGTTGCGGGGACAGCTGGCCGCGCCGTGGAGCCATTGGGGAAGAGTGCAGGCCTCAAATTCGGGGAGCTCACCGGGCGGAGCCGACCTCAGGCGCCGTCCGGCCCATTCTTTGCCACCAGTTCCTCGGTGAACGGAGACGGCAGTTGAGCGATGAGCGAACTCCGGCCGAGAGGATCGGGGCATTTTTTTTGGCGGTCGATGAAGAGATCCTGCGGCCCCTTCGTCGCTACCAGCGGGGCTTCCGCCGGGGGCTCGTGGTGGGATGCGTCCTGGGCTTGCTGTTCACTCCCGCCGCCGGAGGTCGGGTTCGGGCGCGGGTGCGCGGAGCGCTCCGATGTCATCGTCGTCAGCCCACCAGGGTCTGATCCCGCTCAACCCTATGCGGTCGCCTCGGCGACTATGACCCCCTCGTCGGCATCCGACTCCATCGCGTCACCGCCCTGTCCAGGGTAGTCGGCCATGAAGGATGTGCCACAGCCGCAGGCGTTGCGAGCCCGGGGATTGGCCAGCCGAAACCCTCGCCCCCGGTAGCTGTCCTCGAAGTCAAGGATCGAGCCGGCGACGAGCGGTAGGCCATCCTCTTGTATCACTACACGGATCCCTTCCGCCTCGATTACAACGTCGTCAGGCTCGGAGCTGTCCTCTAGGTCGAAGAACAACTTGAACCCTCGGCAGCCGCCGAGGCGGACATCAACCCTGAAGACAGCCTCCGACCGTTGGTCGCGCTCCTTCCAGGCGCGAATCTCCTCAAGCGCATCGCGGGTCACCAGCAGTGCCTCAGCCATGGGGTGATTCTATGCCACCTGTCCCAGGAAGCCCGGTCCACTACCCTTGGCCCGATGGAGATTGCAGAGGTCTGGCGCTACCCGGTGAAGTCGATGGGGGGCGAGCGGGTCGAGCAGGCCGAGGTCATCCGCTCCGGTTTGCCTCGGGACAGGGGTATCGCGGTCTTCGATCCCACCAGCAGACGACCGGACCAACCTCTCAGCGCTCGCGACCTGCCGGGGCTGCTCACCTTTCGAGCGACAGTATCGGGAGGCGAGGTCTTGGTGGCTGGCCCCGATCTGCCTCCCAGTCCCTGGCGTGCCGAGGCAGTACGAGCGAGGCTTGCGGATGTCTGTGGTCGGCCGCTCGAGATGGCGACTGTTGCTGGCGGCGCCTTTGACGACTCGCCGATCCACGTCGTGGCACTGTCCAGCGTCCAGCAGCTGAGCGAGGAGTTGGGCCGGGCGGTTGACCACCGCCGCTTCCGGGCTAACCTATATCTGACAGTCGGCGGGGCCCAGCGCCGCTGTGAACTCGATTGGGTGGGCGCCCGCCTGAACTTCGGCGAGCTTGTTCTGGCGGTCACCGCTGAGTGTCCTCGATGCGTGATCACGACCAGGGACCCCGACACCAATCACGGCTGGCCGAAGCTGCTGCGGCACCTGGCCTCGACCAGAGATGCAATGGTGGGGGCCTACTGCCGGGTGGAGCGACCAGGGGTGATCAGCGAGGGCTCGCCCGTCGCTGTGGGCTGAGGCGACGCTGGCGTTCCCTCAGCCCAGTTCGGATAACCTGTCAGGGTGGCAATCCTCAGGGCTGGCTCCCCAACTTCCGACGGCCGACCGGCGTCCGACCCAGCTTCTCAGCAGCCGGCGGTGCTCGGTCTGCTCGGAGGAGACCTGATGGTGGCCTCCCGAGTTAGGACGGCCGCCGCTGGGTTGGGACACTCGACCCGGCAGGTCAAGACCGGATCTGACCTTGCCGGCACCGATCTCCTGTTGGTCGACCTGAACCGCGACGTGGATCGCCAGCTGACTTTACTGGCAGAGCTGCTGGCGCCGGGGATTGGGCCGAAGGTCATCGCCTTTGGCCCCCACCTGCTCATCGGAGAGATCCGCGAGCGAGCCCGAAAGGCAGGCGCCAGCCGGGTGGTTGCCAACAGCGCCCTCCCGGGCGTCCTGCGGCGGAGTCTGCGACGACCCACAGAGCCGCCCACTGCACCTGGGAGGTCGTCTCTATGACAAATACTGAGCTGCACCAGATGGCAGCTCAGTTGAGCGATAGCCTGGTCGGGGATCGGCGCTACCTGCATCAACATCCGGAGCTCTCGGGCTACGAGACCGGCACCGCCCGTTACATCTACGATCGCCTGCGGGCGATCGGATTGGAGCCGCGGCTTCTCCTGGAGGATCGCTCCGTGGTCGCCGACATCGTGGGCGAGCAGGGTGGGGGCCACGCCTTGCTGCTGCGCGCCGACATCGACGCGTTGCCAATCCTCGAGCGTGGTAAGGAGCGCCCCTACCGATCGACTGTGGACGGTGTCATGCATGCCTGTGGCCACGACGCCCACGTCGCGGTCGCATTGGGGGTTGCCGCGCTGTTGGTCGGCCTCCGAGATCAACTGCCCGGGATGGTGCGGCTGGCATTTCAACCATCTGAGGAGTCAGCGGGCGGTGCCGGCCCGATGATCGGTGCTGGGGTGCTTCAGGGCCCAAAGATGGAGGGCGCCCTCGGTCTGCACATTTGGAGCGGTGTGGCCGCGGGAACGGTCGGTGTGCGCTCCGGGGCGATCTTTGCCTCAGCGGACGAATTCTCAGTGGTCATCACGGGTAGGGGAGGGCACGGAGCCCTACCTCACCAGGCACTGGACCCCGTGCCGATTGCGAGCATGGTCGTGCTCGCCCTGCAAACCCTCATCTCCCGAGAGACCTCACCATTTCAGTCGGCGGTGGTCACCATCGGCAGGATCGAGGGGGGCCAGGTGTTCAACGTGATCCCCGAGACGGTGAGCCTCGTGGGCACGGTGAGGGCGTTCACAAAAGAGGATCGCGAGCGGCTGCTGCGGCGGGTGGGCGAGGTCGCAAGCGGCATCGCCTCAGCGTTCGGAGCAACTGCGACCATGGAACGCGGCGGGGGCTGTCCACCAGTGATCAGCGATCCGGCGATGGCAGACCTGGTGCGGTCCGCAGTTCTGGCCAGCCCAGAGGTGGAGCTGGTCGAGCCTGAGCCACTCACCGTTGGAGATGACATGGCGCTGTTCTTGGAGGCGATTCCCGGCTGTTACTTCCTTTTGGGCGGGGGGAACCCGGAGGCGGGGATAACCGCCCCCCACCACCACCCGGAATTTGATCTCGACGAAGCCTGCCTTCCGATTGGAGTAGAGGTCCTGACCAGGGCCGCCCTTGAGTTCTGCCGGAACGGGCTTGGGAGCACGCCAATTGCTGAATAATCCGCCGCCGGACAGATGCGATCATTGTGGGGGCGGAGCGGCAACATGGAGGCGCGTCGATGGGGCGGAGTGCGAGGTTGACCTCGAGGACGGCAGGGTGGTGAACCGAAGTGGGTCGGTTCACGTGTGCGCCCGCTGCGGCCACACGGTTCCCGTCTCCACGGAGGGGCTGCACCACTCGTGGTTCGAGCCCTCGCGCAGATGACTCAGACTGCCTCTTCGATCCAATCCACCGTTGGACCGGTGCGGGTGCGAGATGCCACCAAGCCCGCTCCCCGACAGCTGGTCAGGTTCGCCTTCTTCAGGGTGGACCCCAGCTGGAGGCGGTTGCCATTTCAGGTCCGGCACCAGCACCGCGAGGAGATGGCCGCAGTCCTGGCCGAGCACAACCGGCGCATTTTGCTGCGGACCTACACCCTGGTGGGCACTCGGGGAGACAGTGACCTGATGATTTGGGCGGTCAGCGAGCACTTCGAGAAGTTGCAAGAGCTATTCGCCGCGCTCAATCACACATCCCTGGCGGGGTACCTGGAGGGTACTCACAGCTACACCGCGATGACCAAGCGCTCCATCTACGTTGACACCGAGCACCCCAACCAGGGTGGCACCACGGACCGCCTGGTTCTGGCGCCGGGCAAGAGCCGGTACCTGTTCGTCTACCCCTTCGTGAAGACCAGGGCGTGGTGGGCGCTCGGCGCTGAGGATCGTCAACGCATGATGCAGGAGCACATTCGGGTGGGCCACGAGTACCCCAGCGTGAAGATCAACACGACCTACTCCTTTGGGTTGGACGACCAGGAGTTTGTGGTCGCCTTTGAGACTGACAGCGCCGCTGACTTCCTGGACTGTGTCCAGGCGCTCCGCGACACCGAAGCCTCCTCGTACACCCTGCGGGATGTGCCGAGCTTCACGTGCGTCCGGGCCACGATCGAGGAGATGTTGGAGGCCCTCGGTTGACCCGCGCGAAGTCGCCGGCCCAGCTGAGCCTGGCTGGCTACTGAAGATGGTCCAAGAGACCGTCCCTCAGATCTTCCTGGTCGCGCGGCCTGCCGTTGATCCCGACGCCATGCGCGCCTATCTAGCGGCGGTCGGTGGTGGTGGATGGCTCGAGCGCAGGACGACTTCCGACCTGACCGGAGATGGAGAACTCCTGGTCGAGTTTGCAGGGCGGACCTGCTATCGAAGTTGGGAGCCGGGGCTCAACCCCAACGTGACCAGGGTCAGGTCCGATCCCAGAGAGTACTTTCGGAACATTCTCAAGAGCGCTCACGGGAGCGTTCTTGAGCACTCCAACTACACCTTCGCCCTGCGGCAGGTCAGCCGGGTGGCCACCCATGAGATCGTTCGGCACCGGGCGGGGGCGGCGTACAGCCAGGAGAGCCTGCGCTATGTGCGGCTGCTTGATGTGGGGTTTCGAGTTCCCCCGGCCCTCGAGCCGCTGCGGGGGCAGGTGCTGGAGCTGGTGGAGCGACTCGAAGAGTTTCAGCGGTCCGCCGCCGCTGCGCTCCACCTTGACGACGAGGGGGTGCCATTCCATGTGAAGAAGGAGGCCACCTCGGCGCTCCGGCGCCTGGCTCCGATCGGGCTCAGCACCGACATCATCATGACCATGAACCTGCGCACCCTGAGGCATGTGGTCGAGATGCGCACAGCTCCCGGGGCGGAGGAGGAGCTTCGACTAATCTTCGGGAGAATCGGCGAGATCATGAAGGCGGAGGCGTCCGGAGTCTTTCAGGATTTCGAGCGCCAGGAGAACGGGGCCTGGGTTCCGGAGTTCCCCAAGGTCTGAGTTGCCGCCGTCCAACCTCGGCGAAGCGGGAGCCCATTCCCAAGCAGCTCTGTCGATGCCGCGGCCGCGGCTCGAGGTTGGAATCGACTGCCTTGACCCGCTGCTCCTAGCCCCGTTCTGGATGGCGGCTCTCGGCTACTGGAGCACCACCGGGGACGGCCGGCCGTACCTGGACCTGGTCGGCCCTCCGGGCTCGCTGCCAGTCTTCCTGCAGCGGGTGCCGGAGCGAAAGGTGGTGAAGAACCGACTCCACCTGGATCTCTTCAGCCCTGATCCAGAGGCGCTGTGTCGGCGGCTCGAGGCTTTCGGCGCTCAGCCGCTCGGCGAGCCTTTCGGGGCAGCCCCTGCTTGGGCGTGGCGGATCCTCGCCGATCCCGAGGGCAACGAGTTCTGTGTCTGCCGAGAGGTTCGTAAGGATCCCGACCCAAGGTAGGGATCCCAACCTTGGGTCGGGTACGGAGAGGTTCCTCAGGTTGCCGGCGATGAGGCCTTCACCGGTTCCGGCGTCGGCGTGATCCCGATTCATTTAGGATCGGTCTGGTGAAGATGCGTGGTCGCGCCGTCGATCCGAGGGTCCAGGCTGATCCGGAGCGCCTGCCACCGGGGCAGGTGTTGACCGAGAAGTGGCCGGTGCTCCACTACGGTCGGGTACCCACATACGAACTCGAGGGCTGGCGTTTGCGCGTATTCGGCGAGGTCGAGCGTGAACTGTCCCTCAGCTACGGTGAGCTGCGGGCGCTGCCGTCCCAGGAGGTGGTTTGCGACATCCACTGCGTGACCACCTGGAGCCGCTTCGACAACCACTTCCTGGGTGTCCCGCTGGCCCAGCTTGCGGAGCTGGCCGGAGTGCGGCCGGGTGTCCAGTTCGTTGAGTTCCACTGTTACGGCGGGTTCACCACGTCGGTCCCGATCGAATTCGCGCTGGCGGAGGATGCGCTGCTGACCTACCAGCACGATGGGCAGCCTCTCTTGGCGGAGCACGGCTACCCGGTGCGGGCACTGCTGCCTCGCAAGTACTTCTGGAAGAGCGCCAAGTGGGTGGAAGGGGTCGAGTTCCGGAACCGCGACGAACTGGGCTTTTGGGAGCGCAACGGGTACAACAACAGCGCCGACCCCTGGCGCGAGGAGCGTTACTGGTGACCGCGAGCCGTGATCGCGCTAAACTTAGCGCTGAGGCGCATACCAATCACGGCTCAAGTTCAGGGAAAGAGGAACATGATCACCGTTTCTGAGCAGGCGATCGGACAGTTGAAGCAACTTCTCCAGCAGCAGGAGAACCAGGAGATGGGCCTTCGGGTCTACGTGAGTCCGGGCGGCTGCTCTGGATTCAGCTATGGGATGGGATTCGACGACTCCCCCGCCAGTGACGACGAGGTCACCGAGCAGGAAGGGATTCGCGTCTATGTCGACCCCTACAGCGCCACCCACTTGGAGGGCGCCGAAATCGATTACGTGGACAGTCTGATGGGCGGCGGGTTCACCGTTCACAACCCGCAGGCAGTGAAGACCTGCTCCTGCGGTCAGTCGTTCGACTCAGGGGATGGGGCGGGCGCGGCTAAGGCCTGCAGCGCCGTCTGACCTTGAGCTGTCGCTCGGCCGCAAGGCCGTGATCCTGGCCCACCAGAAGCTTGCGATCGCACTCATCGCCCTCGGGTTGGCGGGGACTGTCTGGGGTCTCTGGGGGTGGCGGCGCAATGGGGCGATCGCGCCCGGGCTGAGAGCATTCCTGCTGCTCTGTGAGGCGGTCGTCCTGATCGAGGACCTCTTCGGGCTGGTCCTCTTGGCTCAGGGATACCGACCTCACAACCTGGGGTTCCACCTGATGTACGGCGCGATCAGCGCGCTGGTGATACCGGTGGTCTGGATTCTCAGCTCGCGCAGCTCCGCCAAGAGTGAAGCCCTCTACATGAGTCTCGGAGCGCTGCTGTTCGCCGGGGTAACCTTCCGGGCCCTGGCGGTTGCCGGCTGAGCGACTAGGCAGCCAGGCGACGGTGTAGTGGGGCAGAGCAACGCCGGGTTCGGTGACGCCCCGGCAGCCGGGGCATCCCCCAAGGGCCTGCGGATAGTAGTGCTGGCGGGCGGAGTGGGGGCAGCCCGCTTCCTTCAGGGGCTGGTGATGGCGGTGCCGGATGCCGAGATCACCGTGATCGGGAACACCGCCGACGATTTCACAGTCCACGGGCTCCACGTAAGCCCTGATCTGGACTCGGTCTTGTACACCCTCGGCGGCCTGGGAGATGAGGAGAGAGGCTGGGGCATGCGCGAAGAGAGCTGGAACGTCCTAGACCGACTTCGAAGTCTCGGCGAAGACAGCTGGTTCCAGCTGGGAGATCGCGACCTGGCGACCCACCTCTTCCGCACGGTCAGGTTGCGCCGGGGACGTCTCCTGTCGGAGGTGACCGCCGAGCTGGCTGAACGATTGGCGCTGCCCGTGAGGCTTCTGCCCATGACCGATCAGACCGTGACGACCCGGATCCATACCAGGGACGGACGCGACCTCCACCTGCAGGAGTACCTGGTCCGGGAGCAGTGTCAACCCCAGATCAAGTCCTTCGAGTTCCGCGGCGCGGAAAGGGCCAGGCCCGGTCCCGGCACTCTTGGGGCGCTGAGGGACGCTGACCTGGTCCTGGTCGCCCCCAGCAACCCGGTAATCTCGATTGGCCCCATCCTTGCCGTGCCCGGGATGCGCGAGGAGGTGCTGGCGGCTCCGCAGGTGGTGGGCATCACCCCCATCGTCGGCGGTCGGGCGATCAAGGGCCCGGCGGTCCCCATGCTGGAGGCGCTGGGATTGGACCCATCGCCTCTGGGCATCGCCAATTACTACGGCAGCCTTCTGCAGCTGTTGGTGATCGATCAACAGGATGAGGCCGAGGCCCCATCGGTGCGGGCACTCGGCATGGCCACTCACCTTTGCGACACCCTCATGATCGACTCGGCAGCGCGACAACGTCTCGCGCAAAGCGTTCTGTCCGCCAGCGGTGTCGGTCCGCAGATCGCCAGCCAATGAGCCTTGATCGGGGTCTCCCCTACCTGGTCATCCCGGTCAAATCGAGCTCTGGCAGCAAGCAGCGACTGGCGCTAAGGCTCAACGATCACGAGCGCCAGATGGTCAGCCGGACGCTCGCCGCCAGCGTGCTGGGGATCGCGGCCAGGGTCTGGCCGGAGGGGAGGCTGGTGGTGGTCTCCTCTGAGCCCCAACTCCTGGTCACCTGCGCCAGGCTCGGTATCCCTATCCTGCCGGAGCTTGGCGCGGGTCAGACCGCGGCGGTTAGGGTCGGCGTCGACTGGTGTCTGGAGCGGGGTGCGAGCACGCTCGCCACTCTGGCTGCTGATCTTCCCGGAGTAGTGGAGGACGACCTGCAAGCCTTGCTCGCGCTGGCCCGGACTATGGACTCTGGCTCCATGGTCATCTATCCGGACCGGGATGGCACCGGGACGAACGGTCTGGTGGTGAGCCCGGCGAGCCTTATCGTGCACGCCTTCGGCCCGGATTCCCGCCATCGCCATGAGCTCATCGGCACCGCCCTCGGGTTGCGGGTGCGCGTGGTCGAGCAGGCTGGAATCGCATGGGATCTGGACCGGCCCGAGGATATGAACTGGGATGCGCACCGGAGCACCGCCCATCCCATAATCCCTTGGGCCATGGAGCTGGCACCCCGTGAGGCGGGGCCCGCAAAGGACGGTGGATTTGGCGACTGAGTCGGGTAGGCCCCTGGTCGTCGGCCGGCGGCTTTTCGGCTGGGCCGTCGAGGGGATAGGGGAGGTGGGCCCTGGGGAGGACCTCGCTGAGCTCTGCCGCAGGGCACTGGTGACCAGTGGGGGCCTCGAACCATGGGATGTGGTGGTCGTCACCCACAAGGTTGTCTCCAAGGCCGAGGGCAGGGTCCGAAGCCTAGCGAGTGTGGTGCCTAGCGCCGCCGCGCTAGCCGTGGCCAACAGCGTCGGACAGGACCCCCGCATGGTTGAGGTCATCCTGCAGGAGAGCAAGCGGGTGATCCGCGCCGAGCCGGGGGTGTTGGTGACCGAGACGGTCCATGGTTTGGTCTGCGCGAATTCCGGTGTGGACCGCAGCAATGTCGGGGGTGGGGAAGAGGTCACCTGCCTGCCGTTGGAACCCGACGCCTCGGCGCGGCGCCTGCGGGCAAGCTGGCTCGACCTAGCTGCCGGTGGTCCCCTCGGGGTGGTGATCACGGACACCTTCGGGCGGCCGTTCCGGGAGGGGGCAGTCAACGTCGCCATAGGAGTTGCCGGGATGCCCGCGCTCAGCGATCACCGGGGACTGCTCGACGAGCGCGGGTACCTCCTGCACGCCTCCACCATCGCCACGGCCGATGAGATAGCTGGAATCGGCGAACTGCTCATGGGCAAGATCGACGGTATTCCGTTAGCGGTGGTCCGCGGATTCCGTTGGGAGGGTCCCGACCTAGGCGCGGCGGCCCTGCAGCGACCCTCCGAGCGGGATATCTTCAGGCGCTGAGCAAGGCTTGGCCGGGGGACCCGCGGAGTCCCGGCCGGAAGCCACCCCGCGCGGCAGCGTCCAATGGGATACGGTAGGGGAATGAGTGCTGACGCGGTTCGAGTCCTCCTCTTCGCCACACTCAGGCAGATGGCTGGGGCGTCGGTGGTGGAGCTGACCATTTCCGGCGACAGGACGGTCGGCGGCTGTTGGGATGAGCTCTGTGCGCAGATGCCGCAGCTCTCATCCCAGCGACAGGTGGTCCGGCCGGCCGTGAACCGCACCTACGTGGGTTGGGATACCCCAGTCTGTGACGGTGACGAGTTGGCCTTCATTCCGCCGGTCTCGGGAGGCTACCGAGAGTGACCCAGCCGATTCGGGTGGGACCGGAGCCGATCGATCTGAACCTGATGCAGTCTGGTCTTGACCTTTCAGGAGTCGGTGGGATCGCCACCTTCGTGGGTGTGGTTCGGGACCCCGACCAGGGGCAGGAGGTCACCCACCTCAACTACGAGGCTTATCGTGAGATGGCCGAGTCGGAGCTTTCGGCCATTGCCGAAGAAGCGGCTCGGCGTGAGGGGGTGCGCCAGGTCCTGGCGCACCATCGAGTTGGTCGCGTCGAGCGTGGGGTGGCCTCGGTGGCGGTGGTGGTGACCGCTGCCCACCGACACCAGGCGCTTGACGCCTGCGCCTACGTAATCGACGAGCTGAAGCGCCGCGCCCCCATCTGGAAGGTGGGGGAGTGAATTTGGGCGCCTGATAGACTCGCCTTTCGTGGCTACTACGCAAGCGGTACAGAGGCCGGGGTTGGGAACCCGTCCCCGGGCTCCCCAGTCAGGTCCTGTCGCGAGGCGACTGGAGCTTCTCGGCGAACTGGTGCGCCGTGATGTCCGTGCCCGCTACCACGGATCGGTGCTGGGCATAGGCTGGACCCTGCTCAACCCCTTGGTTTTCATGCTGGTCTACGCCGTTGTCTTCGGCGACATCATTGGGGTGAAGGGGCCCAGCGGCAAGTCCTATGCGGTCTTCATCCTGTCCGGGCTGCTCGCTTGGACCTTCTTCTCCCAGGCGCTGGTGATGGCGGCCAGCAGCATCATCAACAATGCTGGGGTGGTGCGCAAGGTGGCCTTCCCCTGGATGCTGCTGACCGTCTCCTCGGTGATAGCGGCGCTGGTCAATTTCTTGATCAGCCTCTTGTTGCTGGTGCCTTTCCTCATCCTGGCCAAGGCGCCGGTGGGCTGGCCGTTGCTGGCGGTGCCTGGCTTGGTGCTGGTGACCTTCGGCCTCTCCCTGGGCCTCGGGCTCATGCTGGCGGCCGGCAGCGTCTACTTTCGCGACCTGCAGTACATCATCAACCTCGCCACCATGATCTGGTTTTACCTGACCCCCGTGATCTGGCCGCTGACCCATTACCAAGGCTTCTTCAACCATGGCAAGGTGGGGCTCATCGCCCATGTAATCGTCTATGCCAACCCGATGACCTGGATCGTGGTCTCCTTCCAGGATGTCTTCGTGTTCAACCGCTGGCCCCAGCACTGGCACGGGCTGGTCTATGCCGGGGTGCTGGCCGTAGCTCTCATCTGGCTCGGCATCAGGGTCTTCCGCCGCCTGCGTCGGCGCTTCGCGGAGGAGATCTGATGGAGCCGACGATCCTGGTCGAGGGGCTCAGCAAGCGCTTTCGCATATACCACCAGCGCAGTGAGACCCTCAAAGAGGTCCTGGTTGACCGTCGGCGGTCTCGCTACGAGGAGTTCTGGGCAGTCAACGACATCAGCTTGGAGATCAAAGGAGGCGAGACCTTCGGCATCATCGGCGCCAACGGGTCAGGCAAGTCGACGCTCCTGAAGTGTATCGCCGGCATTCTGGTGCCCGATCGGGGCAAGGTGTCGGTCAAGGGGCGAATGGCGTCGTTGCTGGAAGTTGGAGCAGGCTTCCACCCCGACTACAGCGGTCGCGAGAACATTTACCTGAACGGGGCGATTCTGGGTTTGCCTCGACGCTACATCAACACTGTGATCGACGAGATCGTCGGGTTCGCCGAGCTCGAGCAGTTCATCGACAATCCGGTGAGGAACTACAGCTCCGGGATGTACACCCGGCTGGGCTTCTCGATCGCCATCCACATGGATCCAGATGTGCTCCTCATTGACGAGGTCTTGGCGGTTGGCGACGAGTCCTTTCAGCGCCGCTGCATGGACCACATCGAGACCATGCGCCGCGAGGGCAGAACCCTGCTGTTCGTCTCCCACGCCGCCGACACGGTGCGCAAGCTTTGTGATCGGTGCCTATGGATCGAGCACGGTAGTCAGCGACAGGCTGGACAGACAGACGCCGTGGTCGACGGCTACATAGGCGAGGTCAATCGGCGGGAACTGGAGGCGCTTCAGTCTTCAGCCAGCGAGCTTGGGGGATCACAACCTGGCTGGATGGGGGTGCGCCTCAGCTCGGTGGCGTTCACCGGTGGTGACGGCGAGGTGAACTCGGTCGCGACCGGTGGGGAGCTCCGGGTGAAGATTGCCTACGACTCACCGAGCGCGCTCCGAGGGGCGAGATTCCGTGTCTCCTTCTACCCTGCTGGGCAAGCGGTGCTGCTCAGCGTCCAGACCGACGACGGGAAGCTCGGTGATCGACTGCTGCCCGCCGAGGGGACGGTCACACTCTCGGTGCCGAGGGTGCCTTTCCTGGATGGCGTCTACGGGACGAAGGTGGAGATTGAGGATATCGCCAGTGGACGCTCATACGTCGAGATCGACCGGCCCCAGAGCTTTCGAGTGCAGGGTGCCGGTCGGCACGAGGTGGGGATAGCGCTGGTGGGCCACCACTGGGACGTGCCCGCCCTGGATCCCAGCACAGTCCAGGTCTGACTTCGGCGGCCGATTGGCTCGGCTGTGGATGCGATCTGGGCTGGTCAGAGGAGGCACCGGGGTTGCCCACCTCCTCGGGGCGCCGGGTTGCATCCGGAGCCAACCTGACCCTAGCGCATAACATGGGAGCCAGCTTATGAAGTACGCGGAATATCTGAACGTCGTCGAGACCAGCGCCCAGGTGATAGCGGCAGGGACTGTTTCTGCCGACCTCCCGGTGCCGTCGTGTCCGGGCTGGAGGACCGCGGATCTGCGAGCTCATGTGGTCAACGTCCTCCGCCAGAAGCTTCCGGTGCTTCGCGGCCGGCTCACTGCGGCTCCTGGGCCTGACAGCTGGCCCCGAGCTGACCCCACCGACACAGATCTGCCATCCGCGCTGCGGGCAGCGGCCGAAGAGGTAGTCACCCTGTTACGAGAGATTGGTCCAGAGGTGGGGCTCTGGTCGTGGTTCGAGCCGGATCGCACCTCTTCGTTCTGGGCGCGGAGGCTGGCTCATGAGATGGCAATCCATGCGATTGACTCCGAGCTCGCGCGCGGGCTAGGTCCTCAATGTGACCCCCAGCTGGCGGCCGACGGGGTTGGGGAACTGGTGAACGTATTCCTCGCTAGGCCGGGCCGCCCGATTGCAGACGATGGACCTGAGTCCGTCGTTCATCTTCATGGCAGTGACATTTTCTGCGAGTGGTCGGTGGGGCTGACTCGGAGTGGGATGACAGCAATCCCTGGGCATCCCGATTCCCCCGAGGCCGAGCTTCGAGGGCCGGTGGCCAGCCTGTATCTCTGGGGCTGGGGCCGCGGGACCATTGCGGGGATCGACATCAGAGGCGACGAGGGACTGCCACGCAGGCTCCGGGAGCTGGCGGCCCGGGCGACTTAGGCAGTCACCCGACCCGGGGCCGGCCGGTCCGGTTGCTCCCGGCACCAAAGAAGGGGCCGGCAATCAGCGCCAAGCTACGGCCGGGCAGTGTTCGGGGACCCGGTTGAGGTTCGACCGCTGCCGGGCTAGAGGTGGACTCGCGGGCCGAATTGGCTCAGGCGAAGGTGACCCTGTTGTTCACGAGGTAATTCCACATAGCTGCCAACCCGATCCCGATCACCAGGGCAAGCAGGTAGAAGAGATGAAGACCGGCGACTCCGACGAGGAGGGCTCCCTCCTGGATCGCCAGTCCTCCCAGCGACACCGCCTCGAAGGTGAGAGCCCGACGTCGAAAGCTATCGGTGTCACGATCCCGCCAGGTGAGGAGCGAGTTGAGGGTGAAAGTTACCAGGATCGCGGTTTGGATCGACACTCCAGAGGCCAGCCAGAGCGGCAGGAAGAAGAGGTGATGGTAGAGCACGGCAGTACCACCGATGGTGGTGGCCGCACCGACCACGCCGACAAAGCAGAAGAGCGCCACCCTCTGCCCGTGCTCACGCACCAGCTCATCTGCCGGTCCGAACCCGATGTCGGCCAGGTCGTAGAGTTTGCCCACTGCCGGCTAGGGTAGCAAAGAGCTGTCGTCCCAAAGTTGGGGATTCTGCCACGAGTTGGCGACAAGGCGAACGTCACCGGAAGGCATCAGCTGGGTTCTCCCGGGGGAGGGAGACCCTAGGTCGGCGATCGATTTACTAGGGCGTTGGAACGGTCAGGACTCCAGCGTGAAATCCGCGACTACCGTCCCAACGGGCTGGCCAGCCCAGTTTCGAACCGGTTCTCGGAGGTACTGCTCGAGCCCGCTGGCGAGTGGGGGCCGGAGCAACCCGACGATCTCCATCGCTCGCGCTGCCACCTGTGCCATGCCGGTGGGGGCACCGCTCTCGAGCTTGATCACCAGCGCGAGGCCGCCGTCGATGGCGACCGCCCCAAGCACGGCTGCGGCACCACTCTTTACGACCAGTTGGCCGGATTGGGATTCCATCACCAAGGTGTCCAGCGCCCCGGTCCCGCCGACCAAAAAGGGATGCCTTGCCATCGCCCGCAGGCAGTGCGCGACAGCTTCATCCGAGCTTGCTGCGTGAGCCAGCGCCACCGCGAAGTCGCAGATGCGCAGACCAAAGGTGGGCAGGCCGCACCCGTCTATCCCGAATGCCAGCTCCCGAGGATCCAGACCAGCATGTCGTGCCAGCCTGGCCGCGATCTCCCCCTGCAGCGGATGGTGCCGGTCCAAGTAGCTTTCGAGCGGCCAGTGTTGGTGAGCGCAGACCGCCAGCATGGCGGCGTGCTTCCCAGAGCAGTTGTTGTGGATGGCGGTGGCGCGCTCTCCTCGTCTCAGCAATTCCTCCGCAGCTGTGGGATCTCCCGGAAGGTGAATCCCACAGCGCAACAGCCCCTCTGAGAGTCGGGCGGCCTTCAGGATTCGCCGGGCTGCTGCGACGTGCACGGGCTCCCCTCGATGCGAGGCTGCTGCAATCGCCACGCTGTCGTCGCCAAGCTCCAGCGCTTGCGCAGTGCCCGACTCGACAAAGCTGGCTGCTTGAAAGGGCTTGGAGGAGCTCCGCAAAGTGGTGACTGCAGTCGGGTCACCTGCCCAGGCGACCAATCGGCCCGCGCGATCCACGACAGCTATATGTCCGCGGATCACCGCCTCTTCGACTGGGCCTCTGAAGCTGCGCGCGAGGATTGCAGGGTTCTTCGGTGTTGCTCCGGTCAAGGCTGGCACGGCGAAAAAGCCCGGGCCTCGCGTACTGCCGTCCGGCGGGGCTGGGCCGGGTGGGAAGTCTGGGTCCGGGCGAACACCCGCCAAGTCTAATCGCGTATCCGGGTGATCCGCCGAACGAATGGCGGGATTCCTGAGCGTGACCATAGCTAGTGGCAGCAGCCGAGAACTGCAAGGCGCACCGGTACCCCACAGCGAGGAGGAGATGCCCATGAGCAGATTCGAAGGCAGGGGCGCGGTGGTCACCGCAGGGGGCTAGGGATAGCGCCGGCCAGCTGCGAGCGGATCGCTGCGGATCCCGCTGGGCCGTCTGGGAACGCCAGCCGGCAGCGCTGGGGTGATCGCCTTCATGTGCTCGGATGACGTCCTAATGTCCGCGGACAGGTCCTTTGTGTCAACGGGGGCGCCCCGAGCTGAAGCAGGGTTAGCACACCGCCGAGCCGTCCCTCAGGTTGCTCTAAGCCAGCTTTAACCAAGTTGGGTTACCGTTGACTTCACTGAGTCCTGTGGCGACCTCTGGGAGTCGGGGCTCGCGCGTTTGACCGACGATGGGAGGCACATCGACGATGAGAAAGGCGGGCTGGTCCTGGGTGGCGGTGCTGCCCTTGGTGGCTCTGATGGCGGCTGGCTGCGCCAGCCCTGTGGGCCGTGGATCCGCTCCCAAGGTCGCCAAGATTCCCAGCCCGGCAGTCTCCCAGACTGCCCTGTCCAATGCGCTCCTCGCACTCCAGGCCGACTACGTGAACCTCTACAAGGAGGTGAGCCCCTCCGTGGTCCAGATCTCGACGTCTCAGGATCTGGGGTCGGGGATCATCTTCAACGCCCAAGGCGACATTGTCACCAACAATCACGTCGCCAATGGATTTAAGACCTTCACCGTGACCCTGTCCGACGGCAAGACCTACACCGGGACCCTGGTCAACAACTTCCCCGGAGACGATCTGGCGGTCATTCACATTTCCGCGAGCGGGCTGCATCCGGCCACGTTCGCCGACTCTTCCCAACTCCAGGTCGGTGACATCGTGATGGCGATCGGCAACCCGCTGGGCTTCCAGAGCTCCGCCACCGACGGGATCGTTTCGGCGGTTGGGCGCACTGTGAGCGAGCCCAACGGGGTTACCCTGCCCAACGTCATCCAGACCAGCGCGCCGATAAACCCCGGCAATAGTGGCGGTGCGCTGGTTGACCTAGAGGGCCAGGTGGTCGGCATTCCTACCCTGGCGGCGCTGGATCCCCAGCTGGGGAGCAGCCAGGCGCCGGGAATTGGATTCGCCATTCCCAGCAATGTGGTTAGCAGCATCGCCGGCCAGATCGTGAAGTACGGCAAGGTGGTGAACTCCGGCCGCGCCTACATCGGAATCAACGTGGACCAGGTGACGAACAGCCAAGGTCAGCCAGCCGGGGTGCTGGTGGTGTCGATCACCCGAGCAGCGGTCAGCGCGGCTGGCCTCAAGGTTCACGACATCATCACCTCCATAAATGGCCAGGCGACGCCATCCGTTCAAGATCTGACCGATGCGCTGGCCAACCTCAACCCCGGGCAGACCGTCAAACTCGGAGTCACCGAGGCTGGTGGCACCAAGACCACAATCTCAATCGTGCTGGCGGACCTCCCAGCAAGCGCCTCCTGAGCTCTGGCTGGGAGGTGCCGTAGGAATCCGCGGCATGGCGCTTGGACCTGTCTAAGATCTCGGCAGGGCGGCAGTCTTCTGGAGGACTTGCGAAATGGATGAAGCGGCCATGGAACCCACTGACCCGGATGAGCAGCAGGTTGCCTGGATCCGGACCCCTTACCACGCTCCCATGTTGGATGCGGACGGGGCGAGCTTCGGGACCACCGAGTCGCTGCTCGGAGATGAGGCCGAGGACATCTTCCACGGTATCGCCGTGAAGATGTCCGCGGGAGGTCACGTGGTGGAGGTGGTGGCCGACCACATCACCAAGATCACCCTAGCCGCAGTACACACCGATATCCCCCGGGACCAGGTCGGAGCGCTCCCGCTGTATCGCGAGGAGAAGTGGTTTCACCTCGGCGAGGGCGGCCTCTTCCGCAAGCATGCGGAGTGGAAACAGAGCTGAGCCCGAGACCCGGGTTGGACGGCAACGGACCAGAGATGACCACCGCCCAATGGGTCTGAGAAAGCGCTGGGGGACACTCATGCTGGCGGCGGTCGTCATTGCCGGTGGGGTCGCGTTTGTGGCGTCTCGAACGGCACCCAAGCCAGGAAGGCTGCTGGTGTTGGCGACGATCTCCTTGCCTCGGCCGCCCCAAGGCAAGGAGCTGGCGGTGACCGTGCTGGCACTGCGGGTCCAAGCCGACGGGGGCGGGTGGACCACGGTGTCATCCCCTGAGACCTCGGTCAATCTCCCCGGGGCCTATGTCGCCCCCGACACCGCCAGCCTCCTCCAGGCCGAGGTTCCCTCGGGCAGCTATAAGGGAGTGGAGCTGGAGTTGCGGACCTCGCGCGCAAGTCTCAACGTGGTACGCACCGTTCCGTTTCAGGTAGTGGCGGGCCAGATGACCCCTCTGCTGTTCACCTTCAGGATGGCGGCGGGGGCACCACAGCCGGAGCCCGGAGCGGCCTATGGGGGCAGCAGCCAGGTGACCTTCGGCCTGGCCTTGGCCTCCAATCAGATCCAAGCGGTTCCGAACCCCGAGTTTGTCAATCAGCAGGGGACAGCCGTCCGGTTGAGCCAGTACCGGGGCAAGGTGATTGTGCTTGCCAGCTTCCTCACCGAGTGTCAGGAGAGCTGTCCTCTGGTAGCGGCCGCGCTCCTCCAGCTCCAGCAGATGCTCCAGCAGCGCGGGTTGAGCAAGCAGGTCCAGATTCTGGAAGCTACCCAGGACCCGACCGACGACACCCCCTCCGTCCTGACCAAATATCAGCGCTACTTCTCCTTGCCCTGGCCGCTCTTGACCGGAACGACAAGCTCGATCAATGGCTTCTGGTCCAAGCTCGGTCTTCCCCCGGTCCAGGCACTTCCCTGGGGGGGACCGGCGCCTACAGACCTTTTCACAGGCCAACCGGAGCTGTACAACCTGGCGCATGCGTCGGTCGTGGAGGTGATCAACCCGCAGGGATACATCGTGACCGTCATGCAGTCCTGGCCGACTCTCAGTTACAGCAGCATCCCGAAGACGGTTTACCACTACCTGGATGCGCAGGGGCGATCCCAGCAGAAGTCGAGCGGGACGTGGACCCCGGAGTCCCTCTTCCAGGCGATAACCCCTCTGCTGCAGCAGCAGCAGCAGATCGACGCCTTCCCGGGAACTGGTCAGGCTGTCCCTGGCAAGGTGGCGCCGAACTTCACCCTCGAGGCGACCTCAGGAGCACCGGTGACCTTGGCGAGCCTCCACGGGCATCCGGTGATGCTGGACTTTTGGGCCAGTTGGTGCAGCAACTGCCGCGCCGACATGCGCGTGGTGGCCAAAGCTGTCCAGGAGTATGGCCGGCAAGGACTTCGTGTCCTTTTGATCGACGATCAGGAGTCCTCGGCAACCGTCCGCAACTTCCTGCGCACCGTGGGAGTCACGATCCCGAGCCTGCTGGATAGCCATGGGTCGGTTGCTCAGGCGTACGGACTCCCGGGTCTGCCGGTGGCGGTATTTGTTGAGCCCGATGGCCGGATCTCCTCTTTGGTCTTGGGGCAGCTTCAGCTGTTCCAGCTCCGGGCCGCCGTAAGCAAGCTCTTGGCCGCCTAGCCGTACAACTTGGCGCATATGTATGGGGCCGGCTAACATATAGCCGATGAGACCACGGCTCGACCAGACCGGCCCTCGTCGCCAGGTGTGGCGATGTAGCCACGGGCGGCCGACGGCCCTCTGACCGGGTAGTCGCGCCGACCGTCACGGCAGCGCCGATTCCGATGTCTCCGGGCCCAGGCGCTCCCTGGGTCGCTCATAAGACTGCAATTGGGAGTATCCCGAATGACCGAGTTTGCCAATCCGCGGGCGCTGGTTTCCTCTGCCTGGCTCTTCGAGCATCTGCAAGATGAGGGTCTCCGGGTCTTGGATGTGGACGAAGATACGGAAGCATTTCACCGGGGCCACATCCCCAGCGCTGTGGGTGTGCACTGGCGCCACGACCTTCAGGCTCCGATCGCCCGCGACTTCATCGACCCGACGGGGTTTGCCACGCTGATGGACCGGTTCGGGATCACCCCCGAGACTGCGGTGATTCTCTACGGGGGCAACAAGAACTGGTTCGCCGCCTCCGCCTACTGGTACTTCCGTTACTACGGGCACGACTTGGTGCAGTTGCTCGACGGCGGGCGCCGCAAGTGGGAGCTGGAGGGAAGGCCGCTAGTCACTGACATCACTGAGGTCACCCCGTCTAACGGCTACCCGGTTCCAGTGGGGAACGACGAGATCAGGGCTTATCGCGACCAGGTTGCCAGCGACTTCGTGCGGCGACCTGGCAGCGGGTTGGTGGATGTGCGGTCCCCGGAGGAGTACTCGGGGGCCAGGATAGCGCCGGATCACCTTCCCAGTGAGGGGGCTCAACGCGGCGGACATATCCCCGGGGCTCGCAACATTCCGTGGAGCAAAGCGGTCGATGCCGAGCGCGAGACATTCCTGGATGCCGATCGACTTTTGCAGATCTATCAGGCAGAGGGCATCACTCCCGACAAGGAGATCGTTGCGTACTGCCGCATCGGAGAGCGCTCTGCCCACACCTGGTTTGTTCTGAGTCAGCTGCTGGGCTACCCCAGAGTGCGGAATTACGACGGCTCCTGGACCGAGTGGGGCAGCTTGGTGAAGGCTCCCATCGAGCGATGATCGTGGTGGGGAGGGCCAAGCCCTCCCCTCCACGATCTACGGGAGTGTTACGCCTGCGCCGCCACCCCTCTAGGCGGTAACTTCCTCTTGACCCGAATGATCACCGCTGAGGAGCGGGCAGGAGTGACAACACCGAATGACAGCCGACCCGGTCCCCACCGCAGTAGTCCACCCAGCCTTTCCCACCGAGGCGGGCCAGGCACCCAAGGCAGAGTCGAGCTATCGGATCGTGCGCACCCTCCGGTTGCGCAATGACAACCATCCTGGGGTGCTCGGGGAGGTAGCGACCGCCATTGGGAGAGCGGGCGGGAATCTCGGAGACATTCGCACCGTGGAGCGAGGGACGCGCAATGTGGTTCGAGACATGGATGTCAGCACGACTGATCTCGCCATGCTCGAGCAGGTCTTGGCGGCTGTCCGCGCGATTCCGGAGACCCACCTCGTGGATGTCCGCGACGAAGTGCTCCGGGTGCACCTCGGCGGCAAGCTTCAGATCCGGCCGCGGTACCCGGTGCGCACCGTCGCGGATCTCCGCCACGTCTATACCCCCGGAGTCGCGGAGGTATGCCGGCTGATCGAGGCGGATCCCTCAGTCGCCGACCGCTATACCGGGATCGCCAACTCGGTGGCGGTGGTGACTGATGGAACGGCGGTCCTGGGTCTAGGCAACATCGGTCCGGTGGCCGGGATGCCCGTGATCGAGGGCAAGTGCGCCCTGATGTCTCAGATGGTTGGCATCGACGCCTATCCCCTGCTGATCCAGCCTGGCCCTCCGCAGGCAATCGTCGATGCCCTGGCCAGCATCAGCGCGACCTTCGGGGCCATTCAGCTCGAGGATTTCGCCGCCCCTCACTGCTTCGAGATCACCCCCGCCCTCCAGGATCGGGTCGACATCCCGGTGATGCACGACGATCAGCACGGCACGGCGACCGTGGTGCTGGCCGCTCTCCTTCGCGCCGCCGCCATGACCGGGCAGCGGTTGGACCAGCTGACCGCCGGAGTGGTGGGCCTAGGGGCCGCGGGCTCGGCCATCGCCCAACTGCTCATGCACCACCAGGGCAAGCCAGTTTTGGGCACGGGGCGGACGCCAGACTCGCTCGAGCGGCTGCGGGCCGCGGGTGGCATCGCTGTGGAACTGGACGAGCTGCTAGCCCGCTGTGACGTTGTCATCGCGGCGACGGCACAGCCAGGTCTGCTGCGGCCGGAGCAGATCAGGGCGGGGCAGATTATATTTGCGATCTCGAACCCTCTGCCCGAGATCGAGCCTGAGCGAGCTATGGCCGCAGGCGCGGCGCTGGCTGTGGATGGCGCCGTGGTGAACAACTTGCTGGGTTTCCCTGGACTCTATCGAGGGGCGCTCGACACCCGGGCCAAATGTTTCAACACGGAGATGTACGTCGCCGCCGCGCTGGCGGTCGCCTCCCGAGCTGCCGACGGGGAGGTGGTGCCGGACTCGCTGGACCCCAAGGTGCACAAAGCGGTAGCACGGGCAGTGGCACGCGCCGCCCTTGATACCGGGGTCGCCAGGTCCGAGCCATCTCCCGACTACTTCGAAGAGTCGACGCGCGGGCAGCTCTGATCGGCAGCCCGCTTACGATGTGGCAGTGGAGATAAGCCGCCTCAGCGAGGAGGAGCTGCCGCAGGTTAGACCGCTACTTCTAGACCTTCTGGAAGCCGAGCGGGTGGTCGGCTCCGAAGAGCCTCTTCCGCGGGCCCGGCTGGACAGCTGGTTGCCCCAGACGAATGCTCAATTTGCGGGGGAGAACCACCTTTTCGCTGCCCGCGAGGAGGGGCATCTCATCGGCTTTTGCTGGTGTGTGCTGTTCGACCCCGGCACCGGGTTGGAGGGGGAGGTCGCGGAGCTCTACGTTGTCCCCAGCTGGAGGGGCCGCGGCTTGGGGGGACAGCTGGTGCAGGAGGCGGTGCGGCTCTTCAGCAGTCGACGCGTGACCTTCGCCTGCGTCTGGACCCGCGCTGAAAACGGCGCTGCGGTCAGCGCCTACCAGAACGCCGGGTTCGCCCCCACCGATCAGCTCGTCCTCACCTGGTATCCCTGAATGGCAGCAGAGGACAAAGGTTCCCAGTCGTCGGCCCACCCGGTCGTTTTGAAGCTCGCCGCCGTCGCCGTTGTGGCGGCGGTGGTCGGCGTAGCAGTGGGCGGTGGCGGGGCGTTCCTGCTCTACCGCCACTTCTACTCGACCGCACCGTCTCCCGTCACGATTCGGACCACTGTCAGCAACGGCGGCTCCTCCAGCACTCCCCTCAGCACCGTGCTGTCTGAGGTGGCTCCCTCGGTGGTGGAGGTCGTGCGGCAGCAGCCGTCCGGCGGCGCACCTTCAGCGGCCAATACCTCAAATGGCTTCGTGGCTAGCTCCAGCGGACTGGTGGTCACAAGTGAGGGCGCGGTGACCGGCGCTTCCGGCGTCGAGGTGATCCTGGCGGACGGTGATGTTCTCCCTGCCACCATCGCCACCGCCGATCCCGCCACCGGAGTCGTGGTGCTTCAGGTGAGCTCCACCTCCCTGCCGAAACCGCTCGGGTTTGCCACCGGCGCAGCCCTCGGGGCTGCCGCCATAGCTGTGTCGGTGCCCTTGGGCGGAACCGACAACGTCAATGTCGGCACCGTGAGCGAGATGGGGCTGACCGCCCAGGTCCCGGACCTAGCTGCAGCCTCTGGCCTCGCTGTGATAGACGGGCTGATTCGCACCGATGCGCCTGAGCCTCCCGGCAGCTCGGGCGGCCCCCTGGTTGACGCTTCGGGTCAGGTCATCGGGGTGTTGACGGGCCAGCGCATGGCACCCCAGGCGCAGGGAGCCAGCGGTGCGGCGTTTGGATTTGCGCTGGACGGGGTCGACGCCGCTTACCTGGTGACTGCCCTGGCCGCTAACGGCACCGCTCCCCAGCCGCTGGGGCTGGTCACCAGCTGGCTGGACGCCGCCACCGCAGCGGCGTTGGGACTCCCACAGGGGGCGGAGGTGATGGCCGTCAGCCCGGGCTCGGCCGCGGCCCAGGTGGGAATCGGGGTTGGCGATGTTGTGACCGCTGTCAACGGGAGCTCGATTCGCGGCTTGACTAACCCTGCCTACGCGGATCTCGCCGACTTGCTGAATTCCTACGGCGTGGCGACTCAGCTCAATCTGACGGTGGTGAGAGCCGGCTCCACTCGCCAGGTATCGCTTACGCTTCCTTTGGGCTGAGGGCGCCCAGAGGTCGAGCAGGGGCTGGCAATCCGATCGCTTAATTTGGGAGGGACAAAAGTGGACATCACCTGGTTGGGCGGCAACAGCCTACTGCTGAAGGGTCGGGAGACCCGAGTTCTCCTGGCGCCGCTCGGGGCCGACGCACAGACGAACACCCGTGCTGGCGCTGACATTGTGGTGGGGTTCACGGCTGGCGAAAACGTGCTTCGACCTGACTCGGGAGCTCAGATGGTCGCGCGACCTGGCGAATACGAGCTGCGCGGCGTGAGTGTGAGAGGCGTCTCCGTCACCGCCGGAACGGTCTTTGTGACCGAGCTAGACGAGGTTTCCGTCTGCAACTTCGGTGACCAGTCGACCGAGATCTCGGATGAGGCGCTGGAGGCGCTGGGCTTCATCGACGTCCTGGGGATAGGACTGGACGGAGGTTCCGCCGCTCGGGCGATGGCGGTCGCCCAACTGCTGACGCGCGCCCGGCCTGCGGTCTGTATTCCAACGGGCTACGTCTCCGCGCTGGACGCTGCCCCGGGCGAACTGGCAGCCTTTGTCAAGGAGATGGGTTTGGCCCAGGTCACTCCGCAGGGCAAGTTGACCCTCTCCGGGTCATCGGGCTCCGCGGACGACACTCGGGTAGTGGTTCTGGAGCCGCGACGCTGACCCCAAGGTGTTAGGATCTCTTCACATGGGTGGTGCCCTCCCGTGTGAGCTGCGAGCTGGCGATGGCTAAGTTCATCTTCGTCACCGGAGGGGTCGTCTCCGGGATTGGCAAGGGAATCACCGCAGCGTCCTTGGGAACGATTCTCAAGGCCCGTGGCCTTCGGGTTTCGCTGCAGAAGCTGGATCCCTACATCAACATCGACCCAGGCACGATGTCCCCGTACCAGCACGGCGAGGTCTTCGTCACCGACGACGGTGCTGAGACCGATCTGGATCTGGGGCACTACGAGCGCTTTGTGGACACCAACCTCAGCAAGGCGAGCAATGTCACCACGGGCAAGATCTACAGCGAGGTGATCGCCAAGGAGCGTCGCGGTGACTTCCTGGGAGCCACGGTCCAGGTCATCCCCCACATCACCAACGAGATCAAGGACAGGGTCAGGCGGGTGGCGGACGAGTCCGAGGCGGAGGTGGTGATCGTGGAGGTGGGGGGAACCGTGGGGGACATAGAGTCACTGCCGTTCCTGGAGGCGATCCGCCAACTCAAGAATGATGTCGGTCGGCGCAACACCTTCTACGTCCACGTGACCCTGGTCCCTTTCATGGACGCCAGTGAGGAGTTCAAGAGCAAGCCCACTCAGCACTCGGTGCAGACGCTTCGAGGGATTGGGATCCAGCCTGACGCGATAGTCTGTCGTTCGCGGCAGCCGATCGGCGCTGGCGTCCGGGACAAGATTGCCCTGTTTGCCGATGTCGAGTCCCGGGCGGTGATCACCGTCCCCGATGTGCGCACGATCTACCAGGTTCCCCTTCTCTTGGAGAGCAGTGGCCTCGGTCGCTACATCACCGATGAGATGGGACTCGAGACCGCACCTGTGGACCTGCGGAGATGGGAACAGCTGGTGGACCGCATCCTCTCCGCCGACGAGCGGGTCACCATCGGGATCGCGGGCAAGTATGTCGCCTTGCCCGACGCCTACATCAGCGTCACGGAGTCGCTCCGCCATGCCGCCGTAGCCAACGGGGTGGGCTTGGATATTCGCTGGATCAATACCGAAACGTTGGAACCCGGAGACCCCACTCCATTTGAGGGGCTGCATGGACTCGTCATCCCGGGAGGGTTCGGCCATCGTGGGATCGAGGGGAAGATCGCGGCCTCACGTTATGCCCGGCACCATCAGGTTCCATTCCTGGGTCTGTGCCTGGGGATGCAGTGCGCATGCATTGACATCGCACGCGAGGCCCTGGGCACCGATGACGCCAACAGCACCGAGTTCAACGCCTTCACCGAGAACCCGGTGATCGACCTCCTGCCCGAGCAGCGCGATGTTGCCGACATGGGGGGCACCATGCGACTGGGGCTCTACCCATGCAAGCTGGAGCCTGGCTCCCGGGCTGGGCAGGCGTACGGTGAGCCGGTGGTGTACGAGCGTCACCGCCACCGTTTCGAATTCAATAACCGGTACCGTGAGGCGCTGGAGGAGGTTGGGGTGGTGTTCAGCGGCACCTCCCCGACGGGGCGGTTGGTCGAGATCATGGAATTGCGCAACCACCCCTTCTTCGTCGGCAGTCAGTTCCATCCCGAGTTCCGCTCACGCCCGCACCGTCCGCACCCACTGTTCGCCGGTTTCATGGCGGCCTGTGTTACCAAAGCCGGTCTGGCGGTGGAGCCAGAGCTGCCACAGGATCCGGCAGTAGCTCCGGTGTGACCCGTCCCGGTTCGCTGAGACCTCTGCTCAGCGACAAGTCCGGGGAGATGGTCGTGGCGGCCGGTGGCTGGGAGGCGCTCGGGCAATCCTGTCGAAGCTTGCTTCCGATTGACCGCTGGATACCACTTCCCGAGGGATCCACTTTGATGCACCTGCCAGATCGTCCTGGTTTGGCGCGTCGCCGGTCCACCGGTGAGATCGGAAGAATACCTGGCGAACACACCCTCGCGGTGGCCGCAGTGCTGCCGGTCGGATACCTTCGGCTGCAACTACCGGCACATCAGCGTTGCCCGGATCGACCGCCCCGAACTCTGCCGCTCTATGGCTACACCGCCGTTGCGGACCGTGGTGGCGAGATCGTGGTTGCCGCCCAGCGGAGTGACGACTTCGCACCCTGGACAGGTCCCCGACCTGGACCATCCGCTGTTGCCGCCGAGGTGGGGCGGCTGCAGCGCCAGATGCCCAGGAGTCGGGTGGTCGCGCAGCTCAGCGTCTGTGCCCTGGAACACAACTGTCTCACCGCTCAGAACACCTTCCTCGGAAGCGGGGAGGGTGCCCTTCCCACCTCCGCCGCTTGCAATGCAGACTGCCTCGGCTGCATCTCGCTGCAGACCGATTCCGGAGCGCCTGCAGCGCAGCCCAGGATGAACAGGGCGCCGACCGCGCCGGACCTGCTTGCGGTTGGGACACAGCACCTTAAGCGGGCGCAGAGCGCTGGCGAGTCGGGGATGGTGAGCTTCGGTCAGGGGTGTGAGGGCGAGCCGTTGCTCCGAGAGCGGCAGCTGCTGGAGGTGGCGGTCGAGCTGCGGGCCGGCTTTCCCAGCGCGACCATCCATATCAATACCAATGGGAGTCGGCCAGAGTCGCTGCGGCGCCTGATGGAGGCAGGAGTGAACAGCTGTCGGATCAGTGTCTTCAGCTTTGGGCAGGAACTGTTCGAGGCGTATTACCGTCCCCGCGGCTACACCATTCAGGAGGTCCTCGCCTCGTGCCGAGTGGCAGCGGAGATGGGTGCCCAGCTGACGATCAACCTGCTCACCTTCCCCGGTGTCAGTGACAGTCCCGCGGAGGCTGCCCAGACGGTGCAGAGGCTGCGTGAACTGGAGGTTGGGCAACTTCAGTTGCGGAGCCTGAACGTGGATCCGCTGTGGCTGTTGGACCGGATCCCTGAGCTGCCTACGGGGATCGGGATGGACCGGCTCGTCGACCTCATCAAGAGCTCGGTGCCGAGACTGGCGATGGGGAACTTCACCCGACCGCTGGCCTCCGCCGTCTCACTGTGACAGCGACCATCTGGGGCTTCGCTCAGCCGCTCCTCAGCTTGCCCCTGCGTCGACTGATCGGCGTCCGACATCCGGGCCGGCGTAGCTGGTCCTCCGGGAGCGATTTGCGATCGTCTGGTAAAATCGAAAATGATCATGAAAGCAGTCATCCATCCCGATTACTTCCACGACGCTGTGGTGACCTGTTCCTGCGGCAACGTCTTCACCACCGGCTCGACGGTCAAGACGCTGCGGACCGAAGTTTGCAGTGTCTGCCACCCCTTCTACACCGGCCAGCAGCGCATCGTAGACACCGGTGGTCAGGTGGAGAGGTTCCGTCGTCGCGCTCAGAAGGCGCAGCAGTAGCCCCGAGGCCGTCGCCTCCAACCCTTTTCGCTCGGAGCTGAACTGATGAGTCCGTCCTCCCTCGACGTGCGCCTCGCGCAGGTCAAGGAGAGGTACCTTGCCATCTCGGCCCAGATGGAAGATCCGACCCTGGGATTCGATCCCGCGCGCTTCGAGACTCTGAGTCGGGAGCAGTCTCAACTTCGGCCGGTCGTTGAGCTGTTGGGAGAGGTCGAGCGAGCCCAGGACGCTGCTGCGGATGCGCTCTCCATGGCGGCGGGCGAGGGCAACCAGGAGATGCGCTCCTATCTAGAATCCGAGGCTAGAAGGGAGCACGCTAGCGAGACCGCTTTGATGGAGCAGCTCAAGCTGCTGCTTCTGCCCAGGGACCCGGACGAGGACCGCGACGCCGTCGTGGAGATCCGGGCCGGCACCGGTGGGGACGAGGCCGCCCTGTTCGCCGCCGATCTGCTGCGGATGTACCTTAGGTTCGCCGAGCGCCGGCGCTGGCAGGTGGAGTTGCTGGACAGCTCTCCAACCGAAGGCGGGGGCTTCAAGGAGGTGGTCCTGGAGGTCCACGGCAGGGGTGCCTACGGGCAGCTCAAGTACGAGAGTGGGGTGCACCGAGTGCAGAGGGTACCGAAGACCGAGTCGCAGGGCCGGATTCACACCTCGGCGGCGAGTGTCGTCGTTCTCCCCGAGGTGGATGACGTCGAGGTCGAGGTCAACGAAGAAGATCTCAAGATTGACGTATATCGCTCGACTGGCCCGGGGGGCCAGAGTGTCAACACAACTGATTCAGCAGTTCGAATCACCCACATCCCGACCGGTCTGGTGGTCACCTGCCAGGACGAGAAGTCGCAGCACAAGAACCGGGCCAAGGCGATGCGAGTCCTACGCTCTCGACTCTATGACAGGATGCAGGCTGAACGCGACGCGGAGCTGCAGGAGGCCAGACGGTCCATGGTGGGTCATGGTGACCGCAGTGAGAAGGTGCGCACCTACACCTATCCTGAGAACCGAGTCACCGACCACCGGATCGATCTCAAGCTCCATCAGCTGCAGCGGGTGCTGGATGGTGAGCTCGAGTTGGTGGTCGGCCCGCTGAAGCAGGAGGAGCAGGCCAGGCGACTAGCAGGTGATTCCACCTCGACCTGAGGCGGTCCCATTTCGGGACAAGAGTCTGGCTCAGCCCCCCTCGGTTTCCACCTGGTCGACCGCCGGGGTAGAGGCGGGCCGGTGCCGCCGTCCGGCGCGATGCCTCCTGCGTCTCGGAGCGGTCCCGTCAGCGGTCGGAGCCGTGGGGCCCGATGGTCTGCGACCCGGTGGTACCGCCGGTCGGGGGCTGGGCGGCATGCCCACCAGGACCAGGTCCCCGAGAGTACGCCACCCGAACTCCTCCAGCCCCAACTTCACCAAGGCGCAGAAGCAATCTGCTGTGGCCTCCGCATCCGCCAAGGCGAAGTGCGGCTGCCGGTGGGTCACGCCGAGTCGCTCGCAGAGCCTTTCCAGACCGATCGTGTCCCGGAGCTGAAAGAGAAAGCCGGCGATTCGCGAGGTGTCGAGGTGGTGATGAGGCATCGGCCGGTTCATCGCCTTCGAGACCAGCCTGGTGTCGAAGCTGTCGGCGCTGTGCTCCACCATGATTGCCCCGCGCGAGAAATCGTGGAATGCGGTCGCCACGGTTCGTAGCGAAGGTGTCCCGGTCAGCATGGACCGCGTGATTCCGTGGACCCGACGGGCGTAGGGGTTGATGTGGTCGGTGGTGTGGACGAGAGTTTCGAACAAAAGGCGGCCGTCGGCGCGGTCAGCCGCTGGAGCCAATCTAAACCGAACCGCCCCCAGTTCCACCATCCGATCGGGGAAATGCCCTGTGGTCTCGCAGTCCAGAGCGACAAATGGTATCTGGTCGATCGAGGTCTCGAGAGGCAGCCGCGGAAGCTGCGAGTCCTCTGGGGAATTGGCGCTATCGAATTCAGGGCGACGATTGTGTAATCCGGCTAGCTCTGGAGTCGGAGGCCCGAGCCTCGCTACCAGCCCGTCCCCGGGGGCCCCCGGTCCTCGCTCGCGTCCCCACTTGAGCTTGAGCTTTGCCGGTGGGGCCGCGTCGGTGGAGGCTGGCTCCTCTTCCCGAGAGGGAGACTCATCTGGACTTGGTAGTTGCACGAGTTCCAATCCTAACCAGTGAAGCGCTGTGCGCCGGGGACGGATCTGGCGGGAGGATATACTCGAAGTTAGATTGCCTTTCCTCGCCACCGGCCTCAGCCACCATCTGGCTCCGCTCCCGGTCCGCGAACAGCTTCACCTTGATGAGCATCAGGTTGTGGAGGCGCTGCGGGCCATAGTCACCCATGCGGGGCTAAGCGGCGCCGTTTGTCTTAGCACCTGCAATCGCACGGAGTTCTACCTCACCACCGCCGACGAGCGCGAGTCCCGATTGGCGACCTCGCGCTTCTTCCACTACATGGCGCGCGCCCCCGAGTTCGCCGACCTGGTCTTCAGCCACCCTGACGAGCAGGGATTGCAGCATCTCTTTCGGGTTGCCAGTGGGCTGGACAGCATGATCCTGGGCGAGTCGCAGGTACTGGCCCAATTCAAGCGAGCGCACCGGATAGCCAAGGAAGCCGGCACTCTCGATGGGGAGCTCGACCTGATCATGAGGCGGGCCATCGAGAGCGCCAAGCTGGTGCGTAGTACCACGGGGATCTCAAGGCAGGCAGTCGGCTTCGGACAGGTCGCGGTCCAGATCGCCGCGGAGAGGCTGGGTTCATTATCGGGAGTAGGAGCGGTGATCCTGGGCGGCGGAAGTGTCGGGGGCGCAGCGGCGCGACTGTTGAAGCGAGCCGGGGCAGCCCCCGTCCTGGTCGTGCGGCGCGGGCCTCGGGCGGCTGCCCTGGCCGAATCGGTGTCCGGCCAACTGGTCGATGTGGGGGAGCTCGCAGCGGTGGCCGGGCGGTTCCAGCTGGTGGTCTGCAGCACCACCAGTGAGTCAAGGGTTCTGCTGAGGTCTCAGGTTGAAGAGATTCGCCAGCATCAGGGCGCGGACTCCCGGCTGCTGATTCTAGATCTCGCGGTGCCGCGGGATGTCGAGCCCGAGGCCAGCCTCGTTCCCGGTGTGGAGCTGCTCGACATCGACCATCTGGGCGATGTGATCGCCCGCAACATCGGCAAGCGCGAGGGGCATCGGGGCCAGGCCGAGAAGGTAGTCGACGCCGCAGTCACCCAGCTGGCAACTGAGCTGCGCGGGCGCGAGGCTGGTCCTCTGATCGCGGCGCTGGTGGACAGGGCCGAAACCGTAAGGCAGGGGGAGCTGCAGAGGACGATTTTGCGGATGCCCCACCTGGATGCGCGCGAGCGCCAGCAGTTGGAGCGGCTCACTCAGTCCATTGCTGCCAAGCTGATGCACCCACCAATCAACTTCCTCCGCCAGCACGCTGGCGACCCAGCGCGAAGGCGAGTTCTTGAGGAGGCGTTCGGACTGCAGCCTCCCGCGGTGTCGGAGGAGGATTGAGGGTTGTCGCGACCCGGGGAAGTGCCCTGGCCCTGGCTCAAGCCGAGCTCACGATTAACCTATTGCGGGCGCTGGAACCGGCGGGCGAGTTTCAACTTCTGGTGGTCGATTCTGACGGTGACCTCAATCCATCTCTGCCTGTCCCTGAACTGGAGGGGCAGGGCTGGTTCTCGTCACGGCTGGAGCGGGCATTGTCCGAGGGCAAGGTGGAGGCTGCGGTACATTCGGCCAAGGATCTGCCCACCATCTCACCAGGCGGTTTGACGGTTGGTGCCTACCTGGCTCGTGAGGATCCCCGCGACTCCTTGGTCACGGTTAATGGAGCTCCCTGGCGGGATCTACCCACCGGGTCGCGGGTGGGGACCTCATCACCACGGCGGGCATTTCAGCTGCAAGCTCTGCGACCCGACCTTCAGCCAGTCTCCATCCGGGGCAACATCGACACCAGGCTCCGACGGATGGGGCAGTTGGGGCTGGGAGCGGTGATGGTAGCTCAGGCAGGGCTCATCCGCCTCGGTCGTGGCGGTCAGGGGCAGCCGCTGGATCCGATCGAAGAGTGCACTCCGGCGCCGGCCCAGGGCGCGATCGCGGTGCAGGTGGCGGCCAACACAGCCATGGCGGGTCTGGTATCCGCTCTGGACGACGCCTCCACCCGGACTTGCGTTGAGGCTGAGCGGGCGGTGCTCGTCCGGATGGGTGGCGGCTGCAGGTTGCCGCTGGGCGTTTTCGCTGAACCCACGAAGGAGGGGAACTTCCGACTCACTGTCGCCTGGTCCCCTGGGGATTTGGCTGCCGCGCCCCAGCGCTTGACCGTGCTGGCCACGCCCGGAGAGCTGGTGCCCCGAGCATTGGCGTTGGCGGATCAACTTCTGGCTACTCGGTGAGGGCGGCTCTCCAAGGGCGGCGGGTGCTGGTCACCCGGGCGGCATCCCAGTCTGACGCGCTGTGCTCCCGCCTCCTGGCGGAGGGGGCGGTGCCGGTCGCCATTCCGGTCATGGAACTCCAGGAAGTTCTTGACAACAGCGGTAGGGCCGCTCTGAGGGTCCAACTTCAGCAGGGTGCCTTTGACGATGTCGTCTTCACCAGCGCCAACGCCGTCGAGCTGCTTCTGGCCGAGGCGCCGACGCCCCAGGGCTCTGTCCGGGCCTTCGCGATTGGACCGGGGACCGCCCAGGTGCTGAGGACTGCGGGATGGTCTGTGGAGCTTGCGCCCAACGCCTATATCGCTGAGGCGCTGGCGGAGAGGATCAGCACGGCCGGGGTGGTAGGGCGGCGGCTTCTCCTGCCCCGGGCCCGAGGAGCTCGTGAGGTACTTCCCAAGATGCTCCGCGAGGTGGGGGCCAGTGTCATGGAGGTCGAGCTTTACGAGATGAAGCCCGCACTGAAATCCGCCGGCCCGCTCCGGGCGGAGCTGGAGTCAGGCACTCTTGACTGCGTCACCTTCACCAGTGGCAGCGCGGTGCGCTGTTTCGTCGCCTTGGCGCCGGCTGCTTCCCTACCGCCTCACTGTATCGTAGCCTGCATCGGGCCGATCACCGCAGCTGAATTGTCCAAGGTGGGGATGGCGCCCGGGGTTGTCGCCGCCACCCACAGCATGGAGGGGTTGGTGGACGCCATGGCCGCCGCGGTAGCCTCTTTGCCCGAGAATGGTGCCCAACCATGAGCTTCCCAGACGACCGACCGCGACGACTGCGGCGCACCCCCGCGATTCGACGGTTGGTGCAGGAGGTGCGGCTGCTACCTCAAGACCTCATTCTGCCCTGCTTTGTCTCCGAGGCCACCTCCACCCGACGAGAAGTCGCCACGATGCCGGGGGTCTATCAGGAGACGGTTGACTCCCTGCCTGCCATCGCCGAGGAGGCTGTCCGACTTGGTTTGGGAGGGATGATTCTCTTTGGCGTCCCGGCCCGCAAGGATGCTCTTGGTTCGTCCGCCTGGGACGATGACGGAGTCGTCCAGCGCGCACTTCGACGGCTGCGCTCTGAGCTGGGCAACGAGCTGGTGCTGCTCACCGACACCTGCCTCGACGAGTACACCGACCACGGCCACTGTGGAGCGCTCACGGAGAGTGGCGAGGTGGATAACGACCTAACCCTGGAGCTGTACGCGAAGGCGGCGGTCAGCCAGGCCGCAGCCGGTTCCGACGTCATCGCGCCGTCCGGCATGATGGATGGGCAGGTGGGCGCCATCCGGAGTGCCCTGGATGAGAGTGGGTTCTCGCAGACGGCCATCCTGGCCTACTCGGCGAAGTTCGCATCTAGCTTTTACGGGCCATTTCGAGACGCGGCCGAGTGCGCTCCCAGCTTCGGGGACCGCCACAGCTACCAGATGGCGACAGCGAACCGGAGGGAGGCGATGCGTGAGTTGGAGCTGGACCTTCTGGAAGGTGCGGACATGCTTATGGTGAAGCCTGCCCTGGCCTATCTGGACATCGTCCGAGACGCCAGGGAGCGGTTTGACCTCCCACTGGGCTGCTACAGCGTGAGCGGAGAATATGCGATGCTCAAAGCGGCCTCGGCGGCGCGTGCCTTCGACCTTAGAGCCGCTGTGATGGAGTCCCATCTCTCCATGCGGCGAGCGGGAGCCGATTTCATTCTCAGCTACTTCGCCAGCGATATCGGGCGCTGGCTGCAAGAGGGTCCTCGGTGAGCGCCCGCTGGCTCCGGTGGGGCGGCTCCGCGATCGCAGTTCTGGTTGTGGCGGCGGTCGGGGTCACCGCCTACTTCGTAAACGTCGGTACCCAAAGGGAGGTTCCTGCAGTGTCCCAATCGAATTGCGAGAGCGCCAGTTTCGGCGAGCCCCTCGGTCCGCTGGACCAGCCGGCGAATGTCCACCACTACTCCCGGGTGCCGGCCCTAACAATCAACGACCAGCGGCTCTACGAAGCGACCATCACCGTCCCCGAAGGCAAGATCGTGGTCTGCTTGGTGCCGGGCTGGGCGCCCATCACTGTCAACACCTTCGTGACCTTGGTTCGGAATCACTTCTTTGACGGCCTTCGCTGGGCGCGCGACCCATCCACTCCGCCAGGCGGACCGGTCATTCAGGGTGGGAGTCCCACCAACAACATGAGTGGCGGTCCGGGCTTCCAGTTCAAGAGTGAGGCGGTCAACAGCCCTCTCTACAAAGGCGGAGCGTACCCCGTCGGAGCGGTCGCCATGGCCAATGCCGGCCCCAACACCAATGGCAGCCAGTTCTTCGTAACTCTCTCCAGCTTCACCCTGCCCCCTGATTACAACCTCTTCGGGGAGGTGGTGTCGGGACTCGATGTGGCGCTGAAGGTGAAGAAGGGCGATCCCATGGAGATCACCGTGAGGGAGCAGATCCCCTGACCTCCGAGGTCAACGCCGACGCCGTAAGGCGGCTCTCGATCGCCGCGATGAAGCGGGCCCGCCAGCTGCTCCCCGGAGGCGTCAACAGCCCGGTGCGTTCCTTTCGCTCGGTCGGGGGCGCGCCGCCGTTCTTCTCCCGGGCAGAGGGGCCTTGGATCGAGGACCTTGACCACAACCGGTACATCGACATGGTCTTGGCCTACGGCCCCTTGATCCTGGGCCACCTGAACCCATCGGTGGTTCGAGCCATCTCCTCACAGTTGGCTCAGGGTGAGGCGATGGGGGGCCCAACCGAACTGGAGGTGGACCTTGCCGAGCGCATCAGAGACTACATGCCCTCAGTGGAGATGCTCCGACTGGTGAACAGTGGCACGGAGGCCACCATGAGCGCCGTGCGGCTGGCCAGAGGGGCCACCGGACGGGATCTGATCCTTAAGTTTGCGGGGTGCTACCACGGCCACAGTGATTCCCTGCTGGCGGAGTCGGGGTCGGGACTCGCGACCCTGGCGATACCCGGGTCGCCGGGGGTGCCAGCGGGGACGGTGGCCGACACCCTAGTGGCTCCCTTCAACGATTCGGCCGCGGTTTCCGATCTGTTCTCTCGGGAGGGCGAGAGGATAGCCGCCGTGATCGTCGAGCCTGTCGCCGGGAACATGGGGGTGGTTCTGCCGCAGGCGGGGTTCCTGGAGAGTCTCAGGCAGCTGACGACCGACTACGGAGCACTGCTCATATTCGACGAGGTGATGACCGGGTTTAGAGTCGCTCGCGGAGGCGCTCAGGCGCTCGTCTCGATCCGGCCCGACCTCACCTGTCTCGGCAAGGTCATTGGGGGTGGCCTTCCCGTCGGCGCCTTCGGTGGCAGGGCGGACATCATGAACCAGCTGGCCCCCGAGGGTCCGGTGTATCAAGCAGGCACGCTGAGCGGCAATCCCTTGGCCGTGGCTGCCGGACTCGCCACCCTTGAGCAGCTCTCAGACGATGAGCCGTACCTTCGGCTGGAGCGATTGGGAGCCCGGCTGGAGCAGGGGATACTTGCGAGCGCTGCGACGGCGCGGATCCCGGTTCAGGTCAACCGGGTCGGCTCGATGCTCACCTTCTTCTTTTGCTCCGCTGCGGTCAATGATTACCGCTCCGCCAAGGAGTCGGACCTGGCCCGCTTTTCCAAAGTGCACCGGACGCTGCTGGACGGTGGGGTATTCTGGCCACCTTCCCAGTTCGAGTCCTCATTTCTCTCCGTGGTTCACACAGAGGAGATGGTGGACTCGGTGGTGGACGGTTTTGCTCGGGGCCTTCGCGCCTGACCTTCGCCGCGGACGGGGTGGCGGCGATTCGCTGGGACCGTCCGGCGATGGAGGCCGAGAATTTGTCCGGTGTTATACTCCGGGCGGTTTTGGAATCCCCCTCAAGAGGCAGGTGCCATGCTCGGTGACCACTGGGTTTTGATCGTCGTCGTGCTGCTGGTGGCGCTTGTGGTCTTTGGGCCCAAGCGACTGCCGGAACTGGGCCAAGCGCTCGGTCGGGCACTCAACGAGTTCCGTCGCGCCACCCAGTCGATGGGGGAGGAGGTGAAGTCCGTCACCACCACCCTTCCGCAGAGTTCGGTTTCCTCCAGCCCCGCCGCTGCTGTGGTGCAGACCACGACTTCCGGGGAGGCGCCGGCGGAGACCCCAGTCGGCAGTCCCGAGTCGGTGGGCTGAACCCTACCCGGGACTTTCAAGCGATGGCCACCCGCCGGATGGGCTGGCCAGGTGCTGCCCGAAGGCAGCCTGAGTCACCACCGCTTGGAGCCCAGGACCGCGAGCTCACGCTGATTGAGCATCTGGAGGATCTGCGCCGAGCGATCATCATGAGCCTCATCGCCTGGGCTATGACCACGACGGTTGCGTTCGTCTTCAACCAGAATCTCATCGCGATATTGGAGCGTCCGCTGCACCAGGCGCTGGTGCACACACACTCTCCTTTCGGGCAAAGGGTGGTGGTCACCAGTCCGATCCAGGGGCTGGCGATTCCGTTTGAGGTTGCCGCCGTGGCCGGAATCGTCCTGGCGCTACCGGTTATCGTGTGGCAGCTCTGGAGCTTCGTCGCACCTGGACTCCGGGCGACCGAGCGCCGGCTCGTCTTCCCTTTTGTTTTCGGCACCTTGTTCTTCTTCGCGCTCGGAGGGGTGTTCGCCTACTTCGTGATCCCCATTGGCCTTACGTTCCTGGCCACCTTCCTAGGCGCGAACGCGGTCTATCTCCCGGACCTGGGCGCCTATCTCTCCTTCCTGGCGCTGGTGGTGCTGGTTTTTGGAGTGACCTTCGAATTGCCGGTGGCGCTCAGCCTGCTCGGTGCGGTGGGCGTGATCAGCAGTCAGCAGCTGCGGAGATGGCGCAAGCTGGCCATCTTCGTGATCGTCCTAGTAGCGCTGGTGGTTACGCCCGGCGCTGACCCGTTCACGCCCACGTTCCTGTCGGTGGCGCTGATCCTCTTCTATGAAGGGAGCATTCTGTTCATCCAGCATGGGCTGCACCGTTGATGACCCGTGCTGACGGCCGCGGCGTGGAGGAGATCCGACCGCTCAGCATTGTGCGCCAGACTGACAGCTGGGCGGAGGGCGCGGTCACCATATCCCTGGGGGGGACGGTGGTGCTGTGCACCGCCACGGTGGAGGAGCGCGTGCCGCCCCACCGACGCGGAACCCGTTCCGGCTGGGTGACCGCAGAGTACGGGATGCTCCCCCGCTCGACGCAGGAGAGAAGCCCCAGGGAGCGCGGGGGAAGAGTCGACGGGCGGGCCATGGAGATCCAGCGCCTGGTCGCGCGCAGCCTTCGAGCCGCGGTCGACATGCGGGTCTTGGGGGAGCGGACGATCATCGTTGACTGCGATGTCCTGCGTGCCGACGGGGGCACGCGCACGGCGGCTATCTCGGGCGGATTCGTCGCTCTGGCCCTCGCATGTCGGCGCTTGGTCGAGGCGGGTATGGTGCGATCGGACCCGGTCGTGAGGCAGATAGCCGCGCTCAGCGCGGGACTCCTCGACGGAGTGGCCGTGGTCGATCTTGACTACCGGGAGGACAGCCGCGTCTCCACCGACCTGAATCTGGTCATGACCGGGCAGCTGGCGATCGTGGAGATCCAGGGGACTGCGGAAGGCGAGGCGCTCGCCCGAGATGAGCTGGACCCGATCCTGGCCATGGCGGAGGGGGGAATAAGAACGGTCCTCGGTGTGCAGAGGCGAGCCCTGGACTCGCCGGACTCGGTCCGCTTCGAGGGGTCATTGGGGGCAAGTTGAGCCGTTTGGGAGCGACCGGTCCGCGGACTGTCGTCCTGGCAACCAGGAATCCCGGCAAAGTAGAAGAGCTGGCGCGACTGCTGGAACGGCTGCCGTGGCGCATTGTGGCGCTGGATCAGGTCCCTGGAGGCAGCGCGATCGAGTGGGATGAGTGTGGAGCCACCTATCGTCATAACGCTGAGATCAAGGCCCGCGCCGTGCTGCAGGGAACCGGGCTGCCTGCTCTGGCCGATGACAGTGGCCTGGAGCTGGAGGCGCTGGGTGGCTGGCCTGGGGTGCTTACCGCTCGATGGATGGGCGACGACGCCAGTCCCCGGCAACTCCTCCGGGGAATCGCCAACAAGGTTGAGAAGCTGCCCGAGAATGAGCGGTTCGCCAACTTCGTATGCGCGTTGGCATTCGCTGAGCCGACCGCCGGTGAGGAGGCCGCGGTCATCGGGGCCGAGGGCAGGGTGCGCGGGGTGCTTTTGAGCTCGCCACGGGGAGATGGCGGTTTCGGCTACGACCCGATCTTCGTGCCCGAGGGAGACCACCGCACCATGGCTGAGATGGCCCTGGAGGAGAAGGATCGGATCAGCCACCGCGGAAAGGCGGCCGCATCCCTGGCGGCCCTGGTCTGGGCGACCCCGGACCGCTAACCGACCGCGGTGGTGCGGCTACCCATTTCCAAGCTCTGTGATCGGTGGCTGCAGCAATTTATGATCGACCCATAAGATGTGTCGCGGGCTCCAGGTGGGCCCGGGAACGGTGCGCCGGGGCGTGGTGCAGGGGTAGCACGCCACTTTTGGGAAGTGGAGGTCGCAGGTTCGAATCCTGCCGCCCCGACACCGACATGTCCCATATCACCCAACCGCGCCTAAGGAATCAAACCAGCGCCGCTCAGTCGAGCGACTGGGGGACGCTCAGCGGTGGCTGGTCGATGTGCCGAGCATGAGCTACGCCGCTCTGGTTGATCCGGTCGACCAGCTCGGCCGCGATGGCTACCGATCGGTGCTTGCCACCGGTGCAGCCTACCGCGATGCGAAGGACCGAGCGGCGCTGGGTCTGATACAGCGGCAACAGCTGGAGGAGCATGGGCAAGAAGCTTTCCACCAGCTGTTGAGCGCCCCCCTGCGCCATCATGTGGCGCCTGACCAGAGGATCTCGACCGCTCAGCTCGCGCATCTCTGGAATCCAGTACGGGCTGTCCAGAAAACGGGTGTCGACGACCCAATCAGCTTCCGCGGGCAGGCCGTGTCGATATCCGAATGTGAAGCAGTCAACCCGCACCGTCTCCCGGTCGCGCCAGTCGTCCAGAAGTTGACGGAGATAGGCCGCGCTGGATGGGTTGACGCTGAGCAGCCGACGATGAGGCTCGCGAGTGGGCTCGCGGAACCCCTCTTTGCGGGGCGCGCCAATCTTCACCAACCAATAGCGAAGATTGGTTCGGTCGAACGCCTCGACCCATTCCTGTCCGCCAGCTTCGCTCACGATGGCGGCCAGGTCCGGGAAGGCAGGCAGGAGGCGCTGGACCAAGTCGGTGGCGGAAGGGGACTCAGGCCGGCGGTTGAGGAGGTGATAGCCGGTTTGCTGAGCCAGCAACTCCAACTCCTCACGGAAGCGGTCTTCGCAAAGAATGACGACTAAAGACATGACAGAACACTCCATTCGGACCGATCCGCTGTTCACGCTAGGAGGGACCAGCCTCCCCGCCGGTCCCCGCTCGGTGCACTTTCATTCTGATGAACCAAGCGGGGAAATGACAGCGATTCGCCGTTCTCTAAGCTCCAGCTCAGCTAGGGCGGGCCGGGGCGCTTGGCGCGCGCACCGGTCCCCTCCTTTCTGGCCCATGCCATCCTTGCCCAGCGCCCGCCCCCGAGCAGCGTGCTAGCAGCTGCGCACCGCCCAATAGGCTTGCTCTGCCACGCGTCGTAGGCGGCGGGTCAGCTAAGGCGGGAGCTCAGCCCCGTTGCGAGGGTCGACAGGAAGGCCTCCGTTGTGAGCCAGCTGGCGTCCGCCCCGACAAGCAGTGCCAGGTCCTTGGTCATGCGGCCCGACTCCACGGTGCTGACGCAGACCTCCTCCAGGGTCTGGGCAAACCGCACGACCTCGGGGGTCGAGTCAAGCTCTCCGCGGTGAGCGAGCGCCCTGGTCCAGGCGAAGATGGAGGCGACAGGATTGGTGGAGGTGGGCTTGCCCTGCTGGTGCTGGCGATAGTGGCGAGTCACGGTGCCGTGGGCAGCCTCGGCTTCCATCGTTCTACCATCCGGTGTGAGTAGGACGCTGGTCATCAGCCCCAGGGACCCGTAGCCCTGGGCGACAGTATCTGACTGGACATCGCCGTCGTAGTTCTTGCATGCCCAGACGTAGCCGCCCTCCCACTTGAGCGCTGCCGCCACCATGTCGTCAATGAGGCGGTGCTCGTAGGTCAGCCCGGCAGCGTCAAAGTCGGCTTTGAACTCGGCTTCGAAAATCTCCTGGAAGATGTCCTTGAAGCGGCCGTCGTAGGCCTTGAGGATGGTGTTCTTGGTGGAGAGGTAGACAGGGTAGCCGCGCTTCAGCCCGTAGCTGAGCGACGCTCGCGCGAAGTCCCTGATCGAGCTGTCGTAGTTATACATGCCCATGGCGATCCCGCCACCCTCGAAGCGCGCGATCTCCATCTCCATCGGCTCGCTGCCGTCGTCGGGGGTGTAGGTGATGGTGACCGTTCCAGGGCCCGGAACCACGAAGTCGGTCGCACGGTACTGGTCGCCGTAGGCGTGGCGGCCTATTACGATCGGCTTGGTCCAGCTGGGGACCAATCGGGGGACGTTCCTCATTACGATCGGCTCTCGGAAGATGACCCCTCCCAAGATGTTGCGGATGGTGCCGTTCGGCGACTTCCACATTTTCTTGAGGCCGAACTCGGCCACCCGCGCCTCGTCGGGGGTGATCGTGGCGCACTTCACCCCGACGCCGTGGTGCGCGATCGCCTGTGCGGCATCGATGGTGACCTGGTCGTTGGTCCGATCTCGGTTCTCGATCCCCAGGTCATAGTACTCAAGGTCCACATCTAGATGGGGCAGGATCAACTGCTCCTTGATCATCGTCCAGATGATCCTGGTCATCTCGTCGCCATCTAGTTCGACCACCGGCTTCGCAACTCGGATCTTCGCCATGCTTACCTCTGGAATCCGCTACAAACAATTCGAGCCCACACCCAGGTCGGCTGCTTGCTCCTCTCACCGGGCTGGCGGAGACCGCCGCGGGGCCCGACTCCGGAAGAGCTCCGGGTAGCGCAAGACCTCGTCCGGCTCGCCAGGCCTGCATCGCCGGGAGCTTCCTGGATCAGGGTAGCGCAGCGGCCCCAGGCTACGTCGCCCCGCTGGCTGCCGTGGGGCTACCGTCGGTGATCCTCGGTGCGGGACACTCGGGCCGCTCGGAGACGGCCGGATGGTTCAGACTTAGAAGCCAATGGCACAGCGGTCTACGGTAGAAGCGTCAGGTCTGATCGACTTCGTCGACGCCTCCCCGTCGCCATACCATGCAGTAGCTGCAGCTCGCGCCCGGCTCATCGGCGCTGGATTTTCCGAAGTCGCGGAGAGTGCATCCTGGCCGGCCGGGGGGAGCCACCTTGTGGTGCGTGGTGGGACGGTCATTGCCTGGCACGTCCCCGAGGGTGTATCCGCAGGTGCGGGCATGCGCCTCATCGGAGCCCATACGGACAGTCCGAACCTCCGGGTCCGGCCGCGACCCGAGCGCTCCCACCTGGGCTACCGCCAGCTAGGGATTGACGTTTATGGCGGAGCGCTTACCAATTCCTGGCTGGATCGCGACCTGGGCGTCTCCGGACGGGTGGTGGTGCAATGCGCCGGCAGGAGCGAGGTCCGGCTTCTCAGAGTCGATCTGCCTTGGCTCCGTGTGGCCCAGCTGGCCCCTCATCTGGATGGCCACCGAGCCGATGGGCTGCAGATCAATCCACAGACCCAGTTGGTCCCGATTCTCGGGCTTGAGAGCACGGGAGAGTACACCTTCACCTCGTTGGTGGCAGGTGAGCTCGGGCTGGATCCTGGCGAGATCACAAGTTGGGATCTCATGGCCCACGACCTAACGCGTGGATCCCTCAGCGGGGCTGGGAACGAGTTCATCAGCTCCGCCAGGCTGGACAATCTGGGCTCCTGCTACTCCGCTACCCGGGCGATGGTTGAGCATGTCAAAGGTGACTGTAGGGAGGACGGCATTGCCGTAATCTGCCTGTTCGATCACGAGGAGGTCGGTAGCGCCTCTTCCTCCGGCGCTGCCGGAGCCCTCTTACCGTCGGTCTTGGAGCGGGTCGTGATCAGCCTAGGCGGTGGCCGCGAGGACTTTCTGCGTGCGATGGCCGGTTCGACTCTCGTCTCGGCTGACATGGCGCACGCAGTCCACCCAAACTACGAGGAGTACTACGAACCCGGACACCTCCTGTACGTCAATCGGGGACCCGCCATCAAGCGCAACTCCGGTCAGCGATATGCGACCGATGCCCTCGGCGAAGCCGCCTTCATCGGGGCGTGCGAACGAGCCCAGGTTCCATTTCAGATTTACGTCAACCGGGCAGACAGACCCTGTGGCAGCACGATCGGACCTATGCTGTCGGCTAGACTTGGCGTCTCCACGGTCGACGTAGGCATGGGCCAGCTGGCGATGCATTCGGCGCGGGAGCTCTGTGGGGCCGAGGATGTGGGCCATATGGTCACGGCGCTGGCTTCGTTCCTAGACGGCTGAGGGGCCCCGGCTCAATACCCGCCGCGATTTTCTCCTGCTGCTGGTGGAGGAGTAGGCGCGGCGTCGGGGGCGTGGTGGCTCGGCTGAGGTCAGTCATCCTCAATCGCGTCAGCGAGGTCACGCAGGGCATCTCCACCCAGTGTCCAAAGGACCACTGCAGGCGTCGCCGCCGCCAGGGATGGGAAGAGTCTGTGGGCTGCTTCCAGCTGTTCGGCTGGCCCCTGCGAGTTGATCCCGTAAACAGTCATTCCGGCAGCGCGTCCCGCGGCCACTCCGCTGGGGGCATCTTCCACCACCAGGCATCGCTTCGGTGAAATCCCCAGCGCAGACGCTGCAGTGAGGAATCCCTCGGGGTGCGGCTTACCCTGCGCGACCGAGTCCCCATCCACTACGAACGGCGGTGCTGGCAATCCAAGTCTGATGAAGCAGGCGCGAACTACTGCTTCGGTGTTCGAGGTGACCAGCGCCCACCGATCCTGGGGTACGGACTCGAGCAGTGTGTGGGCGCCGGGCATGGCCGTGAGCTCATCCAGCTCGGCATCGAGGAGGACGGTCAACCTTCGACACTCCTCCTCCGTGTCCAGATGAGGAGCCACAGCCATGATCGTGTCGGCGGGCCGTCTGCCCGGTGTCAGCGCCCAGACCGAGCTGGGATCCAGGTGGCGCAGAGCCGCCCACTGGCACCAGACCCTTCGATAGGTAGGCATGGAGTCGAGCAGGACACCATCCACATCAAACAGCACCGCGCGAGCGTCACCGCTCGATCGGGCCGGCGTCCATCTTGGATCCGTTTTGCTCAAGCAACTCCCAATCCCCACCGGGCGGTGAGCGTCTCGCGCGGTGCCAGAGTGATCAGCCCTCGACCGCTGGCGAATGCGTTCGGTGCGCAGGTCATGGGCTCAACCGCTAGGCTGCGCCGCCTGACCCTGGGCTCCGTGAGTGTGTCGCCGGTGAAGAGTTGCAGATATTCGTGGGCCTGGTCTGCCCATAGCTCCAGACTTAGTGACTCATCGGGAGCGGTCAAATGGACTCTGGCCACTCCGTCAGTGTCCCTAATCAGTCCCGTGAATGTGGTGTCGAGCGCCAGCTTTCCGATGGCTCGCCGTTGGCGAAAGTCGAAGGTGCTGCCCCCCACTGGAACCGGTTCGCCGCGGGGGATTCCGCGGTCGTCGACCTCCAGCCGGAAGCCCGCGGGGACGCTCAGGAACACCTCGTCCACCGCTTCTGCTCCCGCAGTGAGATAAGGGTGCGCTCCCACACCTACGGGAAGGGGGGAGTGGCCGCAGTTGAGCGCCCGCACTGTGACGGTGAGGCCGCCTGCGCCTAGGCGGTACTCAACGTTGGCTCTGAGCGAGAACTCGTATCCCGGTTGCTCAGCGACAGCAACCTCCAGCACCACCGAGTCTGCGCTAGCGGCCGCCACACTCCAGGGTGACCATCGGGTCAGGCCATGTATCGCATTCCTGCGATCGACCTCGTTCAGGGGCAGTTGATGGATTGAGCCCCCAAATTCGTATCTGCCGTCCTCGATTCGATTCGGCCAAGGGATCAGCAGTTGACCGCGGCCGTCACGGCTGCGCTGGTCTGAGGGGAAGCCGTCGACGATCGGCCGTCCGTCGACCTTGTAATCGCGCAGGGTAGCCCCGATCTCAGTCACCACCGCCTCCTGAGCGCCACGACGAAGGTGGAATTGTTTACCGCTCGGGAGGACGGACTTGGTCGCGTGATCACTCGCCATCAGCTCATTCTCCCGGCTCGACCGATCGCGGATTTGGCGGGCGGGTGAAACCGCGTCGGCGATCGAGTTCAGCGCAGACCGGCGAAGAGGTCCGACTCGGGGAGCGAGGCTCCCGTGCTGTCCAACGCTCGGATGAAGTGCTCGCGCGACATGAAGTTCTGCACCACCGGCCTCGGAAGGTTGAGTAGGAAGGCGTTGTCGACCTGGCTCGCGTGTGCGGCGAGGGCAGCCATCTTGGCCGGGACATCTTCCGCAACGTCGACGGTGGTCGTGATCAGCTCGTCGTCGACTCCAAACGGCGGATTGTCGGGGTCGAAGTCCAGTGGAGGGAGCTGGTCCAGCGCTATTCCGGCTGACGCCGCAGCCGCCATCGCCTGCTTGAAGACAGATTTGGGAAAGGCGGTGTAGTACAGCTTGGCGGGGATCCCCGAGCGGACTGTGGCAGCTCGTGCCAGCTCGTGCACGCGGATGTGGTCTGGGTGCCCGTAGCCGCCGGTTTCGTCGTAGCTCACCATCACTTGGGGGCGGTACCGTTCGACCAGGGGCAGGAGGCGCTGGAGCTCCTCGTCGAGCGAGGTGCCGGCGAGCGACCCCGCCCTGTGGTTCTGCGGCCAACCGACCATTCCGGAATCGAGATAGCCAAGCAACTCCAGGTGGCTCACCCCGAGCACGCGACACGACTCGGCGAGCTCCCCTCTGCGTATCGATCGGACCAGCTGCTCGTCGTGCCCCTCCTGATCCGGCTTGATCCCTCCCGGGCCATCGCCCAGCTCGCCGCCAGTGCAGGTGACCAGGATCGTCTCCACGCCCTGCTCGGAATAGTGGTGCAGGATGCCTCCGGTGGATGTCGCCTCGTCATCTGGATGGGCATGGATGACCATGAGGGTCAATTTGGAATCGGGCATCCCGACAGTCTCGCCGGATCTGCCGAGGTGGTGCCAGACCGATCTTGGCATCCGGGTCTAGGAGCGGTGTGGAGGGACGCCGCCCCGAGACCCGATCTGGGGCCGGTTGCCGAGAGGTGGTCAGGCTTCCTGTCGGTGCAGCACCCGCACTCCGGTCATGGTCCCCAGCAGGGACCGTAGCCTGTCGCCCCAGGGCCCGTCGCTCTGCGCGACGACTCCGGCCAGGAGCAACCCGAAGCCAACCACCGCCATCGCGCCGATGGCCTGCTCCCCGGCTGTTACGCCGGCCAGTAGAGCGAAGCCCGGTTCGGTTGCCATCACGACCGCGGCTGTGCCTGTCGAGAGGTGCTTTTGGGCTGCGGCCTGGACCGCGAAGCCGAAGGCGGATGCACCCAGAGCGGAGAAGACGACCGCCGCGATCACCCCTGCGCTCGGCATCGGGAGGCCCCCAGCGAAGGGGAGTGCCGGAACCAAGAACAGGCCCACCAGGATCAGCTGTCCTCCACCGAGCGCAGTTGCGGACAGTGTCTTTCCCAGACGGCCGACCAGGACCACCTGCAGCGCGAAGGCTGTCGCGGAAACCACCTCCAGGATGATCCCGACGGTGGGCATACCATGGGCCACCGCAGCGGCCGGCGCAGCGGTCTCGCAGATGAGGAGCGTCCCCCCGATCGCCAGGAGGGAGCTGACCGCCACCCGGCGGTCTGGCGTCCGGCCGCTCACGACCCACTCCCACGCAGGCGTCAGGACCACGACCAGGCTGGTGAGGGTGGCGGCAACCCCCGGCGACGCACCGAGGTCCAAGCCGACCGTCTGAGTGATGTAGCCAACGGTCAGCGCCATGCCAACTGCGACCAGACTGAAGGGGGGAACCCGCCTCCACGCTGGCCGAGCTGACCGGCGCATATAGGCGATGGCCATCAGGGTGGCTCCCCCGATGAGGAAGCGGAGGACCAGAAACCCCACCACTGGGTAGGAGGAGATCGCCGCTCTGACCACCACGAAGCTAACACCCCAGAGCGCGACCACCAAAAGCAGGGCTGCAGCGGCCAGGTGGGCCGCGTTTGGCCGCCGGGCGGCTATTCTTCGGGAGGCACTGGTCTTCAGCCAGATGTCATGCAGTTCCATGGCTCTGATGGTGACAAGGAGTTAGAAATGGCGCAAGTCGACCGAACTAAATTCGATGATGTCCGTGCAGGCGGTTTGCTGGACGAAACCGATTCGAAGATCCTGCGGTGTCTCCAGGCAAACGCCAGGACGACCCTGGCGGATGTGGGGAAGGAAGCCGGGCTGGCGGCCTCTTCCGTTCACGAGAGGCTGCGCCGACTCCAACGCGACGGCGTGATCCGAGGGTGGACACTCGCGGTGGATCCCCGCGCGGTGGGTCGGCCGGTGACCGCTTTCGTGGGTGTCGAGGCCGATGTGACGGGGGGTGCGCTGGCCGGTCGTCTCCGGCAGAGGGCTGAGATCGACGAGTGCCACGACATCGCCGGCGACCTTTCGTTCTTTCTGAAGGTGCGCGCGCGCGACACCGAGGCCCTGCTGGAGCTGGTCGACTGGATTCGCGAGCTTCCTGGGGTTCGCCAGACGCGGACCACAGTGGTGCTAAAAACCGAATTCGAAAGGCAGGTGTGGCTTGGCCCGACGCCAACCCGTTGACCGCTAACCGCGGGGTTGCGCCTTTAGCGACCGGTGAAGACTGAGAGTCGCTTTTCGCGAAAGGCGGCCAGGCCTTCGACGAAATCGACGGTCTCTGAGGCGTCCTGCTGGAGGCGAGCCTCCTCCTGAAGCTGAGCTGAGAGGTCATGCTCTTGGGAGTGGTAGATAGCCTGCTTGGTCATTGCGAGAGCTCGGGTCGCACCGCGGGCCAACTGACGTGCGAATTCGCTAGCTTCGGCGGCAAAAGCGGAGTTTGAGGTCACCCGTGAGACCAATCCCATTGCGAGCGCCTCGGTTGCGGTGATGCGTTCTCCGGTCAGCGCATAGTGAAGCGCTCTGCCGAGGCCCAGGATCCTGGGCAGAAAGTAGGTGGCCCCGGAGTCGGGCACAAGGCCGATCTGAGCAAACGCGCAACTGAACCATGCCGTATCCGAGCAGATACGGATGTCAGCAGCCAGGGCGAGCGAGAGGCCAGCGCCCGCGGCCAGCCCGTTGACAGCGGCCACGACTGGTACGGCCAGGCTCTGTAGGCCCATTACTAGCGGGGTGTACCTCTCTTCAATAAGGCCGGCGATGTCGTTTGGAAGCGGCTCTATGTCGTCCCCCGAACCCAGCGACTGGCCGGCGCAGAACGCCCTGCCCACCCCAGTGATGACCAGGCATCTGCAGTCTTGGTCCTCGGCCACCTGGTCCACAGAACGGATGAGAAGGAGAGCCATCTCCTGGTCGATAGCATTCAGCTGAGCTGGCCGATTCAGCGCAAGCGTGGTCACGGAGCCTGCATGGGTGACCAGGACGGGCGCCGAGGGATCCGCGGTCTGGGCCGCTTTGTTCGCCCCCCGGGGTACCTGGGTCACCCCGCCATTCTCGCCTACTGAAGATCGCAGGTGGGATGATGGTTCCCTGGGCCTTAGAATGCCCAAGGAGATGGCGACTTAGCCAAGTGGTAAGGCAGCGGTCTGCAAAACCGCGATCCCGGGTTCGATTCCCGGAGTCGCCTCCAGCAGAT
>DATLQZ010000066.1:0-2531 GCA_035534915.1 Candidatus Dormiibacterota bacterium
ATCGCTGCGGGAGCTTCTGTCGGTGTGGGCGGGGCCTGGGGACAGGTAACTCGCTGGTGGTGAGACTGCCCAGCCGGAGCGGTCCGGCCACTGCCTGGGACTGCGCCGTAGCCAGGCAGTGGCCATCGTGAAGGATCCGCAGGCTGCCGTCGAAGCGCTGCTGGACCTCCACCCGGGCCCGGGGGATGTCAATCACCTGGCCCTGGAAGCGCACGGTGTGGTCCAGGGCCACCACCCGGTGGAACTTGAAGCAGAAGAGCTGGTCCAGGTGCTGAGGCTGCTGCCGCCAGGCCGGCTCGGGGTCCTGGGCCAGCACGGCGAACTGGCGGTTGTGGCGGGTCAGGTGCCGGGTCAGGACCTGGTTGGCCATCTCCATGGTGGCCGCGCTCTGGAGCCGTAGCTCGCTCGAGAGCCGGTCCTGGAGAGTGCCCCAGAGCCGTTCAATCCGGCCCTTGGCGTAAGCCTTCAACTACAGCCGGTGCCGACGGATCGGGACGATTCAAGGTCACCCACCCTTTCCACCCGCTGCGCGGGCAGGAGTTCGAGCTGGCGGGGTACTCCCATAGCTGGGGCGAGCACAGGGTGTTCTTCCGGGAGCCAGGTCGAACTCAGGTACGGTCGTTGCCAGCGTCTTGGACCGACGTCGAAGGTCCGGATGCGTTCCTGGAGCTGGGAGTCGGCCGAGCCCAGTTCCGGGTGGGCGACCTGCTGCACCTGGCTGCCCTGCTGGAGGAGTTGGCAGGGAGGGCGTGTAAGTGAGATTACGCCGCAAGTGTCAAGCGGATTACGCCGACGTAGGAGTTGACGTCCTAGAGGATACGAGATGATGGGTATGTTGCTGGGAGTTCGGTACGAACGGGGCTGGTCTCGAAGAGGGGTTGACAACCGCTGGGATAGCGGCATAATAGTGCTAACAGGCGCTCAGGAGGTCCACCATGGCCAGTCCCGAGGACAAGGAGTCAACCCTCCGCCGCCACCATGCCCGCAACCCCAAGCCGGACGCTGTCAGGGATCCTGCCTTCACCGCCGGCAATCCCTTCTTCGACCCCCGCGACCTGGTCCAGGTCAAGTACGAGATGCTCCGGAAGGTTCGTCACGAGGGCGAGCCGGTGAGCCGAGCAGCGTCCAGCTTCGGCTTCTCCCGCCCCTCCTTCTACGAGGCGCGCACCGGCTTCGAAGCGGCGGGACTGCCCGGGCTGCTGCCCCAGCAACCAGGACCGAAGCGTGCCCACAAGCTGTCGGTCGAGGTGGTGGCAGAGCTCGAGGAGGCGCTGGCTGCCGACCCCACCCTGAACTCCAGCCAGTTGGCCGAGCTGCTCGAGCAGCGGCTCGGGCTCCGGGTTCACCGGCGGAGCGTGGAACGGGCACTGGCCCGGCAGAGAAAAAAAGGGCTCCAGGCGACGCCGTGAGCACGTCCGGCGCCGAGCCGGCTGTGCTCACCTCCGAGTACGAGGCGCTGCGGGACCAGGCCATTGGCAAATTGCCCCCTCTTACGCCCTGGGGTTTGACCTTGTTCTTGACTGAGGGACTTCCGGGGTGGATGAAGGCATGGACGGTGTTGCCGGCAAAGCCGACTGCACCTGTCCCGACCCCCCACGCCCAGCTGCCGGTGGAGCTGGGCAGCAACATGGTGCAGCTGCTGACGGAGATGGCGCTGGGATGTCAACGGGAGTGGATATCGTGAACTTGGAAGCGGTGAGCAAGGTGACTCCAGGGCATCTGGCCCGGAGTGCCTACTTGTACGTCCGCCAGAGCACTCTGCGCCAGGTGTTCGAGAACACCGAGAGCACCAAGCGCCAATATGGGCTGCGGGAACGGGCGGTGGCGCTGGGCTGGCCGTTGGATCGGGTGGTGGTGATCGACAGCGACCAAGGACGGTCCGGTGCCGACAGCGACCGTGGCGGTTTCCAGAAACTGGTCGCCGCGGTTGGTATGGGTGAGGTCGGCGTGGTGCTGGGACTGGAGGTGAGCAGGCTGGCCCGCAGTTCGTCGGATTGGCACCGATTGTTGGAGATCTGCGCCTTGACCGACACCCTCATCCTCGATGAGGATGGCCTCTACAACCCCGCGCACTTCAACGACCGCCTGCTGCTCGGCCTCAAAGGAACCATGAGCGAAGCCGAGCTGCACGTGCTACGCGCCCGCCTGCTCGGTGGCCAGCTGGCCAAGGCCAGCCGCGGCGAGCTCGAGCTGAAGCTTCCAGCGGGACTGGTCAACGACGCTGCCGGGAGCGTCATCCTCGACCCCGACCAGCAGGTACAAAGCGCCCTGCGCACCTTCTTCGACACTTTCCGCCGCACCGGTTCGGCCACCGGCACGGTGCGCAGCTTCCGGGAACAGGGACTGCTGTTCCCGCGCCGGGTAAACAGCGGACCGCACCAGGGAGAGGTGGCTTGGGGCGCGTTGCTCCACAGTCGCGCCCTGCGTGTCCTCAAGAACCCCCGCTACACCGGCACCTTCGTCTACGGCCGCAGTCAGACCCGCAGGGCTCCCGGCGGAGGTGAGTGGCGTCGACAGTTGCCGCGCGAAGA
>DATLQZ010000067.1:0-125437 GCA_035534915.1 Candidatus Dormiibacterota bacterium
GTCTACGCGGTCCGCGGCCCCTGGGGAGGGTACGGCTGCAGCGGATAGGGTGTCAAAATGGCCACCGGACCCCCAAGATCACCGGTTTGCTCTCATAAACCCGACCAGGGGGATGGCCGTCGGGAAGGGCGGATTTGCCAGGGAACTGTTCGCGAGGGTGCGCCGGTGACCGTTTCGTATTAGAAAACGAGGAGTATCTTGGGTGCGACGTACGCCGAAAGCCGCCTATGTTCGCCGGATAGGGTGTCAAATAGGGTGTCAAGTCCTCGCCATGTTGGCGCTGCCAGTCGCGGGGTGAGGGGAAGACTGTCGGCGGCCACGGGAACCGGGCCACTGGTGGCCGTAAAGGCTGACCAGGGCGGTGCTAGAGGCATCGGGGCTGAAACACATTCTCGGCGGTCGTCGTTCTACCACATAGCAGGGTCCACGGCCCGGTAGCCCGCGATGGTTGCTCCGAGGAGGTGAGGCGTTGGCGCGTGGTCTCGCGGCTGGCTTCACCGCCGCCCTGGTACTGTTTGCCTCCGGCTGTGCCGCGGCGCCGTCAGGGCCAAAGGGCTCGACCCCTTCAGACACCAGTTCATCGGCGATCCTCGGCCTGCCACCCTGCGCGAAGCACCCGACGATCCTCAGGGTTGGGTCGCGCGTGTCGGCCGAGTACCTGGCCTCGATCGAGTTCCTCAGCCCATCGGATGGAATCGGAGTTACTTTTTCGACGGTCATGTGTGCCCAGCACCGGTCGCGGGTCGGAGGCATCCAGACCAAGACCGAACCGTACCCGGAGCGGCTAGCCGTCACTCGGAATGCGGGAACCACATGGACGGTGGAAGGGTCACAACTGCCAAAGGCCGTGCGGTCCTCACCTGGGCCGCCCCCCTCACTGGCGTTCACCACGATCACGTCGGGCTGGGTCGCAGGGAATGGAGCTCTGGCAGGAACCGCTGACGAGGGAACGCAATGGACGTTGAGCCAGCTCGGAAGCCGAGTGGTTGGCCTCGGCCAGTCCGGCAATGAGACGCTGGCTCTCACGTCACCTCGGGCAGGTGGCACCTCGGGCAGCTGGCGCCTCTGGCACACCTCAGGGGCCGGGACTTCCTGGCAGCCCGGCTCCGTACTACCCATCCCTGCGGTCGACGCGTTAACCGCGTTCGCTCTCGGCCCCGCGCCCGGGTGGGCAGCTGTGGCGGTGACCCATGCCATCACTTCGGGCAGGTTGTCGGCACTCGTGGTCACGAGCGACGCTGGCTCCACATGGACAACTCGCGAGTCCCCGTGCGCCTCGAAGCTCTGGTTCGGCATGGCCGCGATAGCGATACCCGCCCCGGCCGCGTTGGTGAGCGTCTGCGAAGGTTCAGGGGCCACCGGCTCGACGCCCAAGGGCATCTACGTGTCTCAAAACGCCGGGGCGACCTGGTCCCCCAGGGCGCTGCTGCCGACGCTCGGCACCGGGGACCCCACCGGCCTTCCCCCTCAGGACTTCGCCAGCTTGGGGGTGAACCAGACGGGGGAGCTCTGGATCGCTACGATCAACGAGCTGTCGGGCAGTAGGGACGGCGGCTACTCGTGGTCCGCCGTCCCGGGTGTCAATCTTGGTGGGAGTGGCGCCGTATTCTCGTTCATCAGGCCCCTGGACGGTTGGATGCTGGCCCCGGGAGCGGGTCTCTGGCGCACAACAAACGGGCGTACCTGGGTCGCGGTGGGAGCCTGAGTGCTTGGCCGGGCTCGAACCCAAGGAGCCGGTGATTTGACTTTCCGGGGCCAGTCGTGCCGGGTCAAGTCCAGGCGTTGCCACGCCGTTCGCCGGCACGAGGCCACCACAGAGACCCTCAGATGGCGCTGAGACCGCTGGTCTCTCGTATGCACCGCAGGTCTTGAACTCGCAGCACGTGGTCTGGCAATTCGGCCCGGCAGCTCGCAGACCTGGGTCCGAGAGCAACCGCCGTTACCGTGGGCGACGGTCGGTCTTGGCCGGTGTCGACCAGGCTCATGTTGACAAGCAGCCGACCTACGCGTAGCCTCATCCCCATCTCGACTTGGTTCAGACTGCACACATTTGCGGTGGCGTTGATGATGGGCGTCCTGCTCACGGCAGCCGGTTGCGCCAACAGTTCGCTCACCCACCCGTCCCCATCACCAACCGCGTCAATCGCAATCCCAAGCGGCGATGGCGTGGTCGTTGGCGGGATCAGCGTCTGCGCCGCGGTGTTGCCCACGCACATCAGATTGCCCGACTATGTGGCGGGCACTGTCATCGTCCTGCGAGGCACAGCAGCTCTCGTACCAGTGTCTAGCAATAAAGTCAAACTCGTTCTTCCCCGTGTCCAAGTGACTACGCAGATGGTCAAGCGACATCAGGAGTTTCGATTCTCGCTGCCGCCGGGGCACTATGTCCTCGCCGTGGGTCCGCTACGAACCTCATACTTCTACGGCTGGGTAAACGTGACGGTGGCCGTTGGCAAGATCGTCAGGAGCGGACTGTCTTGTGGCGCTATTTGATGGTCGAACCGGAGTGTCTGTCGTCACCCTACTGGGCGGGTTGGCTGCGATCAGTGCTCTGCTAAGGGCCTTCCGACTGCCCGGCTGATCGTCGTTGGGGTGGTGCGGTCTTCGGCAGGGCCATTAGCACTTGGTGGACCCGGCCGTGGCGCTGGTGGCGCGGCTCGGGCGGACGCGTTCCGCCGTACACAGACCGGCTTCCATCATGGCGGCGGTGGTCTCCGCCGTATAGTCGTGTAGGTACCCTGAGTGCCCTTGCAGCAAGACCACACGCAGATGGATACGCCTCGCCGGAGCAAGTCGGCCACCCATTCTGGTTGAAAGCGCAAGAGCGACTGCAAGAATCTGGATACCTGGTGGGATGTAGCGCCTTCACGACCTCGGGGCGAGTCCCGATAATCTCCGGCGAAACAGCCGCCAACTACCGGGATTGATGCCGTCCGAACCCCGGAGATCGCCAGCTGGCAAACCAGTAAGGCCTTCGACGTGGTGACTGAACCGTCTCGTCCCCGAGAGCGCACAAAGCGCTGGTGGGTGGCCTACTGAAGGATCAGTGGCTCATAGGAGAAGAATGGCGTCGGGCCGCCCCAGACAGAGCCGTTGACGTAGAAGTAGACGACTCCGTAGTAGTGGACAGGACGTGACGACACGAGGCCCGATGGCCATCCCATGCTGGCGGATGCTGCCTGTCCCGGTTGAAGCCTGATTTCGGTGGTGCCACCCGGCAACGCTTCTTGCGAATTCCACACAACGTGAGTCCAGGCACTGGGTGAGACGGGAGAATCACCACCCAGCGTAAACGGTAGACCACCATCGGTAATCAAGAGCTGGTAGCTCACTGTCTCGACTGACGACGTGTCATTCCGCATGAATACCGTGACTAAGGGATCGGCCCTTCTCGCGACAGTAAGGGGCGCCTCTTGGAGCACATTGGATGGTTGGGGCCCGGTAAAAGCTCCGCTCCAGGAGGCCAATAGTGGAGCCTGGACAGCGACGACGCTGGCTTCAGGCACGGTAGTGGCTGCCGTACTTGTATCGAGGTGCGGTCTTGCACTCTGTGCGAAGCCAATGAGGCGAGACGAATGCCTCGAACTTAGCGGTCGGCCCGAATTCGTCGAGGCGCATCCGGCTGCTGCCGCCACCAAGATCAGCATCCCGAGAATCAATCCCAGTGACTTCAGCCCACGTGCATGGACGAACACACGGGACGTCACTCCCGTCCCCGCCGCTTTGGCGCGAGTTGAGTTGGCCATAGTCGGATCATAGGCCAACTCCCGCGGGTGTCAAGCGCAGAGCCTGAATTGTGGCGCGACATCTACTCTGCTCAACGTTGGCACCACCCAACTGGCTACGCTCTCGGTTCTCTGCCATGGAAGGAGCGGAACACTGTTCGGCTCATTTTCGAGAGGCTCCGATCCGCCTTGGCGCTGGCTCAGCGTTACTTCAAGCCCGCGACACACCCCATGATCGCTAGCGTGCATGCTTCGTGGAATAGGCTCAATGAGCGGAACGGCGAGGTCGGCAGCCACCACGACAGCCTCCCGGTAATGGGGACACTAGCTTCACGCCACCCACCGATTGTACACAGGGGGTCCCGGGTGTCAATCTTGGTGGGAGCGGCGCCGTATTCTCGTTCATCAGGCCCCTGGACGGTTGGATGCTGGCCCCGGGAGCGGGTCTCTGGCGCACAACAAACGGGCGTACCTGGGTCGCGGTGGGAGTCTGAGTGCTTGGCCGGGCTCGAACCCAAGGAGCTGGTGATTTGACTTTCCGGGGCCAGTCGTGCCGGGTCAAGTCCAGGTGTCGCCACGCCGTTCGCCGGCATGAGGCCACCACAGGCTAGTGGGTCAGTTTGAATGCGAACGGCGGATAGCCATCGCGACTAGGACCACCAAGGAGGCGGCTGCTGCTCCGCACAATGCGCAGACCCACCAAGCGAATAGAGGCACACCGGGCACGACAGGACAGATCGGCCCGTTCCCCCGCGAACTCCGTGGACAGTCGTTCGCGAGTAGCGCCATCCAGAGCCCAAGCCCGACGCCAAGTACTATCGCCGCCTCCCAGACGGCGTTCCCGCGCCTCATCCGGGCAACCGTAGCACTAGGCAGCCAACAGGGCAACCATCTCCTCGATCTTCGAGACGTGATCGGTCACGCCAGCCGCCGTCGCATGGGTGCGAGAGTAAGGGTTCGCTATGCTCTTGTGGGGCCGAGCGAAGTTGTAGTGCATGAAGTGGAGGCTCACGGCTGCGGCTAGTGTCGCGCGCGCGGGTGATGGGACAGATTGGTCGGTCGCTCATCCCACCCCCATCGGCTTGCTGGTCGCAACCTCCTCCAGGTGGTCCATGGCCGCTTGGAGCCCGTCCTCCATGCCAGAGCGCATGTGGGCGTCGCGATTGGCCTGGTTCTTGTGCTGCACCAGGATCGCCAGGGTGGTGCCAGCGGGCGAGTCGGTGAAGGTAACGGTGCTGGTCGCCGCCGCCTCGGGCATCCCCTCGAAGACCTCGGTCGACACGATCCGCTCCGCGGTGACGATCTCCAGGTACTGGCCGTGGAAGACCACGCGGAAGCCGCCGTTGGCCGTCATGGCATACCGCCACCTCCCGCCCACGCGGAGGTCGATCTCGATGCTGTCGATGGTGCCGCGGTCGGCGTGCCACCACAGCGCCACCAGTTCCGGTGTGGTGTAGGCCCGAAAAACCCGGTCGCGCGGTGCCGCGAAGTCGCGGGTGATCAGGATCTGATCATCTCGGGGCAGTGTGACCCGGGCCTTACGTCTCGTCTCCTGTGCCATAGTGGCAGTCCTCCTGTGACTCGAGCCTTTGAAGCACCATCTCCATCCGGTCGAAGGCCTGTGACCAGCTCCGCTCGTACCGGCGCACCCAGTCGTGGATCGGCCTCAGGTTCGCGCCGTTGAGCCGGTAGACGCGCCGCCGCCCGGCGTCACGGCGGGATACCAGGTTCACGTCGCGGAGCACCCTTAGGTGCTTGGACACGACCGGCTGAGCGACCCGCAAGCTCTCGGCCAGCTCGCCGACCGAGTGCTCGCCTCCCGCCAGCGCATCGAGGATCGCCCGCCGGCGCGGCTCGGCCACCGCGTTGAAGGCATCACTGGTGGTGGAAGCCCGGGCCATGGCGGGAGAATACATGCTCATATAGGCATGTGTCAACTCGGCCCGGCTCCCTGCGGGGCGAGAGCTCATCGACTCGAGTGGGGCGGCCGACTCGCGGTGGCGGGTGGGTCCCCTCCCCGATCGCTCCCCGACCCACACCTACTCGGCGTTTCGGTTGACACCAGGGGGGCCATGTGCTTTACTCCCAAACATGTCTTTGGGAGTAGAACGGTCCGCAGCGCTCCGTGGACTCCGAGTTGTGGCCCACCCATTGCGACTGCGGATGCTGTCGCTCCTGACTGGGCAGGCGATGTCTGCCGCCGAGCTCGCCCGGGCACTGGGCGTCAGCCACGCGCTCGCCAGCTATCACCTGCGCCAACTTGCCCGGGCGATGGTCGTTGAGGTAGCCGAGGAGCGTACGCATCGAGGAGGACGGGAGGTTCGCTACCGCTACCGCCCCAGGCCGCCCACCGAGGGGAGGCAGCCAGCCGGCGTGCTGGCTGCGGCGCTTCCTGGTGCACTCCTTCTCTTCGTAGAGGCGTTTACCACGGAGCTGCGGCGCCGGGCTGGCGCGGCGGCCCCCGCTCCCAAGCTCTCACCTCTGGTCGCCGATGCGCAGCTGTGGGTGGATCCCAACGAGTGGGCGACAGTACGCCGACACCTTGATCGCGAGTTCCGCCGCCTCCACGACGTGGCGACGGCGCCCCGCAGTGGCGGAACGGTCTGCGTGAGCCTGAGTGCGGCAGTTTTCGAGATGGAAGGCGACGAGACAGCCGAGTTCGGTAGGAAGTGACCGCGAGGCCCACAAGCACACGGGGAAGGAACAGCTTTGGGGTGCTCCACCAGCGCCAGTTCGCGTTGTTCCTCGCGGGCCGGGCAGCGTCGCTCCTCGGTTCCTCAATGGCCCCGATCGCGATCTCCTTCGCCATCCTCGACCACCGCGGCACTGCGACCCAGGTGGGGGAAGTGCTCGCCGCCCAGAGCATCCCCCTCGTGATCCTGCTTCTCGCAGGTGGAGGAGCAGCCGATCGCTTCGGGCGGCGGCGGGTCATGGTCCTAGCCGACATGGCCCGCGGTGCAGCCCAGGGAGTGCTTGCCGGCTGGCTGCTTCTTGGCCACCCGCCGCTCTGGGCGTTCATGGCTGCCGAGGCAGTCATCGGTGCGGGTCAGGCGGTGTTCGGGCCGGCGAGCACCGGACTCGTGCCCCAGCTCGTGACTGACCGCGACCAGCTCCAGCAGGCGAACAGCCTGCGGGGTATGGTCACATCACTCGCGGGCGTGGCGGGACCGGCGCTGGCCGGAGTGCTCGTGGCAGCCATCAGTCCGGGATGGGCGCTCGCAGCGGGTGCTGGCACCTACCTGCTCTCCGCTGCGCTGCTTTTCAGGCTGCGGCTGCCAAAACGGTCTGGTCCCGCCACGCCTTCCTTCGTCGCCCAGCTGCGCGAGGGGTGGGTCGAGTTCCGCTCCCGGACGTGGCTGTGGGTCATCGTCCTCCAGTACGCGATCTTTCACCTGGTTGTCTTCGCGCCTTTCATGGTGCTCGGAGTGGTCGTCGCCAAGACGTCGCTCGGTGGTGCCGCCGTCTGGGGAGCCGTCCTGGCCGCGCTCAGCGCTGGCTCAGTGCTCGGGAGCCTGCTGGTGGTGCGCTTCCAGCCGCGACGGCCTCTGGTCCTCGCGACCGCGGTAGGAATCCTCTGGGCTGCCCCACTTCTCTCACTCGCGCTGGCTGGTCCGGCATGGGCCGTCGGCCTCGGAACTCTCGGTGCGGGTTGCGGCCTGGGCATTTTCGCGGCCCTCTGGGACACCACCATTCAGCGGGAGGTACCCGAGAGAGTCCTGTCGAGCGTCTCCTCGTTTGACTACCTAGGGTCCCTTGCCCTTATCCCAGTCGGCTACGCCCTGGCGGGGCCGTTGAGCGCAGTCATGGGCCGAGGCCCACTGTTCCTTGCAGGCGCTGTCTGGGTTGCCGTTTCGACGGTGGCCGTCCTGGCTGTCCCAGAAGTGCGGCGCCTCACCTCCGTGCCGACAGTTCACAAGCAGGAGGGCGAACTATGCTGACCAGCCCCTCGGGCTCCACAGAGCGGGACGACCTGCCTCGTCGTGGGATCGGCCCTTAAGGAACATCGGAGCGAAAAGGCACGGTAAGGATGGTTAGGGGTATCCATTTAGCCGGAGTGGGAGTTGAGGGGTTTCCCGGACCGTCACGGACGGCCAGCAGGTGGGCGGTCCAGGGTTGGCGGGTGTCCTCGGGTGGTCGGAGGTTTGGACGGGGTCCGGCGGGGGCCATGGCCGACTATGAGTTCACGGTAGCGGACAGGTGCGTGATCAACAGCGAGTTCTAGGACTCGGCAGAAGACCGGTCCCCGGCTGCGTGAGGTGTGGCGGTGAACCTGAGGACGAACTCATTGAGGTAGCTGCCCAAGTGCGAGGCCTCTCTACAAAACCCGGGGCGGTTCAGCCGGCGCAGGGTCTGAATGGTGACGCGACCTACCCTGCTCAGCGTCGGCGCCATACAAGTGGTTGCCTCCAGGCTCTCTGACCCTGGCAAAGCGCGACGTCGGTCGCTCTGGTTGTTGGGTAGCCCCCGCATGTCCAACCCGTGGCTCAGTGCCACCGCCGGTCGAAGACGTGCCAAGTGACCACCGCAATCGGCGGAACGGTGCAAACAGTGGCCGCCGCGACAGCCTCCCGGTGCTGGTCGCGTCAACTTCGGCCACTCACCGACCGCACACAGGGGACTGTGGCTATTCGTCGACGGCCTCGTCGATCTTGATCTGCATCCGGTTAGGGCCGGGGCGCATCTGGAGCGGACCATCTAAACTGGAGCAGTGCTGAGACCAACCCTGGAACGCGACAGCCCGGTGCCGCTGTATCAGCAGCTGGCAGATCACCTGCGCCAGGACATAGCGGAGGGGCGCCTGCCGGCGGGGGTGGCTTTCCCATCGGAGCGCAAGCTGATGGCCCGGTACCAGGTCACCAGGACCACAGTGCGGAGCGCCATCGGCCTCCTGAAGCAGGAGGGGATGGTGGTCGCCGAACACGGGGCTGGCAGCTTCGTGCGTGACCCCAAGGCGGATCGGAGACTGGTGGACGCGACGCAGGTGAGCTCGGCCCGCTGGGCGGTGTCCGCGGATGGGGATCGGACCGGATCTGGTCCCGTGAGGTCGTTCCGGCTCAGCGCGCCGATCGAGCCGGCGGCGCGTCGGCTGCCCGCGACTCCCTGGATATGTGGTCTGCTCCAGGTGGAGGTCGGGACGGCGGTTCTGGTGCAGGAGGCGGTGGGGTACGGGGCCGAGGGCATCCCCTCGCTCCGTCGTGCTTGGCTTCATCCCCGGGTCGAGCGGGACCTGGGGTTGACAGAGGCGGAACTGGCCGGTCAGTGGCTTCCCGATCTGCTCGCAATCCGGGGGATGACGGCGGTGGGCGGTGAGGATGTCGTTGAGGCGATGATGCCGGCACCTGACCTCAAGCGGGTCTTGGCCGTGCCGGACGGTGTCCCGGTCCTTCAGCTGTACCGGGTCATGAAGCAGGATGCCCTGGTGGTGGCGGTCATCGAGGTCCACTTACCAGCCGACCTGACAACCCTGGTCTTCCCCCGGACTCAGCTCGGCCGCTGAAGGGGAGGACGAGCCCGGACCATCCAAGGGGATGCCCATTTGGAGGGGCGTCCCTCGGCCAGGGGCCGAGGGTTGGGCTTGAGGGCGAGTGGGGGATCGCGCGCCTCTTGACGCCGTGTGTGGTCGTGATATAATGGACCGTACCATATGGCGCGGTGCAGCGAGTCGACAGGAGGCGAGAGATGGCGGAGACTTGGCGAAGCACTCTTCGGCTCGCCACTCTCGCGTGCTCGATGCAACCGAGTGAGTCAGCTGCCCGACCGAGGTGGTCCTGGCTCGCGAACGCGGTGGTCGAGGTTGTGGAGCTCAGCCGCTGTGCCGTGCGCGCAATCCGGGCCACCCGCGCCGCCAATAGGGCGGAGAGCGGGTGGCCCGGTGCTCGTGCCGGAGCGGAGAGGGCGGCTTGGGTCAACCTCGGCCGCTTCACCACGAGGGGCAGAGGCGCTGCCGGCTTCGGGCAGCGGCCAATCCGACTCGACCTCAGCGGGAGTGAGTGTGGTCCAGCCCGCTTGAGCGGAGCGACCCCGCCAGACAGGATCGCGGTCGGCCCTGTGTCGGTCGTGCGTGGCAGGAGGAGTTCCATCAGCCCACAGCCACCAGGGGTGCTTGTAACACCCTGGTGGCAAAGTACATTGGTTCGAGATCAGGGTGAGATCGAATGAGCATGGTCAATCTCCTCACCTCTGGAGTGGACACCATCCACGCCTCAGCGCCGGGTGTGCTGCGCCCCGGCCTGCGCCAGGAATTGGGGGAACTGCGGACCCGAGCCGGTGCTGACGGGTCCATAGTTGACCTCGGCGAGAACCCCGAGGGCTTCATCCTCAAGCCGCACGGGTGGAGGGGCTACCCGATCTGGCTGCGCTCGGCGCGGATCGAGCTGATGCTGGGCGCCGTCGACCCCTTCCCGCCGGTCTTCGTGCAGTGGCACTCGCCCTTCATCCACGCCTACGGCGTGGAGACCGCCGTCGCCATGGTGGAGGGGTGGCTGGGCGAGGCCGTGCTGGAGGTGGTGGGCCCGCTGCGGGTGTCGAGACTCGACCTGTACTGCGACTTCCAGGGTTGGATCCCGGTGGCTCGGGACCTCTCGGACTTCAGCTGCCGGGCCACTCGCCGCCGCGTCTTCGAAGTTCCCCGTCAGGCGCACCTCAGCGGGCGAAGCTTCTCCGGCTTCACCTTCGGCAAAGGTGACGTGGTCTGCCGGATCTACGACAAGTCGCTGGAGATGACGGGCAGAGACCAGCACTGGCAGGAGGAGATCTGGCGAGGCCGCGATCCCGAGCAGCCCGTCTGGCGGGTTGAGTTTCAGTTCCGCCGCCGGGCACTGCGAGCCTTCGGGCTGGAGACCCTCGAGCAGGCGCTCCGGTCTCGCCAAGGGCTGTGGGAGTACGGGATGGGGTGGATCTCGCTCCGTCGCCCGGGGAAGGACAGCAACCGCTCCCGGTGGCACCAGGATCCGGTCTGGAGCGAGCTCCGCCGGGCCGAGCTGGGGTCACCATCGTCGCCACTGGTACGGCAGCGGGTCCGGGACGCCGCCCAGGAGAGGTTGGTGCGGGGCTTCATCGGCTATGCCAGCGCACTCGGGGCGCTCTCCACCGAGGATGACCTTGCGGCGGTGCTGCGCACGGCGGGTTGGCTTGCGACCCGTCACCTCCAGGCGAAGGGGAGGCACTTCGAGGGGTTGGTGGACGCCAAGCGGGACCGCCTCCGCGCGGAGCGGATGTTCAGGATCACCCCCGACCTGATCTGGGAGGTGGCCCAATGACCGAGAAGCTGCTCCTCAATGTGAACGAGGCCGCCTCAGTCCTGGGCTGTGGACGGACCTATGTCTACGGAATGATCCAGCGCGGAGAGCTTCCCGTCGTCAAGCTGGGCCGGCTGACCCGGATCCCCGCGCGCTCCTTGGTCGAGTTCGTTGCTGGTGAGGAGAGCTTCGTTGGCCCAGGCTTCTCGGCCGCCGATCTCTGGAGCCGGCCGCGGCAGCGGTGAGGGGACAGTCCGCTATGCCGCGCAGTCGGAGAGGAAAGGGTGACGGCAACGTGAGCCAGCGCAAGGATGGCCGCTGGAGCGCGTATCTGACCGTCCCGGGCAAGGGCCGGCGATATGTGTACGGTCAGACCCGCCGCGAGGCCATCGTCGCCCTGCGGGCTCTGCAACGAAGCCTGGCGCAGGGCCGGGGGGTCGGCTCTCCCCGGCTTCGGCTCGGCACCTTCCTCGAATCGTGGCTGGTGGCGGTCGAGCCCAACCTCCGTCCCCAATCGTGGCGCCGCTATCGGCAGCTGATGCTCGACCACGTCGCGCCGACACTGGGAGGACGGCCACTGATCAGGCTGGAGCCGGAGGAGCTCCAGCAGCTCTACGCCGCCAAGATTCGAGAAGGTCTCTCGCCGGCCACCGTGAGGATGGTGCACTTCATCCTCCACCGAGCGCTGCGCGACGCGGTGCGGTGGGGGCGGTCCGGGCACAACCCGGCCGACCTGGTCGACCCGCCACGGCTGCCGAGGAAGGAAGCCGCGGTCCTCGGACTCGACGAGGTCAGAGCAGTGCTCCAGGCGGCGGCCGGGCACCAGTTCGAGCTCCTCTTCCGGGTGGCGCTCAAGACCGGATTGAGGCGCGGGGAGCTGCTCGCCCTGCGGTGGCGCGACATCGACCTTGACCGCGGCTTGATCATCGTCCGGGGCACGCTCCAACCCACCCCGAGCGGCTCCGCGCCACTGGTGGCGGAACCCAAGTCATCGAGCTCCAGGCGGGCTCTGGCGATTGACGATGACCTGTTGGGACGACTTGGCTTGCACCGCAAGACCTGGGCCAGCACCTGGGACGGGGATGGAAACCCGCCAGGGCCCGAGGACTTCGTCTTCGTGTCGGCGACTGGCCGACCGATCTCCCCGTCGAGCCTGCTGCTGAGCTGGGGTCGGCTCCTCCGCCGGACTGGCCTGGCGCACATGCCGTTCCACGCCACCAGGCACACCGCAGCCACCCTGATGCTCGGCGCCGGGGTCAGTCCCCGGGTGGCGTCGGAGCGGCTGGGGCACGCCACAGTGGCGATGACCCTCGATCGCTACTCCCATGTGTCCGACTCCCTCCGGCGGGATGCCGCACTGGCGGTCCAGAGCCTCTTGGAAGGCGCGCCTGAAACGGATAGGGTGTCAAATAGGGTGTCAAATCCACCGGCGGAGCCATCAAGATAGTCCAGTTGATCTCAAAAACCGGGACCAATGGAGGATTTGGTCGGGAAGGGCGGATTCGAACCGCCGACCTCACGGTCCCGAACCGTGCACTCTAACCTGGCTGAGCTACTCCCCGAGACGCCCCAGTATACCTAGCCAGGAAGAAGCCCTTTTCGGCCGGTACACTGGCTCCCAGTGTCTATCTACCTCGTGCGGCATGGTGCCACGACCTGGACCGAGACGCGCCGCCACACGGGGATCACCGATGTCCCGCTGACCCGGATCGGCGAGGACGAGGCCCGGGGGTTACGCCAAAAATTGGACTCTGTTCCGTTTGCGAGGGTGATATCCAGTCCGCGGCAGCGCGCCAGGCGGACGGCCGCGCTCGCCGGGTTCAGTGGCCGTCTGGAGATCGCACCTTCGCTTGCCGAATACGACTACGGTGAGTTTGAGGGTCTGACCAGCGAGGAAATAGAGGTGCTCCACCCAGGGTGGGAGCTGTGGCGCGATGGCTGCCCGGGAGGGGAGACCCCAGCGCAGGTCCTGGAACGGACGACCAAATTCCTCCAGGCATTGGAGTTGCCGTCCGAAGGCAATACCTTACTTTTTGGCCACGGACATATCCTCCGAGCGGTCGCGGCTGCCTACCTAGGGGTACCGGTGACTTTCTGCCGCCACCTGATCCTCAAAGTGGCCTCCGTCTCTGTTCTGGACCAGGAGCATGGCCAGCCAGCGATCGCTAGCTGGGACGTGGTCTGAGGCCCTGGCCCCAGCTCAGGCGATCCGCGGCTGCCTGACGAGTCTCTCCATCAGGACCGGGTGATTTCCCAGCTCTCCGGCCGCACGCGCCACCGCGAACTCATAGACGGGAGAGACCCGGAGCGCTCTCGGGAACAGCGTCTTGGTGGACCTCAGCCACAGGCGCAGCGCTTGATGGGCTGCCTCGTGGATCGGAGACCACCTGATCCCGTAGTGACGGCGCACCACCTCCGGCAGGAGTCCCGCGGTTATGAACCCGGTGAGCTCCGCCAAACCCTTCGGCCCGGTCATCCCGAGCCTTGGTACCAGAATGACGTTGGCAACCCGCCGCGAGCCCTGGCTGGGAAGGGCGACCCCGGCGTCGAGCTGCGAGTCAATCCAGTCACGCATCGCTGCGACCCCGGTCCAGCCCGACCCCTCTGGCAAGCCCATGATCTGGACCACGGCATCCCACTCGCGGACGAAGCGGTCGCGCTGGCGGTTGCTGAGACCCCCGATCATCTGGTCGTGGGTCTCCAACATCGCGTCCACCAAAGAGGCGTGCACCCAGAGGATTAGGTCCCGGTCGCCGGCCTGGTATGCGCTTCCGGCGGACCAGGCGGTGGTCGCGTGATCCGCGGGCAGCGTCCCCTGGACACGCCTGTGCATGCGGTTCACCTCGCGGGTCGCCGCCAGCGCCTCCTCTCGAGTTCCGAAGACCACGCTCGTGACCCAGGCGACGGTGCGCTGGAAGCGCCCGACCGGGTCCGAGGTGAAGTCGCTGTGATCCAGCGCTCCCTGGGCGACCAGGGGGTGGGCCACCTGCATCAGCAGGGCACGCGACGCTCCCAGCAGGAGCATCGGCTCGCGCATCACCTGCCAGGTGACGCTGCCGGGCCCGAAGAGACCGGCATCCAGCTCGGTGTCCGAGATCGGGAACGGTCCCGGCGGGGGTAGACCGGCCGCCAGCAGCCAGAGCATGTCGGAGCGCGTGGGAACGTTGAGTTTCACCCTTTCAGGGTATCCCGGGAATAGGGCTCTGGATCGCCTGGGATCTCGACGCCGAGCTGTCCGGGACTCAGTCCTGGTTGACGGCTGCGACCACCGCGCCTAAGGTCTGTGGAGTGTCCGCACCGACCGCCTCCTCACTACTGGATCCCTTTCGATTCCTGCTCGGTAGCTGGTCGGGAAAGGGCGTCGGAGTGTGGCGCCCAGACAGCCCATTTCGGTACCGCGAGGAGTTGCTCCTGGAGGTGGTCCCGGATCGTGACTTGATCCACCTGCAGCAGCGGACCTTCGACGCTGAGACTGGCCCTTTGCGCCACTCGGAGCAAGGGTTCCTCCGCCTTTTCCCGGCGGGAGAGGCCGAGCTCGTGGTCGCCGTCCCGGCCGGGTACACCGAGATCCATCAGGGTCGGGTGGAGGGCACCATCCTGCGGTTGGAGCTGGTCACTCTGGCGGTTTCCCCCAGGGCGCGCCCTCTCGACCGCACGCAGCGCCGCCTGGAGTTTCGGGCGGGTCAGTTGCATCATGCGGTTGGGATCGCGGTGGGGAGTGGCGAGGTGGTGGCCCATGTGGCGTCCTCCTTGGAGCGCATCCAGGGACCGGGCGCTCCTTGACCTCAAGATGGCCGCGCAAAGGTCGACTGGCAAAGGCCCGTTGACGGAGGACCCCCAGCGAGCGGAGGCTTTGGCGCTGGACGGCCTAGATTCAATCGCCTTTGCGCGATCTCTCTTCCAAGTCGACGAAGGTGGAACGATCTATCTGGATGGGAACTCGCTGGGCATGCTGCCCCGGAGGTCGCTGGCCCGAGTCACCCAGATCGTCGCCGAGGAGTGGGGCAGGGGGCTGGTGCGGTCCTGGGGCGCGTGGGTCGACCTGCCCGGCGCGGTGGGGGATCTGCTGGGAGAGCATCTTCTCGGAGCCGCCGGCGGTCAAACGGTGGTCAGCGACGCGACCACGGTGAACCTGTACAAGCTCGCCAGTGCTGCCCTCGACGCCCGCCCGGGGCGCTGCGTCATCGTCTCAGATCGCGCCAATTTTCCAACCGACCGCTACTTGTTGCAGGGGCTGGTGGAAGCGCGGGGAATGGAGCTTCGGCTGGTCGACTTCCCGGAGGTGGAGGGCCCGGACGCTGACCTGCTGGGGCCCTATTTGGGACCGGAGACCGCGCTGGTGAGCCTCTCTCATGTGGACTACCGATCCGGCGCCCTGGCTGACATGACTGCCATCAACCAGGTGATCCATGCCTCGGGAGCTCTCAGCCTCTGGGATCTCTGTCACTCCGTCGGTGCGGTCCCGATCGAGCTCGATGCGTCCGGGACCGACCTGGCGGCCGGATGCACGTACAAGTACCTAAACGGGGGCCCTGGGTCCCCCGCTTTCCTCTACGTTCGTCGCGAGCTGCAGGAGGGGCTTCGCCAGCCAATCTGGGGCTGGTTCGGACAGGCGGACCAGTTCGCCATGGGTCAGGGGTACAATCCGCTGCCCTCGATCGCCAGGTTCCAGAGCGGCTCTCCGGCGGTCCTTGGCATCGCCCTGGTAGAGGAGGGGGTGCGGTTGCTGGCGGAGATAGGAATCGAGGCGATCCGGGCCAAGAGCCTGGCCCTGACCTCCTTCCTCATCGACCTGCACGACCGGTGGCTGGCACCGATGGGATTTGTCCTCGCGACACCCAGAGACCAGGCGAGGCGCGGGTCTCAGGTTTGCCTCCGGCACCCCGACGCGTATCACATCTGCCGAGCCCTGCTGGGAGACGCATCAGTGATAGCGGACTTCCGGGCGCCAGACCGGCTGCGGCTGGGGTGCGCGGCACCTACGACCCGATTCGTGGATCTCTACGACGCGGTGCATCGCCTGCGACGGATCATGGAGGACGGCGGGTACCTCAGCCTCGGCCCGGAGCCATCCAGAATCACCTAACTTCCCTCAGTCGCCTTTGCGGAGACTCAGCACCGAGGCCAGGAACTCGATAGTTTGCTGGGTCAGCTGGATATCCTGCTCGATCACCATCGCGCTGTGGCCGGCCGGGTAGTGGTGGAATGTGACCGCCTTGCCCATCTCCTGCAACCGCTGCACGTAGACCTCGACCTGGCGGTAGGGACACCTACTGTCGTTCTCCCCAGCCTGGATCAGCAAAGGAGCCCTTACCCTGTGCGCATAGGTGATCGGAGACCGCTGCCGGTAGAGCTCCGGGCGGTCAGCGGGGTCGCCGCCGAACAGTGCCCGGTCCATCGCCTTGAGCGCCGCCGACTCCTCTTCGAATGCGAGGACATAGTCCGCAACCGGCACCCGTGCCACCCCAGCGGCGAACATTTCGGGGTGAAGACCAACCCCTAGAAGCGTGATATAGCCGCCCCAGGAGGCCCCCATCAAAACTACCTGGGCCGGATCAGTGAGGCCCCGCGCCACCAGATCCGCCACCCCCTGGACCACGTCCTCAACCTCGGGAAATCCGGGATTACCGATGAGGTGATCCATGTGGGCACTCCCGTACCCGGTGCTGCCGCGGTAATTGGGGGCTGCGACCAGGAGCCCTTGATCCACGAGCGCTGCCAGCGAAGGCCGGTAGGAGTCGTCGAGGTGGGAGTGGGGTCCTCCATGGACCCAGATCACAGTGGGATGCGGACCTGGGCTCGACGGCGCGGCGAGAAAGCCGTGGAGCGGCTGCCCGTCGGTGGTCAGGTAGCGCCAATTGCTTAGAGCGGTCGCCCTCGGAGGTCGAGGGCCGGGGAGCTTCACGACCTCGCGCTGCCCGGGGAGTTCGAGAGTCCGACCCGCACGGGCAGCACTTTCGCAGAGTGCCCAGACCGTCCCATCGTGCCTGAGCCCGGCTGCGCTCACGGTCCCGGATGGCGATTGAATTCGGGAAACCTTCCCGCTCTCCAACTCCAGCATCCACAGCCGGTGGCGGCCGTCCAGCAGCTGGCGGAGAAGTAGCGATCGCCCGTCTCGGGTCCAGTCGAGCGCCTCCAGCTCCCCGCGTAGTCCGGTCGTCAGCCGTTTGAACTCACTGCGTCTCGGCCACCAGAGAGCGGGCCGAGTGTGCCCCGCCTGGTCCTCATTCACCGCCACGCAGGGGTCGCCAGGGGTGGGGCGGAATCCCGCGGCGCCCAGGTGCCTTTGCCCGTTCGACGAGAGGTGACCCACCAGGCTCCCGTCATCGGCCCCCAGAACGCGCAGGTCGGGGTGGATCGTGTCCCCGCGCTCCGAGCAGGCCACCAACGCGTAGCGATCGTCTCTGGAGAGCGCCAGCGCATAAGCCTCCTGGCGGTGATGGTAGATCCGGCGCGTGTTCGGTGATGCTCGAAGGGAGGTGGTGAGGATTGTGAACCCGGAGTCCTCAGCCAGTCCAATCAAGATCATTTGCCCCCCCCAGGCGAACCCGGACTCCCAGGCGGGAGCCATGCCGGGGAGGAGCTGTCGGGCTTCGCCTGAGGTGTATGGAGCCGCCATCCATCTGCCCAATTCATCGCCGGTCTCGTCCGCGAACCAGACGACCGTCTCCCCGTCGGGGCTGATGTCTATGCTCCGGCATCCGACCTGGCCGGCAGTCACCTGCTGGTGGGAGCGCCGGCCCAGCTCAACCTTCCAGCCCTGCCAGCCACCACTTCTGGAGGAGCTGTAAACCAGTCGTTGCGGCCTGTCCCTCGACCAACGGGGAAGATCCATGCGTGGCCGCAGGAAGCGTTGTTGCCACTGAGGCGCGTCGACGAGGCGGGGCTCCCCGGGCGTGGACGCCATCAGCGTAGGTACCTCCAAGGTCAGCCGGCAACCAGTGCGCGGGGGCCGTCCCCTTCGGAGATCTTAGAGGGGGGAGGCTTACAGATCAGGAAGAGGCGGCGGCTTTGCGCGCGCGACGAGGGCGCCCAGAGATCCACACGAAGCCGCCCACGGCTGCCAGCACGTAGGCGATGTAGCCAATCACCTGGAGACCGGTGGGCCGGGCCGCGTAGCCTAGGAAGGTGTGGAGAATGTCTCCCACGGCACCGCCGTCGCTCAGCACCGCCGAGGTGTTCCAGAGCGGGCGGGTTAGCACCGGCAGCCAGCGCAGCTGCTGAAGGTTTTGGATCGCATCCGCCAGCAGGCCGGCCGCAAACAGCATCAGCAGCGTTCCCACGATTTGGAAGAACCGGCCCAGGTCCAGGCGGTGTCCCAGTCGGTAGATGGCGAAGGCGATCAGGAGAGCACCGAGCACGCCGAGGCCGGCACCGAGGGCGGCGGCAGGAACTGATGCCGCGAAGCTGCCACCGGAGCTGGAGGCGGCGAAGAAGATCGCCAGAGTGAAGACGACAGTCTCCAGCCCCTCACGCCCGACCGCTTGAAAGGCCACCAGCCCGAGGCTCCAGCGGGCACCTTTGCCCATGGCTGAGTCGGCCTTTGCCCTGAGCTCCGATGAGAGAGATCGAGCATGGGAGTGCATCCAGAAGGTCATGTAGGTGAGAACCCCGCATGCGAGCAAGAAGGTGCCCGTTTCGAAGATCGTTTGCACCCGCGAGCCTTCGTACGTGTGGATGAGCAGGAATGCCGCAGCGCCGCCCCCGAAGGCGAGCAGGAGAGCGGCGCCCACTCCGAGATACACATCGCGGAAGTGCTCGCGGTGACCGCTGCGGGCCAGGTATGCCAGCAGGATCGCCACAATCATGCTCGCCTCGACACCTTCCCGGAGGAAAATGACGAAGGTCGGGAGCAACGTGGGATCCTCCTCATGTATGTCGAGTCAAACCCGGTGTGGTCGCCGGCTTAGCGTCGACGCAGCAAGCGGTTCGCAGTGGCTAAGCCTAGGTGGCTAAATACTTGTCGTCAAGTCGGAATACCGCTCACGACCGCTCGCCGGTCTCGTGCCGCGATCGCGAGGCCGTCTACTACATGGCCCAGACGGGGAGGCGGTGCGACCGTCCCGCCTGGCGGAGTGGCTGGGGATAGCGTCCCAACCGTTACCGGGGTGGTGCAGCGCCTGCGCGACGACGGCGTGCTCCTGATCGGACCGGATCGCAGGGTGGCGCTCAGCGCGATAGGTGCGAGCGCGGTCAGCGCCATAGTGTGCCGGCACCGCATCGTGGGGCGGTGGCTCTCGGACGAAATGGGGCTGGATTGGGCGGAGGCGGATATCGGGGCCGGTAAAATCGCGCACTTCTTCTCCGAGGAGTTGGTCCGTCGAAGCTTCGCCCGGCTGGAGAGGTCCAGCGCCTGCCCCACGGCAACGAGATTCCGGGAGGCGAGTGCGGGCCGCGCCAACTGGTGAGTCTGGCGGAGCTCACTGCCGACGGCGTAGCCCCAATTGCCCGCCTCTCCGAGGTGGCTGAGCACCAGGCGCCGCAACTGCGCCGGCTCCGGGGCCGAGAGGGGTTGCGACTGGGTGAGCTGGTTTCGATCCGCGGATCCCCCGGCGCGGACGCGGTCACGGTGATTCGGGGTGACCGCCAGACCGCTTTAGGGATGGGCGCGGCCAGGGCGGTGTGGGTCGACCTCAGTCCGTCTCTGGCGGCGGCTCGTAAGGATCATGGAGTTCTTTGAGGAAGGCGTCGTACTCCTTCTCCGGGAGCCACTCGGCCGTCCTCAGCCGCCCGTTTCTGAGCCAGCCGAAGCTCATCGCGGCGGCCCCGCCCAGGAGCACGAAGGCGGCCAAATTCGGTAGCGAGAAGCTGCCTTTGAGCAGCGGGATCGCCACCAACAGCACCGCGACCGCGCCGTAGACCAGCCACACCACCTGCTCGGTCCTGGTGTAGCGCGGCACCGGCGGGATCCCGGCATGCTCTGGCTCATCAGGCCGCCCATTGCCCTCCATCATCACGGGGGAATCCTATCTGGAGAGGCCCTGGGGCGTCGGTGGTTCGTGGTCACAAGGCTCTAGCCGCAGCGGCCTCTACAGCTCAGGGAAACCGAATTGCCAACTTAGAGTTGACATATTGATAGTTTAAGTATACAAATTGGACATGAGTAATGAAGACGCGATGCAGGAATTGCTTCGCCAGGTGGCGTCCGGAGATGTCAGTCCGGAGGAGGCCACAGAGCGCATAGCCGCGCTGCAGAAGACCGCGGTTGCCGTGGAGGAACCTCCGGTCGGGCGAGTCAGGGTGACCGGTCTGGTTCACCCCACCAAGATTGTCGGCGACTCTCAGGTGCGGGACGTGTCGGTGCAGGGCCCCCACCGGGCTGCCCGCGAGGGTGACGCCATGGTGGTCAGGGGCATGCCCCTCGGCGAAGAGGGAGGCTGGTTCTCCTTCCGGTGGCCAGAGAAGCTCCCCTTCGGTACTGGATCGGGCCAGAATCCGCTGCGGCCGGTGCTGATCCGCATGAACCCGCAGCTGCCATTGGAGGTTGAGATGGCCGCCGGGCTGCTGACGGTGGAGGGGATCAGAGGGCCGATCAAGGCCGACATCCAGGCTGGAAGCGCCCGCGTGGAGGGGTTCTCTGAGGCGATCGACCTCAACGTGACCTGGGGCACCGTCTCGGTGCGCGGACTTCTGAATCAGGGCGCCTCCAGGATCCGGTGTGAGGCAGGGACGGTGAAGGTGAGGCTGGAGCATGGCTCCAGCGTGCGTGTGGTTGCCCGCAGCACCCTGGGGAAGATTTCCCTCCCCGGAGATGGTGCCGGCCTCGCCGATGGCTGGACGATGGGAGGTGACCTCCGCGAGGTGACAATTGGGGAGGGGTCGGGACATCTGGAGATCGATGCCACCACTGGCGCGGTCTGGGTGGAGGAGGTTTGAGCGAACATCGGCCGCCGCGCGGCTGTCCTGTCTGCGGGCAAATGCTTCACCTGACCAGACTCAGCTGCCAGAGTTGCGGGACGGAGCTATCCGGCGACTTTGAGAACTGCGAGTTCTGCTCCCTCGGCAAAGAGGAGCGGGAGGTTCTGAAGATCTTCCTTTCCTCTCGCGGCAACATGAAAGCGCTGGAACGCCAGCTGGGGGTCAGCTACCCGACCGCTCGGGCTCGCCTGGATGCGGTGCTATCCCACCTCGGGATGGATCCCACTGGATCTCAGCCGGCCGCGAGCCCGCTTGAGCTCCTGCAGGCCCTGGCGAGGGGAGAAATGGGACTTGGCGAAACCTCAGAGCGACTGGCGCAACTGGGGTAGGGAAGGCACCGACTCTCAGCGGAAGCCGTACAGCCCTTCGTGGAAGTCGCCGGTCGTGGACCAGCGCTGGATGACGCGGTCGACCACCTCGTCGTCGACAACCTCAACTCCGAGCTGGCGGGCATTGCCCTCGACAGCCTCCAGAACCTGGCCCTTGACGAAGTCGGGGACCTGATCGAAGCGGCTAAGGGCGGAGTCCGTCCACTCCAGCTCCTGCCCGCGGCGGGCCTGGATCCGGTGAGACACCTCGCCCCACATCTGGTACTTGATCTCCATTATCTCCGGGGTGATGGTCGTGCCCAGGTCCTTCTTGTGGGCGGTCCACTCCACACGCCAGCGGGTCAGCTCCCGGCAGAAGTCAGGCACCTCGGCCAGTCTGGCTTCCGCCGCCTCGGTCCAGGTGAAGGTTGGTAGATTCCCGCGATCGCTGAGCGGATGGCCGTAGCCGAGCTTCTTGCCCAGGTTCTCGATGAAGTCGCTGCGGATCTCTTCGATGCCCTTACGGGCAGCCCGCTGCTCGGCGACCTTCTCGGCCATCTCGCGGGCCCGCTCCGGGCCGAGATGACTGCGCTCCGCTCCCTGCTGGGCACGCCGCATCGCCTCCACGTGCGCGTCAAGGTCCCAACTCGGCGCCGAGGCGTCGTGGGGGACCGGGCAGCCTCCGGAGACCGCCGGCTCCGGAGGCTGTTCGGAAGCGGGTTGCGACCCAGCCCCCGGGAAGGGGCAACTGGGAGTGTCTTCAACTGCCACCTGTGCTCTCCTCATCGACTTCCGACTCACCGTGGCCACAGCTGGGGCAGCCCTCGGGACCGCCACCCGAGTTGGCGGCTGTAATGCGCTCCAGCGCATCTCGGAGGGCACTCATCTGCTCCGATTCTAGAACATCGCCGAAGTGCAGCTGGACCGACCGAAGGTGGTCACCGGCGGCGGCTGTCAGCCGTTGCCTACCGAGGTCTGTGAGCACCGCAAAGCTGCCCCTGGCGTCGCTTGGGCAAACCTCTCGCCGGACCAGCGCGGAGGCCTCGAGCCGCTCCACCAACCTGGTCAGCCCGCTTCGGCTGAGGAGTACGCGGTCTGCCAATTGCGCCATTCTCAGTCGCCCCGCCTCTGCGGAGTTCAACTGGACCAGCACGTCGTACTCAGCCAGCGGGAGCCGCTGGGCGGCGACCAGCTCTCGTTCCAGAGCTCTGGTCAAGACGGTGTGCGCCTTCAGAAAGGCCTGCCACGCCGCCAGCGTTTCGGGGCTCAGGCCATCTTCCTTATTCATCTGCTCTACCCGAGGTGCTTGCACAAGCAAATAACCTTCCACTACGATATGATTGCGTAAGCAATTATGACGCACCGCAGCGTCGCAAGGGATGAGCAAGGAGGAATTTGTCTTGAGTTGGACACTGGACCCGTATCACACGTCTATTGAATTCTCGGCGCGGCACATGATGGTCAGCACCGTCAGGGGTCACTTCACGGAGTTCAGCGCCGAGCTGGAGATCGAGCCCGAGGACCTGACCCGCAGCTCCGCGAAGGCCAGCATCAAGGCCGCCAGCATTGACACTCGGGTCGCGCCGCGCAACGACCATCTCAGGTCGGGAGATTTCTTCGACGCGGAGAAGTATCCCGAGCTCACCTACCAGAGTCGGCGAATCGAGGCTCTTGGGGGCGATCGCTACAGGGTTGAGGGAGACCTCACCATCAAGGATGTCACCAAGCCTGTGGTCCTGGATGTCAGCTTCTTGGGCATCAACAAGAGCCCCCAGGGCGCTACGGTGGCGGGCTTCGAGGCAACCGGCAAGCTCAACCGCTCCGACTTCGGGCTCACCTACAACGCGGCGCTGGAGGCCGGCGGCGTGGTGATCGGTGACGAGATCAAGATCACAATCGACGCCGAAGCGAACCTGACCGCCTGAGGGTTCCCACTGGGGTGGTCGCCGAACTGATTCGGCGGCCACCTCTGCTCTCAGGAGACCTCCTCGTCCTCGTCCTCGTCAGGAACCATCTCAAAGGCGGCGCCCGGCGCCAGCCGCTCTCGACACAGCATCCCTTGCAGATGGTCTGACTCGTGCTGCACGATCCTCGCCAGCCATCCTTCGAAGCTCTTCGCGATCCCGCGTCCCTGGACGTTGCGGTAGTGCACGGTGACCTGATCGAAGCGCCGCACCACCCCCGCCATCCCGGGCATGGAGAGGCAGCCTTCGGTGGCATCCACTTCGCCTTCGGCGGAGAGTAACTCTGGGTTGCAGATGACGAACTTCCGGTCCTCGTAGACCACCACCGCGAGCTGCAGGTTGAGTCCGACCTGAGGTGCGGCCAGCCCCACTCCGTTCCACTCCTCGCAGCGGATGTACATCTCGTCCACCAACCGGCGCAGAGCGCCGTCGAACACCCGCACGGGTCTAGCGCGCTGGTGCAGGACCGCCGCCGGGTCGGTGACCAGGCGAAGTGGTGGAGGAGTCTTCATCCCTTGATCTTCTCAGGATTCGGCTGCGCTCGGCCTGAAATCATGAGGAGTGCGGACTCCCAGTCGAGGCCTGGTCGGCCCATCAGCTCGGCCAGCCACGTGAGTCTCTCCGGGCGAACCTCGAGCCCGAAGGTGCGGTGGCACCTGTCCAAGGCCGACAGCTCCGCCTCGCCCGGCGGCCGAACCCCGATGATCAGTCGAACTAGCGCGATCTCCCGAGTCAGCTTGAAACCGACCCCGGCCAGCTTGCGCCCTGCTACAGACAGATCGCTGAACCCGGGACACCAGGCCCCCTCCACCCGCCCCTTCTCGACCGTCGCTCCAAACCGAGAGACTTCGGTCCTAAGCATCTCCTGGACGATCCTGAGGAGGAGGTCCAAAGGACGGGGGCTCAGGCTGGAGAGTCGAGTCACGAGGAGCAGCCCGAGCCAGCAGGGTCCTCCTGGGCCTACCGTCCCTCCTAGGGGACTCAACCTCACCTCGCCGACTCCTGGAATGCCCCGGATGGCATCCTCCAGACCGGGCTTGCGCCAGATGCCGGAGCCGAGGGTAACGCCGCGGGAACTACGGAGCGGGATTGCGACAGTGTCTCCAACTTGTGCTGGCGCGAAAAGGAGTGCGCGGTCGCCCAGCAAGGCTTGGTCAGTCTCCGATCTGGGGTCCAGAAACCGCACACGTGAGCCCGGGTCCGGCGCCGCCATTACGAGTTCATCCGCTCCGGGCTCCGCCTCCACCAATCTCCTCCGCGGGGAGGGCCCGGGACGGTCTGTCCCCGCTCCGATCCAGCTGTTGGGCCAGAGCCTGCAGTGAGCGGTGGGCCTGAACATCCAGTATCCCACTCACGCCGAACCGAGCGGCCAGGTAGCCCAGGGCGCCGCCCGGCAGCTGGTAGCTGAGCTCCTGCGTGACCTCGGTTGAGGATGGTCCCACCGGCCGACACAGGATTCGGAGCTGTGCGGACGCTCCCATAGCGTGTCCGCGGCTGCTCACCAAGGAGGGGCGCTCGCACGCTCCGATGACCCACTCGCTGTCGGCCAGCTTGCCGCCGGCCACCAACCTAATGTTTAGCCGATCGCCGGGCCGGAGCGGGGGGCTGAGCGACCCGGCGACCTCCTTGACTCCGAACATCCAGTGCGGAGCGTTGCGAACGTCGGCGATGAAGTCCCACGCCTCCTCCGGAGTGACCGGTATGAGGATCCGGTGGTGGACCTCAGGCACAGGCGGATGCGAAGGTGTTCATGTGGCCAGTCGAGGATATCCCGTACGGTTAGGGGGATGCCCAGAGCCAACCTCTCCGACTTCGTGGAGTTCGCTGGACTCGACCGCTTTCTGCAGTGGGACCTGGTTACGGTGAACCCCTGGGGAGTCCCGTCGGTCGCAGCCGTGGGCGCTCGGGTCAAAGTCGCGGAGAACGCGATCTGGACCTCAACCACGGTCGGCTATGCGGCCAAGGTGCGCAATCTCAGGCTCAATCCGCGGGTCACCATGCTGCGATCCCATGGCGATTTGACCGCGATCGTCCTGCGCGGTGAGGCTACGGTCGAAGAGGGGGGAGGCACCGAGAATTTGGCCCACCTCTTTGAGCTGATGCAGGGGCCCGAGGGAGTGCGCCCCTTCTTCGCTGACACGACCACCAACCCGGGTTGGCGCTGGCTCTACCGCGAGTACTGGCGCCGGATTCTGATCAGGATCCGGATCGTGGAGGTAGAGATCACCGACGGCGAGAGCATCAGGAAGGCCAAGGTGGACAGCTGGGCGAGGCCCGCAAGAGCCGGCGATCATCCGCGGGCGCGCGGAGTGCCCCGTCGCCGCTTGGCGCTGGGAACTCTGGACGCCAGAGGGCGGCAGATGATCGCGGACAAGCTGCCTGCGGTCCTGGCTGTCGGCGAAGTGGATCAGCGAGCGCCGTTGGTGCTCCCTGTCGAGGCCCGTCAGGACCGAGCGGGCAGACTCTTGGTCCGGGCTGCCGTGCTCGCCCCTGGTGAGTTCAGGAAAGCCTCCCTGGCGGTGCGCGTGATAGATGACTCCTTCGAACTGGCTCGGACGGTGGCGTGGGTTGGAACCATCTCTCCTGGCGCCGGCTGGCGCGAGTTTCAACCCCGTTCCGTCTATGGGTTCACCAAGCCGCCGGGGTGGTTGCCGGACCTGGCTGCGGGGTTGGCGGCTGCCGTGATGAGCGCGAAGTCAGGCGCCTCCCGGAGCGTCAGCGCCCCCTCCATCCAGGCGGCGTCGCGCCGCGCTTTGGCAGTCCCTGCCGAACCACTCCGACTCAGCCGCCGAGCTTGGAATGCGCTCGAGGTGCTCTTCAGTAGCTGCAACGCCACGGCCCCCGTCTATGCGGGGCTGGCGGTTGTGGCATCCGCACCTTCGATCCGCTCCCGACTCTCGTACCTTCACCACCGTGCCGAGATGGAGCGGGACTGGGCCCACGCTCTTCTCATCCACGGTCGCCGCCAGATTTCCCCTCTGGATCTCGTCCGCGGGGCGATCCGGATGCGCCCGCAGGCCCTCGACCCTCTGGCTGAGGCGGTGCGTCAAGATCTGATCCTGGAGCGATCCCGCTCCGTTTTGCGTGTGGAGCTCCCTGAGCCTCTTCGCTCGGGGATCACCCGCGAGCTGAGTCGGGAGAACCCCAGCCCGGCGCCCCCTCGCCGCGATAGGTCGGGGCTGGCTGCCATCTCCTCGCTCGCCACTTCCGCTTCAGCTGCTGTCGACCGGCTCGGTCGTCAGCACTCCTCCTCGTGATGACGGTCTCGCACACTCGGACTGTCCTGCTCTGGCTGGGAGCCGTGGGACAGGGGATTGCGCTGCGCTGGGGATTCCACAACCCCAGCCGATTCTGGCCGCTCGTGACAGCCGGACTTGTTGGTTCGGGACTGCTTGTCGGCCCCAGGCGGGAGGAGTCCCCTCAGCAGCCTGACCGGCGCTGGGTGGCTGTCGGAGCCGCGGCGGGGCTGGGGGCATTCGGTTTGACAGCGCTGGTCTCCGTAGTGGTAGCCAGGGTGCCAATTGGTCGCCGCTGGCTTGCCGAGGTCGGTGCCAGCACCGGCGCTGTGAGTCGACCGGCGGCCGCGGCTCTGGTCGTTCCGTGTGCTCTTGCCGAGGAACTCTTCTGGCGCGAAGGGGTGCTGTCCCGGACGGGCACAGCTCAGTCCTGGACCGCTTTGTGCCGTCACACGGTGGCGTATGCGGCGGTTCAGGGGGCGTCGCTCAATCCGCTTCCGGTCTGCGGTGGGGTGCTGCTCGGTGCACTGACCGGCCTTCTGCGACAGCGCTCCGGCTCTCTGCTCCCCGCGCTCGCGGCTCACTTGGTCTACTCCGAGCTGACCTTGGTTGTGCCGGGGCTGCCTGCCCAACGAAGTCCTCGGGATACCCCATAACACAGCTGTAACCCGATCGTCGCGAGCTTCTGCTGAGGCGGTGGCAATATCGGTCGGTGGTCAGCGTGATGCCCAATTTTGGGGAGGAGGAGTCCTCAGAGTTCTTTTGGCTGCCCTCCGCCAGGCCGAAGAGCGAAGTGCGGGCGGTGCCCGGCGAGATGGTATTGGCCGCCCAGGCCGTTATCAGAGAGCTGCTGCTCCCCCGCGCGCTGAGGGTCACCGCTGAGCCCTTGCGGCGACTCTGCGACCGCGCCGTCCTCGGATATCAATTGCGCTGGCGGCTGCCCCGCATCGACGCTCTTCCTTCTCCAGATGACTTCTGGAGGGCGGCCGCGGAGGCAGACTTGCTGGAGCCGCTCGACGACGCCTTGCTACATGCCCAGTTGGAGGTAGCCAAGAACGTCCGGCCGAGCGCGGTGCTGATCACTCTGGTGGGCTTTAGACGCCGGCGGCCCGGAGTGGCCGGCCTGCTCGCCAGGGAGGTTAGGCGGGCAGACATTCCCGCTTCCCGAGTTGTCTGGCAACTCAACGGAGGAGAGGAGATCACGGACTCGCCGCCACTTGCCGACCTGGCCTTCGACCTGCGGTTCAAGGGGTTCAAAGTGGCTCTCGTAGGCATCGGCGAAAGCCGTACTCGGATGTCGGCGGTCGCTGCGGTAGTTCCGGAGATCCTGCACATCGACGCGACCCTGGTCTCCGGGGTCGCGTCCGACGCCGGGTCGGCCGCTGCCGTCGGTGCGCTGGTCGAATTTGCGCGACGAGTCAACAGTCGGGTGGCTGCCGGGGGCATCGCCACCCGCCAGGAGTTGGACTGCCTGCAGCAGTTGGGGGTGGAGTATGGGATGGGGCCGCTGTTTGGGCTCCCCCAGGTGGCCGAGGGACCAGAGGCGGTGGAGTTGATCCGTCCGCGCCTCATCCTGGACATGGATGTGGCCGAGAGTGGGGTCCCCTCCCAGGGGATGGGCGCTGACCCGGAGCTTCGCACTATGCAGCCGCTGACCACGGTGATGGGCCACGCGCCACAGGATGTCACCGCAGAGCTGGGCCACGCGGCGAGGTCGCTTCAGGCAGAGCACGACCCGGGCGTCATCCTGGAGCTCGCCGCGGACCACCTGGCGAGGATGGTGCCTTACGACGGCCTGACCATCTACCAGGCGGACTGGGACGCGCTCAGGTTCCGCCCCCTGCTGGCCCGTTCCGAGGCTGAGCGGAGCTACGTCGAGGGTGTGATGGGTCACACCTTCGCAATCGGGACAGGGGTGACCGGGTGGGCCTTCGACCTAGGGACCCCCCAGATCGTCAACGATGCCGATGCCCATCCGGCAGCCGGGCACCTGCCCGGGACATCAGTGGACGACGAGTCCATGCTGCTCATCCCCTTGGTCGCGGGTGATCATCGGCTCGGAATCATGAATCTGGTGCGGTTTCGCACGGACGCCTTCGCCATTTCGGATTTGACCACGGCCACCTTGATGGGTCACATGACGGCGGCCGCTTGGCGCAACGCCCAGCTTTATGCAGAGCAGCTGCAACACGCGATCACCGACCCCTTGACGGGGCTGCTCAACACCCGGTGGTTGCGGGACTCAGCGCGCCGCGAGCTCGCCCTGGCCGAGCGCCAGCAAAGAGATCTGATGCTTCTGATGGTAGACCTCGACCAATTCAAGCTGGTGAACGATAGCTGTGGCCATGGAGCGGGGGACGCCGTTCTGAGGGCCGTCGGTCGTGCCCTCCAGGAGGCTGTTCGTGCGGAGGACGCTGCCATCCGCTACGGAGGCGAGGAGTTCGTGGTCCTGCTTCATGACGCCGGCCCTGAAGGGGCTACGAGAGTCTGGAGGGAGCTCCAACGCCGGCTGGCGGAAATCCCGCTTCCCCCAGAGTGCCCTCTTAAGCGGGTGACTGCCTCCGCAGGACTGGCGCGTTACCCAGACCATGGGCGGACGATAAGTCAGCTGCTGGGGGCTGCGGATGCCGCCATGTACTCGGTGAAACGGCTCGGCGGTAACGAGGTCGCCTCGGCCTGACTTGCCCCCACTGGGGTCTACCTGGTTTGGTCCAGGCAGCTGATCGTGCGCTGAACGGCCCCCATCACCTGTAGGGTCGCTTGGAGCTCCGCATCAGTGAACTGCGAGAGCACGCGCTCGGCTGCCTCCCGGCGGAAGCCGGCCGCCTCCTCCGCGTCTGCGGCGCCCTTGGGGGTGAGGACCACATGCACCAACCGTCGATCGCCGCCCGTTCGTTGGCGCTCCACCAGCCCGTGCTCCTCAAGGCGATCCAGCAGGGAGCTCACAGAAGGCATGCTGACCGCGAGGATCTCCGCCAACTGCCCGACGGTCAGGGGCCCGGACTCATGCAGGAGCATCAGCACATGCATCTGTCCAGCCGAGGGATCCTTGCGGGCAAACCGTGCTCCCGGTCCCTTCCGCCAATGCTGGGCCGCCACCTGGTCGATGGCGGTCAACGCCATCTGAAGAAGCTGTTCGCGAGATGCCTCCACCGAGGTCGCGCTGCCCTGGACCGACGAGCTCATGGTGCTGCTACCAGCTGGGGCTCGGTGGACTCATCCTCGACAGGTGCGGCTTCCTTGGAAACGTCGCCCAGAGAGGTTCGCAGAGGAACCTCCTTCATGTAGATGACGGCCAGGATGGCTGTCCCCGCCGCTACGAAGCCCAGCCAGAAGCTGGCTCCAATCGCCTCGGCCAGGCTCTCGTGGATCGCGTAGACGATGGCCGGGATGAAGTGTTGAAGAGGCCCCGGGAGCAGGTGGGACAGCTGGGCGCCGAGGTTGCCCACTCCGGTCAGGCTCGACTCTCCACCGCTGGCGAAGTGAGTCGTCAGAGCCTTGGGTACGCCGGCCCGGGCGAGGTTCTTGGGCAGCTGGTTTGTGAAAGTTGATGCCAGGTACGTTCCCGCCACTGCCAGCCCAATCGACCCTCCAACCTGGCGGAAGAATGTCAGGTTGCTGGTGGCTACCCCGATATAGCGCTGGGGAACCGCGTTCTGGACCACGACCGTGTAACCGGACATGGAGGGCCCGATCCCGACCCCCATCACGAACATCCAGCCCCAGAGCGACCAGTCGCCGACGGTCGCGGTGAGCCGGGTCATCAAAAGCATCCCGACCGTCGCCACCACCATGGACCCGAGCAGGAGCACTTTGTACTTGCCGGTGCGAGAGATGACCAGCCCCGCGACCACACTGGTGCCCATGAGGCCGAGCAGAAGCGGCCAGAGCATGTAGCCGGAGGCGGTGGCGCTGATGTCCCGCACCGCCTGGAAGTAGCGGGGCAGGAAGATGACCCCGATGAAGAACGCGAAGGAGAGAAGGAACATCGCGATCTGAGAGGCCGCGTAGGCCCTAACCCGAAACAGACCCAATGGCACGATCGGCTCCGCGACGCGGCTCTCGATGAACACGAAGACCGCCCCCAGGACCGCCGAGAGCGCCAGCAGACCGCCAACTCTCCAGTCGAGCCACCCTATCGTCTGCCCGGAGGTGGTGGTCAGCCCCTTCTCGGTAAGGCCAATCAGCAGAGGGATGACGGCCGCCGTGAAGACGAGTGTTCCGAGGTAGTCGATGGCCGGACGAGGTCCGTCCGCGCGATGGTTGGGGAGGATCGAAGATATGACGACCAGCGCGACTATCCCGATCGGGAGGTTGACGTAGAAGACCCAGTGCCAGCTGATGTTGTCGGTGATGAAGCCGCCGAGAAACGGCCCCACCAGGAATGCCAGGCCGAAGACAGCGCCGAAAAACCCCTGGTACTTGCCGCGCTCACGAGGGGTGAACAGGTCACCGATGACCGCTAGGGAGATGGGGAAGAGTGCCCCTGCCCCAAGCCCCTGCAGGCCCCTGAAGAAGATCAGCTCGGCCATGCTCTGCGACAGACCTGACAGCGCCGACCCGACCAGGAACAGGGAGATCCCGATGATCAGCATCAGCTTGCGGCCGAAGATATCCGAGAGCTTGCCGTAGATCGGGATCGTCACGGTGCTGGTCAGGAGGTACGAGGTCACAACCCACACGTACAGGCTGTTGCCTCCCAGGTCGGTAACTATCGTCGGCAGCGCCGTGCCAACCACGGTCTGGTCGAGAGCGCTCAGAAAAAGACCCAGCATCACCGCTGTGACGATGGCCAACTTCGCCCGCTGGGAAAGTTGGATAGATGGTTGCGCTGAGCTCATTTCAGACTTCGTCCTCCCTGATTCGCCGAGTGGCAGCCGGGCTGGTCATTAGAGCTTAGGACGGTTGAAATTGTTATGTCAAATCTAAGTATGAGGAAGAGACTAAGCGCTTCTCCGGAAGGCGGCCAGCGGCTGGGGATGGGCGAAGAGGTACCCCTGACCCAAAGGCACTCCTAAATCCACTAATCTGGTCCGCTCCGCTTCAGTCTCGACCCCCTCCGCGATCAGGGTGCAGTCGCTGCACTCGGCAAAGTGCTGGATACCAGCAACCATCGCCTCGCGGGCGGCGTCCCCAGACATCCCCTGTACCAGGGAGATGTCCAGCTTCACGAAGTCGGGACGGAGCTCGAGAATGTGGCGCAGGCTCGCGTAGCCCGCCCCCGCGTCGTCGACCGCCAGCCGGGTGTTCGGGCTCATCCGGTGCACCGCCTGGCGCACCCGCTCGTAGTCGTCGATCAGGCGGTGCTCGGTTATCTCCACGACCACGTCGAAGTGCCGCTGCCGCAGCAAACGGGCGATCTGAGTCTGGGAGTCGACCAGCACCTCGGGAGAGAGGTTGACGGACAGGAACTGGTCGGGCTCGACGAGGTGGCCGCCGTCCCGCAGGGACCGCTTCAGGGTGGCCATCTCAAGTCGCTCCAGAAGGTTGTGTTCGGTGGCGATGGTGAAGGCCCGGTCAGGGGTGAGGTCGCCCGAAAACCGGGTGAGGGCCTCGTAGCCGACCACTCGCCGCGATCGCATCTCCACAATGGGTTGGAAGACTGGGTGGAAGCTGCCCTCTTCGAGCACTTTGAGCACCACCTCCGCCCCCCCTCCCGCGGAGCTCGAAGGCGACGAGAGCAACGGTCCGAGGCTGGTGGAGGCCGCAATCGCGAAATCGGCAACCGACGGCAGGATCTCGGTCAGGTGAATGGCCGCGGTGTCGGGATCGGGATCCTCGGTCGCGGTTGTCAGGACTCCCAGGAGGCGGTTCCCCTGGCGGATCGGAGCATATGCGAAGGCGTGGATCCCGCAGCGGGAGTAGGCGTCCCAATAGTCACGGAGATTGGGGTCGTCAGTTCGACTCGCGGCCTCTGCGCACCGCTCGATCCACGGCCCCGCCCGGGCGCGCTCTCTGAGGTCACGGCTACGCTCGTCTGGCAGGCCGCCATAGTTGACCCCGGGATAACCGGTGGGAGTGCGCGGGTAGCTCGCGACCGGGACAGCGGGACCTGATCCGGCCAGGGAGACGACCTGCGCGATAGCGGTCCCGCGCAGCCGGACGAGTTCCCGGCAGATGCGCTGAGCGGTCTCGTCAACGGTCTCGCGGGGATCTACAAAGGTGGCGACCTCGCGGAGCACCCGCCGCTCTGAGAGCTCCATCATGAGCAGCTGATGATCTCCAGAGTGAAGTCGCGCCGCCAGCGCCACGATGGTTATCATGAGGCCGATCCCGGTTTCGACCCATCCCAGGCTGCTGCCCAGCGACGCCCCCGAGCCGCCCACGAGCGTCAGCAACAGACCGAGCATGGCAGCGCCGGATCCCGATAGCACCCAGCGCTCAATGGGTTGCAGCCGCCTCCACCTGGTCCAGGTCAGCCCCAGCAGCACTCCGCCGAGGATTAGCGTTCCCCAACCGAGCGCGGCCCCACTTCCGGTGAGGCTGGAGATCCGCGCTGGCGGCACATCGGTTCCGGCCATCCCGCTCCCGGCGACTGCCGCGCCTAGGACCAGGGCGGCCACAATGCTCATCACCCCCGCGTAAGACAGTGGTGTCCACCGCCCGCGCCGGGAGAGCTGTCCCCAGACCTGGCCGGGCGTCGCCAGGGAGATGGCTACCCCAAGACCGAGCACGACATGCCAGAGGAGCCGCCCAGACACGTCTCCTGCCATTGTCTGCACCACTTGCTGCTGGCCCCCGGCGGTGGCCCAGAGGATCCCGGCCGCCATCAGCGCGAGAAAGGTCCCGGCCAGCCCGAGCAGCCTGAGGTCAGCGCCGCCCAGTAACTGCTCCTCGAACAGCAGGAGTGCAATTAGCCCGCAGCCGGTGGCGGCCGCGCTCAAGTAGATGACCCTGCCGCCCGCAATGGCCGGGAGATTGAGCCGGGCGAGTGGCAAGAGCGCGATCGCCAGCAGCGAGGTGGCCAGTGCCGCCCGAGCGGCAGGGTCCCTCGGCAGCCGTAGCCGGGGGAACAGAGGGCTGCGCCTCGGCTCGACCCGCGCCGCCGGCGACGTTAAGCTAGACACTTCAATCTGGCACCTCGCTTAGGAGCTTATGGCCCCGGTTTCCAGATCGTGTGACGAACCAGACGAGCGTTGGTGACAGTCCCAGCGACGGCCGGGGATAGGTCAGCCTATCCCCGGGGACAGGGGTAGCCCGAGGAGGGAATCCGTTACCTCTCCAACCACTGATCTGGCCACATGAGCGACCTCGTCCGCCATGTCAGGCCGCACCCGCAGGCGCAGGGCGGGGCCCTGCAGGGCTGCAAGCGTCGCCTGCTCGGTTAGTCGATCCAGGAGATTCCAGAGCAGGTGCGCCGTCAGTCGTGCCCCGGCGTCGCTAAGGCTCTGATCACGGCCGCTGAGGGATGGCGGGTCGCCCCAGGGCAGCAGCGCGGGGAGGCGCTGTCGTTCCCGCAGCCATGCCCACGCCATCTTGAAACTTCTCAGTCCCATCAAGCTCTCCGGAAGTGACTCTGGCCGATCCAAGGCGGACCCCCAGACCGGTTCGTGGTGGTCCGCCCGGGGCCTTCTGGAGCCGAGAGCCCGAAGCGAGATCGCGGGATCCCCGGCTGCAGTTCCTGACAGCGATTGTGCGCCTGTCAACCCCAGCGCGAGCGACTGCTGCAGGTCTCGATCTCCGCTCCAGTGGGCTGCCAGCACCAGGGTCGGGGGAGGGAGCCAGATGTCGAGCAGGGACTGCGTTTTGCGTTCTTGGGCTTCCAGTCTTGTGAGGGGCCTGGGCTCGGTGCACGTGAGCAGACCGGCGGGGTGGGGGAGGTTGAGCTCGTATCCCGCCAGCGACAACTTCCCCATGAGCAGGAGGTCCGAGGCGTAGGGGAGATCGCGGCGACGGGTCGGCTGCGCGGCAGCCCAGTGACCCATCGCTCTGCCCAGCTGAAGGAGCTTCCATCGACCGTCATCGTCGGGGGCATCAGGAGCCATTCCGCGCTCCTCGACTGGCTCCACCAGACCAACCATGGTGTTGAGGCGATGCCGTTCCACGAAGCGCAGCCCCCTGAGCGCCTCCCGGACCTCCCGGTGCGGCGGCAGGTCTCCAATTAGGAGAGGTGGGGCAGACCCATCGTCAACCAGCTGTGCGTACCCGGCGAGGGAGAGATCCCAGCCTCCGCCAGGTACGGCTATATGGAGGTCTCCAGGCCCCGCTCGCAGCAGCACCGCCGCCCTGGGTCCAGATGGCCACGCCGGCACCCGAGTCGGCCGTACGGGGTTACTACGGCGCCGCTCTGGTCGGGCCTCGCGCGAGAGATCGTAGGAGGCCCTGAGCTCCGGAGTCGCCACCTGCGCCCAGGCGGCCTGGAGCTGGCTGAAGAGCGCTGTGGCCCGCGCAGAGTCGAGTCGCTGGGTGCCCGCCCGATGCACCTGGACGTCGGGATGCAGCTCCCTGGCCCGGGCTCGGTAACGGCGTCTCAGCTCCTGCCAGCTGTCGCTTCGGTCCGCCTCCAGAACCTGGTAGACGTCGACCAGCCGAGAGGAGGATCTCACGGGCATGAGTGGCTCCAGGGGGTGGGTCGAAACTTCTGCACACCCATCACAGGTTGAACGGATCCTGGAAGAAACTGGGCATGTGGGCAGACAGCCAGTCGTTGAAGATTGTGAAATGGTTGAAGGTGACTAGGACCCCCATCAGGACCACGACGGTGCCGCCAACGACTGATATCAGCCGTTGGTGTCTGCCCAGGGCTGTCAGCAACGGTCGGATCCGGTCCAACAGGATCGCGGCCAGAAGGAATGGCAACCCCAGGCCCAGGCAGTAGGCGGCCATCAGGTACAGGCCCTGCCCCGTGGCACCGTCGGTCACCCCTGTGGTGAGCACGGCGCCCAAGACGGGCCCGATGCACGGCGACCACCCCGCGGCGAGCCCAATCCCCAGCAGGAACCCGGCGCCAAAACCTCCCCGCCGCCTGTTCACTGGGAGCCGTCTGAGGTCGTGCGAGAGCCAGCCGATCCGGATGACGCCCATAAAGGTGAGGCCGAGCAGGACTACGACCACCCCCAAGACCGGCGTCACCACGCTCCGCCATGGCGAGAGCAGCCGGTCCAGCGCATAGAAGAAGGCGGTGGAGAACACTCCCAGTCCGAGGACAAACCCGAGCGACCCGAGCAGGACCCGCCAGCGGGCGTCCGCCGCCACCACAGCTGCCGTCCCTCGGGGGGAGGAACCGGGTCGAGCTGCCTCGTGGCCCAGAAAGGCAAGGTAGGCGGGCACTAGCGGCAGGACGCAGGGGGAGAGGAATGAAGCAGCCCCGGCGGCGGCGGCCAGGGGAATGGTGACCGTGCTCAGTTGCACTGAGTTCGAGCCCACGTTCGGCTATCCCCGGCGCGGTGTCGTGGCGTGCGTTGTTGGGGCAAGGCTCAAGACCGGGGGACGTGCTCAGGCGCCTCCGCCGGCGGCCTCCGGTGGAGACATCCGCTGCAGCTCCATCTCCGCCAGGGCGGGATCCAGCTTGCGGAAAAGCGCCTGGGGTAGAGCCAGCGGTTGCCCAGCGACGAGCCTTGTTGGTTCCCAGGATCCAACCGCGTGGCTCCAGTCGGTCACCAGGACCTTGTGGGGGTCGCCGTCACCCAGGTCCACCTCTTCGACGACGGGTTGGGGAGACAGCAAGCCCTCCTGCCCCAGCATCTCGTGGAGCCGCTGAGATGAAAAGGGGAGGAATGGGGTGAACATGACCTTGAGGTCCGAGATGCACTGCAGGGCAACGAAGAGCACGGTCGCCGCCCGCTCGCGGTCCACCTTGACCAGCCGCCAGGGCTCGGTCTCGCCCAGATATTGGTTGACCCGGGCCGCCAGGGCCATGACCTCCATCAGGGCACTCTTGAAGTGGGCTGTGCCCAAGAGGTCTCCCACCTGGCCGAAGCCGGAGTCGACCACCGCCAGCAGCGCGGCGTCGGCGGGATCCAGCTGAGCCGGGGTGGGAACTGCCCCGAAGTGTCTGGCGGCGAGGGTGATAGTCCTCTGGACCAGGTTGCCCCAGGTCGCCACCAGCTCGTCGTTGTTGCGACGGATGAATTCCGCCCACGTGAAGTCGGTGTCCTGGGTCTCCGGGCCCCCTGCGGTCAGGTAGTACCTCAGCGGGTCAGGGTCGTACCGCGAGAGGAAGTCGCCTACCTCGATCACCACCCCACGGCTGCTCGAGAACTTCTGTCCCTCCTGGGTTAGGAACTCGCTGCTGACAACGTTCTCGGGCAGCACCAGCGGCTGGGAGGCATCGCCCCCTCCCAGCTCGCCCCCTCCGCCGTACCCCATCAGGATGCTGGGCCAGATCACGGAGTGGAAAACGATGTTGTCCTTACCCATGAAGTAGAAGTGGCGCGAGTTAGGGTCCTGCCACCACTCGCGCCACGCCTCAGGCTGGCCCCGGAGCCGGGCCCACTCGATGCTGGCGGAGAGATATCCGATGACGGCGTCAAACCAGACGTAGATACGCTTGTCATCACGCTCTTCGAAGCCGGGAACGGGGACGTGGATGCCCCAATCGATGTCGCGGGTCACCGCTCTGGGGCGCAATTCCGAGAGCAGGTTGGAGGAGAAGGCCAGCACGTTGCTGCGCCACTCCCGCTTTCCGCCGAGCCAGTCGGACAGAGCGCCGGCAAAGGCGGGCAGGTCGAGGAAGAAGTGCTCTGATTCGCGGAACACAGGTGGCTCCCCATCGATCCTCGAGCGGGGGTCGATCAGGTCTTGGGGGTCGAGCATCCGACCGCAGTTGTCGCACTGGTCGCCGCGAGCTGAGCCGTACCCACAGTGGGGGCAGGTGCCTTCGATGTACCGGTCTGGCAGGGTGCGTCCGGTCTTCGCCGAGAACGCCCCCATCTGCGTCTGTCGGATCAGGAACCCCTTGTCATACAGGGTGCGAAAGAGGTCCTGGACGACCCGCTCATGGTTCTTGGTGGTGGTCCTTGTGAACAGGTCGTAGCCGAGCCCCAGCTTTTGCAGGTCCTCGGCGATCACCTGGCTGTAGCGGTCTGCTATCTCGCGGGGACCCACCCCTTCGCGGTCGGCCGCGACCAGGATGGGAGTACCGTGCTCATCGGTACCGCTGACCATGAGCACCTGGGCGCCGCGCAGCCGCTGGAATCGAGAGAAGACGTCCGAGGGCACGCCGAAGCCGGCGACGTGACCGATGTGACGTGGGCCGCTGGCGTACGGCCAAGCCACGGCCACCAATACATGTTCGGGGGACGAGTGTTGGGAACTCAAGACCGGACCGATGGTAGCCGGTGTGGTGATCCGAAGGTGGAACAATGCCTAGGTGCCTTTCAGCCCGCGGGTGATGATGGTGATCGCGGACAGCTCCCGCACCGGTGGTCCCGAGCACGTCCTGACCCTGGCTGGCGAGCTCGTCAGCGCCGGTTGGCAGGCGGCTGTGGTATGTCCGGACGGAGAGCTGGGTGACCGCTGCCGCGCGGTGGGGATCGACAGCTGGGCGCTGACCTTCAGCCGCGGTGCCTTGCTCGCTGCCCCAGGCCGCCTCCGACATCTAGCCCGTCGATACCAGGCGGATATCATTCACAGCCATGGCCTGAGGGCAGGCGGCGTCGTGCGCCGGGCGAGGGTGGGCCGCCCGTGGGTGCAGACCCATCATCTGGATGGATGGTTCACGGTCGGTCGGGCTCGAGTCGCCGTCCACCGCCATGAGCTGAAGGCGCAGGCGACCAGAGCTAGCCTCCACATTGCCGTGTCGCAGTCTGTGGCCGACTTCCTAAAGGGAGAGGCAGATGTCGACCAGAGACTGATCCGAGTCGTGCCCAACGGGATTGAGCCGCTGGAGCGCAATCGGCACGACCGAGCCACCACGCGCGTTGTGGGGGTGTTGGCGCGCCTGGTCGCGAGCAAGGGGATCGATCTGGCCATCATGGCCTTGGCCACATCTCAGGGCAGAGGGTTGAGCTTGCTGGTGGGGGGCACTGGTCCGGAGGTCACCAAGCTGGTCGACCTAGCCGAGCGTTTGGGGGTCGCGGATCGGACCAGTTTTCTGGGTCCAGTCACGGATCGACAGGAGTTCTTCGACCGTTGCGACGTTGTCTGGGTCCCGAGCCGAGCCGAGCCCTTCGGGCTGGTCGCCTGCGAGGCGATGAGCGCTGGGGTTCCGGTCGTGGCCAGCAGGGTGGGCGGTTTGCCGGACATACTGGACGCTCCCAACGCTGGGGTGCTGGTCGCGCCCGCTAATCCTGCGGCGCTGGCGAGCGTGACGGTCGCCCTGCTGGATGATGAAGTGCGCTACTGCAGGTTGTCAGCGGCCGGTGCCGAACGCGTCACCCAGCGCTTCTCGGCCGCTCGAATGGCGGGTCTCACCCGGGGCGTGTATCGAGAGCTGCTCGACTGACCGGTGCCAGCGGCGGCGCTACTTCTTCGACGCCTGATAGTAGGGATTGGCCCCCTGGGCATGGTCGGTGGTGTCGACCACGTCGTGAAGCTCCGCAAACCTCTCTAGGATGGTCGTGCGCACACCCTGCGAGAGGGTGACCTCAGCCAAGCCGCATCCCTGGCAGCCGCCGCCCATCTGGACGTAAGCGACCCCGTCGGCGATGTCCAGTAGCCCGATGTAGCCGCCGTGGGCGGCGACTGCGGGGTTGATCTCCTGGTCCAGCAGCTCCTGGACCGCCTGAGCGAGGGGGTCGGCATCGGGGTTGTAGCTCGTCTCCAGGGAGAGTGCGCCGGAGACCGCGTCGGCGTCGACGGTGGCGCCGATGACGTGGCGGGAGATCACCTTGGGCGCGACGAAGGAGATGTCGTCGGATCCACGCACGAGGATCTCGTCGTCCTTCAGATCGCCGCTCTCAACCAGTGCGAAGGTGAAGCTGAGGCGCTCGCCAACCAGACCGGCCGGGGTCACCGAAATCCAGCCCTCTGGGTGCCCCTGGCGCTGGCGGAACGCGCGGATCCTCTCCGCCCCGCGCTCGGTGAGGTTGAGTTCGGGCACCGCTGACACCTGCTGCTCCATGAGCATAGTCTGACGATATGGCCCGTCGCGTGTTGCTCGTGCTCCCAACTGGCACCTACAGGGCCAGCGCATTCCTTACCGCCGCGGCCAAGCTCGCATTGGAGGTGGTGGTCGCCAGCGAAGTGGAGTCGACCTTGGGTTGGAAGCATCCGGAGCTGGAAGTGGTCATCGACCTGGATCGCCCTGACTCGGTGTCCGAGGCGGTGGCCGGCCTAAAGCAAGCTGACTTGATCGAAGCTGTCGTGGCCGCCGACGAGTCCGGCGTCATGGTCGCCGCCCACCTCGGGCAGGCACTCGCCCTGCCTGGCAATCCGGTGGCAGCTGCCCAGGCAACTCGAGACAAGGGGCTGCTGCGATCTAGGTTGCAGGCGGCTGGCGTGCCTCAGCCGGAATGGGCGCTCTGGGACGGCGATGCACCGCCAGTTTGGCGCATCTTCCCGGCGGTGCTGAAACCTGTGGACCAGGCTGCCAGTCGCGGAGTCATCAGGGTTGACCGACCTTCCGAGCTGGTCGCCGCAGCCTCCCGCATCCGCCGTCTCTTGTCGTTGGACCTGCGCTGCCTGCAGGGCCCTATCGTGGAGCCGCGACAGCTTCTGCTGGAGAGCTTTGTACCAGGGCCTGAGGTGGCCGCCGAGGCGCTGGTCCGAGATGGCGAGATCATCCCGCTGGTGATCTACGACAAGCCGGAACCGCTCGACGGGCCCTACTTCGAGGAGAGCATTTACACCGTCCCGACGGCGCTGTCGGCCGATGCCGCGCAGACCGTCTGGAGCACTCTTCAGAACGCTGTCACGGCGATCGGTCTGAGGCGGGGGCCGGTGCACGCGGAGCTACGCCTGGGGGCCGGGACGCCACGGCTGATAGACCTCGCCTCGCGCGCCATCGGGGGCCACTGTTCTGCGGTGCTTCACTTTGCCTCTGGAGCGTCTCTGGAGGAGCTCATTTTGCGCAATGCGCTCGGAGATTCGTTACCAAACACCACCCTCATGAAGGGGGGTTACGGCGTGATGATGCTGCCGGTGCCGGGAGCTGGTTGGCTGAGGGAGGTCGCCGGTCGAGAGGAGGCGCTCGCGCTGCCCGGAGTCGAAGGTATGGAGATCTGCATACCCGTCGGGGGATGGGTACAGCCACCGCCAGAAGGGGATAGGTACCTCGGGTTCCTCTTCGCCAGCGGGAAGGATGGCGCCGAGGCCGCCGAGGTGCTGACCAAGGCGCAGGCACGGCTTAAGTTCGTCATCGATGAGGAGGCCCAGGGGGGCCGCTGAGCGGCCGTGCCCCTGAGCCAATCAGCCCGCCAGGTGGCGCATCTCCGATCCGACGTAGAGCTGGCGGGGGCGTCCGATCCGCTGCTCGGGGTCGAGGAGACCCTCTTCCCAATGAGCCAGCCACCCCGGGGTACGGCCGATGGCGAACAGGACCGGGAACATCTCAACTGGGATTCCCATCGCCAGGTAGATGATTCCTGAGTAGAAGTCCACATTCGGGTAGAGTCTGTGGCTGATGAAGTAGTCGTCTGCTAGGGCGATCCGCTCCACCTCTAGGGCGATGTCGAGCAGGGGGCTCCGCCCCGTCACCTCAAAGACCTGGTCGGCCACCTTCTTGATCAGCTGGGCCCGGGGGTCGAAGTTCTTGTACACCCGATGGCCGAAGCCCATGAGGCGGAACTCACCAGCCTTGACCCGCCGAATGTAATCCGGGATCTTCTCCACTGTGCCGATTGCCCGCAGCATGCGCAGGACCTGCTCGTTGGCACCGCCGTGAAGCGGGCCGTAAAGGGCGGCGCAGGCGGCGGACAGGGCCGCGTAAGGGTCGGCCTCAGAGCTCCCCACCAGCCTCATGGTGCTGGTCGAGCAGTTCTGCTCATGATCCGCGTGAAGCACCAAGAGCACGTTGAGGGCGTTCTCGAGGATGGGGTTGGGTTGGTACTTGAGCTCGGTCGCGCGCCACATCATGTTGAGGAAGTTGCCGGCGTAGGAGAGGTCGTCATCCGGGTAGGCGTAGTAAAGCCCCATCGCATGGCGGTACGCGAAGGCCGCCAGGGTCGGCATCTTGGCGATCAGGCGGACGATCTGCCGGTGTCGGATCTCAGGGTCCCGGAGCTGCTTCGACTCGGGGTAGAAGGTGGAGAGCGCCCCCACCGCTGACACCAGCATCCCCATCGGGTGGGCATCGTGATGAAAGCCGTCGATGAAGTGCTTGAGGGTCTCGTGGATGAAGGTGTGGTTGGTGATCTCGTCGGTCCAGGCCCGGAGCTGGTCGCCATCTGGTAGTTCCCCGGTGAGGAGGAGGTAGGCGATCTCGAGGAAACTCCGGCTCTCCGCCAGCTCTTCGATGGGGTAGCCGCGGTATCTGAGGATTCCCTTGTCACCGTCTATGTAGGTGATGTGGCTGCGGCAGCTGGCGGTGTTTTGAAAGGCGGGGTCATAGGCCATAAGGCCGAAGTCGTCATCACCCGCCTTGATCTGGCGCAGATCAAGGGTTCGGATGGCCCCGTCCATGATCGGCAGCTCGTAGCTCCTGCCGGTCCGCGAGTCGGTGACCGTCAGCGCCCCCTCTGATCCTTGCGCCATCTCCAACCTCCTACTCTGCAGGGTCCTGGCCCTGGTTCAATTCGCCGTCATTCGGTCCCAAGCCACTTCCCCGGCGGTTTTCCCACTGCTCATCTTCCCGCTTCAAGATCTGTCCTTGCGCCTCCGGTAGCGGCGGCCCGGCGGAGGTGAGGCCTTCGGGCAACGACCCGGCCGGTTCCAGGCGGAACTGACTGCTCAGCTGAGGCGGGACTCGTAGAGGGCCTGGTCCAAATCTGGCGACAGCACCCGGCAGAGCCCGGGGTCGGATCCGCGGCCGAAGGCTGCCGCGCAATCGAGCTTCCACGAACGGCACTTCCGGCTCCGGCCCTCGCCAGCCACCTTGGCCGGACGGATCCAGGGTGGCAGTGACCAATTCAAAGGCGCGTGATTCGGCGGAGCCTATCCTCGGCCGAGAGGAGATTTTGGAGCAGCTGGCTCAGGGAGTTCGGTCACTGACTGCCTCAGAAAGCTGGATGAACTGGCTCCGGGTCTGCAGACGCTTTCGGCGGTACAGCTTCCACAACCAGATCCTCATCATCCGCCAACGGCCCACCGCAACGTGGGTGGCCGGCTACCGCACCTGGCAGGGCCTCGGGCGCCAGGTGTGCCGCGGGGAACGCGGGCTGGCGATCCTGGCGCCGCTGCAACTCCCCGGGCGTACGGACGAGCCGACCGACGAGCCACTCCTACCCCGGGCGACCGCGTTCCGGGTGGTTCGGGTCTTCGACTTGGCACAGACGACGGGGCCGCCGCTGCCGACGCCGGTCGCGGACCTCGACGACGGCAGGTGTCATCCCGAGCTGGACATGCTTCTGCAGCGGGCCGACGAGGCGGGGTTCTCGGTGGAATTCTGGGAGCTCCGCGGTGAGCTTCACGGCGACTGCAGTCACGCGCTGCGACGTATCCGCCTCGCCCGCAGCATGCCTCCGGCTCAGATGACCAAGACCCTCTGCCATGAACTTGCGCACGCCCTGATGCACGGACCCGAGTACGAGAGTGGGCGTGCGTTGGCAGAACTGGAGGCTGAGAGCGTCGCCTATGTAGTCTGTCACGACTTGGGTATTGACAGCTCTGGGTACAGCTTCGGCTATCTGGCGAGCTGGGCAGGTGGCGGGCTTGAGGCAGAGCGAGCCATCGCTGCCTCTGCGACCAGGATCGCCAGAGCAGCCAGCGAGATCCTGGGGACATTGGCGCCGGTGTCACCTGGCGCGGTCTAGCCAGTCTGACCGTCGCCAGCCACGCCGACCGGCTTATCGTTGGCACAGCCACCAATGAGCGTCAGTTCCAATGATCAGCCCGAGGTCGACAGCAACCAATCAGCCCGGCGCTCTCATACCCAACAGGAGGCGATGGTTGAGGCCGGCATGCTGCTTGCCTCGGAGCTGGCGCTCCCCAGGGTGTTGCAGCGCTTGGTCGAGTTGGCGACGCAGTTCACCCGGGCCCGGTACGGCGCTCTTGGAGTGCTCGCCGGAGATGGGTCGATCGGGGAATTCATCACGGTTGGGCTCTCCGACTCCGAGCGCCAAGCGATCGGCGATCCGCCGAAGGGTAGAGGAGTTCTGGGACTCCTGATCAAGGATCCCGCGCCGCTGCGCGTAGACCGCATCCAGGAACACCCCGAATCGGTCGGTTTCCCCCCCCACCACCCCCGGATGACCAGCTTTCTGGGCGCTCCGGTGCGAGCACAGGGGCGGGTCTTCGGAAATCTGTACCTAACCGAGAAGGTTGGAGGCGGCTCCTTCGACGCCGCCGATGAGCAGTTGCTGACGACTCTCGCCGGGCAGGCCGGAGTCGCGATCGCGAATTCGCAGAGCTTTGAGGAGCTGCGTCAGCGGGAGCGTTGGCTGCAGGCGCTCCACGCGATCAATTCCGCCATGCTTTCCGGCGGGTCCACCGAGGCGCTGCACGCAGCCATCGTGAAGGTGGCTCGAGAGATGACCGATTCCGTGCTCAGCGCGGTGGTCCGGCCCCGCGACGGAGATCCCAGGAGACTCTGGGTGACGGCCGTCGACGGCCGGGGGGCTCACCGGCTTGAGCATCTGGAGCTGCCCGCTTCCGGGACCGCCTCCCACGCCGTCATGCGCAGCGGTCGCCCTCGGCTGTTGGAGACCGGCAGTGCCCAGGCGGCGTGGTTCGCCAAGGCAGGAGTTGACATCGGACCACTGATGGTGGTGCCGTTGACTGTCCGCCAGCGGACGGAGGGGACTATTCTCATCGCCCGTGGGCTCGGGGCAAGCTCCTTTCGACAGGAGGATCTGAGCCTGGTGGAAAGCTTCGCCAGCCAGGCAGCGCTGGCGATCGACTACCTACAGATCCAGGAGCAGCTGCAGCATCTCGCCGTCCTCCAGGAGCGCCAGCGAATCGCTCGCGATATTCACGACGATCCGGTGCAGGCGGTGATATATCTAGCTCGTCGCCTGGAGTTTCTCGCGGCCGCTCCCGAGTTGACCGGTCTGGCGGCACGGCAGCTCGAGCAGGTGCGGAGCCTGGCAGTAGCGGTGGCCGACGGCCTTCGTCAGCTCACCGAGGGGCTGCGCTCAGAGACCCTCGAGGAGCACGGGATCGGACCGGCGCTGACTGAGTTGGGTCAGCGCTTCGAGGATCGGTCTGGGGTCAGAGTCGAGGTGCGAACGACTGGCGACGTGACCCGGTGGCCGGAGGCGCTGGAGCGCGGATGGCTGCGCATCGCCCAGGAGGCGATCTCCAACGTGGAGCGTCACGCCGGCGCCAGCCGGGTCGGGATTCGAGTGGATCAAAGGGAAGGCCGGCTGCGCATGGCCATCCAAGATGATGGGGTGGGGTTTCGCGCTAGAAAGGGCCGAGCTCCCCAGGAGGGCCTCGGTATGCTCGGGATGAGGGAAAGGGCACAGCTCCTGGGCGGATCTCTGTGGGTGCGGTCGCGCCCTGGGCGTGGAACTCTAGTGGTGGTCCGCGTGAGGAGAGATGCGGTCAATGGCGAGGGCCAGGTTCAGCCGCATTGCGAGTCCATGGAGGCAAACACCTAGGGCGAGCCAGGGTTTACGACCGAGTGGTGTCACCGCTTTCCGGTTAGCGTTGGGAAGGAGAGATATGTCCGATCAGATCACCATAGTCATCGCCGAGGACCACACCCTGGTTCGCGAGGGAACTCGCGAGATTCTGGCCCGTGAGGCCGATCTCGTGGTCGTGGGGGAGGCCGCCCGCGGGGACGAGGCAGTGCGCATGGTGCGGGAGCTGCTACCCATGGTCTTACTCATGGACATGCGCATGCCAGGTCTCACCGGGATCGAGGCGACCCGTCAGCTCATGGACGACTTCCCCGACCTCAAAATCCTCATCCTCAGCGCCCACGAGGATGAGGATTACGTTCGCGAGGCGTTGGCGTCGGGAGCCTCTGGCTACCTCCTCAAGACCTCTCCTGGGAGAGAGTTGGTAGAGGGGGTCCGGTCGGTCGCCGCAGGCTCGACCGTCCTGTCGCCCGCTTTGAGCCGCAAGCTTGCCCAGTCCCGCCTGGATCCCAGCAGAGCCACCGATAGGCTAAGCTCCCGCGAGTTCGCCGTTCTACGCCTCATCGCCCAGGGAAGGGCGAACAAGGAGATCGCGATGGAGCTCGGCATCAGTTTGCGCACGGTGGAGGGCCACCTGCACAACATCTTCGAGAAGCTGCGCGTGACATCCCGCACCGAGGCGGTGGTACACGCAGTCAACCACGGTCTCCTCTCCATCGGGGCGCCGGGAGAGCAGTGATCAGCATGTCGCCTTCTGGAGCTTCCGGCTGCGGCGCAGGAGGAAGGCGCGATCCCTACGCGGTAAGACTGCTACGGGCTCAGGAGCGCGACCGTAAGTGGCTGTCGGAAAGGATCCACGAGGACCCGCTGCAGATGCTCAGCCACATCTCTCGCCTCCTGGATCGCGCCACCAGCATCCCCCTGACCGCGGCCGACCTGACCGACGTAGCGCGGGAAGCGGCCCGCTTGACCGTCACCGTCAGCGACCACCTGCAGGCGCTTGCTCGTGACCTCAGGCCGTCGGTACTTGATGATTTCGGACTCTCGCCGGCGTTGCGTGCGCTGGCCTCTGACCTTACCCTGCGCAGCGGGATCGCGGTCAGGTTCACCGTGAACGGGGACGAGGATCGCGCCGACGTGGACATTGAGGCCGCCTGCTATCGGATCGCCCAGGAGGCGCTGCGCAACGTCGAGCAGCACTCTCATGCGAGTCAGGTAGACCTGCGGCTGTCCTTGGGCAGCAGCAGCGTGCGGATGGTTGTGGCCGACGACGGCGTGGGTTTCTCCGCCGCCGCTGGCACGGGGGATGGCGCGGGCTTCGGCTTGGTCGATATGGAGCAGCGCGCCCTGGCGCTGGGGGGCAGCCTAAGGGTTCGCAGCCTGCACCCGTCCGGGACCGTGCTGCGCCTGTGTCTGCCGCGGCAGAGCGGGCCGCGCGCGGGATCTCTCGGCGACTGCTGAGCCGCCCTAAATCTCCTGAGGATCTGGGCAGGTGGAAACGCTTCCCTGCGACCCCGGGCTTTCGCGCTTAGATCGAGCGGCGCTCGGGGCCAAGCTGGGACGTAGAGCAGGGCCCTTGGCCCGTCGGTAAGCGGGGCCGGATTCCCGCGGGGGTGTGAGCGGTGCGCTCAAGGATCGGCACGGAGGCGGTGGACGGTACCCAGCGGGTGACGCAGATCCCTGAGCCGCGGCTGGCGCGGTTCTTGCTTGCGGACACCAGGCTGGCGTGGTTGTGGCTGCTGGTCCGGCTCTACGTCGGTTACCAGTGGATCTCGGCGGCAATGGACAAGATTGGGACGCCAGCATGGACGGGAAATGCGGCGGGCGCCGGACTCAAGGGCTTCGCACTGGGCGCGATCGGTGAGACCAAAGGCGCACATGCTCAGGTGTTGGGCTGGTACGCGAGCTTCCTCAAGGATGTGGTCGTCCCCAATGCCGCCGTGTTCGGGTATGTCGTGACCATCGGCGAGATGGCGGCAGGCATTGCCATCATTCTCGGAGTGTTCACAGGAATTGCTGCGTTTGGTGGGGCTTTCATGAACATGAATTACATGCTGGCAGGGGCCATCACCATCAATCCGGTGATGTTCATCTTGGAGCTGTTCCTGGTCCTCGCGTGGCGGGTTGCCGGCTACTGGGGTCTCGACGGTCTGTTGCTGCCGTTCTTAGGCACTCCCTGGCAGCGGGGGCATGCCTTCCGAGCTGGAGCGGAGCGCTCGACGTCAGCCGCCTGATCCCGGCGAGGCCGGCCTCTGGTGAATCACACCCCCAGGGGCTGGCCCGGACCCGCCCCAACCGGCGGTTGGACCCCTGCTCAGCGGCCGCGGAAGGTGGCAGTGCTGATGGCCGACAGACTTGGGGGCCCTAGGCTGTTTGAGGAATTCTTCCGGAGCTCGCGAGGCTCCGCAACCTTGGAGGTGCGCAGTGGTGATGGATTTCGGAACCCGTGACAGTGCTGGCGCGATCGTGGTCGGAGTGGACGGTTCCGCAGGCGGCAGGCGAGCGCTGGAGTGGGCACTCCAGGAGGCGAAGTTGCGCGGTCTGGGCGTCCGCGCGATAGGGATTGCCCAGATTCACCTGGTGGCTCTCAGCGTCCCCGGCTATCCCTATGCGGATGAGCGCTACATCAACGACTTGGTCGACTCGGTTAAGAAAATGGTCGCCGACCAGGTGCAGGCTGCCAACCAGGAGCACTCGGTCGAGGTCACGGTGGAGGCGGTGATGGGGGCACCAGCCGACGTGCTGCTGGAGGCCTCCAAGGGCGCGGAGATGCTGGTGGTGGGATCGCGCGGCCACGGTGGCTTCACCGGTCTGCTGCTGGGCTCGGTTTCGCAGCAGTGCGTCAGCCACGCCTGGGGGCCGGTCGCGGTAATCCGTGATCGCAAGAGCTGAGTCGACCAAGCGGACGTAGCCCGGAGTCATTCTTCGCCGGCACTAGCCGCTCGCCGGGCTGACGCCGCCGCTCCCTTTCTTCGGGATAGAGGGCATTCTTACGGCGGTGTCGGCGGGGCCGGCCCTCTTGGCGGGACGCTTCCCGTTACGATGCGATTGGACGCCGGTTGGTGACTGCGGTGGGGACGGCCCAGCGGGTCACGGTCAACCCAGGTGATGCCGCGTGCGCTAGCAGGAGGAGGGAAAGATGTCAGTCGAAGCGCCGATTGGGCTCGACAGAGCGAGCGACCGCGGGAGCCAGGCTGCCGCGGCGAACATTTCCATAGTTCCACTGCGCGGCCTGCCGATCGTGGCGATCGCCCTCATTCTGCTGATCGCGTCGATCGCGGGCAACTGGCTCTGGGCACTGGATTTCTTCCACGTGGTCGCGGGGGGCCTCTGGACCGGGATCGATCTGTTCGTGGGGTTGGTCATCGGGCCAATTCTGGGTCGGCTCTCGATTCCAGCGCGGATGGAGTTCTCCGCGCGCTTCATGCCCAAGATGGTCTTGATCATGCCCACCCTGGTCACCCTGACCCTGGGCTCAGGGTTCCAGCTGGCTCGGCACCTGGGCAACCTCAGCCCCGCTTACACCTATCACGGTTGGCTGGTGGCCTCCTTCGTGGTGGTCGGAGTGATGGCTGTGATCGCACTGGGAGTTCTCGAGCCGGCCAACATCGCGGTTCTGTTCGAACTCAAGAGCCCACATCCCAGGGGAGACGTGATCGGGCGCCTCATGAAGCGGTTCGTCTACACAGCCGCCATCACCGGCCTCATGCAGATTGCGACGTTGGTGATCATGAGCCGGTTGGCCAGCTGATGGCCGAGCTGGCCTCCGAGATCCAGCCCGACGAGGCGCTGCCTCCGGTGGCAGCGATCGCCGTCGCCTCGCTTTCCCTGATCGTGGTCGGCGGCATCTATCTGGCCGCCCATATACCCGGACCTGTGTCGCTCGCTCCCGCCGTAGCCCTGCTGGTGGTGGCCTGCCTGCTGATGGCGTTGGACGCGGCCCTGCTGTCTCGTCTGCACAGCTTTGCCTGGGTCAGATTCCGACAGGTTGGAAAGTGGGCTCTGCTGGCCTACGGAATTAGCGCGGGCATGCTGGAGTATGTCTTCCTCTACGATCATGTGCCTAGTCCGGAGCTGGTGCTGCTGACGCTGATGCTGCTGGTCTATGCCGTCGACATTCCCCTGATCCTCGCCTTCTCGGTCGCGCGCTACCGCCGAGCCGAACGATAGGATTGACGCAGTCGTCGGAGGCTCGGCGGGGCGGCCTCGGCTGGTCAGGGACGTTCGCCCGACCGGCGCTTGGCGGCAGCGCATAGGCCCCTTATGAGCAGAGTCACCGGCTCCAGCCCGCCCCAGAGACCTTCCTCGTCGGTCTCTGGGGCCATGGTGACCCTGCTGGCGGTCGCCTGCGGACTGGCGGTCGCCAACCTCTATTATGCTCAGCCGCTGCTGCACATCCTGGCGACTGACTTCGGGAGCAGCCCGGGGGTGGTCGCGACTGTGGTGACCGCAACCCAGGTGGGCTACGCGGCCGGGCTGCTGCTGTTAGTGCCGCTTGGCGATCTTCTCAAGCGCCGCCGGTTGGCCGGTGTGGTCCTGGTCCTTGACGGAGTTGCCCTGGCCGGCGCAGCTCTGAGCCGCAACCTCATAGTCTTTGAGGTCTGTTTGCTCGTCGTCGGGTGCACCTCCGTCGTAGCGCAGGTGCTGGTGCCTTTGGCCGCCGACCTGGCCTCGGAGGAGCGTCGCGGGCGGGTGGTCGGTACTGTCATGACTGGACTACTGCTGGGAATCCTGCTGGCCCGCACCGTTTCGGGGCTGCTGGCGGCTTGGGCGGGCTGGAGAAGCGTCTACTGGACCGCCGGTGTCGCGGTGGTCGTACTCGCCGCGACCCTGTGGCTGCTGCTGCCTGCCGACCGACCATCGGTATCGATGGGTTATTCCGCGCTTCTCAGGTCGACCGCTCGGATGGCGATGGAAGAGCCGGTCCTCAGGCAGCGAGCCTTGCTCGGAGGTCTTGCGTTCGCCGCCTTCAGTGCAGCCTGGACCACCCTGGCCTTCCTGCTGTCGGGGCCGCCTTACCGATACGGACCAGCCGTCATTGGACTCTTCGGTTTGGTGGGAGCAGCCGGTGCTCTCTGCGCCAGCTTTGCGGGTCGCTTGGCGGACCGGGGCTGGGAGCGGCCCGCCTCGATCGGGTTTGCGCTGGCGGTGGCTATCGCCTTTGCGCTAATGCTCCTGGGCCGCTCCGCCCTGGCCCCCTTGCTGGCGGGGATTGTGGTGCTTGATGTCGGGGTCCAGGGACTTGGCATCACCAACCAAAGTCTGATTTACGGGCTCCGAGGCGGCGCTCGCAGCCGCCTCAACAGCGTCTACATGACAACCTATTTCGTCGGAGGAGCCGTGGGGTCTGCTGCGGCCGGGCTCATCTATGCTGGATGGGGATGGCTTGGAGTCTGCGCCTTTGGGCTCGCCCTTGCGGCGGCTCTGATGGCGGTCTCCAGCCGGGACCCAGGACGTGGGCAGCGCACCGATTGAGGGCGCAGCGGGATTAGTGAGACCACCGTCCCTGGCCGACCGGAAATGGCCTCCGCTAAGCGGTCAGGAGAGTCGCTCCAGGATCATCGCCATTCCCATGCCGCCTCCGACGCACATCGTCTCCAGCCCGATTGACTTGTCAGCGGTCTTTAGGCCGTTGAGCAGCGTGCAGGTGATCCTGGCCCCGGTCATCCCAAATGGGTGCCCCAGGGCTATGGATCCCCCGAATACATTGAGCTTGTCCCCCATCGGGTCCAGGCCGATGCCGCGCGCTGAAGGGATCACCTGGGCGGCGAAAGCCTCGTTGATCTCAACCAGGTCGATGTCTTGGATGGTCATTCCCGAGCGGCGGAGAACTCGCTCGGTGGCCGGAATCGGTCCGAGTCCCATGTACTCCGGCTCCAGCGCTGCCACCGCGGTCGCCACAATCCTCGCCAGCGGCTTGATTCCCAACTCTCGGGCTCGGTCGAGAGACATGACCACGACCGCCGCCGCCCCGTCGTTCAAGGGGCAGGCATTTCCGGCTGTCACCGTGCCGCCCTCCTTGAAGACGGGCTTAAGGGTGGAAAGCACCTCAACGGTGGTGTTGGGCCGTGGTCCGTCGTCGCGGTCCATGACCGTCTCCTCTGCCAGCGGTACTGGGATGATCTCCCGCGCAAAGAAGCCGTCGTCCTGGGAGCGGACGGCGAGGTTCTGGCTGCGAGCGGCGAACGCATCCATCTCCTCCCGGGTGATCCCCTCGCGCTTGGCGACGTTCTCCGCGGTGAGTCCCATCGGCAGATAGAGATCGGGGAATCCCTCTTCGTTGCCCGGTAAGAGGCGGGGGTTGCGGGCATCTGGGGGGTCCGATGTCCCGTAGCCGTACCGGCTCACGGTCTCCACCCCCATGGAGACGAAGACGTCGCCCTCGCCAGCCCGGATGGCGTGCGCTGCCATCCGGGTCGTCTGCAGAGAGGAGCTGCAATACCGAGTGATTGTGGTGCCGGGGGCGTTAACCCCTGCCAGGATGCTGATCGCACGACCCAGGTTGAAGCCGGACTCGCCGCCAGGGAGGCCACACCCGCAGATGACATCCTCGACTTCGGAGAGCTGGAGCTGCGGTAGCTTGGCCAAAACCTGCTTCAGGACGTAGGCTCCGAGGTCGTCAGGACGCCAGTTGACCAACGACCCTTTGCCAGCCCTCCCAATCGGGGATCGGCCGGTTGCCACTATCACCGCTTCGGACATCGAACCACCTCCTTGGGCGCCCGACTGCGAGGTGTCGGGGGCGCAGTCTCCTTATGCCGGTGCCGCAACAACTATGCGGCATCCCGCCACAGCGGCGCCCCTCTGGCGATTAACCTGGGCAGCGGTGAGCATCAACGAGGATTCCCCTGGCCAGCCCGGAATTCGCCTCGGACTTTCTCTGGGCTATTGGGGGTCCAGCCCGCCGACAGGGACAGCGGAGCTCATCCGAGAGGCGGAGCTACTTGGCTTCGACTCCGTCTGGACCGCTGAGGCCTACGGCTCGGACGCTCTGACTCCTCTCGCCTGGTGGGGGAGTGCGACCGCAAGGCTGCGCCTCGGCACTGCGGTCGCCCAGATGCACGCCCGCGCCCCGGCCGCCACCGCGATGGCCGCAGTCACCTTGGACCATCTGAGTCAGGGCCGCTTCGTGCTGGGGCTGGGCGCATCAGGACCACAGGTGGTTGAGGGTTGGTACGGAACCTCGTTTGCGCCCCAGTTGGCCGCGACCCGGGAGTACTTCGCGATACTGCGCCAGATCTTGCGCCGCGAGGGCCCGTTGATCCACGCCGGTAGGCGCTACCGCCTACCGCAGCCGGATGGTCCGGGCAAGCCTTTGCAGCTCACGGTCCACCCCCGGAGACGGGAGTTGCCGATCTGGCTGGGAGCTGAGGGGCCCCGCAACATCTCGCTGGCCGCCGAGATCGCCGATGGCTGGTTGGCAGGGTTCCATGCGCCCGCCCGCAGCGACTGGCAAAGGCGGGCCCTCGAGGAGGGTTTTAGCAGAAGGGATATCCCCGGGCGTCCGCGGTCATTTGAGATAGCGGCCAATTTGCCTCTGCTGATCGACGACGACATCGAGGCCGCGGCTGACAGAATCCGGCCTCTGATCGCCCTGTACGTCGGCGGGATGGGCAGCCAGCGTCACAATTTTCACTTCGATCTCTTCTGCCGGATGGGGTTCGAGGAGCAGGCACTACGAATCCAGGAACTCTACCTCTCCGGCAATCCCCGCGGCGCCGCAGTGGCTGTGTCGCTAGAGATGGTGGAGGCGGTAGCGCTGATTGGCCCGCTGGCCAAGGTGAGAGAGGAGGTCCCCCTCTGGAGGGATGGCTTGCCCACCCTGCTCATGGTTGACGGGCCGCTCCCACGCCTTCGGCAGGCGGCAGAGCTCTTTCTCTGAACCCGGTGAGGGAGCCGCCGGTGCTGTTCGCGCCGGCGAGCACTCCCGCGCCCGAGTGGATGTGCCCATCCTGCGCCACCAATTGCTGTGGGGCGGCATATTGCAGTCGGGCGCCAGGCTGAGGAAGATGGGTGCGCACGGTAGATTACCGGGGCTAGCACGGACCCTCGGTTCGACCGTCTTAAGGAGCGCAGTGAGCGAACTACCCGAGTCCTTGGAAACCCTCCGCCGGAAGGTAGGGCAGGAGCTAGGAGTGAGTTCCTGGCATCTGGTGACCCAGGCCCAGGTCGACCTTTTCGCCGAGGCCACCGGTGATCACCAGTGGATTCACGTCGATCCCGCGAGGGCGCGCTCGGGGCCTTTCGGCGGCACCATCGCGCACGGGTATCTCACCCTCTCGCTGCTGCCGGTGCTGCTGCAGGGGATGGTGAGGGTCCCTGGGGTCGCCCTCGCAGTCAACTACGGGGTCAACCGGGTGCGGTTCATCTCTCCGGTACCGGTCGGGTCCAGGATTCGTGCTGCGGCCTCGGTCAAGGAGGCGACCGAGATAGACGGTGGGCTGCAGCTGGTGCTGACGGTGACAGTAGAGATCGAGGATCGGGAGAAGCCGGCGTGCGTTGCGGAGACGGTGACGCGGCTGTACCTTCCGCCGAGTGATGCCAGATGAGGAGGAAGCTCAGTGAGACTTGAAAACCGGGTAGCGCTGGTGACCGGTGCGGGCCGGGGGATCGGGGCGGCGACCGCGCAACGTTTAGCCACGGAGGGAGCGGCAGTTGCGGTTGCCGACATCGATCAGGAGGTGGCAGAGGAGGCCGCGCAGACCATCCGCGCGGCCGGCGGCCAGGCGATCGCCGTCGCCTGCGACGTGAGCCGACGAGCGGAGGTCGCTGCGATGGTCGAGCGCACGGTCTCGGAGTTTTCCCGCCTGGACATCCTGGTGACCTGCGCCGGGCTCATTCGCGACAACCTGGTTCACAAGATGAGCGAGGAGGATTGGGATCTGGTCATCGACACCCACCTCAAGGGCAGCTTCCTGTGCGCCCAGGCCGCCCAGGCTGTGATGGTGCCTCAGAAGGCAGGGCGGATCATCTTGATCTCGTCCACTTCCGCTTTGGGAAATCGTGGCCAGGCCAACTACTCCGCGGCCAAGATGGGCATTCAGGGGTTGGCAAAGACCCTGGCGCTGGAGCTGGGTCGCTACCAGATAACTTGCAACGTGGTGGCTCCCGGATTCATCGAGACCCGAATGACGGAGGCGACCGCCGCTCGCATGGGGGTCAGCTTTGAGCAGCTCACCGAGGGGTTTGCAGCCACCAACCCCATCCCGCGCACCGGCCAGCCCGAGGACGTGGCGGGTGCGATTGCCTTTTTTGCCAGCGATGACGCCAGCTATGTGACCGGTCAAGTTCTCTACGTGCGGGGAGCGCCCTAGGCTCGACGTGACACCCGCTGTCGGCACCGAGCTGCAGGACCGAGTCGCTTTGGTGACCGGGGCCACCCGTGGGATCGGGTACGAGACCGCTCGCGCGCTGATCTCTCAGGGATGTCGGGTCGTGATCTCAGCGCGCAAGGAAGCTGAGCTCGCCGTGGCGGCGGCCTCACTGGGGGCCCTGGGTAAGGGGGTCGTTCTGCCGGTCAAGGCGCACGCCGGGGTGCTTGACGACTCCGTTCGGCTGGTGGGGGAGGTTATGGGGACCTTCGGTCGGCTGGACATCCTGATCAACAATGCCGCGGCCAATCCCCATTTCGGAATGACCCTGGATGTCGAGCCGGCCGCTTGGGACAAGACCTTCGAGGTCAATCTGCGGGGTCCACTGTTCCTGATCCGCGAGGCTCATCGCGCGTGGATGGGGGAGCACGGCGGGAATATCGTCAACGTCTCGAGCGTCGGCGGCGCCTCTCCGGCACCGGGGCTCGGGGTGTACGACATCACCAAGGCCGCCCTCAACATGCTGACCAAGCAGCTGGCGATAGAGCTGGGCCGCGATCGAATCCGGGTCAACGCGGTGGCGCCCGGGGTGGTTCGGACCGAGTTCGCTGCGCCCCTGATCGCCAACCCGACGATTCAGCAGGCTACCGTCGACCGCAATCCGCTGGGCAGATTCGCGGAGCCCAAGGAGGTCGCCGAGGTGATCCTCTTCCTCGTCTCCGATCGCGCCTCGTACATCAACGGGGCGGTCATAGCGGTTGACGGCGGGCTGAGCTCCGGTCCCGGCCTCTGATGCCGACCCACCGATGGTACGGAATTGGCGAACGCACAACGCGAGCAGTCTTAGTTTGTGGCTCAGACCATTGCAGAGTTTGCTCCGGGCATCAATAATCCGGAGCGCGGCGTGACCACGGAGCAGACGGCCCGTGCCAGGTTTGGATCGGCGGGTTCACGGGAGGTGAGCGGTGGAGCTTCGGGACACGGCTGAAGAGTCAGCGTTTCGGGGAGGGCTGCGCGCGTGGATCTCCGCCAACCTCACCCCGGAGCTGACCGGCCTGGGGACTCGCCACGAAAGCCTGGAGCTGCTGCGGCAGTGGAGTCGGGACCTTGCGAAGGCCGGTTATGCGGGACTGACCTGGCCCCAGGAATATGGCGGGGGTGGGGGTAAGCACTCGGAGGAGGCGATAGTCCTCGAGGAGTTGGCCGGTGCCGATGCCCCCCAGCACGTCGGAGCGATCGGGCTAGGGATGGCCGGACCGACCATCATGGGCCACGGAACTGACCAGCAGAAGAGCCAACATCTGCCCCGAATCCTCGATGCTCGGGAAATTTGGTGCCAGGGCTTCTCCGAGCCGGGCGCGGGCTCCGACCTGGCCGCGGTGAGGACCCGGGCGGAACGTCGTGGAGACACCTTCTTGGTGAACGGGCAGAAGGTGTGGTCTTCGTATGCCCACATCGCCGACTGGTGCATTCTGGTCACCGTCAGCGACCCGGATGCCCCTCGGTATAGGGGGCTCACCTATCTCCTGGTCGACATGCACTCGAAGGGTGTGGAGGTGCGGCCGCTCCGTCAGATCACCGGCGATGCCGACTTCAACGAGATCTTTTTCACCGATGTCGAAGTCCCGGCGAGCAATGCGCTGGGGGAGGTCGGAGCGGGTTGGCAGGTGGCCATGACCACTTTGCTCCACGAACGGGCCACCCTCGGCTTCGCCCTGACCGGCTTTCTGGACGGGCACGTTCAGCGGCTCCTGCGGCTGGCGGCAGCTGACCTCAAGGCGTCCGAACCGTGGCTTGCGGAGATCGCGGCGGAGTGGACTCAGCTTCAGGCGCTGAAGCTGACCGCCTACCGCTCACTCGGACAACTCGATCTGACCGGAATGCCAGGTCCCGAGGGATCAGTGATAAAGCTGGCGTGGTCGGAGTCGAACCAACGCGTCACCAAGCTCGCCCGTCAGCTGCTGGGTCCGGGGGCCGTCCTCGACGACGACTTCTGGCAGTATCAACAGCTCCGCAGCCGGGCCAACACCATCGAGGCTGGAACCTCGGAGATTCTGCGAAACATAGTGGCTGAGCGGGTCTTGAACCTGCCGAGGTCACGCTGATGGACTTCACCTTCAGCCCCGAGCAGCGGGAGCTTCAGGAGCAGGCCCGGTCTTTCCTCGAGCGCCGCTTCACCCCCCAGGTGGTCGCTTCGCTGGCGGACTCTGACCAGGGGTGGGCGCGTGAGTCGTGGCAGGAGATCGCCAATCTCGGCTGGCTCGGCGTCTCTGTCCCAGAGCGCCTGGGCGGCGCGGGGCTCACCTTCCTGGAGGAGGCAATTCTCCTGGAGGAGTTCGGTCGCTGTCTGTATCCAGGCCCATTTCAAGCCTCGATCGGGCTGGCTAGGCCGGCGATACCAGAGGGTCAACTGGGTCAGCTGGCAGGCGGGCACCGCCGGTGGTCGGTGGCTGTCGGGGCGGCCTGCAACCTGGTCCCGGACCTTGGGGCAGTTGACGCTGTGGTGGTGGAGAGGAACGAAGAGCTGTGGATGGTACCGGCGTCGGGATGGACGTCGGAACGATCAATAGATTCCACTCGACGAATGGGACGGCTCAGCGAGGTGGCAGCTGGCGAGCGCCTGGCGACCGGCCCCCAGGCGGCTCAACTAATGGCCCAGATGCGGATTCGCAAGGCCGCCGCGCTGGCGCTGGAATCGGTGGGAATCGCCCAGCGGGTCCTGGAGTGGGGGATCGATCACGTGCGCACGCGGGAACAGTTTGGCAAGCCGATCGGCTCCTACCAGGCGGTTGCCCATCCTCTCGTCGACAGCTTCGTGGAGGTGGAACTGGCACGGTCGCTCTGCTACTGGGCGGCCTGGTGCATCAGCGTCGAGCACCGGCAGGCGGAGGTCGCGGCGCTGGCCGCGTACGCCTCCGCGGTGGAGGCAGCTGTGCACACGTGCGAACGGGTAATTCAGGTTCACGGGGGGATGGGCTTCACCTGGGAGAGCCCGCTGCACCGGTATTACAAGCGCTCTCTTTGGGTCCAGTACTTCGGGGGAGCCCCGGCGCTCCACCGCAGGGAGTTGGCCCGGAGTCTGATCGCCGAAGCCGTCTCCCAGGGCAGAGACCGGGGCCGACCGGCCGCCACCGATCAAGGAGGTTCGCTGCCATGAGCATGATGCAGGCTTCCCTCAACAGCTGGATGATGTTCGACCATGCCGAGCGCTACTTCCCGGATACCGAGATAGTTACCCAGATCGGCCCCGGTGAGCGGCACCGGTACACCTACCGGGACTTCAGCCATCGGACTCAGCAGTTGATGCACGCGCTCGACGCCCTGGGGCTCGAAGACCAGGCTCATCTGGCGACCATGGCCTGGAACGGCTACCGGCATCTCGAATGCTACTTCGCGATCCCGTGCACGGGGAGGGTCCTGCACACCCTCAACCCTCGACTACCCACGCAGGATTTGGAGTTCATCATCACCGATGCCGACGACCAGGTGATCTTTGTCGACGAGAATCTTCTGCCGGTCCTGGAGCGGGTTCGCGACTCTCTGTCCGGGGTGAGGCACATCGTCGTCTTCGCCGAAAGGGTGCCGACCACCGCGCTTGAGAACGTGGTCAGCTACGAGGACTTGATCTTGGGACACCCCGCCAAGTACCCGCGGCGCGAGATTGCCGAAGAGACCACCCTCGGCATCTGCTACACCTCGGGAACCACCGGCAGGCCCAAAGGGGTTGAGTACACCCACCGGTCCACCTACCTCCACGCGCTGACAACGACGTCAGGGGCGGCCACTGGCATGGGGCCCCAGGATGCTGGCTTGGCGGTCGTGCCCATGTTCCATGTGAACGCCTGGGGCGCCCCTTTTGCCGCCACGATGGTGGGCGCCAAGCAGGTCTTCACAGGACCCTTCATGGATCCGGCCACCATCGTCAGCCTCATGGTGGATGAAAGGGTGACCGTGGCTTTGGGAGTGCCGACCATCTGGGCCGGGGTGGCGGAGGAGATGACGCGCCAGCAGGTCAAAATGCCACACCTTCGATTCGTCATGGCGGGCGGAAGCCAGCCGCCGATGGCCCTCATAGAGCGGTACGAGAAGGAGTTCGGAATCACCCTGGTCCAGGGTTGGGGGATGACCGAGACCTCTCCAGTCGCCGCTCTCGCCTGGCCCAAGGAGAAGATGCGTGACTGGGATCCCGACCGGCTGCGAGCCGAGGTTCGCATCAAGGCTGGGCTGCCGCTGCCGGGAGTGGACGTCAAGATCGTGGGGGATGACGGCGAGGAACTCCCGGCCGACGGCAACTCCATCGGCGAGCTGTTGGTCAAGGGCCCGTGGGTCATCGACTCCTACCGTGGGGGGGCGACTCCAGAGCGCTTCACCGACGATGGCTGGTTCCGGACTGGGGACGTGGCCTCGATGTCTCCCGAGGGGTACTTCGTGATCGTCGACCGCACCAAGGACCTGATCAAGTCGGGAGGCGAGTGGATTTCGTCGGTCGACATGGAGGGGGACATAATGGCGATGCCCGGCGTTCTGGAGGCGGCGGTCATCGCCATTCCCGATGAGAAGTGGCAGGAGCGACCACTGGCGGCCGTGGTCCCGCGGCCGGGCGCTGAGCTAACTCTCGACAAGATCCGACAGCATCTGGCGGACAAAGGATGGGCGAAGTGGCAGCTCCCCGACAGGCTGGAGCTGGTGGAGGTCGTCCCCAAGACTGGGGTCGGTAAGTTCGACAAGAAGGTGCTCCGGGCGAGATACGGGGCTGCCAGCCCGCCCCAGTTGTAGGCGCCGGCCAGGGCGAGCCTCGTACGGCACTAGCTGCCGATGCTTAGGATGACGTTGGGCCGACCCAGCCCCATCAACTGTCGGCTGGCAGATGTGCCCCAGCTCAAGCCGGAAGCGCGGTCGAGGAGAGACGGCTTGGAATCTACCGAGCCTGTGGACGGACCCCTGCAGCGACCCACGCGTCGGTCCCTTCGCCTCCTTGCGTCTCTGGCCGCATCTCTTGCCGCTCGGCTGGAGGAGATCACGGATCGGACGGTGGAGGCGATCTGCGAGCGGGAAGAGGGATATCGGGAGGGCCGGCTGGTTTCGATGGAGGAGCTCAGGCGCACCGTTCACGACAGCCTGGCGGAGTATCTAGGGGTTCTTACCCGTCTCCCAGAAGAACAGGAGCCGGCGCGCGATCAGGCGTGGGCTGTCGGCCGCAGCCGCGCCGAGCTGGGTGTGCCGCTTGAAAGCGTCTTGCGCGCCTATCGACTGGGTGGCAGCGTGATCTGGGACGAGCTGCTGAAAGAGGCTCGCCGCCGACCGGAGCGGCCTACCGATGATCTCATGGAGGCGGCGGAGCTGGTTTGGCAGATGACCGACGAGCTCTCGTCAGCAGTGGGTGTCGCCTATCGGCACTCCGAGGCTGGGCTCATCAGTCGTGATCGCAACCGGCGCGAGAGCCTCCTTCAGGGTCTGCTCAGTGGAATCGCCAGTGAGCGTGATCTCGTCTTCGCCGCGGAGACGCTCGGCTTGCCGGAGCACGGCCCCTATCTGGTCGCTGTAGCTGAGCCCGCACGCGATGGGGAGCAGATGCAGCGCCTGATGACGGCCGGCGGCGTCCGGTCGGCGTGGCTGCTGCAGGGGGGCCGCCAAAGTGGCCTGCTCGCCGCCGCTCGGGGCGGCACGGGGTTGGTTCAGAAGTGCCTGGGACGGATGGTCCCAATTAGGGCGGGACTCAGTCCGGAGGTGAGCTCGCTCTCCGACGTCGGCGGCGCCTATAGGCAGGCTGAGCTGGCGCTGCGGTCGATCCCAGCTCATCGCCACGCGGTTGTGACGCTGGACGAGAGACTTCCAGCCGCTCTCCTGGTCGTCTCTCCAGATTTGGCGCGCCGTCTAGCCCACCGGGTGCTTGGCAAGCTGCTGGAGATTGACCGCGGGGAGCGTGCGGCGCTCCTACGAACTCTGCGGCTGTTCCTGGCCGGAGACGGGTCGGTGGTCCAGGTGGCCGCACAGGTTCCCTGTCATCGCAACACCGTGCTAAATCGCTTGCACCGCATTCGCGAGCTGACGGGCGTCAATCCCACGACTCCGGCTGGAGTCACCGACCTGACCCTGGCCCTGGAGGCCGCCGAGCTGCTCTCTCTGCTCGACTAACCTGGAGCCCGACGGGGGGCCCCACTAAGGTTTGGCCGAGCCTCTGCCCTGGGGCCTTCCCGCTGGGTGCCCCCACGGTCGTGGTGACCGGCCAGCCGGCATCGACCGAGCCCCTTGAGGGCGAAAGTTCCGAGTCGGCGCCTGTCCCTGGCGTTGGCCCCGCGGGGCTTGGTCAGGCGATCCCGCCACGAAGTGCATGTCGCCGGTGGTGAGCAGTCGGGATGGATCCACAAACTGCAGCTCCGGTGCTCCTGAGCGGCGTAGCTTGCGCCACTTCTCGCCGTCATCCTCGCAGAGAAAGGTCAGGGCCCTGCCCTTAGCCCCATTGCGAGCTGTTCGTCCCACGCGGTGAGTGAGCCATTGGGCGGTATCTGGTAGCTCGTAGTTGACAACCAGGGTCACGTCGCGGACGTCGATCCCGCGGGCGGCGACGTTGGTGGCGACCAGAACCCTCGATTCCCGGCGCCGGAAGGAGGCGATCGCGCGATCTCGAGCCGCTTGAGACAGGTTCCCCTGCAGCTCGGCGGTCGCGTGGCCCAGAACCGTCAGGTCGTGCGCCAGCTTGCGAGCTCCGTGCTTGGTGCGATGGAAGACGATCGTCGAGGCGGACTGCTTCAGCAGTTGGCTGAGAAAGTCCACCTTCTGCGCTCTCGGAACCGATACCAAGCCGTGTTCGAGGTCCGACTCCTCATTGGGAGCTACGGCGATCCGTTCTGGGTCGACGAGGTGCTTGCGCGCCATCTTGGCGACCCACTCCGGCATGGTCGCGGAGGCAAGGACCGTCTGCCGCTTGGTGCTGCTGATCCGCTGGTTGGTGCGATCGGTAAGGCTCTCCACGTCCTTGGCGAACCCGGCATCCAGCATCTCATCTGCTTCGTCGAGGACCAGGTACTCGATCGCCCCAAGTCGGGCGGCTCCCCGCTGCGCCATGTCCACCAGCCTTCCCGGACAGCCGATGACCACGTCGGCTGTGCGCAGTTGGTTGGTCTGGCCCCCATACCCGACCCCCCCGTAGACCAAGGCCACGCGCAGCCTGGGATCCAACTGGTTGAGCACCGCGCCGATTTGGGTCGCGAGTTCACGGGTTGGAGTGATGATCAGGGCTCGCGGAGCGCCGGTGCCGTGACCACCCAATTTCTCCGAGAGAGGAATGAGGAAGGCCAGCGTCTTACCGGAACCGGTCGGCGACTGAATCACGCAGTCGCGACCCCCGATCAGGATTGGCAGCGCACCCTCCTGAACGGCAGTGGGTGTCTGCAGGCGCTGCCGCGCCAGATTCTCGAGAGTGCGCGCACGCACACCCAGCTCAGCAAATGTTGTCAACTTGGTGTCCCCGGGCAAAAAGCCCACAGTCGCCCTCGCCGGCTTCGATAATCATGCTTCTCGAGGACGCCGCCGAGTCAGCGGGGCGAGGTATCACCAAGAGGCTGTAGCAGCCTTATTGCAACTACACCGCCTAGGATAGCAGCTGAGGGGACAGCACGTCGCCTGGTTCTCTCGAGTTTGCTCGCCCGGACATCAGGGAACCGCGACTGCCGATCGGGGGAGTCGGCGGCCCGCCCGCCAGCCGTAGGGCCACGACAAGGCCCGTGAGCTCCAGATTCAGGGCCACGACGCCCGCGCAGTCCGACCGCTTCCTCGTGCCCTGTGGGCGGGGCCGGAGTGAAGAGTTCAGCCTGGGCTGACCGTAGCCCGATGACAACGTCGCCGGGTTAGAAGAAGGTCAGTGCCGCATTGGCCACTATCACGGTGCAGAGGTACCCCTGCCGTGGCCGCGCGACGACGAGGGTCTTCGAGGACCGCCTGAGGACCGCCGAAGGGGGCGGTGCCGAGCCCGAGCAGAGCGCTCCGGCCGATGGGCTCTCCGATGATCGCGATGTGGACTCCGCCGATGAGGCCTGTCTGACCGGCCTCACCCACCTCCAGCTTTGGAGGCGAAGCCCGAGGTGACCGGCAATAAAGGCGACCGATGCTGCTCGTGGGAGGCTATCTCCGCTGACCGCTTGATGGCGGTCGCGATCGGGTCGAGCCCATCCAGCAGGCACTCCCGCCAGAAGTCTTCAATCTGGAAGGTGGCAACCACCCCCGTCTCGTCGCGCACCTCTTGAGTTGCGAGGTCGACGGTGATCTGGTACCCGTCCCGCTGGCGCGTGCGGTCTCTCACGCGGGCCACCGCGGCCGCTGGGAGCGCGACTGGCAGAAGGCCGTTCTGGTAGGCGTTGGTCGCAAAGATGTCAGCGAAGGAAGGTGCGATCACGGCCCGGACGCCATATCCGAGCAGCGCCCACGCGGCATGTTCCCGGGATGAGCCACAACCGAAGTTCTGGCCGGTGATCAGGATGCTCGCGCCCCGGTAGGCTAGATCATTGAGCTCGAAATCGTCGCGGGGCGCGCCCGCCTCATCGTACCGCCAGGCAAAGAAGCAGGATTCTCCGTAACCGTCCTTCTCGGTGCGCTTCAGGAACTGCTTGGGGATTATCTGGTCGGTGTCAACGTCGTCCCGGCTCAGCGTGGCGCAGAGGCCTTGGTGAACCTTGAAAGCTTCCATATGGGTCTCCGAATCAGCTGGCTGAGGTGGAGGCGAGCCGCCTCACATCGACAAAGTGGCCGTGCAGGGCGGCGGCCGCTGCCATCGCGGGGCTCACCAGGTGGGTCCTTCCCCCCGCGCCCTGTCGGCCCTCGAAGTTGCGGTTGGAGGTCGAGGCACAGCGTTCGCCAGGCAAGAGGGTGTCTGGGTTCATCCCTAGGCACATGGAGCATCCCGCCTCCAGCCACTCGAAGCCGGCGTCCCGGAAGACTCTGTCCAAGCCCTCCGCCTCAGCGGCACGCTTCACCGTTCCCGATCCAGGGACCACCATCGCCCTGACTCCCGCGTGGACCCTGTTGCCGACGGCGATGGCGGCCGCGGCGCGCAGGTCCTCCAGCCGACTGTTCGTGCAGGATCCGATGAAGACCCGGTCGATGGCGATGTCCTCGATCGCGGTCCCTTCGGTCAGTCCCATGTAGGCCAGCGCGCGCGCGGTCGCGTCTCTGGTCGACTCATCGGGACATTCGTCGAGGTGAGGGACCCTGCCGGTGACCGCAGCGACCATGGCGGGGTTGGTTCCCCAGGTCACAAACGGGGCGAGTTCGGCCGCTTGAATCTCCTCCTGACGATCGAAAGTGGCGCCGGGATCCGTGGCGAAGTTGAGCCAGCGCTCAGCGGCGCGGTCGAAAGCGGGTCCCTCCGGGACTGCCGGCCGGCCCTCCAAATACCTCACGGTGGTCTCATCTGGGGAGATCATCCCCGCTCTCGCTCCCGCTTCGATAGTCATGTTGCAGAGGGTCATCCGACCTTCCATGGAGAGGTTCCTGACGACGCTTCCAGTGTATTCAACGACCGACCCCCGCCCGCCCGCGACGCCCAGCCGGCCGATGACGCCCAGCGCCACATCCTTGGCCGTCACCCCCTTCGGCAGTTCGCCCTCGATCTTCACCTCCATGGTGGGAGAAGGGGCCTGCCACAGGCACTGGGTGGCTAGAACCTGCTCCACTTCGGAGGTGCCGATGCCGAACGCCAGCGCCCCGAACGCTCCATGGGTGGCGGTGTGGGAGTCGCCGCAGACTACGGTCATTCCGGGCTGGGTCAGTCCCAACTCCGGCCCGATCACGTGCACGATCCCCTGGCGAGCATGATGCAGGTCGAAGAGTGGTATCTCGGCGGCGGCGCAGTTCTCGCTCAGCTGGCGCAGTTGCTCGCGGCCGACCGGGTCGGGGGTGGGCCTGCTTCTTTCCCAGGTGGGGACGAGGTGGTCCATGACCGCCATCGTGAGGTCGGGGCGGCGGACCTGGCGTCCCATGGCTCGCAAGCCCGCGAAGGCCTGAGGGGAGGTGACCTCGTGGACCAGATGCAGGTCCACATATAGGAGGATTCGCTCCAGTGGATTACCGCTGACGCGGTGGGAGTCCCAGATCTTCTGATAGGCCGTGCGGGGAGTGCCCGCCGACGATGCTGGCGGAGTGGTCTCAGCGGTGATGGCCTCGTCCTCCTTGTTCATGCGCTTGTGGAAAGTCTGTTCGTCACCGCGGCGTGGCGCGCCGCCCACTCGTAGCTGTCGACCAGCGCCATCGACGAAGCCCGCAGGATGTTGCTGGAGCAACCGACCGTCGTCCAGGTGCGATCTCCGTCGCTGGAGTCGATCCCGACCCGGACCGTGGCCGCCGTGCCTCGGTCGCCGTCGATCACCCGGACCCGGTAGTCGACGAGGCGCACGTCTGCGAGGAAGGGGAAGTGGGGGACAAGGGCGCGACGAATGGCCCCGTCCAGCGCCTCCACCGGGCCCGTTCCCTCAGCGGCGGTGTGCACCAGCGCTCCGGTCACTCGCACCTTGACGCTCGCCTGAACCCCGGTGACCGCTTCGATAGAGTCCCTCACCTGCTCGTGGGCTACTACGAGCATTTCGCACAGCTCGAAGGGAGGGACGTCTTCAGGCAGGGTCCGAGCGACCAGCAGCTCGAATGACGCGTCCGCGTCCTCAAACGCCCACCCGGCCACCTCCAATCGCTTCAGCTGCTCTACCACTGCTTGCCCCGCCTCGCGGTCGAGCGGGTCTAGTCCCATGTCCTTGAGCTTGGCGGCGACATTGCTCCGCCCGCTCTGATCGGAGACCACGGTCCGCATCCGGTTTCCAACCATCTCCGGGTCGATGTGCTGATATGCCATCGGGTCCCGGGAAATCCCTTGGGCATGGAGCCCAGCCTTGTGCAGGAAGGCGGCTGAGCCCAGATACGGGCGCTGGGGGTCCGGCAGCCGATTGAGCAGCGAATCCAGCAGCTGGGACACCGACACCAGCTCCGCCATCTGCTCAGGATCCAGCACGCCAAGCCCCATCTTGATCTGCAGGTTCGCCGCCACGATCAGGAGGTCAGCATTCCCGCATCGCTCCCCGGTTCCGTTCAAGGTCCCTTGGACCATGCGCGCGCCGGCGCGCACCGCGGCGAGTGAAGCCGCAGTCGCTGTCCCTGTGTCATTGTGGCAGTGGATTCCCACACAGTCACCGAGCAGCTCCCGGGCCGCCGACGTGGCGCTCGCGATCTCCTCCGGCAGCCGGCCGCCGTTGGTGTCGCAAAGGACGATCCAACTCGCCCCGGCGCCACGGGCGGTGTCCAGCACCCGCAGCGCATATTCAGCGTCCGCCGCGTGGCCATCGAAGAAGTGCTCAGCGTCGAAGACAACCTCGCGACCTTCGCCAACTGCCACCTCGATTGAGTCGGCCACCATGCGGAGGTTCTCTGTCGGGGTAGTTCTGAGGACGGTCTCCACCTGCCAACGGGAGGTCTTCCCCACCAGGGTGACAACCGGGGTCTCAGCCGCCAGTGTCGCTCCCAGAACGGGGTCCTGTTTAGCTGCTGAGTTGGCTCGGCAGGTGGACCCGAAGGCGGCGAGGCGAGCGCGTCGCAGTGGCCGCGCCCGCAGCTCGTCGAAGACGCCGGTGTCGCGGGGGTTGGCGCCGGGCCACCCGGCCTCTATGTAGGGGATCCCAAGCAGGTCGACCCGCCGCGCGATGCGAAGCTTTTGCTCGATGCTGAGCTGCATGCCGAACCCCTGCATCCCATCGCGCAGGGTGGTGTCGTAGAGCACTACCGGCGCGGACTTAGCATCTCGGGCGGGCCGTGGTTCGCTCATGCGGACACCAGACTGGCGAGTCTCTCGATGACGGCAGCCGTTACCGTCTCTGTGCCGACCACCCCCCCCATGTCCGGCGTTAGCGGCCCGTTGGCGATCACGCTACCGACGGCCTTCTCGACCGCACCGGCGAGATCCTCGCGGCGCAGGGTCAGTCGCAGCAACATCGCAACCGTCGCGATCGCCCCCAACGGGTTGGCAACCCCTCGGCCCGCGATGTCGGGAGCTGATCCGTGCACCGGCTCGTAGAGCCATGGCCCCTCGCCGCCACCGCTGGCCGACGGCAGCACTCCCAGGGTCCCCACTAGAGCCGCCGCCTCGTCGGTCAGGATGTCCCCCATCAGGTTCTCGGTGACGACCACATCGAACTGACGAGGATCGAGTAGTAGCCTGAGCGCGAAGCTGTCGACCAGGCAGTGCTCCAGTTCCACATCAGGGTACTCGCGCCCCACCTCCGTCAGCACGTCCCGCCAGAGGGCGGATGTGGCCAGGACATTGGCCTTGTCGACGGAGCTGAGATGCCGCCGACGTTGCCTCGCCAGCCCGAATGCAACATGCGCGACTCGACGGATCTCCGTCTCCCCGTACTCAATCGTGTCCACTCCCCTCCGGCGCGGCGCAGTTCCGCCCACTCCGCGCGGGCGGCCGAAGTACGCTCCGCCGGTCAGCTCTCTCACGAAGAGGAGGTCCGTGTCCAGTAAGCGGTCGTCTCGCAGCGGGCTGTGGCGCTCTCCACCGGGCCAGACCTTGACCGGACGCAGGTTCGCGAAGACTCCAAGGCCGCTTCTCAGCCCCAGCAGGCCGGCCTCCGGGCGCACTTCGGCGGTGTCCCACCGGGGGCCCCCGACAGCGCCCAACAAAACCGCGTCGGCCGCCCTGGCCGCATCGAGGCTCGCCTTCGGCAGGGGGTCCTGACCTTGGTCTAGAGCGGCTCCACCGATGGCATGCTCCGCCACCTCTAGCGCGACCCCGGAGTCGACCAGCGCCCGCTCCAGAACCCGTAACGCAGCCGAAGTCACCTCCGGGCCCACTCCATCTCCCGGTAGGGTGACCAGCCTAATAGTCTTGGCAGCGGCGCTCATGTGGCCACGGAACCCAGCGGCGGCTGGTGCAACGTGAGCTCGCCAACTATGCGCATGAGCGCCTCGTCCTCAACCTCCTTGGTGGAGTCCGCGACCTCCAGGAACCGTTGCCACAGAGCTGGCATCTGACCATCGGGGACTTGGATCCCGATCCGATCCAGCCGATGGACCAGGGCGTGGCGTCCGGAGCGTGCAGTCAAGACGATCTGGGTCTCCCCAGCGCCCACGTCCTCCGCCGACATGATCTCGTAGGTGGAGCGCTCGCGCAGCACCCCGTGCTGGTGGACCCCCGAGGCATGAGCGAAGGCGTTGGTGCCCACCACCGGCTTGTTGGGCGGCACCACCATCCCGGTCAGCGCCGAGACCATTCGGCTGGTGGGCCCCAGCTCGGTGGCGCGGAGATTGTCTCGGAGGTGCAAGGTGGGTCGACGGACCCGCAGGGCCATCACTACCTCCTCGATGGCCGCGTTGCCGGCACGCTCTCCGATTCCGTTGATACATCCCTCCACCCTGCGGGCGCCGGCGGCGATGCCCGCCAGCGAGTTGGCGGTGGCCAGGCCCAGGTCGTCGTGGCAGTGAACACTCACCAGTACCTTGTCCATTCCCGAAACTTCCCGGCGGATCGTGGCGACGATCTCGGCCATCTCCGAGGGCAGACAGTACCCGGTGGTGTCCGGGAGGTTGATCACGGAAGCGCCGGCCTGGACGGCCACCTCGACCACGGAACAGAGGTAGTCGAGGTCCGCACGGCCCGCGTCCTCCGGGGAGAACTGAACCCACGGACAGCGCTCTCGGGCGTAGGCCACCGACTCCGCAGTCCGGGCGAGGACGGTGGCTCGGTCAAGTCCCAGCTTCTTGATGATGTGGACGTCGGACACGCCGATGAAGACATGGATCAGTGGCCTCTGAGCGTCGCGGACTGCCTCAAAGACGGCGTCGATGTCCCCGCGGTGGGCGCGGGCGAGTCCCGTCACCGATGGTCCTTCCACCTCCCGGGCTATCTGCTGGACTGCCTCGAAGTCCCCAGGGGAGGAGGCGGGGAAACCCGCCTCGATCACATCCACGCCGAGCTTGGCGAGCTGGTGCGCAATCTCCAGCTTGTCCGAGGGGTGAAGAGTCGCTCCCGGTGACTGCTCACCGTCGCGCAGAGTGGTGTCGAAGAACTCCACCAGCTCCCCGGATGTCTCGAGCGCCGGGGTTTGTGCCTCGTCGGAGGCTGGCCGACCGTCAGCGGTCATGAGGCTACCTCCGATACCGGGCGTACCGAGTCTTCAGCGGCAGCTGCCTGCTGACCGGGATCGGCGCTCGCTGCCTTGGGGACCGCTGCCACCGGGTGAATCCAGGACATCTGCGCTCGGAGCCGCTGGCCCACCTCCTCGATTGGATGGGTCCGAGCCGTCTCGCGCTGCGCGAGGAACCCTTTCCGGCCGGAGCGGTTCTCGTCGATCCAGTGCTCGGCGAAGCTGCCGTCTTGGATGCGGCCGAGGATCCCCCGCATCTGCTCTTTGACGTGCTCGTCGATGACCACCGGCCCACTGGTGTAGTCCCCGTACTCAGCGGTGTCGCTGACGCTGTACCTCATGAGGGACAACCCTCCTTGATAGATGAGGTCGACGATGAGCTTCAGCTCGTGGAGACATTCGAAGTAGGCGAGCTCGGGCTGATACCCCGCCTGCGTGAGCGTCTCGAAAGCCGCAGTTATCAGGGCGGCCACCCCCCCACAGAGCACCGCCTGCTCGCCAAACAGATCGGTCTCTGTCTCCTCTCGGAATGTGGTTTCCAGGACGCCAGCCTTGGTGCTGCCCAGTCCCCGGGCGTACGCCAGGGACCTCTCCCGAGCGTGCCCGGTCGAATCCTGCTGAATCGCGAGCAGCGCTGGGCAGCCGATCTCGTCTCTGAAGCAGCTCCGCACCATGTGCCCCGGGGCTTTGGGGGCGACCATCGCCACGTCGCACCCCCGAGGAGGGAACACGGTGCCATAGTGGATGGAGAAGCCGTGGGCGAAGAGAAGGAGGCAGCCGGGCTTGAGCGCCTCCGTGAGGCCGGAGGCGAATAGTGCGGCCTGGTCATGGTCCGGGATGAGCACCATGACCACATCCGCATCCTGGACGGCGGCAACCGGGTCCAGGACCTCAAAGCCGTCGGCCATGGCCTGGGTACGGCTCGCGCTGCCGGGCCTCAAGCCCACCCGCACGGGGTATCCGCTGTCGCGTAGGTTCTGCGCATGCGCGTGGCCCTGACTGCCATAGCCGAGGATGGTGATCTTGGCGCCGGCCAGCGCTGCGGGGTCCGCGTCGGAGTCGTAGTAGATCTTCATTGATGTCATCTCCACTCTCGGGGCGTGTTGCTGCTTTGGTCCGCGGACAAAGGGTCACCCGACCCGAGTCCGATCGGTCGGCTGAGAATCCAGTCGACCAGAGGAAGTTGGCGAAGGCGCTCCAACGCTGCCTCCACCACTTCGGGGGTGCCCGAGAGCGCAGCCAAAAGCGACCGCTCGTCACGGCGGACGACCTCTGCATTGCAGCTCTCGAGGAGTTCCGCGGTGGCGGGGTCATCCGCCTCCGCTGGAATCTCCACCAGCGCGGTCACCCACTCCAAAGGGTGCGAGCCGGTCAGATCCTCCACGCTGACAACGTCGATGAGCTTGGCCAGCTGTTTGGCCACCTGATCTGCAGGTTGCGAGCCGTGCTCGACCTGCAGCCAGAGAGAAAGCGTTCCGGGGTCCGCGTTCTGGCCCACGGAGCAGCTGAGCAGTCGCAGCCCTCGCCTTCCCAAGCAGTTGGTGACCCGTTGCAGCACACCGGAGCGGTCCTCGACCCGGACCCGCACCAGGCGTATGAAGGGGTCCCGGAGCGCCCGCGTGACATCGCGACTGTCGGAGCTGTCGGACCTGAAGGCCGTATCTCGGGAAGCCGCGGTCATGGGCACTCCACGAAGTCGGCCAGTCCCTTGCCGAAGGGCACGATGGGGTAGATGTTGGCCTCAGGGTCAATCCGGCAGTCCACCAAGGCGGGCCCGGGGTAGTTGACCGCCTCCTGCAGCGCGTCCTCTACCTCAGCAAGTGTCCGGGCGACTCGACCGAAGCAGCCGAAGGCACGGGCCAGCAGTTCGAAGTCGGGGATCACCGTGTGGTCCACCTGCGAGCGAACGCCGCCGTAGAAGTCGTCCTGGAACTGCCGCACCATACCCAGCTGGCCGTTGTTCAAGATCACCACCTTGACGGGCAGCTCCGCCTCGATGGCGGTTGCCAGCTCTTGAAAGGTCATCACAAACCCGCCCTCGCCGCAGATGGCGAAGACCCTCTGTTCAGGGCGGGCTGCCTGGGCTCCAAGAGCCGCCGGTAGGGCGAACCCCATCGTCCCAGCCCCACCAGAATTGAGGAAGAGCCCAGGCGAATCCCCTGTCCACGAGGTGGCCGCCCACATCTGGTTCAAACCCACATCGGCCACCACCACGTCATCCGCCCTGCGATGGCGGTAGCAGGCTGCCAGAACCTCCTGGGGTTGCAGCAGCCCGTTATGGGGGTGGCGAAGTGGATGTCGACGCCGCCACCCGCTGACCGCGGCCCTCCATTCGGGTCTAGCCGTCGGCGGCGTCTGCTCGAGCAGAGCTTCCATCACCTCGCGGGCGTCGCCGGCTATCTGACAGTCGGCCGCGACCGTCTTGCCGAGCTCGGCGGGGTCGATGTTGACATGGATGATGTGCTCCGCTTCGGGCGCGAAGAGGTCCATTCGGCAGGTGACTCGGTCGTCCGCTCGCATTCCCACCATCACCAAACAGTCGCAGTTGCTGACGGCCTTGTTGCAGTAGCCGGTCCCCATGAACCCCACCAGCCCAAGCGAGAGGGGATGGGTCGTGGGGAAGACCCCGGTCCCCAGGAGGGTGGTACCCACGGGGGCGTCACAGGCCTCTGCGAGCTGGACCAGAGCGGCCTCAGCCCCTGAGATCGCCACTCCTCTCCCGGCCAGGATCATCGGTCGCTGCGCTCTGGCGAGGTGCCCTGCTGCCTCGGCCAGAAGTCTCGAATCGGGAAAGGCAGGAGCACGATGGGGACGAAGGCGAGCGATCTTGGACTCTGACCCATCCACCATCTGCTGCTGCACGTCCTTGGGAATGTCAATCAGAACCGCTCCCGGGCGGCCCGTCCGGGCGACGTGGAACGCCTCCCTGACGACTGCCGGCAGATCCCTGGCATCATGGACCTGATAGCTGTGCTTGGTGACGGACAGGGTCGAGCCGATCACGTCCGATTCCTGGAACGCATCGGTTCCAATCGTGGCGGTCGCCACCTGACCGGTTATCGCGACCACCGGCACGGAGTCGAAGTGGGCGGTCGCAAGCCCCGTGATCAGGTTCAGTGCTCCCGGACCGGAGGTCGCCAGGCAGACCCCAACCCTGCCCGAGGTGCGGGCATAGCCATCCGCCATGTGGGCTGCGCCCTGCTCGTGGCGCACCAGGACGTGGCGGATGGGGGAGTTGGGGAGGTGTTGGTAGATGGGTAGATTCGCTCCCCCCGGCAGGCCAAAGATCACCTCGACGCCTTCGCGTGCGAGCGATTCGAGCAGGATCTCAGCTCCGCAGAGGGGTGCTGCTACGGTCTGCTCTTCTTGGTCGTCGTAGCCGAGGTCGGCCAGGGATGCACTCATGGTCTGCTATCAGTCCGCGCCGTAGGCGCGGCCGATCGCGGAGGTGATGGCGGCATCGGCTGCGATCTGGCGCATCGGGCGAGGGGCGGCCGTCGCCGTGTGTTGCCGCACCCAGTTCCGGGCTGCCTCGTCGAGTTCGATATCGGTCGGGTAGCGGCCGGAGGCGCTGGCGTCAAAGGAGTCGGGCCTCATCGCGTCGGACATCTTGGGTCTCCTACTTCTTCTGGTTATCCAGGTGGTCGATGGATTGGACGATTTGTTTGCGGCTACAAAAAAAGCCCCCCGGGGTTACCCGGGGGGCTTGCAGCTTCGTCAATGCGCAGACGTTAGCTGACCAGCCCTCCTGTAATTAGGACTACTAGAGCCAGGTGGCTGTCGGCGGCCAGCAAGTCACGGATCTGCGAAGTCAAGATGGCTCGTATTTATACCAGCCCACCACCGCGGTGTCAAGTTCGCGGGCCGTCGCTGTTGTAGTTCAGCGATTCTGACCGCACTTAACAGTTCAGGGACTTTGTCGCTGGGATAGTGGAAAGGGCTTACGCCAGGGGTGATTTCGGGACGGTCTTTGGTCTCCGCGGGTACATGGCCGGCTACTACTGTGGGGACCCTCAGACGAAAGCCGGGCGAAAAGGACCAATGCGGATAAGCCACCCCACGCTGGCGGGGCCCTGTGCATCTAAACTGGGTGGTGGGGCTAAGGCGCCGGCCCGCACCATCTGCGGGCGTGTCCAGCGTGTCGCTGAGGTCCCCTAGGGACGACGTCCTGTGAAGCAGAGGAATCTGGTCTGCGGGTCAGCGCCGGGTGGCGGGTCTACCTCGGGACCGAACCCCCCGGGGACCCGCATCTGCTCGCCCCGTGGCGCTAGGTAGGCGTAGGCCGCGGCCACCGCCTCAGGGTCCAGCCCCTCGTCCAGACCCGTCGCTCGAGCCAGGTCCCAGGTGTGAACCAGAGTGTCAGCACACAGCAGGGTCGCCACCAGCTCCGCGAAACTCATGTGGCCGGCACGCGTCTGTACTTCGACGCCGGACAGCCCAGAGTCGTCCAGAGCGGCGGCGACAAGGTCCGATGCTTGGTGCCAGGCGGTGGGCGGATCGTCGTGAACGGTTCCTTGCCGAAGCTCGGGACGCACCATGGATGCGACGTTTCGATGCACCAAGGCGGAGTGAGCGACCACCGCTCTAGCGCTCCACTCGTCGCATGGGCTGGGGGCATCCCAGCGGTTCTCGGGCACGGCGTCCAAGCGCGAGCGAAAACCAGCGGCTACTCGCGAGTAACGGGTGCTTTCCTCAGACATCCTCCCAACTTAGGCAGGCAGTCCCCCTTCGGTCAAGCCAGCTCACGGCCGGGTAGTGGGTCAGTTTCAATTGGCCCGGCCCTCGCGACGCGCTACACTTGCCCCATGCCTAGGCGCTCAAGGAAGCCTGCGGACCTGAACCGGATGGCCGCCGGCATCATGGACGAGGCCACCGACGAGGACCGCGACCCCTACGAGGGGAAAAACCCCGCCGCCGTGGAGCTGGGCAGGCTGGGGGGCCAGAAGGGCGGGAAGGCCAGGGCGGCCAAGCTCACGCCCGAGCAGCGGTCGGAGATCGCCAGGAAGGCGGCCGTAGCTAGGTGGGGTAAGAGCGGGGAGCAATAGGCCACTTCCAGCGTCTCTGCAACTCCAAGCGACTCTAAGCGGGGCGTAGCCGAGGGCCTTGGGACCGAAGTCGCCATGAGGGAAGACCGCGGTGGCATGGGCGTTGTGGTGGAAGCCGCGCCCGAGTGGCTCCCGTCGGGGCCGGTGCCTGAGTGGGGTCGGGTAGGGTTGCGCACTGGTGCCCTGGCCGGGTGTCGAGGTGACAGCGACCTGGGGAGCACCCCCCTGCGGACGCTGGCCGTTGACCGCGGCTGCCGCGGGCGGGGAGAGGGCCCGGCGTCGCAAGGGCACTGGGTGGGTGTGCGGTTTGGTAGTTGGGCCCAGCCTGGGCCGGCGGCGCAGGCAGCGCGCCACCTGGGCGTCTTGGGCTTGGCGGATCGCCAGATGCCCGGTCCAGGGATCCTGGTGGACAGCTGGCTGGGAGCTGAGGCCCCGGGACCAGATGCGCTGAGCGGCGGCATGGTCGCGATCCGCGGAGAGCCCGCAATGCGAGCAATGCGCCCAGTGATAGCCACCGCGCAGTCGCTCAGGGGAGGTGTAGTGGCGCAGCCGACGCCCACACACCGCGGGCAGATGGCTGAGGTCCCCCGGGCAGGGACGGTGACCACCGCGCAGCCGGCCTTGGCGCCGAGGTGGCGCAGGGCGTCCTGGAACTGGCCGCGCACGGAAGCTGAGATGCGGGCGTTGACCTTGCGGCCCAGGGCCGGCTCCAGGGTGGCCAGCTCCTCCACATAGATGACTGTGCCGCCCGAGCAGATCTCCTGGTCTACAGCCCAGCGAGCTGCCGCCCAGGCGATCCCGTGTCCCAGCCGGCGCTGGCGGGCTAAGAGGTCCTGGTGGTGAGCGCGCAGGAGGGCGAGCTTGGCATCCAGGGGATGGGGTCCCCACTCGCCGCGCAACCTCTCTAGGTGGGAGATCTTCCGGCGTAGGAACTCGCCCTCCCGGCACAGGCGATTCCACTTGGCGATGGCTCCCCCGGCGTCGAAGCGCAGAGGGAGCCCGTCGGTTAGGCCTCGGCGTCGGCTCTGGTCAACCATCTTGGCGAGCGCTCCCACCAAGGCAGAAGGCGGCGCATGATGCGGTGGCCGTGAGCGCCACAGAGGTGGCGCTACCCGGTTGATCTGTCATCTCCTAACACCGTCTGCTGAGCTTGGACTAGGAGCCGCCTCCTGGCCTTTTTCGAGCGGATCCCGTACATACGTCCGGCGAAGGTGGCAACCAGGGCCGTGAAGTCCTCCAGCAGCTCCTGCTGCCCTCCTGCCGACCCCTTGGGGTGGGCCACCTCCAGCAAAACCCCCTCTTGCTCCAACAACGGGAGCAGCCAGGCTGAGCCGAACCGGGCCAGGCGATCCTCGTGGGTGACCCGGACCACGCTGATCTCGCCGGCATGGGCCATGGCCAGCACCCGATCCAGCCCGGGGCGGTGCTCGCGCAAACCCGAAGCCCTGTCCCGGAACACCCCCACCACCTCACCAGTTGAGCTGGCTCGCAGCTCCTCCTCTTGAGCGGCCAGGGACGACTCCTGACCGGGCCCAAGAACCGCTCCAGGTCCTCGCCGTTGGTGATCACGAAAAGTGCAGAGCTCTGCGGCAGGACCGGAGCCCTTAAGAGAAGAAAGAGAAGGGTCCCCTGGCAGGCTTTGGGTGTTGAGTCCACGCCTGGAGGAGGCCCCCGTGCAGTGTGAGGAAATTGGGATGAGTTTGCGAGTCCTGCGAAGTCATGGATGGAGCATCACCGCATTAGCCCGGGAGTTCGGGTTGAACTGGCGGACGGTGAAGCGAGAGGTGGAGAGCGAAGAGCCTCGCCACTACCCGGAGCGGGCCAAGGCGACGGCGCTCACGCCGTCGCCTTGAGCCGCAACAATGCCATGCCCTCGCCTGCTACATATCACCCAGGCTCGCTTAGCAGAATTAGTCACTGCTGCGGAGCCTATTTACTTCGGAAGCCGTGGCGATCACCCTTCCGGCTTAGGACTAAGAAGGGGGACCAGTAGTAATGCCTAGTACCCAGCTCATCGTCGCGATTGGAGGGGTCGCGCTTGTCCTCGTGACGGCGTATGGCCTCTGGCGCCAGAACGGGCAGTGGCGTAGGTCGCAAGCCGACGACTTCCTATGGCGCGCAGTTGAGCGGTGGAACTCGGACGAAATGAAGGCCCGGCGGGTATTAGTCGCAACCGCATTCCAAAATGGATCGGAGAGGACGGCAGACACCACCGCCCTGTTCAACTATTTGGAGTTCTTTGCATACTTTGTCCACGCAGGGACGATCGAAGAAGTCGGGGCTTGGACCGTCTTGGGCGACTTTGCAGTCGGCTACTGGACGGTCGGCGGGGCGGCGGTCGATCTCCAGCGCGCTGACCAAATGACTGTCTATACGGAGTGGGCGTATCTCGTCGATCGCATTAATAAGATCGAGGCAAAGGAGCGCCAACTCAATGTCCCAGACGTCAAGTGGAACAAATTCGACCACTGGCTCACGCGCTTCATCACAATCGAGTCCATCCAACGCAAGTTCGATGTCGAAACGGTCGCGTGGACGGAGGACGATATGGCTCGCTTCCTTCGAAACGAGATCGCGATGAACGCGCCGCTCAAATAGCCAGCCGACTCCCCCAGCCGACGGCGAAACGCAGGACTACGCGGGAGGCTTGGGTCTGTGCAGGGGTTCGGGACCCGTGGCCACCTTCTGTCTCATCACAGCTCTGACTATACCCCCTGACGGTGTGAGGACCCAGGAAGAGGCAAAGCTCCCCTTGGAGATTTAGCGCAAAACGCTCGACATTACCTGACCGCTCAAGCATAATGGTCATACGAACCGACTCTCCCAAGCCAAGCGAGTCCCGGTGGTGAAGGCTCTCGTCGAGGGCACCTCCATCCGGGCCACCATCCGCATGACGGGCGTGGCGAAGAACACCGTCACGAAGCTCTTGGTCGAGGGGGGCAGGCTTGCTCGGAGCACCAGGACGAGCAGCTCCGGTAACCTGCCGCAAGGTCCAGTGCGACGAGATCTGGGCGTTCTGCTACGCCAAAGCCGCCAACGTCCCCGAAGAGCGCAGGGGTGAGTTCTGGTACGGCGACGCGTGGGCCTGGGTGGCACTGGACGCCGACTCCAAGCTGGTCCCAACCTGGCTTTTGGGGGATCGCTCCACGGCTGACGCCACGGTCGTCACGCAAGACCTCGCCGACCGGATCGTGAACCGCTTCCAGCTCACCACTGGCGGCCACCGGCCGTATCTGGAGGCTGTAGAGGGGGCCTTCGGGTCCGGGAGCGACTACGCCGTGCTCATCAAGCTTTACGGAGCGCCGCAAGATGCCGAGCGCCCTTACAGCCCTCCGGAGTGCATCGGCGCCAAGCCCCACCGGAGTCAGGGCAACCCGACCCCCGGTACGTCTCAACCTCCTACATCGAGCGGCAGAACCTCACCGTGCGGATGGAGATGCGGGGCTTCACCCGGCTAACCAACGGGTTCTCCAAGAAGGCTGAGAACCTACCTGCAGCCATCAGCCTCTACTTCATGCACTACAACTTCGCCCGGCCCCACAAGAGCCTGGCTAACCGCGGCTCGACAACCTCATCGTCACCTACAACCTCCTGAAGCCTCGTCTAATCTTCGCGCAGCCCAGCGGCGGTGCGGCCGGGCCAGGTCCGGTGGGCCGTTGAACGTCCTGATCGCTCGGGGGCGGCCGTGTCCCCTTGAGCTCAGCGGGTGGCGAGCTCCTTCACCTCGGCCCATAGCTGCTGATAGGCGAGGGCGGCCGCACTGTGAGGGGCGAAGGCCACCAACGGGAGCCGGCGGGGCCCCATCTGTTCAACGGCCGAGGCCGCTGGGACCGCAGCCGCGGCGACATCGGAGCGCTCTGTGGAGAGCTGCGCGACAGTGTCGCGGTGGAGGCGGCGACGGGAGTCGACCATGGAGAAGAAAGCTAGGATGCGGGGCCGCGGGGGCCTGGCTGCCGCGACGAAGGCCGTCAGCTGATCCAAGGTGCGCACCGACAAGGTGGCCGGTACCACCGGAACCAGCAGGGTGTCGGCGGCACGGAGCACTCCCTCGGAAACCAGGGACACGCTGGGCGGGCAATCGAGGAAGACGGTGTCGTACTCAGAGGCAAGCGGCCTTAGGAGCTCGGAGATCCGCCGAGTGGACCGTTTGGCGGCGTCGAGCGCGAGGTCCATATTGCGGTAGGAGAAGTCAGACGGGAGCAGGTCGAGGTTGTCGAAGTCGGTCCCTTTGATGGCGCGGTCAGCCGAAGTGCGTCCTCTGACCAACGCCTTGACCCCGCCCCGGACGCGCGGGCGCACTCGGAAAAGGTAGCTGGCTGCCCCCTGGGGATCCAGGTCCCACAGCAGGGTGCGACTGCCCTCCCGAGCCGACAGAAAGGCTAGGTTCACCGCCGCCGACGTCTTGCCGACACCGCCTTTGATGTTGTAGGTGGCGAGGACCCGCATGGTCAGCGGAGACCAGCATCGGAGGGGGGAGAGGGCAAGAAGAGGGACGCCATGTGCTTTCGGGTGCTCCTGCTATCGAACCGTGCGAACCGCTCAGCGAACTGGGCCCGCGCCCGCGCCTGCCTCGCCTCCAGCATTGTGACCGCAGTGCCCATGGTCATGAAGGTTGAGGCGGGAGTGCCACCCGCCTCTAGCATCTCGATGGCGAAGGTCCGGATGGCCACGATCTGCACCTGGGTATCCTGGAACTCGCCCAGGGCGTCCTGCAGCGCTCTTAGCTGGGTTACAACCTGGCCGAGTGCTTGAGCCTCGGCCAGGGGTGCGAAGAACTCCAGCAGGTACCGGAGCTCCTTGCACCGCCGCCGCAAGGAGTGCAGCTCCGTCGCCGGTGACTGGGGAGTGATTGCCTGGCCCAGGTTGCGTGCGCGCCGGAAAGCGCGGCGGATACGGATTGGCGCGACTTCGGCAATCGGGAGCAGACCAACGGCCGGAACGTGCGCCGCGTCTTGGCAGGCACCGTCGACCGCAGCGAGATCACCCCAGCGGCGCTGCGCCTCGGACCATCTCGCGGACCTCAATCCGCGCACCAGGGCCCGCTGGGCTCGTTGTCGGCGACGGATCAAAAAGATACGAAAGTAGTCGACACCGGCTGCTTCATCTGGTCCCGACTCGCTCCGAGCCAGCGTGAGCAGGTGACAGTCCAGGTCCCGTGTGGGGGCGGTCAGGTCTGACAGCCAGCTCAGCTCCCCCTGCAGTTGGGTGACTCGTTCCTCGGCCAGCGTGTCACCCAGCAGCTTGAGTGCCGTACGAGCCCGACGAACGGCCACTCGAAGGTCGTGGAGGAATTCCGTATCCACGTCGGCGATCACCCCTGGCAGGTTGCGCACCGCCCCCTCCAGGAGACCGGCAAGCACTGCTCCGACCGCGTCACTAACCGGCATGCTCGGCGATAGCCTCCACGACGGCTGCCCGCTGTAGTCGCCCGGCGTGCGCGAGCACTTGGCGAGGACGAAGGGGAACCATCCGGCCGGGGCGCAGACCACCCCGGTCTCGAGCGCGATGTGCCGCGCCAGGTCCGCAGCTGGGCTGGAGTATCCCCGTACCGGGACGATGCTGAGCAGCGCGTTGGGCAGCTCCAGATGGCGATCGGGCTCTCGCAGGGTTTCCGTGATCATTCGGGCGACCGTCTTCGCCTGGCCGTCGAGAACCCGGAATTGACGGGCCTCGACGGTGACACTGGCCAGCTTCAACAGGGCGCGCATCTGGACGATGGGCGCGAGGCGAGCTTGCAGAGAGCCGTCAGGGACCAGGTTCTCCAGCCTGAAAACGGTGCCACGGCGATTGGAGTCGAGTCTCGTGTCGGGCGTTGCCTGCAGCACGGAACCCGCGGCATCGTGCAGCAAAAATCGAGCCTGTGCGTGGCCTTGCGGGACGAGGCGCTCGAGCGTGCACCCGGCTCGATGAAGGCGCCAATCGAAGGTATCGAACCATTCGTGGCGCAAGACTCTGACCGGATCTGCATCAAGGCGGTAGCGGTGGCCGATAGCGCGCCCGAGAGTCTCCGGGGAGGCGGCCTCCTCACTCACGAACGCGGAGCCTGGACTCACCGGCGCCCGAACCAACCCCCTGCGCACCGATCCAGTCATCTGCAGCCCTGTCGGTGGCCACTTGTGATGGGGTTCCTCCGCCGTGGCGAATCGGCACGGTATGGCGTTGTCATGCACCTACAGAGGAGACCGACCCGACGGGTTGTTGGTCCCCTGGGTCTCCCTCCGAGGGCCTGGATGCGGGGAATTGCTATCCGCGATCCGCTCAGCATCCTCCCACAATAGAGGTCGCCCCACAGTCGGAAGCTTTCCCTTGCGCCCGGAGGCGGTCGGTCAGCCGTCAACGACTCGAGCCCTTCTTTTGGAGGCCCGCCTGCGCCGGCGCGCAAGACCTGGGACCGGCGCGGCTGCCACTCTCAGCCATCTCTCAGGGTGTCACTCGGGCGCGGCTTCCACCACAACGCCCATGCCAGCGCGGTCGTCCCTCGTGGCGACTTCCGGCTAACTGATGGGAGGCCGGATTCTCGTCCAAATGTCCCGGAGAATGCTCCGCAGTTGGGCAACCTCATCGCTGATTTCAACGGTCAGCAGCAGCCCAGGCCACCGGTGGTCCCCCCCCTGGACCCGAAGACAGACCTTGTGGGGTGAGGCGGCCGTTCTGCCCAGGTTGGTGGGGCCTCGCGCACCTCCCAGGCATGGTGCGTGTGGGTCCCGCCAGGCGTCAAGCTACTCCACAGCCGCACGCGAATAGGCGATCAGACGCTCTGGGCGCAGTGCCAACCAGAGGGCTGCCCAAGAGGTGTCCCCAAGCTTTGCTCTCGCCGCTGCGCGAACTCTGCCCGGCACGTCGTCAGGGGCGAATTTCTCCACCACGCCACGGGCCATGACCAGGGCGTGCGTCGCAGCGACCCCTTGGCCCACCAAGACCGCCGCTTTAGGGTGGCTGCGCAGGTCTGCGAGCCTGACGGCGCCGGCGACGGTCGGCAACCAGAAGGTAGCGTCCCTGTCGTTCACGAATGACCCTGGTACCAGGTGGGGGACGCGGTTGAGACCGGTGGTAGCGATCGCGCAGAAGCGCTCCTGGGCCAAAAACGCCTCCACCTCCGGCGCGGACATACGGGTCCCCTCGGGCCATGCTTTGCGAGCCGCAGCGCCCGCACTTTGCCAGGATAGATGGATGAGCTTTTGTAGGGTCGTCGAGTCGATCATCAGCGACATTTTCTCCCTTGGCCAAGGCCGACCTCAAGCGGGTTCGGGGCGGTATGGCCTGTCGATGACCGCCATCCCACCCCGCCCGAGCCCTCCAGCGTCTCGGTTGCGGCATCCCCATCGTTGCTAAGGTGGGAGGGTTGGCGGCGGCATACCTTAGCCGCTGGAGTCATGAAAGGAGTGCCCTCTGAATATGGGAAATGGGGAGCGGCCGATGGAGTTGCCGAGTCGGGGCTTGGTTGTGGGGCGGGAGCGGGCGGCCGCTCGAGCCATGCTCAAGGGCGCCGGGTACACCGATGAGGATCTCAGCCGGCCGCTGATCGGGATCGCCAACACCTGGACCGAGACCATGCCGTGCAACCTCGGGCTGAGGGCGCTGGCTGCGGATGTGAAGCGCGGCATTCGAGAGGCCGGTGGCACGCCGATGGAGTTCAACACCATCGCGGTAAGCGATGGGGTGGCGATGGGGACTCAGGGCATGAAGGCGTCCTTGATCAGCCGTGAGGTGATCGCCGACTCCATCGAACTGGTCTGTCGGGGCCACCTCCTTGATGGGGTAGTGGCCCTGGTCGGCTGTGACAAGACGATCCCCGGAGCCGCGATGGCGCTGGCCAGGTTGGATCTTCCAGGCTGCCTTCTTTACGGAGGTGCGATCCAACCCGGGAAGTTCAAGGGTCGTGATGTCACCATCCTGGATGTCTTCGAGGCGATCGGCAGCGCGGAGGCGGGGAAGATCACTGACTCCGAGCTCCACGCCCTGGAGGACGTTGCGTGTCCGGGTGCCGGCGCCTGCGGCGGGCAGTTCACGGCCAACACCATGGCGATGGCGATCGAGCTGCTCGGGGTGGCGCCGATGCAGACCGGCGGGGTGCCAGCCACCGACCCGGCCAAGCCAGACGTCGCAGCGGAGGTTGGCCGTCAGGTGATGTCGATGGTGAAGGCCGGCCGCCGGCCGAGCAGCTATCTCACCGAAGCCTCCTTCGCCAACGCCATCGCCGGGGTGATGGCCAGTGGAGGCTCTACCAATGCTGTTTTGCATTTGCTGGCGATAGCGCACGAGGCCGACATCCCGCTGCAAATTGACGACTTTGACACGATCAGTCGGCGTACGCCATGGATCGCCGACCTGCGCCCCGGGGGTCGGTTCAATGCCGTTGACCTGACCAGGGCGGGGGGTGTTGCGCTTATGGCTCGTCGACTACTGGAACACGGCCTGCTCGACGGAGCGGTCGGCACCTGCACCGGCGAGACTTTGGCCACGGCCGCCGGAACTGCGGAAGCGCGTTGGCCGGAGGGGGAGGGCCAGGAGGTGGTTCGGTCGGTACTTGCGCCGCTCAGCGCCACCGGTGGAACTGTCATCCTGCACGGGCCGTTGGCTCCGGATGGGGCCGTGATCAAGGTTGCCGGACATCAGTGGAGACTGCATACCGGTCCGGCGCGGACCTTCGACTCCGAGGAGGCGGCGATGGCGGCCGTCTCCGCGCGCCAGATTTCTCCCGGGGATGTTGTGGTCGTCCGCTACGAGGGTCCTCGGGGTGGGCCGGGCATGCGAGAGATGCTGGGAGTGACTGGCGCTCTGGTCGGACAGGGTTTGGGGGACAGTGTCGCTCTGCTCACAGACGGTCGCTTCAGTGGCGCCACCCACGGCCTGATGGTGGGCCACATCGCCCCCGAGGCAGCGGTTGGCGGGCCGATCGCGCTAGTGGAGGATGGGGATTCCATCACCATCGACGTCGAGCACAGAACCATCTCGCTGGCGGTCTCGGCGGCCGAGCTGGAGATCAGGCGGGGCCGTTGGCGGCCAGCGGCCACTCCCATCCATCGTGGGGTCTTTTCGCGCTATGCGAGCCTGGTTGGCAGTGCCGCTCGGGGAGCCGTTCTCGACTCCGCCCTGGCGCCAAGGGAGAATTCGAGCTGAGCGGGCTGGCAGATCAGAGTCGGTCTGGGTGCCACCGCTTCAGCCGGTGTTCTGCAACCCCGCAGCCACACCGTTCACCGTCTGCAGCACCAAGCTGACGAGGCGGTCATGCTGACTCCCTGCCTTGGGGCCGACCCTGCGCGCCTCCTGCAGGAACCGTAACTGCAGAAAGGAGAGCGCATCCACGTAGGGGTTGCGCAGCTCCACCGCGCGCCTCAGCACCGGATGGCCCGCCAGCAGGTGGTCACGGCCGGTTGCCAGCAGGACGTGTCTCCGGGTCAGACGGAACTCATCCCGGATGAGGGACACCAGATCCGGGCGGTTGCCACGCTCCAGATATAGGCCGGCGATCATTGGGTCCGCCTTCGACAAGCTCATCTCCGCGTTCTCCAGCATTGACCGGAAGAACGGCCACTCCGCATTCATCTCATGCAGGCGGGCTGGTCCATGTTCCGCAGCGACCGCAGCCAGGCCTTTTCCCAGACCGTACCATCCCGGAATGTTCCCCCGTGTCTGGCTCCACGCGAAAACCCAGGGGATGGCGCGCAGGGCGGCCAGCTCCGGAGAACCAGCCCGGCGTCCGGGCCGCGATCCGATGCGCAGCCGCCCGATCTCACCCAGCGGGCTGATCGCGGCGAAGAACTCCGGGAAGCCGGGAGAATCCACCAGCTCGCGGTAGGCGGCTTCGGAGGATTCGGCCATCAGCTCGGACTCTGCGGCGAACCGACGATCCAACTCGCTCAGCAGCGCCTGGTGGGGTTCGGGGAAGGACTGCAGGACCGCGCTGGTCACCTGCTCCAGATGCCTCAAGGCGATTGCCGGATTGCCATACCGTGCGAAGACCACCTCGCCCTGCTCGGTCACCTTGAAGTGGCCGACCACTGAACCTGGGGCCTGGCCCCGGATCGCTCGCCCGGCGGGTCCCCCGCCCCTGCCAGCGGCGCCTCCTCGGCCATGAAACAGGGTGAGATCGACTCCGTTCCGGCGGCTCCAGGCGGACAGCTCTCCTTGGGCCCGGTAGAGGCCGACATTTGCCGCCAGGAAGCCGGCGTCTTTGGTGGCATCCGAGTACCCCAGCATCACCTCGAGGCGACTTCCCCCGCTGCGCAACCTCGCCCTCCAGCCTGGCAGTGCCAGGAGCGAGTCCAGCACCTGAGGGGCTGCCTGCAAATCTGCCCTGGATTCGAACAGTGGCACAACGTCCAAGACCAGCGCCCCTGAGGGGCTCGCCAAGCGGGCCAGCGCCTGGACCGCGACCACGTCTGCAGCGGCGCGTGTGAAGCTGACAACGTACCTACGGCTGGAGTCCGCGCCCCACCGCCGCTGGCTCTCCTCCATCCCGCGCAGGGTTGCCAGCACCTCGTGGGTCAGCGGAGACAACGCTACGGTGCCGTCCGGCCAACCCTCGGTCGCCAACCGATCAAGGCTTTCGGCATCCCATTCGCCTCCGCCCAGGAGGTCGTCGAGGGCTGACCGATGGACATCTGAGTGCTGGCGGACCTCAAGGGATGCGAAGGTGAAGCCGAACGTCTCCACCTGCCATATCAGGTGCTGCAGCTCGCCGTAGGCCAGCCGGCTGGCGCCGGCCTCTGACAGTGATCGTTGGATGAGTCGGAGGTCGGAGAGAAGGGAGGCTGCAGCCGGATATGCGGCCAGCCCCCTCCCAAGCCTAGTTGCGGCGATCCGCTCGGCGATGAGCAGCAGCACCTGTCGATGCGGCTCCTCGGGCGCTCTTACATAGACCTCTTGGCCGACCTCGGGAAACAGCTCTCGGGCCCGGGCCAGCAGGGCGACCATCTCAGTCGATGGCGGGGTTGACAGCGACGAGGCGGTGAGGGCTCGACCCAGCCGCCGGGCGGCCGCCTCCAGCGCCCGCAGGCAATGCTCGGCCTGGATTTCGACCGCGGCCCCGGTCACCGCGGCGGAGACCGCCGGGTTCCCATCGCGGTCTCCGCCGACCCAGCTGCCCCATCGGAGAAAGGCGGGGAAGACAGGTGGCTGGCAACCCAGGGCTTCGGGACCGACCAGAGCGGTCTCCAGCGCGCGATACAACCGCGGCACGAGGGAAAAAAGCGTCTCGTCGAAAACCGTCGCCACCGTGCGGACCTCATCCATCGGGGTCGGGCTGGTGGTGCGCAGCTGGGCCGTCCGCCAAAGGATCGCGATCTGCTCTCGTAGGCCTCGTTCCGCCTCCATCTGATCGGTGGCGCTGAGCCTAGGAGACTCAAGTCGCTCCAGCAGTTCTCCCGCCCTGCGCAGGGCATCGATCACAGCGCGACGGCGCGCCTCAGTCGGATGCGCGGTCAGGACCGGTTGTACGCTGATCCGGGCGACCCAGTCGGTGAGCGCCTCCTCACCGACTTTGGAGCGAAGGCTGGAGATGGTCGCCGCCAGCGACTCTGACAGCAGGCCGCCAGTGTGACTGCGTTCCCGCAGGACCCGGGCGCGCTGGTGCTCCTCCGCAAGGTTGACCAGTTGAAAATACACAGTGAACGCCCCGGCGAGCTGTTCCGCTCTGTAGGTGCCGATGCCGTCAACTAGAGCTATCACCGCTTCCACCGCTCTGTCGGCATCGGCCCCGCGGCTGGCGCGGAGGTGGATGGTGGCCTCTCGCAGCTGGCGGAAGTCGGTCAGCAGCTCTTCTCCACCGCCCTCTACCAGGGCTTGGTCGAGGACCGAGGCCAGAAGCGTTAGCTCGGCTCGAAGCGATTCTGGCAACTCGTCCAAGTCGTTGGGGTGGGGAGAGTAAGGACCCGTCTGGTCAGCCATCAGCGGAGTCTCACCAGCGATGTGCGTCCCGCTTACTGATCAGGCGGTCGGGTAGACGCCAAAGGGGCGCAGCTCGAACGTTGCCGAGCGGAGCTCGTCGAGGATATCGGTCGCCTGATCGACCCCGTCCACTTCCACGTCGGCGTAGAAGCGATAGTGAAACGGCTCCGCCGGAATCGGCCGCGAGTCGAGGCGGGTTAGGTTGAGATTGTGGCTCGCCAGGATCTGCAGCACGGCGGCGAGCCCACCTGGGCGGTGGGCTGTCAAAAAGCCGAACGACAGCTTGGCAGGACCTGGATGCGGCTGTCGGCCGACGCCCCTCGGTTCGACGACTAAGAAACGGGTTCGGTTGGAGGGGTCGTCGGCGATGTCGGCCGCCACCACGACCAGGCCATACCGGTCGGCCGCGGCGCGAGAGGCGATAGCGCCATCCCCAGCGGCTCCGTGGATGGCCACCTCAAGCGCTGCCCCAGCGGTATCGGCGAACGTCACCGGGGAGATGCCGTGAGCGCGCAACCAACCCGCGCACTGTGCCAGCGCTTGGGGGTGCGAGAGAGCCCTGAGCACCGCAGACCGGTCGCGAGCGAGCAGGTGATGGCGGATTGGGGCCACGTGCTCGGCAACTGCGGTCAGCTGTGGGTGCGCCCACAGGAGGTCGCTGACCTCCTGGACCACTCCGGCCAGGCTGTTCTCCACCGGCAGCACTGCGGCCGCCACCGAGGTCGAGATCATGGCCGCGAAGACCTCAGCGAATGTCTGATGGCCGACCGTCTCCGAGCCTGGGAAGAGCAGCTGCGCCGTCTCGTCGGAGTAGGCGCCGGGCTCACCTTGGTAGCCAATCTTCATCGAGAAGTCATTGTCCGCAGGGTGAGGGCCATTCGTTCCGGGGATCCCGCGCAGAGGTGCTGCGACGAACTCCTTGGGTCCATGAGCGAACGGGTCATTCCGGCCGCTCGTAGGTCGGGTGCCCACCTTCCGCCGCCGCGGGCGGGCGCGGCGGTTTCCCCTCACGCAACTTCAACTCCGCCAGCACGTCGTGGGTCTGCAGCCCCCGCGCTCGAAGCAGCACCATGGTGTGGAACCATAGGTCGGCCACCTCGGCGACCAGGTGCGCCGGGTCCTGCTCATGGGCGGCCAGAATCACCTCCACCGCCTCCTCGCCAACCTTGCGGCAGATCCCGCCAGTCCCCCCGGCGAGGAGCTGCGCAGTGTAAGAGCCGACAGGAGGATTGGCCTGGCGTTGGGTCAGGGTCTCCTCCAGCGCGTCCAGCAAAGAGGCGGGGCGGGGAAAGCAGGAGCGCCGCCCCAGATGGCAGGTGGGGCCGGCGGGCACGACCGAGAGCAGCAGCGTGTCGGCGTCGCAGTCGGCCTGGACGCTCTCCACCGCCAGAGTGGCCCCAGAGGTCTCCCCCTTGCGCCACAGCCGCCCTCGACTGCGGCTCCAGAAGTGGGCTGCCCCGGTCTCTAGGGTGAGCTGCAGCGCCGCCTTGTTCATGTACGCGACCATCAGAACGGTGCCAGTCACCGCATCCTGGACCACGGCGGGGATGAGGCCGTCATCGTTGAATTTGACAGCCGCTAAGCCGTCCGTTCTCACAACCGCACCGCCACCCCGCCCGCGCGGAGCTTGGCCTTGACCTCAGCTATTGTCCAGTCCCCACTGTGGAAGATCGAGGCCGCCAACGCGGCGTCAGCGCGGCCCTCGGTCAACACCGCAAGCAGGTCCGCAGGGCCACCGGCACCGCCCGAGGCGATGACCGGAATCCTCACTCTTTCGGCCACCGCGCGGGTCAGTTCCAGATCGTATCCGCTCCGTCCACCGTCCGCATCGATGCTAGTCAACAACAGCTCGCCTGCCCCCAACCGCTCGACCTCCTCCGCCCACCGGAGGGCGTCGAGACCGGTCCTTCTACGCGCCCCATGGGTGAAGACCTCCCAGCCCTGGTGGTGTCTTTGGGCGTCGATGGAGACCACTACACATTGCGAACCGAAGACGGCGGCCGCTTCCGCCACCAGGGCGGGGCGAGCCACGGCGGCGGTCTGGATCGCCACCTTGTCAGCGCCGGCTCGCAACAGTCTTCGCACGTCTGATTCCGACCGAATGCCCCCGCCGACGGTGAACGGAATGAAAAGCTCTCGGGCAACCCGTGCCACCAGCTCGACCATCGTCTCACGGCCCTCGTTGCTCGCGGCGATGTCCAGGAATACCAGCTCATCAGCCCCACCCTCCGAATATAGCCTGGCGAGCTCGACCGGATCGCCGCGATCCTCAAGGAACTGAAACTGGCGACCCTTGACGACCCGCCCGCCCGCGACATCGAGGCAGGGGATGACCCGCTTAGACAGCATTCGCGCCCGCATTTGCTCCGATGTCGACGAAGTTGGTGAGCAGGCGTAACCCGGCGGCACCGCTTCGCTCCGGGTGAAACTGAACTCCGAAGACCAAGTCCCGCGCGATCGCGCTGACGAAGGGCACCCCGTGGGTGGTGCGGGCGGCGACAACTTCGGCCCCGGTCTCCGCCACATAGGAGTGAGTGAAGTAGAACGCCTCCTCGGCCACTCCGTCGAAGAGTGGGATCGGTCTCACCAGATCCACGGTGTTCCACCCCACATGGGGGACCTTCTCCCCGGTCTGGAGGCGCACGACCTCTCCCGGCAGGATCCCCAGGCAGGTGGTCCCGTCCTCAGCACTTCCGCGGAACAGAAGTTGGTGACCGAGACAAATGCCCAGATAGGGTCGACCCGTCTGCACGAAGGCGCGAATCGCGGTATCAAGCCGCTGGTTCCGCAGCCCTTCCATGGCGGGACGTGCCGCGCCCACCCCAGGGAAGATGAGCGAGTCCACTCCCTCCACCTCTGGGCCGCTGCGTACTAGCTGCCACCTGGCTTGGAGCCGGTCCAGGGCATGGCCGACACTTGCGAGATTGCCCCCGCCATAGTCGACAACTCCAATCACAGAACGCCCTTGGTGCTGGGAGGTTGGCCCTGAAAGTTCAGGTCCCGCTGCCACGCATGGCGGAGGGACCTGGCGGTCGCCTTGAACATCGCCTCCGCCAGGTGATGGTCGTCTCGGCCCTCTGCTGAAAGCTGCAAGGTGATGCGGGCACTTCGGGCCAGCACCTCGAAGAAATGGTTGATAAGTGAGGTCGGGACCCCGCCCACCGACGGACTGGGGAAGGTAACTCGAAGGACCGCTAATCCCCTTCCCGACAGGTCAAGGGCGACCGAGGCCAGGCTCTCGTCCATGGGGATCACCGCGTGCCCGAAGCGCTCAATGCCACCGCGGTCGCCAAGGGCCTCATCGATCGCCTCACCGAGCAGCGAGGCGACGTCCTCAACTGTGTGGTGGCAGTCCACCTGCAGGTCGCCGGTCGCCTGGAGATCGAGGTCAAAGCGGCCGTGGGCAGCGAGGCTGGTGAGCATGTGGTCCAGGAAGCCGACGCCGGTCGAGATATTGGAAAGGCCCGTGCCCTCGAGGAGCAGGGTCACTTGGACATCAGTCTCCTTGGTCGCACGGGAAAGCTGACTGCGTCGCTCAGTGGCCATCACACCCTCCAAAGTCATCTAATCCGGATAGCAGCCGGGAGTTCTCGCCCCTCGACCTGACGGCCACCCGCATCCAACCGGGTAGCGCGGAGTCGGCGGAGAAGCTGCGGACGACCAGGCCCCGGTCCGCCAGGTGTTCGGCAAGTCCGCTTGGGCAACTGACCAGGAGGAAGTTGGCCGATGACGGGAGCACCTTGAAACCACGCTTTGCGAGCTCATTTTCCAGCAGCTCCTTCTCCTGGAGCAACTCCGCCACCTGGATCCGCATCTCCTTGGCATGGTCCAGAGCTGAACAAGCCAGAGCCGCAGACTGGACACTGACGCTGGCGGGAGGACGAACCAGGGCCAGGGTACGGGCGATGCTGGGCCCGGAGACCGCGTAGCCAACTCGGGCTCCCGCTAGCCCAAAGGCCTTGCTGAGAGTGCGTACCACCACCAGGTTAGCGAGTTCACCAACCAGCGGAACTGAACTCTGTCCGCAGAATTCGAAGTAAGCTTCGTCCACGACCACGATTCCGGGGCTTGACCGCGCCACCCTCTCCACCAGCCCGTCAGGCAGCAGTTCCCCGGTCGGGTTATTGGGGTTGCAGAGCCACGTGAGGCGAGCCCGGGACGTTGCCCGCAGCAGTTCCTCCGGGACGCCGGCGGTTACCCGTATCGGCCCTCCGGCCGCCGCCTCGGTCACCGCCAAGAACATCGTGTAGCTCGGGTCCGGGATGACCACGGGGTCGTTCGATCCGATATAGGCAAGGGCGATCAGGCTCAGAAGCTCGTCGGCTCCCGCACCGACCGTGATCGCGCTCGTCGGTTGACCCACGTAGGCGGCCAGCGCAGACACCAGCGGCTGGTAGTTGGAGTCCGGATACTCGTTGACTCCCTGAAGGGCCAAGGAGTCTGGGGTCGCCATCGTCCACGGACAGGTGTTGGTGTCGAAGCGGACGACCTCCGCTTCAAGGATCCCGGCGCGCGCTGCCACCTCCGCGCTGGATGACTCCCAGAGGTACGGGTGCATGCGCTCCACGCTCGCACGCGGGCGTGGAGCGCCAGGGCCGATGGGCCTGCGCTCGGAGAGGCGAACTTGCACCGATTTCAGGTGGTTGATGAACCCCTCTGCCCTGGCCATCGGCTCGATCACGGGAGCAAGCTCTGCCAGTCCCTCCCATGAGAGTGCCTGCACCTGTAAGGTGCGGCCAAAGGCATCGAGACCTAGGGGGCTGAAGCTGCGCACGGCACCTCCGGTTGGTATCACGTGGTTGGCTCCGGTCGCGTAGTCACCTGCTGCCGCCGGGGAGAAGGGGCCGAGGAAGATCGACCCAGCGTTGCTGACAGCCTCCAAGTGGCTCTCAGGATCCTGACAGGCCAGGATGAGATGCTCTGGACCGAATTGGTTGGTGAACGCCAGAGCCTCCTCGAGTGTGGTCGTCGTGTAAAAGCGCAGTTGCGGCGCCAGTTCGGCTGTGACCAAGCGCGAGACTTGCTCGGCATGACCGGGATCGGTGGAGATCAGCACTCCCACGGCATCCGGGGCATGCTCCGCCTGGGCCTCCAGGTCGGCCGCCAGCCAAGCGGCGGGTACGGACCCGTCGCTTATCACAATTACCTCCGACGGCCCTGCCGGCATGTCGACCGCCACCTCTCCGAAGACCAATCGCTTGGCGGCCGTGACATAGCTGTTGCCGGGGCCGAAGACCTTGTCGACGCGAGGGATGGTCTCGGTCCCGTACGCCATGGCTCCAACCGCCTGGACTCCTCCTATTGCGTGAACCTCGGTCACCCCGGCGATGGAAGCTGCGGCCAGGATGTTCTGATCGATGTGACCGTCTCGGCCCGGGGGGGAACACAGCACTATCTCTGTGCATCCCGCCAGCTTGGCCGGCACACAGAGCATGAGCACTGACGATGGGTAGGGGGCTCGTCCTCCCGGCACATACACCCCGACCCGGCGTAGTGGCCGCCAAACCCGCCACACCCTTACCCCGGGCCGGACGACGACCTCCTCCTCCGAGAACTGCTGCGCGAGGCCGACCCGTCTGATGTTGCCAGCAGCTTGGTGGAGCGCATCGATCAGAGGTTGGTCGGCGCTGCTCAGGGACTCCGCGATCTCCAAGGGATCCACTCGACTGTTCTCGACGAGCACGCCGTCAAAGCGCAGCGTCAGTTCCCGGACCGCGCTATCGCCCCCGGCCCGGACCTGGTCCAGCAGCTGTCGGGCCTCCGCTTCAACTCGCTGCGCAGTGCGGGCACGGGACTGCAATTCGACTTTGCCTGAGGCGGGCAGCGGCTCGATCACGGGATCAGTTTCTCGATGGGGAGGACTAAGATCGAAGATGCGCCGGCTTCGCGGAGCGGGCCCAACTGTTGCCAGATGGTCCCCGCGTCCACTACCGCGTGGATCGCCACCATCCCAGCGTCGGCGAGTGGAATCACCGATGGTGAGCCCATGCCGGGAACCATCTCCCGGATGCGGGCGACGGCGATGGCCGGTGCATTCAGCATCAGGTATTTCCGGTGCTTCGCCGCGATCACGCTGTCCAGCATCAGCGTCACCTGTTCGGCGAGTCGCCGCCGAACAGGGTCCAGCGCGGGGTTGGACACGAGCTCAGCCTGGGAATCCAGGATGGTTTCGATGGGGCGGAGGGCGTTGGTGGCCAGGGTGCTGCCGCTGGCCACCAAATCCACAATGGCGTCCGCGACCCCGAGCAGAGGAGTGACCTCGACTGCGCCGCTGATTTCGATCAGCCGGCACCCGACCCCGCGCTCCGCGAAGAAATCAGCGCTGAGCGAGGGGTGCGAGGTGGCCACCACGAGCCCCTCGAGGTCGCTGACGATTTGGAGTTGACTGGACTGTGGGGCGGCTACCTGGAGGCGACACCTGCCAAATCCGAGCTCCAGCCGGGGTTCGACGGCCGCTCGGACCTCCCGCAGCAGATTGGTACCCGTGATCCCCAGGTCTACCACCCCGTCCTGGACGTACTCGCCGATGTCGTCGGCTCTGACAAACAGAAGGTCCAGGGGGTAGTTCTGACATGGTGCGAAGAGGCGTCGGTCGTCCTCCTCAAAGGCGAGCCCGGCCTCGTGCAGAAGGTTCAGCGCGGGTTGGCAGAGTCGGCCCTTGTTGGGGAGAGCCAGCCGCAGTCGGCCGCTCTCAGAAGGTGTTGAGATCAAGACGGTCTCTCGTGCGAGCGTTGCAACATCCGACGATAGCCGCCGGTTCCGAAGCGGAGCCAGGTGTTTACCCGGCTGATCGTGGCAGTGCTGGCGCCGGTGAGCTCGACGATATCGTGGTAGTGCATCCCTTGATCCAGCAGACGGGCGACCTGCCAGCGCGCGCTCAGGGACTGCAACTCCTGGATGGTGCAGAGATCCCTCAGGAACTCCTCGGCCTCCTCTGCGGAACCCAACTCTGAGATTGCCGTGAAGAGCTCGGGGGCGGCGTCGCTGGTTGGCCGCGAAGGTTTCGGAGCCGTCGACGATCCCTTTATCATGCTAGCATAGTAGCATGGTTTCAGAGAGGCCCGCGCGGTGCTGGTGATACCGGCCATTGATCTGCTGGGAGGGGCCCCGGTGCGCCTCGTCCAGGGGCGCTACGACCGGGTGTTGAGGACCGCAGCCGACCCGCTTGAGCTTGCTCGGGGCCACGCGGCGCAGGGAGCCACTTGGCTGCATGTGATCGACCTCGACGGCGCTCGAGCTGGGCATTGGTGCAACCTCGACGGCATCCGGGAGATTCTCACCGAGGTGGGGTTACCCGTCCAGGCCGGGGGAGGCGCGAGGGACCGAGCCGCCGTCGCGGAAGCGCTGCGGTTGGGGGTCCGGCGCGTCATCGTGTCCACCGCGGTCGTGGATCGACCGGAACTGCTCACCTCCCTGGCTGCGGAGTTCGGCGATCAGCTGATCATCGGATTGGACGCCCGTCAGGGGCGTCTGCTGGCTGAGGGTTGGATCAGAGAGACCGGGTTGGACCTGCTGGCGATCGCCAGCAGGTCAGTGGAGAGTGGTGCCCGCCGCCTCATATACACCGATACCAAGCGAGATGGGATGCTAGCCGGAGGAGACCACAGCTCGGTGAGGGAGCTCGCGAAGTTGGGCGTTCCGGTCATGGTGGCAGGGGGAATCAGCTCGTTGGAGCACCTGCACTTGGTTCGGGAAGCTGGGGCTGAGGCAGCGATCGTGGGACGGGCACTGTTTGAGGGCTCGCTCAGCCTAGTCGACGCCATATCCGCAGCTTGACCACCACGACGCCTAGGTCACCGGTGGGTACCGACATCAGATGCTAGCCGGAGCGACAGGCACGATGGGGAGAGACATCCAGGCACCGGTCGCAGCCGACCTGCACGTTCACAGCGAGTGGTCGTGGGACGCAGCCTTGGGTTCCATGGAGAAGACCTGCGCGCGGGCCACCGAGCTAGGTTTGAAAGCCGTGGCCTTCACCGAGCACGCCGACTACAGTCCGATAGCGGCAGGTGCGAAGTTGGACATTGATGGCTACAGAGACAGTCTGGCGCGCTGCCAAAGGCTCTTTCCGCACCTGCAGCTCTGGAGCGGCGTGGAGCTTGGTGAGCCTCATCGCTTCCCTCGGGCCGCTGCGGATGTGCTGGCCCGAGGGTCGTTCGACCTGGTGTTGGGGTCAGTGCACTGCATCGTCGCCGACGAGCGCATGGTCGATTGCAGCACTCTCGGAAGTGAGAACTCCGGCTCTCCAGACCAGGTGTTGCGGGAGTACTTCCGGGAGATGCTCAGGCTGCTCGCGACCCCCTTGGAGTTCCACGTCCTCGCTCACCTGGAGTACCCCAAGCGGTACTGGCCGCCCGGCGTTCCAGACTACCGATCCGAGGACTACCGGTCGGAGATTCAGGCAGTTTTGGAGCTGGCTTCCGCCCGAGGGATCGCCTTGGAGCTGAACACAACCAGGGGCATCGACCCGGGGCGCGGGCTGTGCCCCAGTCCTCAGGTCCTTCGCTGGTGGCGGGAAGCGGGCGGGCGGCTCGTCTCGATCGGGAGCGACGCGCACCAGCCGGAGGCGCTCGGGGGTGGCTTCCAGTTGGCGCTGGCTGCTGCGGAGGCGGCGGGTTTCAGGACCTCCGAGATGCTGGCGGCAGCTCCGCCGCCGCTGCCAACGGCTGCGATGTTGAGCCTTCAATGACCGAGCTTTCAACCAGGGCAGCGGGGGTCCTCTGCGACACCTACCCTCGGTTTCCGGTCACGCTGGTGGGGGGAGAGGGTGCGTGGGTCGTGACCGACCAGGGTGTCCGGCTGTTGGATGCCATCGGGGGCATCGGGGTAAATGTCCTAGGCTACGGGCACCCCGCGCTCGTCGCGGCGGTTGCGGCGCAGGCGCAGACGCTGATACACGCCAGCAACATGTACTACACCGAGCCTCAGGTGGAGCTGGCCGAGAGGCTCGTTGCCAGTGCTTTTCCGGCACGGGTCTTCTTCAGCAACAGCGGGGCTGAGGCCAATGAGGCTGCCATAAAAATCGCCCGCAAATGGGGGCGCGGTCACAAGGGTGGGGCCGCCACCGTGGTGACCATGACCGGCGCCTTCCACGGCCGTACCCTGGGCGCTCTGGCCGCCACAGGATCCGCCCGTTACGGGGATCCCTTCGAGCCGCTCCCGGGAGGGTTCCGGCAGGTACCTCGGGACGATTTGACCGCCCTTGAGGCGGCGCTCGACGGAGATGTCGCGGCAGTCCTGCTGGAGCCAGTGCAGGGGGAGAGCGGTGTCTTTCCCTTTTCGGACCGCGCGATCGCGACTATTAGAACGCTCTGCGACCAGCACGACTGCCTCCTGATGCTCGACGAGGTCCAGTCCGGGATGGGCCGGACTGGGCGGATGTGGGCCCATCAGTGGGCGGGCGTGACCCCTGATGTCATGACCGTCGCCAAGGGGCTCGCCGGAGGGATTCCCATAGGTGCCACGCTGGTAGGGCCGCGGGCGGATGTCTTTGAGGTTGGTGACCACGGCAGCACCTTCGGTGGCAATCCCCTCGCTTGCGCCGCGGCCATCGCCGTGCTTACCACGATCCACTCTGAGGACCTGATGGAGAACGCCACCAGAGTTGGCGACCGCATCCGGGCCGGGATCTCATCCTTGGTCGACTCAGGCCTTCCCATTCGCGAAGTTCGCGGTCGGGGGCTGATGCTGGGGGTCGGGCTGCGTCGCCCCGTGGCGAGGGCGGCCGCTCTGGCGGCGCTGGGGGTCGGCCTACTCGTGAACCCGGTCGGCAGTCGTACGCTGCGCCTTCTGCCTCCGCTCAACCTGACCGAGGCAGAGGCGGATCTCGTGGTCGAGCGGCTGGCGCAGGCTCTTCGAAGCGCATGAGCGGGAGCTGGCGCACCGGTCAGAGGTTGCCGCTAGAGATGTCGATTTGTCGTTGGAGGAGCGTCGACTTGCGTTCCGGGACCGCAGCCTGCTAGGGTTCTGCCCCACAACCGAATAGCAAAGGCGTCGACGAGGAAGAGTACGAAGATCAGGTTCCCTAAAGAGAGTGGCTGGTAGCTGGAAAGGCCACAGGGAGCCCCTTCAGAAAAAGACCTCCGAGCCGCGGGAAGAAAGCTGACATCGGTCAGGAAGTAGAACCCGCCGGGTGCCCCGCCGTGATGGGGGCAGGGTGTGTTAGCACCCGCAGAGGCTGACGTCGTGAGGCGCCAGCGGAAAGAGGTGGTACCGCGGGGTCGGAGCTCTCGGGCTCGGCAACGCCCTCTTGGTCGACCGTTTCAGGTCGTCCAGAGCGGGCGAGGCCGAATGGCCAGGAGGCGACGATGCCACGAAGGAACCCCAACCAGCTGCGGCTGCTGGACACCACTCTGCGCGAGGGCGAACAGTTCGCGGACGCGCGTTTCTCATCCGCTGACCGGATCCGGCTGGCGTTGGCGCTCGACGCCCTTGGCGTGGACGAACTGGAGGTCCCCTCGCCGGCTGTGTCCCCCAACGCCGCAGCCCAGCTGCGCGACATCATCCAACTCGAACTTTCAGCCGACGTACGCGCGCACGTTCGTTGCCGCCCCGCCGACATTCAACTCGCTCTGAGAGCTGGCGCCCAGGGACTGAATCTATTCCTGGGGACCTCACCCGCTCTGGTGCGGTACAGCCTGCGCCGTACCTGGAGCGAACAGGCGGCGCAGATCCGCGAGTCCGTGGCTCTGGCGGTGTCGTCTGGCGCCTTCGTCCGCTTCAGCGCCGAGGACGCTTTTCGCACCTCGCGCGCTCGCCTATTCGCGGCATTTGACGTGGCGTTGGAGTCGGGCGCCCGCCGCCTGGGGATCCCCGACACGGTCGGAACCGCGACTCCGGACGCGGTCGGTTCCACAGTTCGCGCCCTCTGCCGACGGTATCCCGGGGTGAGCCTGGAGTTCCACGGCCACAACGACACCGGCTGTTCGGTTGCGAACTCGCTGGCTGCCTGGCAGGCGGGGGCCGACTGTCTCGATGTGACCGTGCTGGGGATCGGGGAACGCGTGGGAATCACGTCGCTCGGCGGTCTGCTGGCGCGTCTCTACACGGTAGCTCCGGACGCCGTCAGTCGCTACCGGTTCGACCTCCTTCCCGCTCTCGACGCCCAGGTGGCTGCCCTGACCGGCATGACCGTTCCATTCAATCAGCCTCTGACGTCCGCGCACGCCTTTACCCATGTGGCTGGAATCCATACGAACGCGGTGCTGCGGTCTCCCGGTACCTACGAGGTGATCGATCCGGCGACGGTCGGGCGATCACGGGTCATCGCGGTGGGGTCGAGGCTCACCGGTCGGCACGCGGTGGCCAATTACTTGGAATCTCTGCTGGGTCGGCCCCCGGACGGTAGAGAGGTCGTAGCCGCCACCAGCGCTCTGAAGGATTGCGCCGAAGATCGCCGCTTGGACCGCGACGTGAGCGCGGCAGTCGTGACGGCAGCTCTCCAGGCCCTGGGGCGGAGCTAGAGATGGGAACGCTAGCTGAGGAGGTCATTGGCGCTCGCCTGGGACGACCGGTGAAAGCGGGTGAGACGGTGGTGGTGCCCGTGGACCTGGTGATGAGCCATGACACAACCACTCCATTGGTAGCTGATGCCTTGGCCGCGCTGGGAAGACAGGTCAGGCACCCAGATCGGGCGGTGGTGGTGTTCGACCACATCAGTCCTGCGGCCACCATCGCTGCTGCCCAACAGCATCAGAAAGGCAGAGCATTTGTGGAGGAGCATCGAATCGCCCGGCTGCTCACTGACGGGATCAGCCACCAGGTTCTCCCCGAGCACGGCCTGGTGGCGCCTGGCGACATTGTCGTCGGAGCCGACAGTCACACCGTGACCATGGGGGCGTTCGGCGCCTTCGCGACCGGTATGGGGTCCACCGACGTCGCAGTTGCGTACGCAACCGGGGAGACCTGGCTGCGGGTGCCCGAGACGATTGAGGTACGGCTGGAGGGACAGTTCACCCCGTGGGTCTGCGCCAAGGATCTGATCCTGGAAGTGGTGCGGAGGATCGGCAGCGACGGGGCGCGGTACCAGTCGGTGGAGTACACCGGCTCTGCCCTCCCTGAGCTGCAAATTGGCGACCGAATGACGCTCTGCAACATGGCGGTGGAGATGGGCGCTAAGGCCGGGATTGTGGCGGCCGACCAGCTCACTGTGGCTTGGCTTCAAGGTCGGCTTGATCGGCCGTTGCGCTTGCTGCAGGCCCAGGACCCCAGCTACCGGCGCACGGAGGTGGTCCAGCTGGACAGCTTGGAGCCCATGGTCGTCGCGCCGCCGACGGTCGACGCCGGGCGGCCGGTGAGAGAGCTGGCCGGGCTCTCAGTTGACCAGGTTTTCATCGGGACATGTACCAACGGGCGACTAGCGGATTTCGCCACGGCGGCCGCACTCCTCCACGGTCATCAGGTGGCCGTCCGGACCATTGCGGTGCCCGCCTCCCGGGAGGTTTACCTGGCCGCGCTCAGGCTGGGCTACATCGAGAGCCTGGTCGGCGCCGGCGTCGCGGTGGAGAGCCCGGGTTGTGGCCCGTGTCTGGGCCGTCACAAGGGGGTCCTCGGGCCCGGCGAGCGGGCGGTCACAACCATGAGTCGAAACTTTCGAGGACGGATGGGTGATCCGACCAGTGAGATCTATCTGGTCAGTCCGGCCACTGCGGCGGCGACCGCCATGCGCGGGCGCATCACTGACCCCAGGGAGCTCTCCTGATGGCCCGGGCGTGGCGGTTCGGAGACTCGGTGAACACCGACCAGATAATCCCAGGCCGCTTCAATGTCACGACGGACCGGTCTGAACTCGGGCGCGCCTGCTTTGTGGAACTCCGGCCCGAGTTCGCCGGGTCGGTGCAACCGGGAGACGTGATAGTGGCCGGCTCTGACTTCGGCTGCGGGAGTTCCCGCGAGCACGCTGTCCTAGCCATCCAAGCCACTGGGGTGGCGGCTGTCCTTGCCCCCAGTTTCGGCCGCATCTTCTATCGGAACGCCATAAATCTGGGGCTGACCGCGCTGGAGTGTGCGGACGCCGACTGGGTTGCCGACGGCACCGAGGTCGTCTTTGACCCGGGGCGGGGGTTCCTGCGGGAGATTGCCGGGGCTCGCCAGTTGACAGCGCGACCACTTCCGGCATTCGCCCAGCGGATAGCCGGCCACGGAGGCGTTCTTGAACTGGTGCGGGCGCACGGCAGCCTCCAGGGAAGTTGCGGCTCGGGCTGCGGCGTGGAGGTGGGCATGAACAACAACGAAGGAGAAAGTGAGAATGACCCCCGCTGAAAGACCACTCGAACCCGCCTGCCCCGAGTGTGGAGCGCGGTTCCTCCTGCCGGCAGGGACAGTGGACGGCGAAATTCTGCCATGTGGCGACTGCGCGGCCGAGTTGGAGGTCGTCACCGCTGATCCCCTGCTGCTGGCGCTTGCCCCCGAGATCGAGGAGGACTGGGGCGAATGAGACCTCTGCGGGTGGCGATGGTCTGCTCCCGGGTCAGGGTAGAGGAAAAGCTTCTGCTGGAGGCGTTCTCGGGCCAGCACAACCTGGAATTGGTCCGCTTCGACGACGACCAGTTCCACGCTTCCCTAACCGGACCAGATGAGGCTGGCGGACCGGCGGGGATTCTCCGCCGCTGCGACGTTGTCCTGCTGCGTTCGCTTAGCCACTTCCGTCAGGTCGCCATTGCCCGTGTGTTGAATTCCTGGGGAATTGTCACGATCAATCGCGCCGAGGTTCTGGAAATCTGCGGGGACAAGCTCCGCACCACTCTCTCGTTGTCGGAAGCTGGGGTACCCACCCCAGCTTCCCGGATGGCGTTTGGTGTCCCGGCTGGTTTGGAGGCGGTCGAGGCGCTCGGTTACCCGTGCGTAGTCAAGCCGGTGACCGGCTCTTGGGGGCGACTGGTCTCCCGACTGAACGACCGGGATGCGGCGGAGGCAGTGCTGGAACACAAGGCTCAGTTAGGAGGCTCACTGCACCGGGTGATCTACCTCCAGCGCCATATCGACAAGCCGGGCCGAGACCTCCGGGCCTTCGTGATCGGCGGCCGCACGGTGGCGGTCATTGGTCGCCGGGCGTCGCACTGGGTGACCAACACTGCCCGAGGTGCCGTGGCCGAGCGCGTCGCGATTACCGACGAGGTCGACGGGCTTTGTCGGGCCGCCGCCACCGCGGTGGGTGGCGGAGCGCTGGCCGTCGATCTCCTTGAAAGCGCCGAGGGGCTCCTCGTCAACGAGGTCAACGCGACGATGGAGTTTCGCAACAGCATCGGGCCCACCGGAGTCGACATCCCGGCGCTGCTGGTGGCCTACACAGTGGCGGTGGCGGAGTCTCGGCGATGCGCGTGAGCGTGGTCGGGGGTGCGGGATATGTGGGGGGAGAACTGGTGCGACTGCTGCTCGGGCACCCCCAGGTTCAACTGGCTCAGGTGACCTCCATCTCTCACCAAGGCCGACCGATCGCAACGGTCAACCCCAACCTTCGCGATTTTACAGATCTGCGCTTTGAGCGGCCCGATGCCCTGCGCCCATGCGACGCCCTGATCGCGGTTGGTACCGAGACCGCCGCCGAGGAACCAACTTTGGCGGAGATGCGCTCGCTGGCTCCCCTGCTGATTGACTGTGGACCGCGGCTGCGGCTTCGGGATCCGGAAGTGTTTCGGGCCTGGTACGGAACCGAGCCGGAGCCCGCTGAGCTTCTCACTCAATCGGTCTATGGGCTCGCCGAACTGCACCGTGCGGCCCTGGGCGAGGCGCGCCTCATCAGCGGGGTGGGGTGCTCCGCCGCCGCGGCGATCCTGGCGCTGCTTCCGGTCGCTCGCGCGGGGTGGAAACTGACCGCTCCCGCGTGTGTGGAGGCGCGGTTCGGTTCATCCGCCGCGGGGGCGCAGCCAGACATTGCCTCTCACCACCCGGAGCGGTCGGGGGCGGTCCGGGTGTTCGCCCCGGAAGGGCACCGTCATGCTGCCGAGGTTGCCCAGGCTTTCGGATGGGCACCGGAACAGCTGAGCTACGCCGGGGTCGCCATCGAGATGGTGCGTGGGATCTCTGTATCGATTCGATGCTTCCTCGCCTCTTCAGTCACCGAGCGAGACCTCTGGGATGTCTTCCGGGACAGCTACGCGGGTGAGCCGTTCGTACGCATCGTGTCATCGCATTCGGGTCTGCATCGCAGCCCCGACCCCCGCTGGCTGGTCGGGACCAACCTGTGTGATGTGGGTTTTGCCGTTGATCGGACTGGTTTGCGCGTAACCCTCTTCGCCGCCCTCGACAATCTGGGCAAGGGATCCGCAGGCACTGCGGTTCAGGCCCTCAATTGCGCCTCAGGGATGAAGGAGACGTTGGGCTTGACCTTCACCGGACTCCATCCCCTGTGAGCGGCACCGGAAGGGTCCGGAAGCTTTCGAAGGTGCTCCCTTGCTAGTGGTGAAGGTTGGTGGCGGCTCCTCCATCAACTGGGATGAGCTCAGCGACGACCTCGCCAGGATATGGAGGCGCGAGCCCGTTGTCGTGGTCCATGGGGCATCGAAGGAATTGGACCGGATCTCTTCGCTGCTGGGCCATCCCCCTGTCCCGGTGCATTCAATGTCCGGTATTCAGAGCCGGTATACCGACGACGCGACCATGGACATCTTCACCATGGTTTACGCTGGGAGCGCGAATGCTGCTGCGGTCCAGCGGTTGCGGCGCAGTGGCGTCGACGCGGTCGGACTGAGCGGGCTCGACGGTGCCGTGCTGCGCTGTCGCGAGAAGGGAGTTCTCCGGACGCGTGATGCGGATGGCCGACAGCGAGTCTTGCGCGGGGACCGCACCGGGGTGGTGACCGAGGTCAACTCCAGGCTGCTCCATCTGCTCCTGGGCGCAGGCTACATGCCCGTGCTGTGTCCTCCCGCGATCTCAGACCAGCAGCGAGCGATGAACGTGGACGGTGACCGAGCGGCGGCTCAGGTGGCACGAGCGCTGGCCGCCGACACGCTAGTACTTCTGAGCGATGTGCCGGGGCTGCTGCTCGACCCGGCCGATCCGAGCACTCTGGTCAAAGATGTTCGACGGCACGAGATCGGTCGAGCGATGGAGATCGCCAGGGGCCGGATGCGCCTGAAGGTCCTTGCGGCCAGGGAGGCACTGCAGGCTGGGGTCGACAGGGTCGTCCTCAGCGATGGCCGAGTATCAGAGCCGATCTCCCGGGCCTGTCGCGGCGAGGGCACGGTTTTTCGCCGCCGAGCCGTGCCCCGGTCCCGGGAATGACGCGCCCAACCTGCCGACCACCCGGATCCAGCGGCAAAGCCGGTCTCCGACCTGCGACCGCAGTCGAGCTGGATCTCCTCACTGGCCTGGTAGGCATCCCCAGTCCGTCTGGTCAAGAGGAGCAGGCGGCCCGGTGGCTCAGGTCCGTCATGACCGAGCTTGGGATTCAGGCATACCAAGACGATGCCGGCAACGTCATTGGGAAGGTGGGGTCAGATGGCGACGCCAACCCAGCCGACGCGATCTACCTGCTCGGGCACATCGACACCGTAGCCGGCTACTGGAGGCCAACTCTGGAGCAGGGCAGACTTTCGGGACGAGGCGCCTCTGACGCGAAGGGCCCGATGGCTGCCTTCATCGCCGCCACAGTACGCGCTCGTGACAGTGGCAGGCTGAGTCGTCCGGTACTCATTCTGGGAGCGGTAGAAGAGGAGCGGTCGTCGGCGGGCGCACGCCATCTGGCAACTACGCTTCCCCCCCCCGCCTTCCTCGTCGTGGGGGAGCCGTCGGGATGCGACCGGGTAGTCGTGGGATACCTTGGGCGCCTCCGCTTTCGCTTGGAGGTGAGCCGCCCTGCTAGTCACAGCTCAGCTCCTGCCGCGACCGCGTCGGAGCTGGCCATCGAGGGCTGGATGGCCATGCGTGGGCTGGTCGATGAGCTGAACAGTGGGCGGACCGGATTCGATTCGATCCACCTTCGGCTCCTGGGCTTCCAGAGCGCCACCGATGGTTTGACAGATCGGGCTGAACTCACCGTAGGACTGCGGCTGCCCCCGACCTCGCCGCCCACCGAGACCATGAACCAGTTGCAGTCTCGGATCGCGGGCCGGTCTTGGTACTTTGACGCGGCCGAGCCAGCCGTGGTCCTGCCCCGAACAGGGCGGTTGCCGGCTGCGTTTGCCCGCGCCATCCGGGACTCGGGCATGCGCCCCGGGTGGCAGCGACGTTTGGCCACCTCCGACCTGAACGTCGTGTGGCCGAGTTGGCGATGCCCTGCGGTCGTCTACGGCCCTGGAGACTCAGAACTCGACCATACCCCGGCAGAGTCGATCTCCGTGGAGGACTACGGTCGCGCGATCAGCGTCCTGGCCCAAGTGCTCACCGAACTTTGACTAGGCCGCAGACCGTCAGGAGGCTACTTGTCCTCGGAGGGGACGGGGTCGGCCCCGAGGTGACGCGGGCGGCCGTGGAGGTTCTCGCTGCTGTCGCTCGAATTTTGCCATGGCCGGTCGAGATTCGAACCGGAGACCTCGGCAGAAGTGCTTTCCGACGGTGCGGTGACGTCGCGCCACCTGACCTGCTGGCACGGGCCACTGAAGTCGACGCGGTACTGGTGGGCGCGGTGGATACCGTCGGGGCAGTTGCGGACGGCGCCCCCCAGGGCTCAGCCATCCTGAGTCTGCGCCGAGCGCTGGGTTGCTACGCCGCGCTGAGGCCAGCGCGCGTCTGGCCGGGCACGGAGGGGATCTCCCCGCTGCGGGAGTCCTTGCGCTTGGGGACTGACCTCCTCTTTGTGCGGGAACTTAGCGGCGGCGTCTACTCAGGGCCGCACCACCGGTCCCCGGCGCAGCTCTTCCCGCGTCGCGCCACCGATCGAATGGCACAGTCGGAGCCAGAGATAATCCGAGTGGCCCGGGCTGCCTTCTCCCTGGCCCGCGCCCGACGCCACCAGGTCACGTCGGTCGAGTGGGGGACGGTTCTCGCCAGCTCTAAGCTGTGGTCCACGGTGGTCTCCCAGATCGCGGCCAGGAACCGCGACGTCAGCTACCAAAGGATGCGAGCCGGTGAGTTCGCGCGGGAGCTGCTGCGGCGACCGACCGAGTTTGACGTGGTGGTCACCGAGAACCTTCTGGGGGACATTCTCAGCGATGAAGCGGGGGCGCTGGTGGGATCTCTGGCCATGCTGCCTTCAGCCGCGCTCAGCCGACATCAGCTCCCTCACCTGTACGAGCCGGTGCACGGCGCCGCCCCCGAGATTGCCGGGCACGGTGTGGCAAATCCCATCGGCTCCATCCTGAGCCTGGCTATGCTGCTGCGCGAGTGGGGTTCCGACGCAGCTGCCGACGCCATCGAGTCCGCGGTCGGAAAGTCCCTTCAGGCGGGGATGAGGACTCCGGACATCGGGGGCTCCGCCTCCACCAGGGAAATGACTACGGCGATCATTGGGCGCCTCTGAGTTCGGGCGGGGCGACGCGCCGGTTTCGACGGGTGTCGCCGGGCGCGGGCATCCCCCCGCGCTCCCGCAAAGGAAGAGCCCGCGGCCAACTCTCCAGTCGACCACGGGCTCAGAGACCCAAGCTTCAGTAGGGTACTAACCGTCGTCGCTCAGTTCTCAACCCATGGCGGGAGCCTGTCGTCCCCCAATTTCGGACGGTATCTCCGCAGGCTCGGGGGGCGGAATGGGGTGGTGTAACTCGAACACCTCCTCATTGAAGATCAACCGGTCGCCGCCATCGAGTTCCCGCTCGGTCATGCGCAGCGGGACGACGAGCGCTATTGCCTTCAATATGCCGAAGGTCATCGCCCCTGAGTAGACGGTCACCACCAGAAGGCCGAAGACCTGTACCAAGAGCTGATGAGCGTTTCCGGACAGCAGGCCACCGACCGAAACGCCGGCGCCGTGGACCCCGAGATAGACCACCATTGAAGGGGCGGCGATGAGCCCGACCATGACCCCTCCGACAGCCCCCGCCATGAAGTGGGTGTGGACCACCCCGAGGGTGTCGTCCGCCTTGCGAAACGGCCACTTCTCATTGAGACGGTTCATGGTGAACCAGGGGATGACGGCCCCAAACAGTCCCACCAGGATGGCGCCGGTGCCGTCGACGTAGCCGGCCGCCGGGGTGATCGCAACCAGCCCACAGATCATGCCGTTGATGGCACCGACCATGGAGAGTTTGCGGTTCACCATCATGTCGAGGAAGAACCAAGACAGCAGCGCGACCGCGGTCGCGAGGTTGGTGTTGAGCACCGCCGCCGCCGCATCGGCGTTGGCAAAGTACGGATCACCGCCGTTGAACCCGTTCCAACCGAGCCAGAGAATGCCCGCTCCAGCCACGGCAAGCAACATGTTGTTGGGCTTGAAGTCGCGCTGGTCCTTGACGATGCGCGGGCCCACCACCAACGCCGCCACGAAGCCGGAGATTCCGGCGGCAACGTGGATCACGTAGCCACCGCTGTAGTCCACCACTCCGAGCTGGGAAAGCCAGCCCCCGCCCCAGATCATGAAGGCGTTGACGCTGTAGACCAGCAGCGACCAGACCGGGACGAAGATCATCCAGGCCCGCAGATTCATCCGTCCAAAGATGGCGCCCGCCAGGATTATCGGCGCGATGGCGGCGAAGACGAACTGGAAATAGACCAGAGAGGACTGCGGAAACGCGAAGGGCGGCATCAATCCCTTGAGTAGTGGGATCGAGGCCTGTCCTTCCTCCGTCAGAGCGTTCAGGACCGGTTGAGGGATGCCCACCACCGATCCCAGCAGGGGGTGCCCAAAACCCATGTTGAACCCCGCGAGCACCCAGACCACCATCACCGCCGCGAAGGCGTAAATGGCCATGAGAGCGGAGCTCACCGCCCACTTGCGCTTGACCAGCCCTCCGTACAGGATGGCCAGGCCCGGGATCGACTGCAGGCCCACGAAGGTGGCAGCGGTCAGCTGCCAGGAGTTGTCGCCGGGACTGAGAAATGGCGCCGCCGGGATGAATGCCAACTGTGCTCCTCCTGTGCAGAAAACGGCTGCAACGTGATCTGGTGGTCGTCGTTGCACCTCATTCTTGGCCGCGACCACTTGTCCGTCATCGGGTAAAAGCACCAAATCTCTCGCCAGGTGTAGGGCTTAGTCACACCAACGTCAAGGTCACACCCGGCCTGGGGAACAGTGGGCCACCGCTTTGGGGACTCGGCTCAACAGGTCCGTGCGCAGGTCACTAAGACGGGACCGTCGTCTGCGAACCGTGCTACTGGCGGGCGCTAATCGCTGTTTGCGCTAAGCCAGGAATCGATGGTCGCGGCGCAGGCGCGCCCCGAAGCGATCGCGCTGACCACCAAGGAAGCCCCCAGCACCGCATCTCCGCAGGCGAAGACTCCGACTCGCGAGGTCGCACCGCCGGGCCGGGTCGCTACTCGGCCGCGCTGGTCAAGGGACAAATTCAAGTCAGACAGGATGTCGTCGGGGCTGGGGCCCGTGAAGCCAAGCGCAAGCAGCACCAGGTCGGCTGGTCGAACCTCGGTGCTATCAGGAACCGGCTCGAGTGTCCGGCCGGTGCCCGCACCCGTCATCCTGATCCCTTGCAACTCGAGTTCTGCGACCCTTCCGCTACGCTCATGGAAGCGAACCGTCTGCACGCCGAAGAGTCGCTGTCCGCCCTCCTCATGAGCGGTGGAGGTGCGCATGATCAGGGGCCACTCGGGCCAGGGATTGTCGTCGGCCCTGGTGGGTGGCGGCTCTGGCAGCAACTCCAGTTGAGTGACTTCTAGGCAACCCTCCCGGAGCGCGTTGCCCAGGCAATCGGCACCGGTATCCCCGCCTCCTAGGATCATGACTCGACGGGCGGCAGCGGAGATGACGGGGGTATCTGATATTGGCGCAAGCCCTCCGACTCTCCGGTTCTGTTGCTTCAGGTAATCGAGCGCGAAGTGCACCCCATCCAGCTCCCTGCCGGGAATGTCGAGGTCACGTGGTCTCGTGGCGCCGACGGCCAAGCACACGGCAGAGTAGTCGTCCATCAGCTCCGGCCCCAAAACCGTGCGGCCAGCTGTGGTGTTGCACCTGAACTCGACCCCCTCCGCCTCCAGCTGCGTCAGACGACGGTCGAGCATGGTACGGGGCAACTTGTAGTCCGGGATCCCATACCGGAGCAGACCACCGGGCCGATCGGCTGTCTCGAAGACCGTCACGGCGTGGCCGCCACGTGCCAGCTGCTGGGCGGCGGCCAGGCCGGCCGGGCCAGAGCCGATCACGGCAACCCTGCGGCCGGTCTTCACTGCGGCAGGCTGGGGTCGGACCCAGCCCTCGGAGAAGCCGCGATCGATGATCGAGCGTTCGATCTCCTTTATGGCGACCGGCTGATCGTTGACCGCGAGGACGCAGCTGGTCTCGCAGGGGGCAGGGCAGAGCCTTCCGGTGAACTCCGGAAAATTGTTGGTGCGATGAAGTTTGGAAAGAGCCTGCTCCCAGCTCTCCCGCTCCACGAGGGCATTCCAGTCTGGGATCAGGTTGTGCAGAGGGCAGCCGTTGTGGCAGAAGGGGATGCCGCATCCCATGCAGCGGCGCGCCTGCTGTTGGATGGCCTCAGTTGAGGGGTGGGTGTGCAGCTCCTTGTAGTCCGCCACTCTCTCGCCAATCGGCCGCCCTAACGGAGCCAGGCGGCGCAGCCGAACAAAGCCCAGTGGGTCTGGCATCAGTCAGCTCCCCGCGACGGCGTCGTCGGCTCGGTCGTCGTCAAACTCCGGTTGGAGCAGAGGGATGGCCTCGGTGGCGCGCGGTACGACCTCGACCAGGTCAGCTGCCGTGAGGCGGTAGTCGGTCAGCAGGGACCCGGCCCAACGGCTTTTGGTGAGGTCGAAGTGGCGTTGCAGAAGTCGCATCGCGTGATCGACATGAAGCGGATGGGGCCGTACGACCTCCACCGACCCGGAGTTGAGGTTCGAGGGCCTGAGGTTGCTGCCGAGGAGGAAGACCGTCCCGCCGGTCATGCCCGCTCCGAAGTTCTTGCCGACGCTGCCGAGCACCAGGACTGTGCCCCCGGTCATGTACTCGCACCCGTGATCGCCAACCCCCTCGACCACGGCGGTGGCGCCGCTGTTGCGCACCGCGAACCGCTCCCCGGCCCGGCCGGCGAAGAATGCTTCCCCGGCGGTTGCCCCGTAGAGGGCCACATTGCCGACGATCACCTGTTCTCGGGCGGCCACAGCCAGCTCGGAGGAGGGGTGGACGATCAGGCGTCCGCCGCTCAGGCCCTTGCCGGGATAGTCGTTTCCCGCCCCCTCGCAGCTGATGGTGATGCCGGGACAAAGCCAAGCGCCCAGGCTCTGACCGGCCACGCCTCGAAGGTGCAGCTGAAAGGTGTCATCCGGCAGGCCTTGACTTCCGTGAATTCGGGTGATCTCGCTGCTGATCCGTGTCCCCACGGCGCGGTCCCTATTGGTCACCGGGAGTCGCAGCGAAGTTGGGCGGCCCGCCTCAAGCGCGCCTGCGAGGCGCTTGAGGACTCGCGCATCGAGCGCCTGCTCTAGCTGATGGTCCTGGTTTCGGAGGTGGCGCCGCGCCGATGCGTCTCGCCCGCGCGAACCGCGCCAGAGGGCACCGGCCTGAGGATCCGGTGAGGCCAGCAGGGGGGAGAGGTTCAGCTCGAAACTGTCGGCCCCTCGGGGACCGCTGGGAGTGGACAGGCAGTCGACGCGACCGATCATCTCCTCGAAGCGGCGGAACCCTAGCTCCGCCATCCAGCGCCGGGTGTCCTCGGCAACCATCAGGAGGTAGCTGATCACGTGCTCGGGCTGACCGGCGAAGCGTCGTCGGAGCAGAGGGTCCTGGGTCGCGATCCCCACCGGGCAGGTATTGAGGTGGCAAACCCGCATCAGCACACATCCACTAGCCACCAGGGCCGCGGTCGCAAACCCGAACTCATCGGCGCCCAGCAGCGCTGCGATCACAACGTCGCGGCCGGTGCGCAGGCCGCCGTCGACCTGCAGAACCACCCGCGACCGCAAACCTTGGCGGACCAGGGTCTGCTGGGTCTCCGCCAGCCCCAGCTCCCAAGGGAGGCCGGCGTGTTTGATTGAGGAGAGCGGGGCTGCTCCGGTGCCGCCGTCGTGGCCCGAGATGGTGATGTGGTCGGCCCTGGCCTTGGCAACCCCAGCCGCCACCGTTCCTATTCCTGCGCAGGAGACTAGCTTCACACTGATGCGGGCTTGCGAGTTCGCCTGCTTCAGGTCCCAGATCAGCTGGGCCAGATCCTCTATCGAATATATGTCGTGGTGTGGGGGTGGGGAGATAAGCCCCACTCCGGGCTTGGAGTGGCGCAGCCGAGCGATGGTCGCATCGACTTTGTGCCCCGGAAGTTGACCACCCTCTCCCGGTTTGGCGCCCTGCGCCATCTTGATCTGAATATCGTCGGAATTGACCAGGTACTCGATGGTGACGCCGAACCGCCCGGACGCCACCTGCTTCACCGCGCTCCGCCGGGAGCCGTCGCCATCTGCCAACCGGTAGCGTCCGGGATCCTCCCCGCCCTCGCCGGTGTTGCTCTTGGCCCCCAAGCGATTCATCGCAATCGCCAGCGTTTCGTGGGCTTCCTTGCCGAGGGCCCCCAAAGACATCGCCCCCGTGGCAAATCTCCGCACGATCTCGGTGGCAGCCTCCACCTCCTCGAGCGGCACCCCTGGCCCCGCTGCCGGCTGCAGGAGGTGGCGGAGAGCGACCGGCGGTCCATCATCGGCGTCGGCGAGTCTTCTAAAGTCCTCATAGCGGTCGCGGGAGTTTCGACGTGCCGCGTGTTGCAGGGCCGCCACGCTCTCTGGATTCCATGCGTGAGCAGCGCCACCGACGCGCCAGCGATGTTCTCCGCCGACCTCGCGGTCGTGGTCCAGCTCCCGCGGGCCGTACCCTGCCCGGTGTCGGTGCAGGGCGTCTTGCGCAAGTCGGTCCATGCCCACTCCCCCCAACCTGGATGGAGTCCCGGGGAAGCAAAGCTGGATGACGGAGTCGTCGATTCCCACGGCCTCGAACACCTGCGCCCCGCAGTAGCTCGCCAGGGTCGAAATCCCCATCTTCGAGATCACCTTCAGAAGGCCCTCGTTGAGCATGGCGACGTACGCTTGCTTGGCCTGAGCGCGCGAGCGAGGCTCCGGCAGCTCATCCTCACTGGCAAGTGCGGCCGCGGTCTCCAGCGCCAGGTAGGGGTTCACAGCCTCCGCCCCGTGGCCTATCAGACAGGCCACGTGATGGACGCTCCGAGGCTCCGCAGACTCGACCACCAAGCTTAGTTTGGTGCGCAGCGTCAGATTGAGAAGGTGCTGGTGCACCATGCCCAATGCCAGCAGACTTGGAATCGGGACCTGGTCGGGCCCGGTATCGCGGTCGCTGAGCACCAGGATCGACACCCCCTGGGCCACCGCTTCCTCGGCCTCGCGCGCCAGGGTGGTGAGCGCTCTGCCTAGGGCCGCGGCGCCGTCGACGGCGGGAAACACCGCCGCCAGCGTTCGGCAGAAGAGCTGGCGCCCGCCCGGTCGGCGCAACTGGGCCATCTCTGAGTCGGTGAGTATCGGTGAGGTCAGCTCAACCCTGGGTGGTACCGCGGGGGGGGGCGCCAGGAGGTCTCCTCCAGGGCCGAGAGTGGTTCGCAGCGACATGATGCGCCGCTCGCGGATGGAGTCGATCGGAGGGTTGGTGACCTGGGCGAACCCCTGCGAGAAGTAATCGAAAAGTAGTTGGGGTCGGTGGGAGAGTGCCGCCAGGGCGGTGTCGTCTCCCATCGATGCGATCAGCTCGTGCCCACCGCTGGCGGCAAAGCCTAGGGATCCCTGGAGCTCCTCCTCGGTGTATCCGAAGCACCGATGATAAGGACTGAGCGCTGCCAGAGACGGCGTCGGCAGTTCGATTTCCCCGGGGAGCGCCAGCTTGTCGTCCAGCCGCACCACTTGAGACCGCTCCCAGCTTTCCCAGGGCGATCGGTCGGCGACCTCGCTCTTGAGGTCAGAGTTGCGCAGGAGCAGTCCGCGATCCAGGTCCACCGCCAGCATCTGCCCCGGCGCCAGACGCCCCAGCTCTGCGATCTCGGCCGCTGGCATGTCGATTACCCCTGCCTCCGACGCGAGGACTACCAATCCCGAGCGGTCGACCGAGTACCGGGCGGGGCGCAGTCCGTTGCGATCCAGCGCTGCGCCCACCAGCCGTCCATCGCTAAAGGCGATGGCGGCGGGCCCGTCCCACGGCTCCAAGAGGTTGGCGTGGTAGGCGTAGAAACCGCGCAGGGCCGAAGAGAGCTCCGGCACCTCCTCCCATGCTTCGGGCATCATCATCATGAGCGCCTCGGGCAGGCCGCGGCCACTTCGGACGAGCAGCTCGACCGTGTTGTCAAAGGCGGCGGAATCACTTCCACCGGACTCGATGACCGGGAGCAGCGCGGCGGCCTCGACCCCGCAGATTCGATGTCTCCAGCTGCCCCCTCGCGCTCTCATCCAGTTCCTATTGCCCCGCAGGGTGTTGATCTCCCCGTTGTGGGAGATGAACCGGAAGGGCTGCGCCAGACGCCAGCTGGGCTGCGTGTTGGTGCTGAAGCGCTGATGAAAGACAGCGAACCGGCTCAGAAGATCATCGGCCTCGAGGTCGGGGTAGAAGCCAGCCAGCTGAGCGGCGGTGAGCTGTCCCTTGTAGGTTATGGTCCGGCTGGAGAGGCTGACAACGCAGAAGAGCTCTCGGCTGCTGGTGGAGCTCAAAGCTAACTGGCTCACTCGCGCTTCGACTCGCTTTCGCAGCGGGTAGAGAGCGGCCTCGAAAAGGTCGGGTGGTCTGCGCCCGTCGGCGATGAAGCACTGGCGCAGGGCGGGCTGTGCGGCGCGGGCGACAACCCCTATTGCTCGGGGTCGGCATGGGACCTCACGCCATCCCACTACCTCCATCGAGGCGGCTCGCACCTCGTCCTCTAGGATCGACTGGCACGCGTCCCGATCTTTCCGGTTCTGAGGCAGGAAGAGCTGGCCGACAGCGAAGGAGCCAGTCTCCGGCAGGACGAAGCCCGCCTCCCCTGCTGCTCGCCGCAGGAACAGCTCGGGCAGCTCCATCATGAGCCCGGACCCATCCCCAGTCTTGGAGTCCGCACCGGTGCCGCCTCGATGTTCCAGCCGCCCTAGAGCACTCAGGCCCAGGTCGACAATGCGGCGAGTGGCACCGCCGCGCAAGGTCGCCACGAAGCCAACGCCGCAGGCGTCGTGCTCCCACGCGGGGTCGTAAAGCCCCTTGTCGCTGGCTTGCTCGGGCTGATTGAGGTGAAAGGTGATCATTGATGCTGGCTGTGGGGTCACTTCGAGGCCGACAGGGATGTCGATAAAACAGAACCGGCCCCCCGATGTTTCGGAGGGCCGGTTCTGCGTCCTAGATGTGCGCTACTACTAGGTGACCCGCCCTCCTGCCCTCGGCGCGCTTAGGCAGCGCCGGTAGCTCGGCCTCGGCATGGAACAGGCGGTACACACTTCGAGAGGATCCTAACCTCTCGGTTGGCCATCGGTCAAGGCGTCTTTGTGTGCCGGCGTGACCTCAGCCGGCGGCGGGCCCCGAGCCCGGGGCATTGCGTCGTTGGGACTCGAGCTCCAATCCCTGAGACCAGGTGTGGTCCGTGGGTTGGCCCGGCCATCTTTGGAGGCGAGCGCGTAGCGCCTCGACTCAAGCGCGCCAACGATAAGCCGAACGCCGGCGGCAGTCGCAAAATAGGCTGCCCTACCGGTCCGTGGACATTAGCCCAGTGAGCGCCTCGGACGCAGACCGGGGACCAGCTGCGACGACCGGAAGACCGATCTGACCAACCAGGGCGCAAGGGTCGCATCGGGCTTCCCAGGTGGTTTTACCCGGCGCCGAATATGCGGTATCTCGGTATTGGCAGTCCGACCTAGAGCCGGATGCTGTTCTGAGATTGGACGACCCCATCCGGAGCCGCCCGCGGCACCAAGGAGGCGATCATGCTCACTGAATCCGCGTTGGCGATCGATAGTGGCCCTGCCACCAAAACGAAGCTGGGGATCATCATGTTCAGCGGCACGGCCGAGAAGTTCATCGCGCTGGGCGTCCTGGCCCAAGCCGCCGCGGCTCTAGGGACAGAGGTTGACCTCTTCGTGAGCGGTTTTGCTCTGCTCGGGTTCACCAAGGAGCACCACGACCTTCCCTTCGCGACGGAGTTTGCGGGGATGGCGCCGGCGCTCGCTCAGGGGCTTGAGAAGAGCAGGGTTGCTCCCTGGGACGCGATGGTTCGCCAGGCCAAGGAGTTGGGAGCGAAGGTGCATGCCTGCTCGATGATGAGTGGGGTGATGGGCCTCACCATGACCGACTTCAACGACCTGGTCGACGATCTCGTTGGCGCTGCAAGTTTCATCCAGATGGCCGGGGGCGGCCAGACGCTCTTCATCTGATAGGGGATTCCAAGATGACAGAAGCAGCTACCGTGACCAAGGTGGACTCTCGCGGGTCTGCGTGTCCCGGGCCAATCACCGACCTTGCCATGGCCTATCGGCGCTCTAAGGTCGGTGACACGATCGAGATTTGGGCCACTGATCCCGGCTTCAAGCCGGACGTGCGAGCTTGGGCTGCGAGGACTGGAAACACCATCCTCTCCCTGGAAGATCAGACCGACAAGATCACTGCCGTGATCCAAGTCGTCCGTCGGTGACGCGATGAGCCGAATCGTGATCGTAGGGGGCGGAAGCGCCGGGACCATCCTCGCCAACCAGCTGGACGGGGGGCGAGAGGCGGTCACCTTGCTGACCGCCTCCATGGAGCACCTCTTCCAACCTGCGCTGCTCTACATCGCCTTCACCGGCGCCAAGACCAAGGTGGTTCGCGATGAGCGACGGCTGATACGCCGCCAGGTGAACCTGGTACAGGAGCGGGTCACGAAGGTGGACCTCATCCAGCAGGTGGTGGAGGGATCCGGCGGCAACCGATACCCCTACGATCGGCTGGTCCTGGCGACCGGGGTTCGCACCGACCCAGACCAGATCCCGGGGCTGGCTACGGTGTACCGGGAGTTCGGGAACTATCACTCCGGGGTGGCGTTGGCCCAACGGCTGTGGGGGGCGCTGCAGAACTTCGACGGGGGGACCATAGCCCTCGGGCAGAGCACGCCCATCTGTGTCTGCCCGCCCTCTCCGGTGGAGGGGATTCTGCTCTTGGACCGCTTCCTGCGTCAACGGGGATTGCGGCATAAGACCAGGTTGGTGCTGTTCACCCCGTATCCGCGGGCGTACCCTGCGCAGGGTATCAACAGCGTCGTCGAGCCGATACTGACCGAGCGCGGCATCGAGGTCATGACGTTCTTCGACCTTGACCGGATCGATCCGGAGGCGAGGGTGATCCACTCCATCGAAGGTGACGCGATCACATACGACCTGCCCATCATCATTCCGCCCTTCGTCGGCCCCGATATCGCCTTCGAGCCTGCCACAGTCGTCGACCCCAGCGGCTTCCTGCTGACGGAGCGCGAGACGTTGCGGGTGAAGGACTTCGAATCCGTCTATGCAATCGGCGACGGCAGCAGCCTGCCCACCTCCAAAGCGGGAGTCGGGGCCCATCTCGAAGCCAAGGTCGTCGCCCGCGCTTTGCGCGGGGAGCGGGCCGTCTTCAACGGCAGGACCAACTGTCCGATGGACCTGGGCGACGGGCGAGGGACCTTCGTAATCGGCTCCTACCGTACGCCGGTGGTTCCCTACCGGCCGAGCCGTCTGAAGCTCTTGATGAAGCATGCCATGGCGAGCATGTACTGGATCAGTCTGCGCGGCACTTTGGAGCCTATCTTCGACATCTACTTTAGGCTCACGACTCCGGAGCGGCTGTCTCATCGCCGGGGCACGAAGGCCGCGTAGCGGGGCACTCAATAACGCCCCTGTCCGGTCGTCGGAAAGCTCCAGGTGGGAAGTACACCTGGATGCCAGTCGGGCAGTCTACGCGCCGGCGTGAGCAGCGACCGGCCACAGTACCGTAGTTGCTGTACGGGGTGAGGGCGCGCCCTCACCCGTTCAGCCCTCTTCCGCGTCCGGAGCAGCCATCTGGGCGTGGTCCCTCTGCCATCTGCCAAAAAGGAACCCATACAGCACCGCGTTGGCGCATTGGAAGGCGGCCGCAAGCTCAAAAGGCGCGGCCAGGCTCACCTCCTGGAACAGGTAGCCCGCCCAAACCTGGCTTCCAGCCATGGTGCCCTGGGCGGGGAGGTTGGACAGTGCCGCCAGACTGGCCCGTTCATCGGGATCTGCCACGTCCTGGGTGAACGACTGGCGAAGCGGCAGTCCGACCCTCTGAGCCAGCATGCGAATCAGGTATATGCCGCCCGCCATCCAGAATGCGGGCGCTAGCACCATCGGCACCAAGAGCAGTCCCGTGACCGCGCGAACGAGGACGATCGCTCGGACGGTGCCGAGCTTGCGGCCGATGCCAGCGGCGGACAGGGTGGAGACCAGAGAGCCCAGGTTCACCAGCGCAAACAACAGACCGATCTCGCCCGGGCTTGCCCCATAGCGACGGTACAGCCAGTAGCTGACGAAGGGGCCGAACAGACCGATGGCAACACCATTGACACTGTTGGTGACCCAGAAACGCCACAGGACGGGCCAGGATTTGCGTGGCCATCTGATTCGGCGCCGCGTTCGAGACTTCGAACTTGGTCGACGGTCCTCGCGGAGTCCGAGTGCCAGAAGGCCAGCGGCTGCCGCCAGGATCCCGGCGGCTAGGAAGGCCGGTCGGTAGGCGGTGGTGGCAGCCGCGAGGCTGAGGTGGGGGTGGGTCCGGGCGAGGCCCGCGAGCAGACCCCCGAACAGGGCGCCCACCGACGACATGAACGCGAGTCGCCCAAAGGCGGTCGCCCGCCGGGCTCCCGGGGCCCTCTCGGCAACAAACGCGGATTCCGCAGGCTGATACGGCCCCACGCTGCCGCCGCCGGCGCCGGCTCCACGCCCGAGGGTTCCGAGGGCGGCGAAGATGAAAAGGACCGTTGGTTCCCGCGCCATCGAATAGACGACCGCCGCCACGGCGGCGAGGAGGGGGACAGTCACCAGGAATGGTTTTCTGCCAAAGCGGTCGGCAAGCAGTCCGATCCCGGAGGCCATGGCCGCAGAGACCGCCGTCACACAGAGAAAGAGGAATCCCAGCTCGATCGCGGAGAAGCCCTCCGCCGACAGGTAGAGTGCGGTGACCACGCCGGCAATGCCTCGCGCGGCGCTCATGGTGAGCCTGGCCACTAGCACGATTCGCAGGTTCCGATCGATCCAGTTGGGCCACAGCCACCTGAGCCAGCTCACGATCCCTCCGCTTGAGGTATCAAGCAAGGTGATCAGCTCGGCCAGCCATGGCCGCGGACCGGCCCGACAAGGGGCTCAAAGCGCCTCTTGCTTCAACTGGTCAGCGAGGGCCTCCAGCCCAGGGAGCGCTTCGAGAACTGCATCATGCTCGGAGGGAGGCAGCCGGCATAGGGCTGCCTGCAACTTACCTGCGCGTACCACCCGCAGGCGCTGGTGGAGCCGACGGCCGCTGGCAGTCGCTGCCACCAGCGCCACCCTTCGGTCGCCTTCAGCTACGTCTCGACTCACCGCCCCGACCGCTGACATCCGCGACAGCATCCGGGACAGCATCGTGGGGTTGACCCCTTCGACCTGGGCCAGCTCCGTGGGGCTGATCGGGCCACGACGCACGACCGTTGCCAACGCCGAGAACTCCGCCGGGGTGAGGCCCGTGCCCAAGTCGATCGTGCGCAGCCGCCGCCCCAACTTTAAGATCGCGGCGCGCAGGCGCTCTGCCGCCTCGAGGTCGCTCTGAGTCGACTGCGGCCGCTCACCACTGGCGGTCGAGGCGGGAACCTTTGGCACCACTTCATGTTATTACCTAACGATAGGCAAGCATTAGGGTCATTCACTCGAACCCCGCAGCTCCTGCGGGTACCTGGTCGTGCTTGTCATTCCTCCATCCTCTCAACGAATGGAGTCTCCAACTTTCCCAGGGGACGATTCTTTCAGCGGTTCAGAAGCGCCCCCCGGATTTTGTAGAGACTCGGGTCAGTGTGGCCGAGTGGTTGTTGTCAGAGGACCGCTCCGGTGACGCCGTGGGGGTGAATGCGAGATCAGAAACTGGTGCCGAGGGGCGGGATCGAACCGCCGACACCGGGTTTTTCAGTCCCCGCAGGCTGTGTTCAGCACCGTCTGCCGGCGTCCGTTTTGATCTCAAAGGACCCGCCGCGTGGGGTCCGATCGTCCGGGTGCGTCCGCCACCGTGCGCCCCGGTTGTTGTCAGCCACCCCCTCCAGCGGTGTCTTCCTGAACGGCCCAGCGGCTCACTGGCTAGTTGGGTGGCTGCGTCGTGTGGGACTGGCGACGAGCAGCCTGAAGGCCCCCTTCAGCTCGAAGGCGTGGTCTCTATCGAGGCTCTTTGTCACCTTTGGATCGGCGAGTCTCTTAGGTGATCAGCCGAGGTACGGCCAGCTCAGGCGGAGCACGTCAGCCAGAGCGGTACGCAGGTCGATGCCATGACGGATGGCGACGATCGGTCCGCCTGCCTTCGTGTCCGGCAAACGTACGCCCCGGTCAGCCATGACATAGAGCATGCGCAGGGTGCGCATCGTGTTGGACGCCCATGCCGGGACTGGCCCTGCCTCGCTGGCGGCAAACCGCTCGCTGACCCTCTCCAGCCACCCAGTGACCTGATGAGCCTCGAGCTCCTGTCGGGTAAGCACCAAGGCTATGGCGTATGCCAGCCGATCGTCCTCTTGGTTAGCAAACACCACGTCCGTGTCTGTGAGCAGCCGATCTCGGCCCAGGGCGAGCAGCCCAGTCAAGTCGTCGGGTCCGAGGCGGGGAGAGCGCCCAAAGGCCCCGAGGGCGTCCGCCCCATGGGCGAGCGCGTGGAGCCATCCGAGTCGGTCGTCCCAGCCTCGCAAGTCCTCCTCCGACTCGTACCAGGCAGCGAAGGCGTCCCGCCACCTCGTCACGGAGCATTGTCCGGCCAGGGTGGTGATCCGGTCACGGTCGACCACCTCGGCGAGAATCAGCGCGGCGAAGCTGCGCGCCTGGATCTCGGGGTCGGAGAACCTGGCGGCCATCAGATCGCCGAGCCGCGCCAAGGCGTGGTCCTCGTCTCCGACTGAGATCCTACGTGCCAGTTCGGAGTACGCGACTTCGTCTCGTTCGTGGGGATCGGGGGAGCTCAGGAGTGCCAGAAGGCTTGCGGTGGGGAGATTGCTCATTGGGCGAAGTGTAGGCGGGGCGCACGGAGCAAGTTCTGCGGGCTACCGCGACCGCCCGGCGGGGGCCGCCAGGCTGGCGGTTGTCGTCAAGGTTGTTGGCAAGGGGCCGGTCCACTGGTGAGCTCATCCTGCTCCCTGAGATAAGAACTTGGTGCCGAGGGGCGGGATGGGACCGCGGACACTGGCCTTCTCAGTTAAGCCGCTCGCTGTCCGCGAATGTTGGTAGACGTTCGTTTCGAGAGCAAATGAGCCATCCCTGGGGGGTCGATCGTACGCCGGAATCCGCCCCTGTTCGGCTGGGTAGGGGTATCCGCTGGGGCATGTGGTGGCCAGGCTGACACCGATGCGTACCTCTCGGCGATATTTCAAGGCCTGACTATGGCGTTAACCCAGCTTGGCTTTAGTGGTGCGGGTCACCTGTCGCGTGGTCAGAATGGATGCCGGGACCGCAAGATGCCCCCACGGGAGCCGGTGGTGTCCGTTCACGTCCACCTGGAACTCATGAGTGGCCGCTTGCCTTGACGTGGCCATGAGCAAAGCGATTGGCCGTCAGCGTTGTGGTCAAGAGCGTGGTCAACAATCCGGGCGGGGGGGCGGTACCTTGGGGACGCGTCCGCTCGACGGGCTTTCCCGGAGTGCGGGTGGCGCCCCACGGTGGGCTCGCGCAAACATTGGCCATCGCCACGGAGTTTCGGCAGATCGTCCAACATAGGGACACCAGCACCCCCTGGGGAAGACTTCGCGGGGCATCCATCTGACCCTTCTACGGCGGGCTACTCGGGACCTCGCGAGCGCGAGTCGGCCAATGCGGACCCTGTTAGGTCGCGTGGGGCGGTCAGCAATGGTGGTGGTTAAGCCACCACTCAGGGCAAGATTGCCAGGCGTAGCGGAGGTGGGGGCCCTGAACGAACTCTTTGCGGACTGGCCCTCCTCATTCCCGTGCACTTGAGTCGGCCCGCGCTATCCTCAGAGCTGGATGGCCGCTGAAGACTCTGCCACTGTTGTTCCGCCAGTCCCGGCGGCCCTTTTGGCGCTGCTGCCTATTGCGCAAGCGCAACTCGGCACTCAGTTGGACGACGCTGACACTGCGAACAGCAGGGCGCTCGCCGAGATCGGGATCGCGGGGGTCCTGGTCTCAATCCTGTGTGGCGCGCGGCTGGCTGCCGTCACGCTGACTCCGTGGTGGTTTCTTCCTCTGATCGGTCTCGGAGCTAGTGGGATACTTCTCGGACTGGTGCTCCGCCCAGTCCAAATGGACGCTGGACGGACGCCTTCGGACGCGTACAGGTTGGTGGCTGGTCAGCCTGAGGGAGAGGCCTACCGCTTGATTCTCGCCATGCTCCAGGAGGCGCTCACAGGAAACCAGCCCCTGCTCCAAGCCAAATTTCGGTGGCTCAGACTTGGAGAACGGACGCTCGTAGGGACGGTTGTGTTAGGCCCGGTGGTCCTTTGGGCTTTCAGTTGGGTACACTTCCCCTGATGGCTCCTGACCCGACAGCTCAACAGGCGGCGCAAGGATCTCCTTCTCCAGGCTCTGCTCCGGCCCCAAACCCGGGCCAAGTGCCACTAATTCCAGACCCTCTGCCTCCAGTTGGCGGTCAGCGATTCATGATCCAGAAGGGCGAGACTGGCGGATCGACGATCGTCGAAAAGTAGGCCCTTGGTTTCGGGGCCGTTGGCCGATGGTTTAGGACAGCGCGCGGAGTCCGACGGTGACTCCGCTGACGACTGAGGCGTATCCCTACGCACCATTGGGTGTGTTCCAAATCCGGAACCCTCTGGACTCAATTCGCCTGTGTCGGAACTTCATCGCGCACAAGTGTGAGGGCACTTTTGGGGAGCTGAACGGCACCGCTGCGACCGGATTGCAGGACTTGCGGGAATACCTGCGAGCAAAGCGGGACGGTGTCGAGTTGTTTTCGGAGTGGAAGGACGGATGTCTGGCGATCGCCAACGCAGCGGCGTGGTGAGGGCAGCCATGGAGGGAGCTCGCGTCGCGGTCTTGGTCATCGGCCGTCTACGGCGTTGAGGTAGTACCCGCTCACGATGGGCGTCTGGTGGTCCGGTACGCCCGAGACTGCTCCATCGCAGCCCTCCCCTGGCGCGGGCGGGTGTCCGTGCTTTCGGCACCCATGGAGATAGGCGCTGATAGAAGGGTTGACCGGTCAGGACGGAGGTGGGTATACAGGACCGCGGGCCCACCTGTTCGATCTTGGTGGCAGGGAGCAGGGAAGAGAGCGACGGTCCGGCGTTAGGACGGGGTGAGGGGGCCCCGGGTTGTTGTCATGGTTGTTGTCAGACTCGTGGGAGTGGAACCCGGAGAACTCGCCGTCGAGATCAAAAACTGGTGCCGAGGGGCGGGATCGAACCGCCGACACCGGGTTTTTCAGTTGATCCGCCCGCTGTCCGCGACTGTTCGCAGACGTCCGTTTTGAGATCAAACAGCCAACGCTCGGTGGGCGAACCGTCCGCCGGAATCCGTCTCTGTGCGCCCGGGTAGGGGTGCCCGTTGGGGTAGTAGTGGCCAGTTTCACGGTGATTCGCAGCATCCGGAGTCAGAGCACGTCCGACTGGATGGGCCGACCAGGGCGGCTGCCCTGCTTCACCGTGCCGGTGCGCTCCACCAGTCCCCATCCGGCAGCCCAACTAGACCAGGGCCGTAATCGCCTCAGTATGGTCACCCCGTGGGGCGGGCCCGACGGCGCGCAGTGGCAACTGGGCGAACAGAGACGGAGTGTTCTACTCGCGCCGATACCGGCCTGACTTATCCTGGCCGTTCAACGGGGCAGTCCCCGAGGCATCCCACTGGAGGGCGACAGGCGATGGACGTCGACGCAGGGCTAGAAGACGCCACCTTCGACGAGGCTCTGGGCCGCCGGATCAGCCGTGCCGTCAAGGACTGGACGGGCCAGCTGGTCGACGTCAGCGGTCGCAATACGCTGCTCTGCTACAGGGCCCTGAAGGTCGGCACCCTCGACTTCTCCGAAGCCGCGGATGTCTCGATCGATCGGATGCTGGCCGGCCACGCGATCCGCTTCTCAGACGCCTTCGGCGAAGAGGCATTAGCGCCGGCTGCTCGTCGAGGCCGGGCCATCCGAGCTCGGGCCGAGGAGAACTTCGAGGAACGCGGTCTGCGCACCCTCTTCGCCGGGTGGGGGATGGCGACCTGGACCAACACCAAGAGCACCTTCGTCCCCTGTGCCCCGGTGCTGCTCTGCCCGGCTCACCTGACGGTGCGTGGGAGCGCAGCTGAGGACTTCGAGGTTTCGTTGCCCGGTGAATGGGAGATCAATCCCACCCTCCTCCACGTTCTGGCCAACGACTTTGAGGTGCACATTGAAGCCGAGAGCCTACTCGAGCTGCTGGGTTCGGGGACCAATCCACCCGACGCGACCTCTCTCTTTGACCGGCTGGCCAATGAAGCAGGGAGAGTTGGCGGCTTCGGGATCGATCCACGTGTGGTCCTCGCCAACTTCTCCTACGCCAAGCTACCAATGGTCAACGACCTATTGGCGGCCGAGGACCTCCTGGCTCGCAACACTCTTATCTGCGCCATCGCCGGCGACGAGCAGGCTCGCCAGGCGCTGAGAGAGCGCCGGGGCGAGGTGTCGCCCAGCGCTCCGGACTTCACGCCGCCGGCCGACGAGTACCTGGTCCTCGATGCCGACTCTTCCCAGAGCTACGCCATCAACGCTGTAGTCGCCGGGGCGGATCTAGTTATAGACGGGCCGCCGGGCACGGGCAAGTCGCAGACCATCGCCAACCTGATCGCCACCTTGTCGGCCCGTGGCAAGCGGGTCCTCTTCGTGGCCGAAAAGCGGGCCGCGATCGACGCCGTGCTCAGCCGGCTTGAGAAAGTGGGGCTGGGTGACCTGGTTCTCGATCTGCACGACGGCCCCGGGGCCAAGGGCAAGCTGGCCCAGGCGTTCGCCAAGACCCTGGCCGACGCGGCCAGCGCGCGCCGACCCGACATGACTGTCGCACAGGAGCGGCTGGCACGCCGACGGGAGATACTGGTGCGCCGGACCGCGGCCCTGCACGAGGTGCGCCAGCCTTGGGGCATCTCGGTCTATGGCCTTCAGGCGGCGCTGACTGTGGTGCCTTCGGTGCAGAGCGAGCAACGCCTCGGCACTGCGGCGCTGGTCGGGCTCGGGGCCGCCGCCTTCCGCAAGACGGAAGCCGACCTGGAGCAGCTCGTCGGTATTGGTGGCCTCACGGTCAAGGCCTCTGGCAGCCCCTGGCTCTCCGCACTCGATGCCGGCACGATCACCACGCCCGATCAGGCCGCAGCGGTGATGGAGGCTATGACCACCTTCACCCAGCACACCCTACCCCAGGCCACGGCCCGCATCGAGGGCACCCTCTCCTCGGTAGGCCTAATCAGACCCGCGACCGTGGCCGACTGGGCCCGCACGCTCGAGTTACTGCAGCGGACCAGCAGGTGCCTCGAGTGGTTCGAGCCCTCCGTGTTCACTCTTGACCTTGACGCCGTCCTTGGGTCACTCGTCCCTATGACCGGAGGCCCCCTTGGTCGATTCTGGCACCGTCTCTTCGATGGTGCCTACCGCGCTGCGGTCAAGTCCCTTCTCGCGTGCACTAAACCATCGACGACCCTGCTCAAAGGCACTCCGATGCACCGGGCCGTGGGCCAAGCGAAGGAGTTGCTGGTTGACTGGAAGACGGTCTGTACCGACGGCGGGATTCCACGCCTCCCGGGTGACCTAGAGGGAGCGGGCGGCACTTACAGCCAGCTGCGCACCGAACTGGGCCACCTTGAGCAGGCCCTCGGCCAGAACGAGCTCGAACAGCTGGGGTCCGAGCAACTGGCAAACCGCCTGCGGGTGTTTGTCGCCGACCGCGCTACTCTTTACAAGCTGCCCGAACTTCACCGCCTGACCGTCGCCCTCGAAGGAGCGGGACTCCTCAGCCTGTTGGCCGAGATGGGCCACCGCAACCTCACCGTTGACCAGTCCGTCGCCTGCCTGCGTTTCGTGTGGCACTCCTCTGTCCTGGACGCGGTCAGTCTGGCCGACCCCGAAATCGGAACGTTCGACGGCCCGGCCTACAGCAGGACTGTGGCTGAGTTCCGGGCAGCCGACGCCCGGCACATCGAGACGACGCCGGCCCGCATTCGTCGAACCGTGGCGGAGCATATGATCGCCGTGCGGGACGCGTTCCCGTCCGAGTCCGACCTCGTGACCCATGAAGCGGGAAAGAAGCGACGCCACGTTCCGATTCGGCTTCTCTTCCAGCAGGCCCCCCACGTGCTCACCGCCCTCAAGCCTTGCTGGGCCATGAGCCCACTGGTGGTCTCTCAGGTGCTCCCGGTCGAGCAATGCTTCGACGTGGTGATCTTCGACGAGGCCTCGCAGGTCACCCCCGAGAGCGCAGCGGGAGCCCTCATGCGCGCCAACCAGGCCGTCGTGGCCGGCGACCCACACCAGCTCCCCCCGACCGCCTTCTTCGCTTCGGGCAGCGCCGTCGACGACGAGGAGGCCGACGAGCTCACCGGGTCCATGACCAAGGACTTCGAGTCGGTCCTCGACGTCATGGGAGCGCTACTGCCTCCTCCCATCGGGACCAAACGCCTCGACTGGCACTATCGCTCACGCGACGAAAGGCTGATCGCATTCTCCAACGCCCAACCCCAGCTCTACGACTGGTCGCTCGTCACCTTCCCCGGAGCCGAGACGGCCCAGGTCATCACTCACCAACTGGTGCCTTTCGTACCGTCTGGGGTCGACCAGGAGCAGTCGGTGGCCCACGAGGTCACCGCTGTAGTGAAATCGGTGAGCGAGCACGCCCACGACCGACCCCACGAAAGCCTCGGGGTCATCACCATGGGCATCAAGCATATGGAGCGCATCGAAGAGGCGGTGCGCCGAGCCCGACAAGTCGATCCGGTCCTCGAGGCCTACCTGAGCGAGGTCTTCTATGGGACTGAGAAGTTCTTCGTGAAGAACCTTGAGCGGGTCCAAGGCGACGAACGCGACGCCATCTTGATCTCGATCGGGTATGGCAAGAGCGCCGACGGCCGCATGCTGTACCGCTTCGGTCCCCTCAACAACGCGGGAGGGGAGCGTCGGCTCAACGTGGCCGTTACCCGGGCTCGTTCGCGCATAGCAGTGATCTCCTCGTTTTCCTCCACTGACATGGAGCCGGCGCGGCTCAAGGCTGACGGCGCCCATATGCTTCGGGACTACCTTCGCTACGCCGAGTCAGGAGGCACGGACCTCGGCGAGCGCCGACATGAGCGTGACCCGCTCAACCCCTTCGAAGCCGACGTCCTAGCCCAACTCACTGCGGCGGGACTGGCGCTTGAGTGCCAGGTCGGGTGCTCGGGCTACTGGATCGACTTCGCGGCCAAGCACCCGACCGAGCCGGGGCGCTACGTCCTCGCCATCGAAGCTGACGGCGTCATGTACCACTCTTCGGCGACTGCCCGAGACCGCGACCGGCTTCGCCAGGACCATCTTGAGCGACTTGGTTGGCGCTTTCACCGAATCTGGTCATCCGACTGGTTTCACCACCGAGACCGCGAGGTATCGGCCACAGTGCTGGCGTTCAATGAGGCGCTCGGCGAGCTCGACGCACCGCGCCTGTATAAGCCCGTCACGGCCACCGAGGCACCGCCGACGGGTCCCACCAGAGGCATCGGTGATTCGCCGAGCCGCAGGAGGGGACCGAAGCCATTCCGACCCGACGGACGCCCCATCACCGAGTACTACGACGACGACCTCATGAGATTCATCAAGTGGATCAACTCGGACGGCCAGCTGCGCACGGCCGAGGAGATCATGTCTATCACCATCGCTGAGCTCGGTTATGAGCGGAGCAGCGCCGCGAGGCGTGAGGTACTGGGCAAGGTGATAGCCGCCTACAGACTAGCGACAGGGCAGGACCCGGGCCCACGTCATTGACACAGCCACTTCGGCGGGTCATCCCCGTGATGTCTGCGTGAGCATCTCGATGTGCAAATCTGGTCCGCACCAGCTAAGCTGTAGCAGTCGTGAAGCCGAAGCTGGACCGCGAGAGCTTGGTGCCGCTGTATCAGCAGCTGGCGGATCGCCTCCGCCGTGACATCGAGGAGGGGAGGCTGCCTGCCGGGGTCGCCTTCCCATCGGAGCGCAAGCTCATGTCCCGCTACCAGGTGACCAGGACGACGGTGCGGAGTGCCATCGGGGTGCTGAAGCAGGAGGGGATGGTGGTCGCCGAGCACGGGGCGGGCAGCTTCGTGCGGGATCCCAAGGCGGACCGGCACCGGGTGGATGCGACCGGAGTGGGCATGAGGCGTCCCGCTCCCCAAACACAGGAGTCCCAGAACGAGGCCCCCACTCGAGCCTTTCGCCTGACGGGGATCCAGGAGAGCACTGAGCGGCGGATGCCGACAACTCCATGGATATCGGAGCTGCTGCAGGTGGAGGACGGGACGGAGGTCCTGGTGCAGGAGGCAACGGGGTTCGACTCCCAGGGAGTTCCATCCCTCTGCCGGGGCTGGCTTCACCCCAGGGTGGAGAAGGAGATGGGGCTGTCCGAGGAGGACCTCGAGGGCCACTGGCTCCCCGATGTGCTGGCCATCAAGGGGGTGCCGGCGGTGGAGGGGGAGGACGTGGTCGAGGCCGCCATGCCGACCCCCAACATCAAGCAGCTGCTGGGGCTTCCAGACGGAGTTCCGGTGCTGCAGCTGTATCGGGTCATGAAGCAGGAGGACCGGGTGGTCGCGGTGATCGAGACGCACCTGCCCGCCGACCTGACCACTCTGGTCTTTCCCCGGGTGTCGCTCACCTTCTAGCCCGATCGCGGTCTGGAGCCGGCACCCGGTGATGGCCGCTGGCTTGGGTCCGCTGGTCACAGGGCGGCCTCTCGGACTGGCTCGGCGACCTCTCTGAATGGGGTCAGCGCATACCCCTTGACATGGGTTGTGGTCGTGCTAGGATGGACCGTACCACGTGGCACGGTGCAGT
>DATLQZ010000068.1:0-59778 GCA_035534915.1 Candidatus Dormiibacterota bacterium
AGCTTCCCTACCGATCTCCCCGATCGGACCAGGGCGACTGCCCGTCGGCGGAACTCTGCCGCGTATACCTTGGGCATGACCATCTCCCTTCTGAACTGCTCGATTCTCACAAACCGAGTCCAGAAAAAGGGGGCCAGATCAGGTACCGTCACCTCTTGGCGCCCCCGATCGTCAGATGAAAATCGGACGGCTTCGCTCCGCGCCGGCTGGGTCAAGATGACTGGTCGGGAATGGTCATGGCCTTCGGTGCCGACGTTGCTCATGGGACTCTCAGGAAGCGTTGCGACAATCTCCGAGATGCAACCGCTCGCGCTTCCCCCTGAACACGGCGCGGCCGCGCCGTGTCTTTCGGAGCTGACTGGAGGCGTCGGGAGTCGACCTAGCCCGACAACATCGTGGGGAGGGGCCATCTTGGGTCGATTCCGTCCGGGTGTTCTGGGCCTGCACCGACAGCCCCACGGTCGGCCTGCGCGGCCACACAACCTGACGGCTCGGGCCCAGCGGGCCCGGTGAAGCGCGGCCCACGGGTGATTGCCCACAGGCCGGTCGGAGCAGAGGGTCACGATCTTCAACGTCACTGGGCCGGTGGGCGTGGGTCGTGCGCACTCCGGCGGCGGCCTTCCGGGCCCTCCCGCGGAGTTCAGGATACCCGGCTAGCCGTCGCGGGCTTGTCGCCCTGCCCAACTCGGAGCCCGCGGATGACACCGCTCGGAGCTCCAGCGAACGCCGCGGGTCGTAAGTGCCGTTGTCCTCCGCCACCTGAGTACGTTTGAAGGGGAATCAATCGACCGGACTTGGTTCGCCGGCGGCATCGGTGGGGCATCGGACGCCTAATGGCCCGCCGGATTCCCGCGAGGAAAAAGCGGGTTTTGCGGGCGGTCCGACCCGGATCCAGTCCCAACTCACAGCTGCCCGTACGCCGCCAGCTGGGCCGGTCGGTAGCGAGTTTCACCCCACGGCAGACTTTCACCAGCACCGCCTATCGGTAGCCGAAAACCCGCCGCGGACGGCAGGTGGGCGTCCCCCATGGAGGCAGGCGGCGGCTGTCCTGGTTTCCGCCCTCAGCATGGTCATCGCCGCAGCGCTGCTGGACCCAGTGCTGGTCGCCCCCGCGGGTCTCCGGGGTGTCGACTTCCACATTTTCTATGTCGCTGGCTGGGCCCTTCTCCATGGGCTCGACCCTTACCGAGCGAGTCAGCTGGGCCGGGCCTCACTCACTGCCGTTGGAGTCGCCATCTCCGATCCGCGCGGGGCCTTCCCGTATTTACCGTGGGTTGGGTGGGCGCTGACTCCCTGGAGCCTGCTGCCATACACCGCCGCCCTGCCGATTTGGATCGCAGTAAGCGGTGCGCTGGTCTGGGGGGCTGCGCGGGCTTGGCTGCGCGCGCTGCGCTGGCGCCGCGCCTGGGTCTTCGCCCTCCTGTCTGCGCTGTCGCCGATCGCCTTCCTCGGGTACCAGGTGGGGCAGTTGGACGCCGTGTTGGCGGCGCTGGTGGTGGTGGTCATCGTCGCTGCTGGTCGTGGCCACTGGTTCGCGGCAGGGTTGGTCTCGGTGGTCGCCACCCTGCTTAAGCCTCAGGTCGCGCTCCCCTTGGTTCCGCTGGTACTGCTGTTCACTTTCCGGGAGCGGGGTCCGCTTCATCGGGTCCTGATCGGCCAAGCGGTGTCACTGGCACTTTTGGTGGGGGTGCCTTCGCTATTGCAGCCCACGGCGCTGCGCGCGTGGAGCCTGGCCGTGTTGAGCTTCTCCCGCGGCATCGCGCAACCCCGGGCGTCACTGGTCGGGTTCCCCGCCCTACTTCGGCTGCTCCCCGCTGGCTGGCATGTCAACTCCGGGCTGACAAGTCCATTCACTCTCCTGCTGGTGGCCGTTGGGACCGGGGTTGCGGTCTGGCTTCTGCGAATGACACGAGGTGACCTTGGGGCGCGAATGCTTCGTCCGGAGCGCGCCGGTTGGGAGATGCTTCTCCCGCTGGCGGTTTGGGTACTGATCAGCCCGTACGTTCACCCCTACGACACCCTGGTTCTGCTGCCGTTGGTGATTCTCGCCCTCGGTCCCGGTGGAGTCGCGCTGCGCCGTCCGCAGGGGTGGCTGCTCATCAGCTCGCTATTGGTCCTGCCTGTCGCCTTTCTAATTAGCAGCGACGCCCTGGCTGCTACGGCTGGGCCGTTGACCACTCTGGCCGTCGTCATCTTGGTGGTCTTCGCGGTCCACCAGCGAAGGCGAGCGCGACCGCTCACGACCCCGCGTCACGCAAACCTCGCCTGAAGGGAGTTCAAAGTCAGCGCCGGACCGGCCAGAAGCGCCCGACGTTCAGACCGCGTTGGCTGTTGTCTCCGAGTGCTTGAGTGGCTGCGGGGACTACCCGAACACCGTGGTCTACGACGAGGTCGCCCCGCCCCACCGATTGGTATACACCCATCTGGACCCGCGCTTTCAAACCACCGTCACATTTGATGAGATGATGGGGATGACCGCTCTGACGATGCGGCTAGTCTTTGCGACTGCTGCCGAGCGGCATCGAGCGGTCGAGCAATACCACGCCGAGGTCGGCGCCAATCAGACGCTGGATCGGCTGGGGAGGGTGTTTACACCCATCCCAGACAGCCCCTGACAGCCCCACGGGGCTCACTTTGACGGCGCCTCTCGGTTGGGAGCGCTACTACCAGGAGATCTGCACGAAGTGCAAATTTGCACTTCGTGCAGCACCGCTATAGAGTGGACCCATGGTCACAGAGATAGGCCGGCGCGACCGCAAGCGGATCTCGAACCACCTGCGGCTGCGCTCTGCTGCACTCCGACTGGTGGCGGAGCACGGCCTCAACCAGGTGACGGTGGAGGAGATCGCCGACGCGGCCGACGTCTCCATCCGCACTTTCTTCAATCACTTCCACTCCAAGGAGGATGTGATCGTTGGGCTGGACCCCGAGCTGGTCGAGCACCTCGCGGAAGAGCTGGGGGCACGTCCCGCGGACGAGCCTCCTCTGGTGGCGCTCAGGGCGGTGCTCGGCGAGCTGACGGCGCAGATGATGGAGCGGAGCGAGGAGTGGTCCTTACGCATGGAGGTGCTGCGCCGCTACCCATCGCTCATTCCGCGCGCCTTTGCCGCCTTCGCGACCTACGAGCGAGCGCTGGCGGAGGTTATTGGCATGCGCACCAACACCGATCCCGACCGTGACCTTTATCCGGCGCTGGCGACGGCGGTGGCCTTTGGCGTCTTCCGAGTGGTGTTCATGTCGTGGCGGGGCGGCGAGCTGGCCGGGAATCTTCCCGCCCTGTTGGATGAGGCCTTTTCCAGGGTCTCAGAGGGACTGCCCTCCCCAGATCTCCACGATGGCAGCGGAGGAGGAGGCTCCGACGGTAGGAGCGAGTCAGCCTCCGGAGAGGCCGCGGGGGCACCGGCGGCCCTCTTCAGAGGCGCCGCCGACCGTATGGGAAGTCCTGGGTGAGGCGGGTGTCGGACTCGGAGTCGACGCCGCCCATGCTGGACCCTGCGGGGGAGCCAATGCTCAAGCAGCGGCGGGTATCTCTGATCATCGGCGCCTTGATGCTGGGGATGCTTCTAGCCGCCCTTGATCAGACCATCGTCGCCACCGCGCTGCCAACGATCGCCGGGGACCTTCATGGTCTCTCCCACCTGTCTTGGGTGGTGACTGGGTACCTCCTGCTCTCGACGGTCTCCACCCCTCTTTGGGGGAAGCTCGGCGACATGTACGGCAGAAAGATCTTCTTTCAAGCGGCGATCGTCATCTTCCTCATCGGCTCTGCGCTTTCTGGCCTCAGCTCCTCGATGATCGAGCTCATCGTCTTTCGGGCTCTCCAGGGACTGGGCGCGGGTGGTCTGATGGTAGGGGCCCAGGCGATAATTGGCGATGTGGTCCCCCCGCGGGACCGTGGCAAGTACCAAGGGATATTCGGCGCTGTCTTCGGACTTTCGAGCGTGGCCGGGCCGCTCCTCGGGGGCTTCTTCGTTCAGAACCTCTCCTGGCACTGGATCTTCTACGTCAACATCCCGATAGGGATCGTTGCGCTGTTCGTCACCACCTGGTACCTCCCAAGCGCCCTGCGCCGGGTGCAGCATGTAATTGATTACCTCGGTGCGGTGCTGCTGGCGGGCGGGGTCTCTTGCTTGGTGCTCCTGACCACTCTGGGGGGCACGACGTACCCCTGGGGTTCCGCACCGATCGTCATTCTGGCGGCCGTGGGGGTGGTTCTTTTGGCTGCCTTCGCCCTGGTCGAAAGAAGGGCGGTTGAACCGATCCTGCCGCTTAAGCTGTTCAGAAATCGCGTCTTCTCGGCCGCCAGCGCCATTGGCTTTATCGTCGGGTTCGCAATGTTCGGCGCGATCACCTATTTGCCCACCTATCTTCAAGTGGTCCGCGGTGCCAGCCCCACTGGCTCAGGGCTCGAGCTCCTTCCCCTGATGGCAGGGCTGCTGGTGACCTCGATCGGGTCGGGAGTACTCATCAGCCGTTGGGGTCGGTACAAGATCTTCCCGATCATGGGGACCGCGGTTATGACCGTGGGGTTGTTTCTCTTCTCCCGTCTTGGGGAGGACACCGGGACCCCGACGATCTTCGTGTACATGGTGATCCTCGGGCTTGGCCTTGGTGGGGTAATGCAGGTCCTGGTGATCGCGGTGCAGAACTCGGTTCCGCATTCGGAGCTGGGGGTTGCAACGTCCGGCGCCACCTTCTTCAGGTCGATCGGAGGATCGTTCGGGACAGCGGTATTTGGAGCGATTTTTGCCAACGTGCTGACGGGCAACCTGGTCCGCTATCTCGGGAAGACTCCTTTGCCAAAGGGGTTCAGCGGCGCAGCAGGGGCGAGCCCCGCAGCGCTCGCGAAGCTGCCTCCCGCGGTTCACGCCGGCTACATCCAAGCGGTCACGGCCTCCCTGCACCCCGTGTTCCTATGGGCTGTGCCTTTCGGCTTGGCCGGCTTTGCGGTCACCTGGGTGCTCAAGGAGGTGCCTCTGCGCAAGACTGTGGCGAGTGCTGGCACTTTGGCCACTTCGATCCCGGCCACCGAGGTACCGCTGGCGAAGTGACGTGGCGCCACGCAGCGGCCCTGCGGGCCTCCACTGCGCTGGCCATCGGCGCCGCCAACTTGGGGGCTCGAAAATTGGACTGCGCTCTGGCCGCCCTTGCAATGTCAGCTGGCCGGACGCCGCCGATCGATACCATGGCCTGGCCCTGAGTTGTTTTTCCGATCCCAGATCACGGGCTTTTTCTTTGGAGTCGAAGTGACCCACCACTCACCCTCCCATGAGGGGACGATCGAGGTCCCTGGCGGCAAGGCCTGGTAGCAGGTGGTCGGCGAAGGACCCCTCCCGCCACTGCTCGTGGTCTATGGTGGACCCGGCTTCACCCACAACTACCTGACCTCCCTTGAGGAGCTGGCGGAAAACCGCCAGGTCAACTTCTGGGACCAGCTGAGGTGCGGGAGGCCCGAGCGACCGACCGATCGCTCCTTGTGGACGATGGAACGCTCCTTTTTAGAGGTGGACGCTGGGCGGGAGCGGTTGCAGCTCGACAGACATCATCTGTTCGGCAACTCCTGGGGCGGCATGCTGGTGCAGCAGTACGTCCTGGATCGTCGGCCAGACCTGGTGAGCCCCATCGCCTCCAACAGTCTTTCAGCATGCCGCTCATGGAAAAGTAGACAGCACAGCCGAAGCTGGCGCTGCCCTGGTCGGTGCATGAGACCATGGACCACCACACCTGGTTCCAGCGCTACATCTGTCGGCTGCAACCATGGCCCCAGGGGCTGGAGGAGTGCTTCGCGGGGCAGCGATCTGAGATCTACCTGACGATGGTCGGTCCCAGTGACTGCGACGTGACCGGAAGCTTGAAGAAGTGGGAGATTCTGGGGCGGCTTCACGAGATCTCCGTTCCCAGCTTGTTCGTCGCCGGACGCCACGACGAATGCACTCCAGAGCACATGAGGCTGATGCGACAGCAGTTCCCACTAGCCGAGCTGGCACTGATCGAGAGCAGCGCGATCATGCCGTTTTACGCGGAGCCCGGGGCCATTATGACCACGATGCAGGACTTTCGGTCACACGCCGAGAGGGCTGGCTGAGCGGGGTCGCTCAGCCGCTTCTAGAGCGCAGCTTGTCCAGCTCCAGCCGCACGTAGCCGGGCCTTTCCAGCCAGGGGAAGTGGCCGCAGCCGTTGACCACAGTTGTCTCGGCCATGGGCATCAAGGCGGCGCTCGCCCGCCCGTGCTCGATTGGAATCGGACTCTGCTCACCGAGCAGAAAAGTGACGGGGATGTCGACCTTTGGAAGACCCGTCACCAGCGTCCCCCGGGCCAGGTGGTCGCGAATTGATGTGAAGGTCTCGGAGTAGGCCGATACAGAGATCTCCATGGGCGGCATGGGAGGCGCCTGAGCTGGCTCGGCAAAGTATCCCGGCCAAACCAGGGACAGTCCCTCGACTTGGTCTTCCGCGGTGCCCTCGCCTCTCAACGCCTTTTGGTCCAGCAGCTCAGCTCTAACCGCTGCCTCTTTGGAGACCCGCTCTCCGAGGATGCGTCCCAGGTCGGCCTCCCCTCCATCGCCAACCGCACCCAGCGGATCCACTACCAGCGCAGCAGCCACCCGGTCGGGACGGGAGACCATCAGATGCATGGCGAGATGTCCTCCCCAGGAATGCCCGATCACCAACGGTTTGCGCAAACCGAGCCCGTCCATCACCGCGACGACATCCTCGACCTGCCTCTCGACATCGAATGGCCCATCAGTGGTGGATGGAGCCAGCCCTCGTTGCTGGAAGCGTATGACGGTGTACGAGTCGGTGAGCTCCGGAAGCAGGCTGCTGGTGTATTCGGAGAGGCCCGGCCCCCCATGAAGGACAACCACGGCAGTCCCCTCACCGGTACGCCATCCGAAGATCCGCTAGGAACCGCTGCCGACGTCGAAGGTTGTGGTCGCCATCGGTCGATAAGAGTAACAGCCGACCCGTCCGGACAATCGGGGCCACGCCCAAGGGGTTACAGGCGAGCGAGCTGGGCTCGTCCAATACGTTCGGCGGTCTGCGGCTCGACCCCAGCTCGGTTGGCGAAGGACCGCCAGTCGGAAACTGCAGCGGCCACCTCGTTCAGGATCCCCTCAGCCCGTCCCCGACCCAGGCCGGCAGCCTCGGCGCAGGCCTGAAAGTCCTCCAAAACGAAGTCCTCACGCTTGCCGTTCATGGACATCTGGTGCCGACTGGTCCACGGCCCATCAGGGTTGTAGGCATAGGTTAGGTCGAATGCCGGGGCCAGCGACCACCGGCCTCCCCGGTCCATCAGAAAGCAGATGTTCTTCACATGATCGTCTTGATTTCGCGCCATCACATTGAAGGCCAAACGGCGGAACTGTTGCTCCCGGCTCTCCATCTCAAGACCCAGCCGTCGTATGGTCTCCAACGCCTGCTCGTAGGAGTAGGCGCCAGCCATGTTGAAGTCGAAGTGCCGAAGCGCGGCGAGCGACTGCATGTGCAGCTTGTCCCCTCCGGGCAGTCGGTCAAACCGCTTTGTCAGGAAGTGCCGGCGTCCACCTTCCTCGAGTAGGCGGCACTCGGTCATCTGGATGCCCGCCGCTTTGGCCATCTCGGAATAGGCGAACTCGACAGCGCCGTATCCCAGGGGGCCGCGCAGGTCCTTGTCCTGATTGCCTGCCACCCCGTCGAACTTGATGATCCAATGCTCGAAGCTGGGGTCCACTTCGACCTGGCCCGAGCGCACCTCAGCTGTCGCGGGATTGTAGGCGATGACCGCTTTAGCGCGGGCTCCCCCGGCCGAGGTTCCCACGAGCAGAATGTCCCTCATTGCCTTGGTGCGCTGTTGCTCCGACAGGGAGGCCGCAAAACGTTGGCGGCTGGTCAGAATCGCTGAAGCCAGCTCGACCAAGTCTTCGACGTTTATGGCTTGGCTCCTTGCTCCTCTCGGCCCCAGAACGGGGGCGAACTCCAGCCCACCCATGGCCCGCCGCCCCACGTAGCAGAGCCGGTCGACCGAGTTGAACTCGGATGGCTGACGTCCCGTCCGGGCCAGCCAGGAGTCGATGAGCGCGTTCCCGAACCTATCCGGGAGCGAGTCGGCTAGCATGCCTGGAAGTCCGTGAAAGCTGACAAGGCTCAACTCCGGGAATGCATAGGGAGCCTCGCGCAAGGGCATGGCGAGTGGAGATAGCTGAACTCCACTTTCGAGGAAATGGCGGTCGTACTGGAAGGTTGCGGTGGTGTCGCCGTCAGCCATCTCGACGGCTCCGATCCGAGTGCCCCAAAGGTTGACCGCCGCGACGCTGGTCATGAGCCTGCAGGTGGCCGCTGGTCCTTCCAGCTCCAGGCCACCGAGGAGGGGGAGGACGCCTCCGGCTTAGCCCGGGATCCCGACGCGCGCCGGCGCTGCCTCCCCCTAAGACGAAGGCTGTCGATCGGGCTTGGCAAACGTTCAGGGATCAGCTGGTTCAGCCCCGCCAGCTCTCCCAGCACCCGCAGCACTCTGACTAGGGACCGCAGCTCGGCCGGCCTGCCGGCCTCCATCCGTTCCACCGTGATCTTGCTGATCCCGGCCTCCTTGGCGACCTCTGCCTGGGTGAGGTTGTGATCCAGCCGGAGGCGCGCCAGCCGTTCCCCTATCTCCGCGAGGACCACTTGATCAGTACTGTCTTCATCTATTCTCATGATCCCTCTTTTTAGCTAGGTTAGATCTGTAAAAGCTTATTAGCTGACTTTCTAGCTGCATTATATCATGAAAGATATTAGAAGAGAGACAAACTCTTATAAGCTTATTAATGAGCCATATATGGGTTTAGCATAACTCATATGCTATATTGTCGTGGCGCCAAGCAACCAGGGGACCGTGTCGTGGGACCTCGTGGCGGGTCGCCCGGTCAGTTTGGGCTGGTCGCTTGCAGTACGCCCGGGCGCCACGGGAGGGGTGATGACTGCGCGGGAGCAGTTGGGGCGTGCTCACACCTGGTGGAGCGGGTTCGGTCGCCGGCAGCCTTGGTTCAGGGCCAGCTGGCGTCTAGGCGTAGGACGCTTCGCCTGCCGGTATGCACCAATCTGCCAGCAACCTGCGGCAGCTGGTGACGCAGCCGCTTGGGTCAGGCCAGTAGGAAGTCAGGGCTGAGGCCGAGCAGTTTGGCCCAGCAGAGCAGGTTGTGGTCCATCTTCGCCAGTGAGAGCCAGACCTGGTTGGCCTGGAAGCTATGACAGGGGTAGTTAGCCAAGCCGCAGTCCTTGGCGTCCTTGATCTTGGTCCTCCACCCGGTCGTGCCCGGCCGCCTGCCGCATACGCTGAGCAGCGGCAGCGCCGCGTCCCGGGTCTCGCCCAGTGAGCAGCGGAGTGGCTCTCCTGGCGGCCAACATGCTGGCAGTCTGGAACCCGATCCCCGCTGTGGCGCCGGTCACCAGCGCCACCTTATGGGCAAGCTCCAGCCCCGGCGGGCCGTGCGTCTCGAGCCGAAAGGCCCCATCCAAAGGGGGTCTTACGGCTGCCACCTCCGAGTTGATGGAGGTCGGATCACTGGCTGGGAACAGCAGCCCGAAGGGAGCTCGATTGGGCCTCGATGCTCCAAGATGAGGCCGGGGCCCTTGCTATTCGCTAAAGAGCCCAGCCCCACCCAGACTGGTGGAAAGATGGAAGCTATGGTGGCCCCGCGCGGCTCCGGCAACTCGCTCCTCTCCACTAGTATTTGGTCAGACGGTAGGTATGCCTAAAAATGTCGATGCACGACCTTTGTCAATCGGCATGAGCCCCCGACCCTATCAGCTCGGACTGCGCCAGGACCGTGTCGACGAAAGCCGTCGCCGGGTCCTCGACGCGGCCAGGGCGACAATCTACTACCAGTTCGGATCCAAGACGGGGCTGCTGGAGGGGTTGTGTGATGCCCTGGCCGAATCCGGCGGGATGTCGGAGTTGGGGATCCCTTACCCAGAAGACGCGATCCGCGGGTTCGTGGACCGCTTCAGCTGCTTCTGGGACGTCGATCGAGTGGTCTATGCGCCGGCTGCGGGCGTTGGCCCTTTTGGACCCGGAGGTTGGCGCTGTGATCTTAGGGCGCGACCATCGCAGGCGGGAGGGATTGGCTGTTTTGGTAGGACGCTTGACCGGTCCTGGTGGCGGGGAGCGCTCTCGAGCGGTGCCGATGCTCTTGGCGATCACGAGCATCGAGATGTTCGACCAGCGGGCAGCCATCGACCAGCCCTTCGCGGAGGGCCTTGGTGAGGTGGTCCACCTGTGTATGGCGGCTCTTTAGCTCAAAAGCTCCTCATCCGGTACTATCGGCCGGGACCAACTGCGCCTTTGTCGCAGCCGAGTCCGGGCCAATGGCTCTGTCTTGTAGCTCCGGAGGCCTCCCTTGCCCTCACACCCCGAGGGCCCGGGCCGTTGTAGAGGTGTGAGACTCCCCGCATTTCAACAGCTCGTGGATGACCACTGGCGTGACGTGGCCCGCCTCGCAGCGGCTCTAGCTGGAGCTCAGGATGGGCCGGACGTAGCCCAGCAAGCGTGGACCCAAGCGCTGGCCAACTACTCCTCACTGAGCCATGCCAGAAACCTTCGAGGTTGGCTGCTGACCATCACCGCGCGGGTGGCCACCGACTTCCGCAGAGCGCAGGGCCGCAGCCCAACGACGGTGTCCACCCCACCCGAGGGCGGCAGTCAGGACCCGTTTCCGCTCGACGAGCAGCTGTGGGCTCTGGTGCGAGAGCTTCCCGAACGACAGCGCATCGCCGTCGCTCTCCGCTACGGGCTGGACCAGCCCCACGCGGAGGTCGCGAGACAGTTAGGGACGACCACCAATGCCAGCCGTCGACTGGTGAGCGACGCACTGAGGACGCTACGCCAGGGCTTGGAAAGTGAGACTAGTGGGGAGGTGATCTGATGTCCGTAGCCGCTGCGTTGCGCCTCTTCGACCCCGCCATTCGTCACCCCCAGCTGCCGCGGGTGGAGATCTCCTGTGCGGCACACGACACTCCAATCGGCCGACTGCAGTTGGCTGTCGACCGCTCGGGAGCCGTCGTCGCCTGCTCCTACGACGATGAGCCGACCCTGATGGCAAGAATCGCCCAGCGCATTTCACCGCTGGTTCTGCGCCAGCCGCTCGCACTTGAGGAGGTGACCAGGGCGCTCGACGCCTACTTTGGTGGTAGTCGTCGCGAGCCGAAGATCACGATCAGCCTGGCGCTGGCCGGGGTCTTCGCCGGCCGGGTGTTGGAGGCGGTCCGGAGGGTGCCCTACGGTACGACGATTACCTATGGAGAGCTGGCCAAGGGGATCGGGGCGCCCACTTCCAGCCGCGCGGTGGGCAGGGCGCTGGGCAGCAATCCGGTCTGCATTCTGGTGCCGTGCCATCGCGTCGTCCGAAAAGACGGTGGACTGGGCGGTTACGCCGGAGGCCTCCCCGCCAAGCGGTCTCTGCTGGCCCTTGAGGGGGCACACGGCCGGTTTGGGCCTTCGTCCTGATCGCCCGGCTAGCAGCGGCTGGCACCAAGGAGTGTCCCCATGGCATTCGGGGCTGCATGGAAATGGCGGCGTTCTCGCCGGCTGTCGCGGCTGGTGTCTGGTCGTGAAGAATCTTTTAGTCGAGGTATCATCGGTGGGTGATCGAGGATGCGATCGATCGAATCGTCAACGAGTGGAAGCGGCAGCGTCCGGAGCTGGATGTCTCGGCGACCGAGGTACTGCAACGGATAACCCGGATCTACCTCCTGCAGGCGACAAGCTTCGCGGAAGTCTTCGGCGACTACGGGCTGACCTTCGGCGAGTATGAGGTGCTGGCTGCTCTGCGCCGTTCGGACCCGCCCCATCAGATGAAGCCGACCGAGCTGATCGCGGCTTTGGTGCTCTCGTCAGGGGCGGTGACCAACCGGATCGATCAGGTTGAGGAGGCGGGGCTCGTTCGGCGGCTGCCGGACCCGGGTGACAGGCGCGGGACACTTGTCAGGCTGACCGAGAGGGGGCTTGAGCTGGTCGACCGGGCCGTCCTGTCGCATCTGGACAACGAGGAGAGGCTCCTGTCGGGACTCAACCGGACTGATCGTGACCAGCTGGCGGCCCTTCTCAGAAGACTTCTGCTGTCCTCGCCCTTCGCCGACATCAGTCCAGAGCGGCCCAGGACCGACGGTCGCGGGACGGACGGGTCGGCGGCTAGGAGGCGGTCTCCCAGGCGGCGATGATCGGGCCACTAGCCTGCCAGTCTTGGAACCTGTCCGGCCCCATCAGACAAGGTGGCCCCAGGGCTCGGCGATAGCTGGGACGCGGCACGTAACATGGGCCAGTCGCGACCTATTTCACCGCATCTACTAGGGGACCAGCCCCGCGTCAGGAGGAGGGCCACGCCTCAACAATTGGCCCCTCGGCTGTTGAGTTGGGCGAGCGAACTCGATGAGTCCACGCGCCTTCAGGCGCAGATGATCGCCAGGTCACCGGTAGTCGAGGGCCACGTCGCCCTGATGCCGGACGCCCACTTGGGAGTCGGGGCGACCATCGGTACGGTCCTTCCAACTGGGTCAGCGATCATTCCGGCTGCGGTGGGCGTCGACCTGGGTTGTGGAATGGCTGCCGTCGAGACCGACCTTGTCGAATCGGAGCTGCCCGACGCCCTCCAACCTGTCTTGGACAGTTGGCAGTCAACAATTCCGTCGGGTGTTGGGCGGGGACACGAGGAGTTTCATCCCGGCTATTTGGCTTGGGCGGAACTCCACCCCTACCCGGAATTGGGGGATTCGCTGATCGAGAAGGCTGCCCGTCAGTTTGGAACCCTAGGGAGCGGGAACCATTTCGTGGAGGTGGCGATCGACGAGCGCTCCAGAGTCTGGATTCTGCTCCACTCCGGGTCTCGCGGCGTCGGAAACATCCTGGCCCAGAATGCGATTCGACAGGCCAAGGCAGCCGCCAAGCAGTGGCTGATTCCGCTTGAGGACCCGGACCTTGCGTATCTGGTCCAGGGGACAGCCGAGTTCACCAGCTACCTCCAGTCCCTCACCTGGGCGCAGGATTACGCTAGAGCGAATCGCGACCTCATCGGCGCGGCCGCCTCGGCAGCGCTGCTGTCGGTGGTGGGGAAGGGAAGGGTCACCGACACGGTCAACTGTCACCACAACTACACAGAGCGTGAGCACCACCAGGGTCGGGATCTTTGGATCACCAGGAAGGGCGCAATCAGGGCCAGGGTGGGTGACAGGGGGCTGATCCCGGGCTCGATGGGGACCGCCAGCTACGTGGTCGAAGGTCTGGGAAATGCGGCCAGCTACCACTCCTGCTCACATGGGGCGGGGCGACGGATGTCGCGCGGCCAGGCCCGTCGAGAGATCTCCCCGGCCGACCTCACGGTGGCTATGGGGGAGCGGACCTGGCTGAGAAGCCATGCGGGTGAGCTGGTCGACGAGGCGCCCTCCGCCTACAAGGACATCGATCAGGTGATGGCAGATCAGGCGGATCTCGCGCGGGTCATCCACAAGCTGAGGTCAGTTGTTAACTACAAGGGGCTCTAGGACCGCACCATCAGGGCTGCCCCGGGAGGCAGTTCAGTCAGGCGCCGGCGGAAGGGACATTGTCCCGTCATATCTAGAGATGACCGCTGTGATGTCAAGCTCCCCCACGGATGGTCCGATCTCGCCGATGAGCGACTGAACTGTCGCGGTAAGGGGGGTTTGGGACCGAGTCTGAGAGAAGAGCTCGAGCGTCGGCTTCACGTCCTTTTCGAGATCGCGAACCGCGAAAAGGGTTGGCCACTCGCTGCCGACAGAGCACCTGTTGGTCCCGAGAAGCGGTTGAGCAGGGCAGGGGCGCCGGTCACGCTGGTGATGACGACGTCGGCCTCGGCAACCGCCTCGGCCGCGGTGTCGACCACCCGTCCAACCCGGAGCTGGTCCGCCGTTGCGTTGGTTCGATTCCAAACAGTAGGGTGCACTGCGGAAAGGCGATGGGCGAAGGCCGAGCCCATGCGGCCTGTGCCGACGATTGCAACTCGCGGTGTCATGACTGTGTCCTTCCGTCGGGAGCGGTCGGTCCGCTCCCCGCCCGAGTTGTCGTGATCGCCTCGGTGATCGCCGAAAGGTCTTGGCTGGACAGCTCGATCCGACCGGCGTCGACCCAGCCATCGACCTGGTCCGGTTCACGCGCTCCCACAATCGCCCCTGTCACCCCCGGCCAGCTCAAGGTCCAGGCGACCGCAACTGCTGAGATCGTCGTCTCAAGACGGTCGGCGACCGGGCGAAGAGCGTCGCGGAGGGCCAGGTTGCGAGACAGAGCAGGTTCCAGGAAGAAGGCGGACCGTCGTCGCCAGTCGTCCTCCGCCATCGTCGTTATCCGAGCCGCAGTGAAGTTGTCGGTCAGAAGCCCCGATTGCATGGGGCTGTAGACGATGACTCCGGTCCCATGCGCTGCCGCCCAGGGGATCACCGCCTGGCCGGAGTCGCGCAGGAGCAGGGAGAAGGGTGGCTGAAGTGAGTCCACATGGCGAACCGCCTCTGCGCGCTCCAGTAGTCCGACGTCGAAATTGGATACCCCGGCGGCGCGCACCTTGCCCTCATCGACCAGGCGAGCCATCTCTCCCCAAGACTCCTCGATCGGAGTGCCCACCTCATCCGGCCAGTGGAACTGGTAGAGGTCGATGCGGTCGACGCCCAAGCGCCTAAGCGATGCCTCGACCTCTCTCCGGATCGACCGCGGGCTGAGGTTGCGCTCCGGCTCATCGTAAGGGCGGTCGCGGTCCGTGATCATCCCGCCCTTGGTGAACACCAAAGGCCGCTGGGAGGCGGGAATGGTACGCAGGGCGCGCCCCACGACCTCCTCAGAGCGGCCCAGGCCGTACACCGCGGCGGTGTCGATCCAATTGATCCCCAAGTCCACAGCGTGGTGGATCGCCGCCATGGAGGCTGACTCATCGGAATGGCCCCACCCGTATGCCCAGCCCCCGCCTCCGATCGCCCAGGCACCGAGGCCGACGGTCGAGATCTCAAGATCAGTGGTGCTCAGTCGCCGTGTCGTGAGCGTGGACCGTTCGGTCATCTCGACCCTCCGTTTCACAATTTCTCTCCACCACAAGATACTTCATGTAAAAGTAGTTTGTCAAGGCCAGACAGGGTACAGCGAGTGACAACAGGCGGTGGCACGCCTTCTTCCGTGGGAGCTTCCACCAACTCCGGAGCAAGCGGTTTCCAGCCGAATGGTCGGCGGTGTTCGGGAAGGGGCGCTCCGGGCTTGGTCCCGCCGTTGCACTGCAGCTCTTGGAGCGCTTTGGACCCTCTGTGAGCGGGCTCCCTATGGAGCTGGCTGTGCCTCCAAGGTACTGGTCCCCTTGAGATGGATGCTCGTTCCCAGCAGGGGCTCCTCGTCCATCATCATTGCAGTGATACTGGCATCTCCTGCAACCGCGATCTCGGTCAGGGTGCTGCCGCCGCCGTAGTTGCCAAGCGGGTTCGGGTTGATCGGCAGAATGTTCGCAGCCTGCTGGACCGCGGCTTCTATTGAGCGCGGAGACCCCGACTCACAAAGTAGCCCATGGGCGCCGGAGGTGTCGAGGCTAGTCTCCACGAGTGCCTCGCGCGCCCCACCTTGCGCCGCGTCATTGACGTCAGACGCCTGAAAGAAGGGTTATCCGATGCGATGATGCCAAACAGGACCGCGAAGAAGATCGGTGCCACCAGCGCGAATCCGACCACGCCCTGCCCTTTGGCGGGTCTCCTCATCGCATCAGTTGGTCAGGATCGCCGCGGATCCCTGAACGCCCGGGATTGAGATGGCGCTTTCGTTGATCGCCAACTGGGTCTCGCCCTGGGTTGGGAACATGTCCACCATGGCCAGGCCGTTGATCGTGATGTTGCAGCCCGTTCCTCGGATCCCGGCTGTCCTGCGCCGCCGGTGAGGCCGGTGCCCCAAGCTCCGTAGATCGAGTCATCGTCGGGGTAGTTGGCGTCTTAGGCGATGTCGAAACCGGCCACCAGCTGGCCACCTGGGATGAAGGGAAGGCTGGCGTTGCCGCCCCCGTACTGCTGGTTCTTTGGATTCTGTCCCGGCTGGTCGGAGTTGTCGAAGGGGACTCCGGTCAGGTTGATGTTGGCGCTGTCTGCAACCAGCGGATCGAAGCCGATGTTGGCCGCCACTGTGCTGCCGGCGGTGTAGGCGGACGTGCCCTCGGGCGCTGTGTTCTCCTGCCAAGTCAGGAGCTCGTTCCAGGTCCCGTCCTGGGGAGCGGTCAGGGTCCCGGTAATCGAATCCACCTGTCGCTTCGGCACGATCGGCTGCTCGGTGGCCAGCAGCTACTCAGGTGGGCAGTTGCTGGGCCGCGAGGGTGCTGATCGACTTCAGGTCGACGCTAGCTCCGAGCAGCGGTTCCAGCGGGTGGGCAATGTAGGTGACCTCGACGCTGTAGCTCGAGGCGCTGCCGACCCCACCGACAACGCACATCCGAATGTTGGCGTCGCCTGTCACCGCAGTCTGAGCCAGCAGGGTGTTGCCGCCGGTGTTTGGGCAGAAAGAGCCGCCGGCCGCAATCTTGCAGAGGGTGCCGGGATTTACCGGGAGGATGTTGGCAGCCCGCTGCGCCGCCACTTGAATCGCCACGGGGAGCCCACTGGCGCACGATGAGCTGTCCAGGATCAGGCCGGTGCCGTTGAAGTTGATCACGATCGCGGCCCGGGATCCTCCCTGGGCGGCGTCATTGATGGCCGATGACTGGAAGAAGAGCCATCCAGCGGCAATGATGCCGAAGAGAAGGGTAAAGAAAAGTGGCGCCACCAGCGCAAACTCCACCGCGCTCTGGCCGCGACTTCGAGCGGCCATCAGCCCGTGAGGATCGCGCTGGAGCTGGCGCCAAGGATCGCCGGCGCCTCGCCCTTGATGGAGAGCTGCGTCTTGCCCTGCGTCTGGAACATGTCCACCATGGCCAAGCCGGTGATATTCACCTGGCACCCGGTGCCAGCGCCGGGTTGGCCAGCACCACAGGTGAAACCGGTGCCCCAGCTGCCGTAGGGGTTGCGCGAGGCATCAGCCGGGTAGGCGGGGTCGGAGGCGATTCCAAAGCCGGTGACCAGCATCCCACCGGGGATGAAGGGAAGGCTTGAGTTACCGCCCCAGTACTGCTCGTTTGAGGGGTTCTGGCCCTGCTGGTCGCTGTTGTCGACGATGGTTCCGGTGAGAGTGATGTTGGCGCTGTCCCCGAGCAGGGAGTCGAAGCCGACGTTGGCCCGCACCGCGGCATCCAGTGGTTGGGAGCCTACCGGCGCGTTGGCCTGCGTCACCTGCCAGGTGAGGAAGTCCTGGTACGGCCCGTCCTGGGGCGCCGTGAGGTTTATCGTCCCGTTGCCGCCCATCTGGAGGGCGTCGTTCAGCCCCTGGCTGGCGACGGGGTTGGCGGCGAAGCAGACGGAGTTGCTGCACTGGCCGTTGGCGTCCGAGTTGCAGTTGGTTCCCGCCGGCCCGTTGGGGCAGCCGACGCTTGCTAGGTACGGGCCAGCGCACGTCTCTCCGCTGGGTTTGCCAGCAGCGTCGGAGGTGAATCCGCAGTTGCCGCTACCTGCGCCGATCGCTGGCTCGCCGTCGCCCACATTCTGGTCCGGGCCGCCGCTAGGCAGGGTGATGGCCCCGTTGGGCAGGGGGTTCTGGGTCACCAGCAGTATGTCCTGACCCGTCACGGCGCTGCCAGCCTGGGGCCGGATCGCCAGCCCTTGGTCGAAGTAGAAGATTCCTGGGGCGGGGGGGACGGCCCCGCTCGTCCCCCCCGCAGCAGCGCTCTCCTGGCTGCAGTTGGCGAACACCGCGTTGCCGGTGACGACCACCGGGAAGCGGTATTGGCCGGGGTAGATCACGGCATTGCCGCTGACCACGGTCGGGTTTGGGTAGGCGCCGGCGAAGTACGGGGTCGTTCCATCGGCCTGCGTGATGACCCCGTCCAGGCCCAGCCCGCAGCCGGCGATCGATGGCGTGGGCGGGGTCACCAACCCGGCGAGCGGGTCGGTGGTCACCGGGGCCGCGTGGGTGCTTCCCCACGAGTCGGTGTACACGCTGGTGTTGTTGGCGCCGCAGGCGGCCTGGAGGCCGGGCAAGACCGCTGGTGGGGTTCCCACCGGCGGTGGCCAGGGAGAGGGCGTCGCCGTGGATGTGGGCGAGTTGGCGGGGCTGCCGAAGCACCAATCCCAAGGGGTGTTGACGATGTTCGAGTTCTTCAGTTTGCCCCAGACGTACATGGTGCCGCTCTGCTTGCCATCCAGGATGTCAGGGTTGTTCATGCCACCCCAGCTCTGGCAGCCCCCCGTGATCCTTTGGGGCGAGCTGTAGTTGAGGCAACCGTTGGCGTTGTCGTAGATGTCGCCCCAGATGTCGAAGTTCCCGTCGCCGGCCATGAGGATGTCGTGGGCCCCGTTCTCGGCCAGCGCCTCGATGCCGATCGGCAGCAGCGATGGCGTCGCCGGGTTCAGCGCGGAGGCGCCGGCAGCGGTATTGAGGTGGGCTACCCCCACGATCTGCTCCACGAAGGGTGGCCACTGCGGGGTGACGTTGAGATGGACTCCGCAAGCTCCCAACGGAGGCGTCGTAGGACTGCCAGTTACGGTGTCATAGACGTACACCTTGCCTCCGCCTGCGCCTGTCATCGGCTGGTTCTGCCCGTTCAGGTAGTAGCCGGTCCAGCCGAAGGGAATCCCAGTCACAGTCGTGGACGGCGAGTTCGGGCTGACCAGCTCGTTGACGATGTTCACCACCTGGGTCCCGGTCGCCATCACGCCGTTGTCGGTGCACTGGGGGGACAGCGCCTGAGCTACGCCTTCGGCTGCGAAGTCCGCCGCGTTCTGTGCTTGGCGGTACTGCAGCAGCCCGAAACCGCCGTCGATGGCTAGCCCCACCGCCATGACCAAGACCAAAAGGCTGATGGCGAACAGCACCATGACCTGGCCGCCCTGACCGCGCGGTCGGTCCGACCGCGCCCAGTAGTGAAACCAAGCTTGCATCAACTCACCCGCCGCCACCGTCACCGCCGCCGCCACCGCCACCGCCGCCGCCACCTGAAGCCGCGGCGCCGCCCGCAGTGGCCGCCACCTTGACGGTCAGCCCGCTACCGAATATGGGTAGGAAGGCGTCGATCTGCTGCGTAGCGGTGACCGTGATGGTGGGCACGCCGGTGGCGGAATCCGGAGTGTTCGTGACCGCCACCTGGATCGGCGGAGTGCCGCCTGCGGCCGGGCAGGTGCTGGCGTTCACGCCCATCTCCTGGAGGGTCGCCGTACAGGCGGCGTAGGTCTCGCCGCTGCCGGTCACATGTCCGTTGTAGGAGGCCTGGGCCGCCACCGCCCCGGCGCGGGCGGCCTGGGTCAGGTCTATGCCAGCCATCAGCATCTGGCCCCCGGTCGCGGCCAGGGCTAGGACTAGGATGGCTACCGGCAGCACCAGGGCGAACTCGGTGATGGATTGGCCGCGCTGACACTGGTTCCTTCGGTGGCGTGCCGAAGCCGGGGCCGGCACCGACGTGCGGTAGTGATTTCCCATAGCTGGAGGTGGGAGCGTAACGGAGTTCGACCTTCAAGTACTCATGCGATTCTGTAACGGGCGTGTAACGACTTGTTGAGGTAAGGAGGTCAGTGAAGACCGGCCATCAGTTCGCGGCTGGGACGGGGGACGAGTCTGACCCAGCTCCGCCCACGCTGCTCTCGATCTTGCGCCAGAGCACCGGCTACCTTGGGGAGGCACGCCTTGACCAGCCCCGCCTCGAGGCGGAACTCCTCTTGGCGTACTGTCTAGGCGTCTCCCGGCTGGACCTCTACCTCCAATTCGAGCGTCGGCTCGTGGCCTCTGAGCTTAGTCGGATCCGGCCGCTCCTGCGAAGTCGGGCGAGAGGGCGACCCCTGGCCTATATCATCGGTCGCAAGGAGTTCTTCGGCCTTCCGTTCGAAGTCGGAGATGGGGTGCTGGTGCCCCGCCCTGAGACCGAGCTCCTGGTGGAACGCGGCATCGCCGCGGCGGGGACGGCGGCCCTGATCAGGTGCGCCGATCTGGGCTGCGGCAGCGGCTGCGTCGGGATCGCGCTCGCCGCCAAGCTCCCCGCGGCTCTGGTCGATGCGGTCGACCTCGACCCTGCGGCGGTCGAGCTCAGCCAGCGCAACGCGATTGGCAACGGGGTTCAGGAGAGGGTGACCGTCCTCCATGGCAGCTGGGCTGCCCCGCTCCGGGAACACGGGCCCTACCACCTCATCGTCAGCAACCCGCCCTACGTCACATCCGGCGAGTGGGCCGAGCTCAGCCCAGGCGTGCGCGACTACGAGCCCAAGATGGCGCTGGACGGTGGCTCTGACGGTCTGGACAGCTACCGTGAGCTGCTGCCTGGCGTCGGCGCGATCGCCGCCCCCGGGGCGACCCTCCTACTGGAGGGGGACCCCCGGAGGATGGAGGCCCTCGACCGGCTGTGTTCCGATCTCTGGCCCCAGTCGGAGCGCAGGGTCCACCAGGACCTGTCCGGCCGGGACCGGGTGCTCGAGGTGAGGCTGTGAGCGCGAAGCTCTGGGCCCCAGGTCCGAGCGGCATCGCCGCTGCCGCCAGCGCCCTCGCCAGCGGCGGCGTGATCGGCTTTCCCACGGACACCGTATACGGACTGGCGGCTGCCGCGGGAGACCCCGCGGCGGTGGCCGCAGTCTCTCGGATCAAGGGACGACCTGACTCACAACCGCTGATCCTGATGGCCTGCTCGATCGACCAGGTGGCGGACTACGCGAGCCTGAAGCCGCTTGCGGTCGAGCTTGCTCAGCGCTTCTGGCCCGGCCCTCTCACCCTGATCCTGCCATCCCTGCCCGGCGCGCCCACCTTGGGTGGGGAGGGGACGGTCGGGGTCAGGGTGCCCGGCCACCAGGTGGCCCTGGCGCTGCTGGCTCAAAGCGGCCCCCTGGCGACCACCAGTGCCAACCGGCACGGCCGCCCGCCGGCAGCCGGCGCGGCGTCCGCGCTTGCGGAGTTGGCCGGCCTGGCTGGGGCCTTGGCCGACCACCCGGGGGCCGGAGGTGGCCTTGAGCCGTCCTCTATACTGGACCTCAGCCAGGAGGTGCCGGTTCTGCTGCGGGCGGGCAGGCTCGGTGCCCGCGAGTTGGGCATCCCTTTGATCCGGGACGGCTCAGGGAGTCGGAGGGACTGATTTGGGAATCGCGGCAGAGCGGCTTGACGTGCTCCGACATGCCGACCCTGAGCTGGCCTCCATTATGGCCGCGGAGCTGGACCGCCAGCAGTACACCCTGGAACTCATCCCATCTGAGAACGTAGCCAGTCCGGCGGTGCTGGAGGCCGTGGGGTCCTGGTTAACCAACAAGTACGCTGAGGGCACCCCCGGCAAGCGCTACTATGGCGGCTGCGAGTTCGTCGACCAGGTCGAGGTGCTGGCCCAGCAGAGGGCATGCGCTCTGTTCTCGGCTGAGCACGCCAACGTCCAGCCCCACTGCGGCAGCTCCGCCAACCTGGCCGCCTACATGGCGATCTGCAAGCCTGGCGACACCATCTTGGGGATGGACCTCAGCCACGGCGGCCACCTCACTCACGGGTCGCCCGTCAGCTTCAGCGGTGTCTTCTACCATGCCGAGTTCTACGGGGTCAGCCGGGACACCGAGCAGCTGGACTACGAGGAAGTTCGCCGCCGCGCCCAGGAGGTGCGGCCTCAGGTGCTGGTGGCGGGCGCGAGCGCCTACCCTAGGGTCTTCGACTTTAAAGCGCTGGCCGAGATCGCCCAGGAGGTAGGGGCGCGGCTGCTCGTCGACATGGCCCACTTCGCCGGTCTGGTTGCGGGCGGCGCCCATCCCAGCCCGGTGCCGTACGCGGATGTGGTCACCCTCACCACCCACAAGACCCTGCGCGGTCCCTGGGGCGGGATGATCCTCTGCCCGGAAGAGCGGGCCAAGGAAGTCGACAAGGCGGTCTTCCCGGGAGCCCAGGGGGGGCCGCTCCTGCACGCCATCGCCGGCAAGGCGGTGGCGCTGCACGCCTGGGGTCAGCCCGAGATGCAAGGCTACGCCCAGCGGGTGGTCGCCAACGCCAAGCGGCTCGCCGACGGGCTCATGTCCGAGGGCCTGCGGCTGGTCAGCGGAGGCACCGACAATCACCTGATGCTGATCGACCTCCGGCCGCTCCAGCTGACCGGCCGCCAGGTCCAGGAGGCGTTCGACTGCGCTCACGTCACGGTCAACCGCAATTCGATTCCGTTCGACGAGGCGAGCAAATTCAACCCCAGCGGCATTCGCCTGGGTACTCCCGCAGTGACCACCAGGGGGATGGGCCCGGATGAGATGGACGAAATCGCCCACCTGATTGCGCAGCTGATCCACCACCTCGGCGACGAGGCGGTGGCAGGGGAGGTGGCCGGCCGGGCCCGGGCCCTCTGCGAGGCGTACCCACTGCCCTACAGCTGAGCTCGGGAGAGCCCGCTTGCCCACTCCCCAACATCACTTCCTGGTGGTGCTGCCGATCCTGCTGGTGGCGGTGGCGGTGACTGTCGCGATGGTGCCGGCGGTCCGGTGGCTCAGCTTCAAGGTGGGGGCGGTGGCCCAACCCGGGGGGCGGAACATCCACCTGCGCCCGACCGCACGCCTTGGTGGGCTGGCACTGGCGGCGGGCTTCGTGGTGGCAGTCGCCATCTTCGGCCGAGGCGTCGCCGACTGGCTGCAGATCGTGCTGATCGCGGTCGCGGTGGCGGCACTGCTGGCCGTCGACGACATCCTCGACCTTCCCTACTGGACCAAGCTGGTGATCCAGATCGTCTGCTCGTTGCTGGTGGCGTGGGGCTTCGGGATCACCATCAGCTACGTCACCCTGCCCCATCTCGACCTGCACCTGGCCTGGGCGGCGATCCCGGTCACCGTGATCTGGCTGGTGGGGATGCAGAACTCGATCAACCTGCTGGACGGCGTCGACGGCCTGGCAGCAGGGGTGGTGGCGATCGTGGGCGCGGTGCTCTACCTGGCGGCCGTCAACCGGCTCAACGTCGACCCCGGCCAGGGCGGGGTGATCCTCTTGTCCGCCGCGCTGGTGGGCTGTTGCCTAGGCTTCCTGGTCTTCAACTTCGCCCCCGCCCGTATCTTCATGGGCGACTCCGGCAGTCACGTGCTGGGCATGCTGGTGGGGGTGGTCACCATCCTGGGAGTCGCCAAGGTGACCGTGGCGCTGGCCCTGTTCGTGCCCGTGGTGGCACTGGCGCTGCCCATCGGAGACACCGGCTACGCGATCTGGAGACGCCGCCGGGAGGGGGTGGGGTTTGCCCGCGCCGACGCCCGCCACCTGCACCACCGGCTGATGGCCCTCGGCCTCAGCCAGCGGGAGACGGCGATTGCCTTCTATCTGGTCACGGCGATTCTGGGCTGCGTCGGCCTGGCCATCTTCGGCCACCACAAGATCCTGGCGGTTGCCCTGGGGCTGCTGGTGGTGGCCCTGATACTGCTGGCCTGGCGGATCTGGCATCGTGGTGGTTTCAGCTTCCAGAAGAGCCCGGCCGAGGCGAGCCATCCGGACCCGCGGCGGCCGTGAACTTGAAGGAGAGGAGTGGACCCGAACTGATGCCGACCGACGAGGTGCTGGAGATCGACGGGGGTAACGCCCTGCGGGGGACGGTGGGCGTCAGCGGTAGCAAGAACGCGGCCCTGCCGGAGATGGCTGCCGCTCTGCTGGCGGACGGGCCGCTGCGGCTCAGCAATGTGCCGGGGATCGAGGACGTGGGGACAATGTGCTCGATCCTGGCCAGCCTGGGCGTGCTCACGGAGCGCTCCGAGGGAACCGTGGAGATCGACCCCCGCGACCTGCGCACGGGGACCCCGGACCCGCAGGCGGCCTCTCGGATGCGGGCCTCACTGCTGCTGCTGGGGCCGCTGCTGGGCGCCTGTGGCGAGGCCACCCTGCCCCGGCCGGGCGGCGACGACATTGGCTCTCGAAGGATCGAGCAGCACGTCGCCGGCCTGCGCCTGATGGGGGCCGTGGTGCAGGAGTCCGAGGGGGGCATCCGAGCTGTCGCGCGAGGCCTCCACGGCGCCCACATCCCGCTCGACATGCCGACTGTGACCGGCACCGAGAACCTGATGATGGCAGCGGCCAGGGCCACAGGGATAACCGTGATTTCCAACGCTGCCCGGGAGCCCCATGTGGTCGACCTCGCCCTCTGCCTGAACTCCATGGGGGCCAGGATCTCCGGGGCTGGCAGCGACCGGGTCGTGATCGAGGGGGTGGCTCATCTCCACCGCGCCCAGCACCGGGTGCGGCCCGACTACATCGAGGCGGGCACCTACGCGCTGGCGGCGGCCGCCACCGGCGGGGAGGTCGTGATCGAAGACGTCATGAGTGACGACCTGGTCCAGCTCTTCCACAAGCTAAGGGCCGCCGGCTGCCAGGTGGAGGAGGGCGCCAGCTGGGCCCGGGTCTCCCGGCTCGGCCCCCTGACCGCAGTGGACATGACCACCTGGCCCCATCCCGGGTTCGCCACCGACCTGCAGTCGCAATATGTGGCCGTGATGACCCAGGCCAGCGGCGACTCGACAGTGTGGGAGGCGCTCTACGAGAATCGCTTCCGCCCGGTTGAGCAGCTGCGCCGACTGGGCGCCCGGATCGATGTCGAGGGCCGGATCGCGGTCGTCCATGGGGGTGCGCCCCTGCGGGGTGCCGACCTAGAGGTGTCCGACATCCGGTCGGGAGCGGCCCTGGTGATCGCCGGTCTCTGCGCCGAGGGACGCACCACCTGCCGCAACGTCCGCCACCTGGACCGGGGCTACCAGAACCTGGTGGGGAAGCTGGCGGGCCTGGGGGCCAGGCTCAACCGCCGGCTCCCGGGTTCGGACTGAGCCGGGCCATGGCGGCGCGCCGGTTTGGGCTGGAGCTCTCCTCGGACCGGGTCGAGGCCTGGGTCAGGGGGGACGGCCTGGTCCTGGAGGAGCCGGCCGTAGCCGCCCGGCAGTCACCGACAGGCAAGCTGGTCGGCTACGGCGCCCAGGGGCTGGCCCTGGCCAAGTCTGGCGGCGCCCAGCTGGTGGCTCCCTTCGGCATGTCCGAGCTCCAGGATCAGGAGGCGGCCGAGCAGATGCTGCGCCACCTGATCAGCCGGATGGTCGGACGGTTGGTCTTCGTGCGCCACGAGCTGGTGCTGGCCGTCTCGGCGGAGCTCTCGACGGCGGGGCGGCGGGCGCTGCTTGAGGTGGCGCTGGCCTCTGGTGCCCGCATGGCCCACCTGCTCGACCTGCCCTTGGCGATGGCCTTCGGCAGCGGGCTCTCGGTCACCTCATGGGAGCCCTCACCGGTGCTGTTCCTGCTGCCGGAAGGAGCCCAGGGGGCGATCGTATGCCACCACGGACTGCTCGCCCACCGGGGCATGGTCCCGGACCAGGAGGGGCAGTTGGGGACCGAGGCCGGCCTGGACCATCTGGCGACCATGGTCGAGGGCCTGCTCCAGGAGACGCCTCGGCCGGGCCACGACCGAATACGGCAGGTGGGCTTCGCTCTGGCCGGCAGAGGGGTCGACCTCCATCTGCTCGGGAGCGAGCTGACCCGTCGCACCGGCCTGCCGATGCGCCCGGTGGCGGATCCGGAGCACTGCGTGGTCAAGGGGGCGGAAGTGGCGCTGGAGCGGATCGAGGCGGCTGGAGCCCGCACCCTGCTCTACCTGAACTGATCCCGCCGGGCGCGGGCCAGCTCGTCGGCCAGCACCCGGGAGTGCTCCTCGATGGAGCGCTTCCAGCTGTACCGGCCGGCCCGGGCCAGCCCCAGCCGGCTGAGGTGCGAGCGCAGCCCGGGCTCCCGGGCCAGCCGGGTGAGCGCGGCCACCCACTCCCTGTGCGACCCCAGCTCGACCAGCAAGGCGGCCCCGGCGGCCACCTCGGCGACGCCCCCCACATCGCCGGCCAGAACCGGCGCTCCGCAGGCCATCCCCTCCAGGGCGGGCAGCCCAAACCCCTCGTACAGGGAGGGAACACAGGCCGCCAGAGCGCCCGAGTAGAGGTCCGCCAGCGCCTCTCCGCCGACGTGGGGGAGCAGCCGCAGATGGTCCGAGCAGCCCGCCGCCTGGGCCACTCGAGTGAGCTCGATGGCGGTCCTCCCGGTGGCGTTGGCGACCACCAGCCAGGGGCGCTCCCGGCCCGCGGGAAAGGCGCTCGCGAAGGCGCGGATGAGGAAGGGTATGTTCTTGCGCCGGTGGTGGGCGCCGACCACCAGGAAGTAGGGGCCAGGAATCTCCAGCTTGGCGGTGGCCACCGCCACCTGGTCTGCGCTCCGAGGACCAAGCTCGGCCCCGACGCCATGGGGGATGACCGTGATGGCGTCGGGGTCGGCGGAGTACAGCTGGACCAGATCCGCTCGGGTCGTCTCCGAGGGTACGATCAGGCGGGCGGCCCTGGCCAGGGCGTCCTGGACGAAGCTCTCTACCGCCTGGCCGCCGCCGCCGGGGTAGGCCTGGGCGGCCAGCCGGTGCTCCACTCCGTGCACGGTCACGACCGACCGGGGCAGCCGGCCGGGGGGTAGTCGGTAGGCGGGCACGAACAGCAGCTCGGGAGGGTGCCGGCGGACCTCCAGTGCCAGCCGCACCCGGGTCCAGCCCCGAGGGAGCGGGATCAGGCGCCACTCGCTGCCGGCGGGGAGGGGCGGCGCGGTCAGGGGCGCCCGCCGGGCGTTGCGGTAGAGCCGCAACGGCGCTGGAGGGCTGGCGATCAGGCCGCTGCAGACCTGGGTGGCGTAGACGCCGATCCCCGTGGGGGCGGCCTGAAAGGCCCGGCTGGCATCGATCCCGATCGCCACCGGGGCAGTGTACGGGGGGGCGTCACCGGGCCCTGCGTCGGGGCGCGAACGGGAGCTCCGAGGGAACCACCGGCGACCGCCCTGCGCCGTGATAAGATCGCCTCGATTTGTCCTTGGAGGGCGATCCGAAGCGGCCCGGGGGAGTAGCGGGTCCCGGAGGAGCCCTCGCCTTGGTAGGAGTCTTCTCGATCACGGTCGTAACTGGCGTCGTGGCCGGGGTGCTGCTGGATCAGCGCTTTCACACGCTCCCGTGGCTCACGCTCACGGGGCTGGTGGTGGGGCTGGTGGGGGGCTCGCTGGCCGTCTATCGTGGGCTTTCGGTTTACCGGGGAAGAAGGGATTGACGGTGCAGAACGCTGACGAGATGGCCGGGGCGGTGAGGTCGGCCTGGCTCGCCGCCGCCGCCGCGGTGGTCGTCGTTGTTGTCGCCGGACTTCTGATCGCAGGGCTGGAGGGTGCCGGATTGGCGCTGGCTGGCGGGTTGGTCGGGATCGGCAACCTGCAACTGGCAGTGTTCGCCCTGAAGCGCTCTCCGATCGCATTTTTGGGATCCAGCCTGCCCCGGCTGGCGGTTATCACGGTTGGCCTGGCGGCACTGGTGGTGGCTCTGGGTCCGATTGGTATCTGGGCTTTGCTAGGGCTGCTGGTGACCCATCTGGCCCAGGTGGGCGCAGTGCTTAGGCTGGGAATGAGGATGAGCTCCAGGTGAGGCCCATGGTCATGACCTCGATCGCGGTGGGCAGCCACTGGGTGGGCCACATCTTTGGTCAGACCATCTATCTGGACACCCTGATCAGCAGCGGGGTCGCCTTCATGATCGTGCTGGGCATGGGTCTGTATCTAAGGAGCCGGATCACCAGCGGAGTTCCCGGCCGGTTCCAGACGATGATCGAGTTCACCTGGACGACCGTGGACGACTACATCACCCGGATGGTCGGGCCGTTCGCGCGCTGGGTAGTACCGCTGGTGGTGGTCCTCTTCTTCTACATCCTGGTCAGCAACTGGCTGGAGCTGATCCCCACGGGGGCTAGGCTCACCTCGCCAACCTCGGATGTGAACGACACCGCGGCACTGGCGGTCATCGTGATCGTGCTGGTGCATGTCACCTCGATCAGGCGGAAGGGCTTCCGGGGCTACCTCAAGATCAACTACCTGCATCCCGAGGGGCTGCCCTGGTGGGCCTATATCGGCCTGGCTCCGATCAACCTGATCGCTCAGATCTCGTACCCGATCTCCCTCACCCTCCGGCTCTTCGGCAACATGTTCGCCGCCGCCCTGATGCTGGAGATCATCGCCATCCTGCCGATCTATATCGGCTTCGCCTTCAACGGCATCTGGAAGCTCTTTGAAGGATTATTCGTCGACGTGATTCAGGCGTTCATCTTCGCCCTGCTGACGGTGATATACCTCAGTATGGCCACAATGAGCGAGGACCATCAGTCCGCCGAGACCGCCAGCAGCTAGGGTCCTAGAAGACCCCACCAAGACCTGGGAGGAGAAGACTTGCTCACCACCGCACACGCAGAGGTTTACGCCGGCGCCATGATCGGCACCGGTGTGGGCGCAGTTGGAGCCGCCATCGGTGACGGCCTGGCGGGCGCGCAGTTGATCGCGGGGATCGCCCGCCAGCCGGAGGCACAGGGCCGGCTGCTGACCTGGACCTTCCTGACGGTGGGTCTGGCGGAGGCGGTGTATTTCATCAACCTGGCCCTGATGTTCGTCTTCATCGCCCTGGCCGGGAAGTAGGCGACTGCCGTGATCCTCGCCGCCAATCCGCTGGCCCTCAACGCGACGTTCATCGTCGAGATCGTCGTCTTCCTGGTGCTGCTGTGGCTGCTCTCGCGCTACGTCTTCCCGCCGTTGGACAAGGCGCTGCGGGCCCGCCAGGCTCAGATCGCCCAGGCGCTGGGCGAGGCCGAGGCGGCGCGGAAGGAGGCCGAGCACGCCAGGGTGGCCGAGCGAGAGGAGATGGCGGAGGCCAGAGCCAAGGCGCAGGAGGTGCTGGACAGGGCTCAGCAGCTGGGAGAGCAGCTTCGTGAGGAGTTGCGTCAGAAGGGTGAGCAGGAACAGCAGGCCATGCTGGAGCGGGCTAGAGCCGAGCTGGCGCGCGAACGCGAGCAGGCGGTGCTGGAGCTGCGCCGTCAGGCGGCCGACCTGGTGATGCTGGCGACCACCAAGGTTCTCCAAGAAGAGTTGGACCCGGCGCGGCAGCGCCGCCTCATCGACCAAGCGCTCAAGGTGGTCGACCTCAGTGCCTGAGGTCGCAACGGCGCCGAGGGTACCGAGCACCGCTCGCCACTACGCCCGAGCCATCTTCGAGTTGGCCGTGGGTCATGGTTCCTTCTCCGCCTGGTCAGAGCGGTTGAGCCGACTCCGCACCCTGCTCGACGGTTCGGAGCTGGGATCCGCGCTGCGGAGTCCGGAGTTCTCCGCCGCTCAGCGGCAGGAGTTGGCTCAGGCGGTCCTGGCCCGCGACAGCGGGATCGACAAGGAGGCGGGCAACCTGCTCCGCCTTTTGATCCAGAGCCACCGGACAGCTATGCTGCCGTCGATCCAGGCCGGCTACAACGACTTGGTCGATCGAGCCGAGGGCAGGGTCAAGGCCCGCCTCTCGACGGCGGTGGAGGTGAGCTCCGACGAGCTCCAGCGATTCTCGAAAGACCTCTCTGTCAGGCTCGGGATGGCAGTTGACTTTGAAGCCGAGGTGGACCCCTCCTTGTTGGGCGGGGCGGTGGTGCGGGTGGGGGATCGGGTCTTCGACGCCAGTCTTAAGACCAAGCTCCAGCAGCTGCGCCGCGAGATGTTGACAGAAGCGCAACCTTCGTGAGGAGACCATGAGCCTCAGTGCCGACGACATAGGCAAGATCATCAAGAGCAAGATCGCCGACTTCGACGCCCCGGTGGTCACCGCCCAGTCCGGCGTCATTACCGCGCTGGCCGACGGCATCGCCCAGGTGTACGGCCTGGAGGGTGCCATGGCGGGTGAGCTTCTGGAGTTCCCCAAGGGAATATATGGAATGGCGCTCAACCTCGAGGAGGACCTGGTAAGGGCCATCGTGATGGGCCACTACGAGGATCTCAGCGAGGGGGATGAGGTGCGCACGACCGGCCGGATCGTCGAGGTCCCGGTCGGCCGGGAGCTGGTCGGCCGGGTCGTCAACGCGCTGGGCGAGCCCATTGACGGCAAAGGCGAGATCGCCACCAAGGAACGCTGGCCCGTTGAGCGTCCAGCGCCAGGGGTGGTGGACCGCCAGCCAGTCGACACTCCGGTGGCAACTGGGGTGAAGGCGATTGACGCTCTGGTGCCCATAGGACGAGGCCAGCGGGAGCTCTTGATCGGGGACCGTCAGATCGGCAAGACGGCGATCGCGATCGACACCATCATCAATCAGAAGGGCAAGAACCTCACCTGCATCTACGTGGCCATCGGCCAGACCGCGACCTCGGTGGCGCGGGTGGCGGCGATCCTCGAAGAGTACGGGGCGTTGGAGCACACCATCATCGTCAGTGCGACCGCAGCGGAGCCGGCCGCGCTCCAGTACTTGGCGCCGTATTCGGCCTGCACTATGGGCGAGTGGTTCATGGAGCGCGGCGAGGACGCCCTGGTGGTCTACGACGATCTCAGCAAGCACGCTTGGGCGTACCGAGAGATCTCGCTGGCGTTGCGCCGTCCGCCGGGACGTGAGGCCTACCCCGGAGATGTCTTCTACCTGCATTCCCGGTTGCTGGAGCGGGCGGCCCGGTTGAACCAGGAGAAGGGGGGAGGTTCCCTGACGGCTCTGCCGATCATCGAGACCCAGGCCAACGACGTCTCCGCCTACGTCCCCACCAATGTCATCTCGATCACCGATGGGCAGATCTACCTGGAGGGCGACCTCTTCTACGCCGGCACCAGGCCCGCCATCTCGGTGGGACTCTCCGTCAGCCGAGTGGGTGGGGACGCGATGACCAAGGCGATGCGCTCGGTCGCAGGGGGGATGCGGCTCGACCTGGCCCAGTACCGGGCGCTGGCAGCCTTCGCCCAGTTCTCGTCCGACCTCGACAAGTCGACCAGGGACCAGCTCGAGCGCGGCCGACGGCTCACGGAGTTGCTGAAGCAGAATCAGTATCAGCCGGTGCCGCTGTCGCATCAGGTGATGACCATCTTCGCCGGCACCAACGGCTTCCTAGATCGGGTGCCGGTGGAGCGGATCGGCGAGTGGGACCAGCAGTTCCGCCGCTGGGTGGGTCAGACCCACAGCTCGCTCGAGCAGGCCATCGAGGACCGCAAGCAGCTGGATGACGATATGACCACGGAGCTTCGAGCCGCGCTCGAAGAGTTCAACCAGGGGTTCGACATGGGGCCGGGGACGGCCGCGGAAGGCAGCTGAGGCGGCTGAGTGGCGACCCTTCGCGACATCCGCAGGCACATCCGCGCGGTCCGCAACATAGAGCAGATCACACGCGCCATGCAGATGGTGGCGGCCGCCAAGATGCGGCGGGCGCAAGCCCGGGTTGTGGCCGTGCGTCCCTACGCTCACGCGATGGATGAGGTGGCTCGCGACGTGGCCAAGATCGGCAAGGAGTATCACCACCCCTTCCTGACTCCGAAAGAGGAGGGTCGAGGGCTGCTCATCCTGGTCACGTCCGACCGAGGATTGGCCGGTTCGCTCAATGTCAACACGATGCGGGCTGCCCACTCGCACATGCTGCGCAACTTCGGCCCGGGCTACGAGGTGGTCGCGATCGGCCGCAAGGGGGTGGAGTTCGCCCAGAGAATGCCGGTCCGACTGGTGCATCACCGGGTGGGGCTGCCTGATCGCGTGGAGATGGAGATGCTGCGCCCGGCGGTGGAGCGGGCGACCAAGGCATACCTTGATGGGGACGTCCGGGGCATCGTGCTGGCCTACTCCCGATTCAAGAATCTGTTGACGCAGATCCCCACCGTGCAACAGCTGGTGCCCGTTCCGCCGGCCGAAGCTGACGAGGGACCCCGCACGGAGGGGGACTACATATATGAGCCGGATGGCCAGGCGGTCCTGGAGCGGTTTATGCCGACCTACCTTTTGAGCCAGGTGTTCCACGCGGTGGTGGAGAGTCAAGCGAGTTTTTACGGCGCGCAGATGATCGCGATGCAGAACGCATCCTCCAGCGCCGGCGACGTGATTCGGGCGCTGTCACTCACCGCCAACAAGGTGCGCCAGGCCGGGATCACCAGGGAGTTGATGGAGATAATCGGTGGTGCCGAGGCCCTGCAGGCCGCCCGGCGCTGAGGAGGTGGTGATGGCAAACAAGGAAGCGGGCGGCAAGGTGCAGGGCAAAGGTTCGGTCCTGCAGGTAATCGGTGCGGTGGTCGACGTGGCCTTCGACGCCTCCGACCTGCCCCACATCCTGGACGCGCTGGAGGTGAAGCGAGTCGGCTCCCGGCTGGTCCTGGAGGTCCAGCAGCACCTGGGCAATGACGTCGCCCGGTGCATCGCGATGGAGTCGACCGATGGCCTGAGGCGCGGCGACGAAGTGATGGCGACCGGCGCCCCGATCCAGGTCCCGGTCGGCAAAGGGGTTCTGGGCCGGATGTTCAACGTCATCGGCGAGCCGATCGATGGAGGGCCGGCTCCCGAGGTCACCAAGCACATGCCCATCCATCGGGAGCCGCCATCGTTCGCCGAGCAGGCGGTTTCTACCGAGATCCTGGAGACCGGGATCAAGGTGCTGGACCTCATCTGCACCTTCGCCAAGGGGAGCAAGATCGGGCTCTTCGGAGGCGCCGGGGTGGGTAAGACGGTCATCGTGATGGAGCTCATCCGCAACATCGCCAAGGAACACCAGGGGTACTCCGTCTTCGCTGGGGTTGGGGAGCGCACCAGGGAGGGCAACCAGCTCTTCGGCGAGATGCACGAGTCCGGCGTCATCAACCAGACGGCTCTGGTCTTCGGGCAGATGAATGAGCCTCCCGGGGCGAGGGCTCGGATCGCGTTGACGGGCCTCACCATGGCCGAAGAGTTCCGCGACGAGGAGGGTGCCGACGTGCTCCTCTTCATTGACAACGTCTTCCGCTACATGATGGCCGGAAGTGAGGTTTCCGCGCTGCTGGGTCGGATGCCATCCGCGGTGGGCTACCAGCCGACCTTGGCGACGGAGATGGGAGACCTGCAGGAGCGGATCACCTCCACCAACAAGGGGTCGATCACCTCGGTCCAGGCGGTATATGTGCCCGCTGACGACTTCACCGACCCTGCCATCCAGACCACGTTCGCCCATCTGGGGGCGACGGTCTCCCTCGATCGGAGAATCGCCGAGCTCGGGATCTATCCCGCCGTCAACCCACTCGACTCCTTCAGCCGGATCCTCGAGCCGCGGACAGTCGGCGCCGAGCACCACGAGGTGGCGCTGGGGGTTCAGCGGGTACTGCAGCGGTATCAGGACCTCCAGGACATCATCGCCATTTTGGGCATGGAGGAGCTGTCGGACGAGGACCGGCAGACGGTCGACCGAGCCCGTCGGGTGCAGCAGTTCCTGGGTCAGCCGTTCTTCGTGGCCGAGCAGTTCACCGGGCGTCCCGGGAAGTACGTCCCCCTGCGCGAGACCGTGCGGGGCTTCAAGGAGATCCTCTCCGGGAGCCTGGACGAGCTTCCCGAGCAGGCCTTCCGAATGGTCGGCACCATCGACGAGGCGATCGAGAACGGCCGGACCCTCAACCGTGGGGCCGAGCCGGAGGTGGCCGCCTGAGATGGGAGTGCCTACCCGGCTGCTGACCAGCCAGAAGCCGCTCTTCGACGGAGACTGCGACTTCATCGTCTTGAGGGGCGCAGACGGCGACTTGGGGGTGCTGCCCGGCCACGCCCCCTTGCTGACCTGGCTCAAGCCCGGGGAGGTGATGCTCCGCCGTGGAGAGCGGGAGGAGTATTTTTTCCTCGAGGACGGCTACCTGGAGGTCCTTCCGGACAGGGTTTCAATCCTGGCCCAGCGCGGGGACAGGTCCGATGCGATAGACCCGGCCGAGGCCGAGGGGCAGCGGAGGGCAGCGGAGGAGGCGCTCAGCCGGGCGTCGGGCTCCTCCGAGCAGGAGGTCTTCGCCCTCGAGGGGGAGTTAGCAGTCGCGGCTGCCCGCATGGAGGCGGTGGACCGGCAGCGGCACCGGGCCCGCGACTGACACGGAGAGAAGCGACTTCGTAACGGCTCCGCAGCGGCCGGCTCGGCCAAATCAGCTGACCATATACTCGCTGCGTGCCTTCCTCAACCGCGGGGCCAGCGATCGCGATCGCTGCCACAGGTAGGGCGGACCGTTCTCGGCTGGATATCCTGGGAGCGGCCGTAGACCTCTGCACCAAGCAGGAGGCATTGCTGCGATGTGAGCGGGCTCTGGCGGCTGGAGCTGCCGCTGAACCGGTCCAGATCGTGACCCTTAACCCTGAAATGGTGATGCAGGCAAGGCGGAATGTTGAATTGGGCGAGGTCCTTGAAGCTGCCGAGCTTGTGGTGCCGGATGGGGCTGGAGTCGCCTGGGCCGCGCGGCGGATGGGGACTCCGCTCCCGGAGCGGATCCCGGGGGTTGAACTTCTGGTAGACATCTGCTCTCTGGCGGCCCGCCGCGGCTGGAGCGTCTACCTCCTGGGGGCTTCTCCAGGGGTGGCAGAGCAGGCTGCCGCCCAGCTCCAGTACCTCTGCGCCGGCCTTTTGGTTGCGGGCTGCGCCAGCGGGTCGTATTCCGAGGCTGATGCTCCGGCGACCGTCACCGCCATCCGTGCCAGTGGCGCCCGCCTGATCGCGGTTGCCTTTGGGGTTCCCCATCAGGACCTCTGGCTCGGCCGCCATCTCACAGATACCGGTTGTGCGGTCGGAATCGGTGTCGGCGGGTCCCTTGACTACCTATCGGGCAGGGTGCGCCGGGCCCCCTTGTTCCTGCGTCGATTGGGGCTGGAGTGGAGCTTTCGGCTGCTGCGACAACCATGGCGGTTGCCGCGCATGGTCAGGGGCGCGCCGTTCTTCCTCCTGGTGTGGCAGCAGAGCCGCAAGGTGAAAGACTGATGCTCGTGCGCCGCCCCGACCTCAGCGTTGTCATCCCCGCCTACAACGAGGAGATGCGTCTACCTCCGTCCCTCCTGCGTATCAGGGAGTTTCTGGATGCACAGGGCCGCAGCTACGAGGTTGTGGTGGCCGATGACGGGAGCCGGGATCGAACCGCTGAGCTGGTACGGGACGCGGCCGCATCCTGGCCCGAGCTGAGCCTGGAGCAGCTACCGGAGAACCGGGGCAAGGGCGCAGCTGTCCAGCATGGCATGCTCAGGGCCCGCGGAGTGCACCGTCTCTTCACCGACGCCGACCTGTCGACCCCGATTGCGGAGCTGCCCAAGTTGCAGGAGGCACTGCGCCGAGGGGCCCACGTAGCGATAGGCTCCAGGGCTCTCAAGGACTCTGAGGTGCAGGTACATCAGCCACTTCATCGGGAGCTGATGGGCAAGACCTACAACCGGTTGCTGCGGGCAATGGTGCTCCCCGACCTCCACGACACGCAGTGCGGGTTCAAGCTGTTCACCGCAGCGGCTGCGGAGACCTGCTTTGCCAGGTTGGAGTGCCCGGGATTCGGCTTTGACGCCGAGGTGCTGCTGCACGCCCGCAACCTAGGGCTGGGCATCGCCGAGGTCGGCGTGGTCTGGCGCAACGTCACTGGCACCAGCGTGAACTCGCTGCCCGACAGCTGGAGGATGCTGGCGGAGCTCTGGCAGCTGCGGCGGATGCGGGTCTTCCCGCGACCGGTGGCCGAGCGCACTTGATTCGGCCGACCTCCCGAGGGAGGGCCATCGGCTGGCTCGGGGAGGCGCAGGCGGCAGAGTTCGCCGCCAAGCTGGCCCGGGCCACCAGCGGACGGCCATTCTGGATTGCGGCGCTGGTGACAGCCATCGTGGGGGGAGCGGCGGCGGGGCTGCATCTGCCCACCAGTGGCGCCACCTTCGTCCACATCGCTACCGGCCATACCATTGCGGCGACAGGATTGGGAGGGGTGAGTGCCTTCATGTCCGGCAAGGCTGCCGCTCTCGACCTGCGCTCGTGGCTGCTGGACTTGGGGTTGAGTTCGCTCTACTCGGCAGGTGGGGTGGGCTCGCTCGAGCTACTCGGAGCGGCGCTCGGAGCGGGGACTGGCCTGCTGATGCTCGTGGCCGTCCGCCTCAACGGCAGGGCGCACCCGCTGCTGGTGATTGCCGCCTTGGGGCTCGCCTTGGCCGCCCTGGATCCTACCGCGACCTCCCTGCCGGCGCTGGTGCTGGCACTGCTGACGGCCACGCTCATGGTCTGCCTAGCGGGTGTCCGGCAAGGGAGCAGCTGGGCCCCCTCCGCGATAGTGCTGCTGGCTGTGGCCTGGGCCAACGTCGATTCGTCGGTGGTGGTGGTGGTCCCGATGTTGGTGCTCTTCCTTATCTGTGACAGCCGTTCTAGGCGCAGCTCCCGCCCGTGGGCGCTGCTGCCGGTCTTGGTGGTCGTGGCGAGCCTGGTGAATCCTCGGGGACCCGCAATCTACGCCGGTCTCCCCTACAGCCTGGGGATGTTTGCGGAGCACCCGCTGCTGGCGGTCTGGAGCAGCCCCGACTTCCACCCCTGGGGGGCGCGACTTTCCGAGCTGACCGCTTTGGCGCTCCTGCTCGGGTACCTCGTGGCGGCCCGTAGTGCGCGGCGGAGCTGGGGCTATCTGGCTCTGACCGCCGCGGCCATGGCGCTGCTATGGAGTTTCTACCTACCGTTGTTCCTAGTGCTGGCTGGGGTTCAGTCGGCCAGCCTGCTGTCGGAGTGGGCGATCTCGGCAGGAGAGCGGGCGCCGGTGGCCACCTTCCCAGGAGGAGCGCCACGGCGGCTAGTAGCGCTGGCCGCCATACCGGTGATCCTCAGCGTGGGCCTGCTGGCCCGGGCTGGGGTCCACTCCCAGGTCTATGGAGGTCCGGGGGCTCAGCTCGCCAAGACGCTGCCAGTTGCGGCCGCCACCTGGCTGAGTCAGAGTCCGGTGGCGGGCAGTTGGTACACGACCCCGGACTTCGGCGACTACCTTGCCTTTCGATTCCCCCACGCGCACCGGCTGGTTTGCACCAGCGATCCGGTCGCGGATGGGGAGGGGCGGATGTCCTCGTGCGAGCAGCTAGCTGGGCTCAATCAAGGGGCTCTGGCGGTACTGCGGCAGCTGCACGTTCAGTCGGCGGTGCTTCCCGCTGCCGCTCCGGCGGTGGCCTTTCTCACTGCGGAGGGGTGGGTCGTCCGGTATCGTGATCCGACAACCGTGGTGGTCACCTCCGGTCTCAGCAGCGGTTAAGGTAGCTCCGATAGATTTCTACTCACCAGCAGACAGCAGTCGAACTAGGGGACGATGTCAAAGAAGTCAACCGCCGAGCGCCGTCAGGCAGCCAGCCGACCCGCCGCCGGAGGAGGTGGCGGCAATGGCAGAGGGCCCCGGGCCGGTAGCGGAGGCGGCGGACCCGCTCGGCACTCGAGCCGACGCTCCCCACGGGGCGGCCAGAGACGGCCCTGGGGGATCTTCGCCTCAATCGGCGGGGTGATCGCGGTCTTCGTGGCCGTCATCATCTTCTTCGATCTCACCTCGGGTGCAGCCGTCCAGGACACCCAGGTGCTGCCGGCGCCGGCCTCGGTGGTAGCGGCCATAACCCACGTCCCCCAGTCGACGCTGGACACGGTGGGGGGCGGGGCTGCGAACTATCCTCCGCGGGCGTTGACCACCGCCACCAAGCTGACCGCCAACGGCAAGCCCGAGTTGCTCTACATCGGGGCCGAATACTGCCCGTACTGCGCCCTTGAGCGCTGGTCCTTGATCGGGGCGCTCAGCAAGTTCGGTAGCTTCTCCAACCTGAAGATCATCAAGTCCTCCCTGACCGATGGGGCGGGGCCGAACATTGCCACCTTCACCTTCGCCCACGGGGTCAGCTACACCAGCCGCTACATCACCTTCGTCGCCAGGGAGATCTACAGCAACGTCCCCGACCCCAGCACCGCGACCGGGTATGCCAACTTCCAGAGCCTCAACTCCCAGCAGTCGCAGCTGTTCACTACCCTGGGCCAGAGCGGATTCCCCTTCGTCGACTTCGGAGGGATCGCCGCTCAGGTCGGCACTGAGAGCAGCAGCCCGGGGCCCACCGGTCTCAGCAACTACAGCTGGCAGCAGGTGGCCTCCTTTCTCAGCAAGCCACACAGCTCCCAGGCACAGATGATCCTGGGCGGGGTCAACTACGACACCGCCGCTATCTGCAAGATGACCGGAAACAAGCCCGGCAAGGTCTGCGGCCAGACCGTCATCCAGCAGCTCGAAGGCGGCCTCTGAGCCGCTCACGGGAAAGGCGTCGGCCCGGGAGGACGGCCAGCCCGGCTGGCGAGTCGGTCCTGCCGACCGGGCCGGGGACCGTCACCGCGGGGCACTTCATGGGCGCCGGGCGACCCGGGGCGCTGCTGCTGCTGCTGTACTCGGGAGCAGGATTCGGGGTCGCCACCTACCTGACGGCGGTGCACTACGCCCACGTGCCGCTGGTCTGCAGCGCGACCGGTCTCATCGACTGCGCCCGGGTGGTGACCAGCCCGTTTTCGGTGGTCCCCGGAACCAGCGTGCCGATTACGGTGCCAGGCATCGGCTTCTTCGTGGTCAGCTTCGCGCTGGCGCTGGCGCAGTATCTTCGACCGTTCCACCAGAGGTTGCGCCAAGCTCATTTCGGCTGGGCATGCCTGGGGTTGCTGGCGGTCTTCTACCTGGTGTTTGTGGAGCTGGTAGAGCTCCACAACATCTGCCTGTGGTGCACCGCCGTGCACGGTCTCATCATTCTCACCCTGTTGACCACGGCATGGCGGCTGACCCCGCTGGATGCGGCGTTAACCGCTTCCTAATTTGAGTGCCGGATGATCTTGGCAGCCGCTGGCAGGCGGCGCCAAGAGGGGCCTCTCCCAGCCCGGAATGGTCGAACTCAGCAGGCGGTCCTGGACGGTGCCCACCAAACGGGCCGCCAAGGTCCGGCTTCCCACCCGGCCAATGGGTCGGGCGGGACCGGACCCCACCATGCTCCGTGAGCCGTGGGGCGCTATTTGGTCAAGCTGGCAGTGCGGCCACTTCGGCCGAACACGCCGGGACTCCTCTCTCTCGCCAGTATGCGGTCGTGGGATTGGCGGGGAGGTGCAGCGAGGAGATGAGGGCGGTGCGGGCGAAGATCTCGACCCGGCGGTCTCGGTAGACCAGAGCCCAGGACGGCTCACGTTGTAGAGCGTCGGGAAAGGCGGTACCGCGTTCGAAGAGGACGAGCTGCGCGGGGCTGGTGTCGAGGCGGGCGAGCCAGGTGGGGGACAGGTCGATGATGGCGGCGTAGTCGCGCAGCACCTGCGGCCCCATGAGCGCCGCGTCGCCGAAGACGAACACCTTGTCCTTGGGGACCGTGTAGGCGAGGAAGCCGCCGTCCCCGTATTGATTGAAGATCCGGAGGCCCGCAGGGGCGGTATCCAGCCATCGGGAAGCGCAATAGGGAAACGCGTTGACATAGGTCGCGGAGTCGAGGGCCGGTGTCGCCAGGGTTCCGACCTGCACCGCCAGGATCGCCGCCAACCCGCCCAGGAGCAACAGCTCGAGCAAGACCAGCGCCCGTGGCTGCCTTGGTCGGAGCCGGAGCGTCCACCGCCCAGCCAGCTCCAGGCGCAGCCTCTCGGCGAGGGTGATCCAAACCGGGATTCCGGCGACCACCAGGATCACGAGGTTCCGCACCGATTGCAGGGTCACGAGCAGGCTCAGGCCAAGGACGACCAGCTCCCGCAGGGGAAGGCCCCGGTAGCGAACGACCAGCCAGGCCAGGGTCAAGATGAGTACCAGCAGTGGCAGCAGCACCACCGAGTGGAAGTCTGGGCTGTGCCACTCCTGGATCAGGCTCTGCTGAGCATTGCTGAACTGGGTCTGAAAGGGATAGACGACGATCATCGAGCCGTTCGGATTAACCAGGCTCGCCGCCACCGAGCAGAGGGCTGCCCACGAGAGTTGGGCAAGCCTTGAGCGTTGGAGGGAAGACCGCTGGCCCAGCGCCGCCTGGACCCACTCCGCCCCCAGGACCGCCAGGAGAAGAATCAGCCCCATGATGAATCCGGCGTGGAGGTTGGACCAGATCAAAAAGAGCGGCGGGAGCAGCCACGCGGCCCAGCCGCCTCGGCGCAGCTGGCGCTCGACCAGCAGCAGGACGACCCCAATGAGTAGGTAGGACTCCATCTGGGATCGAGGCCCCAAGATCGGGTAGGCGGTGATCGCCGCCAGGAACAGACCGCATCCGACCGTGATCCCGTGGATAGGCCCGATCTGGCTCGACCGCGCCCAGATGACACAGAACACAGCCAGGGTCACTAGCCAGTAGACGACCACCACTCCCGGACGGCCCCCCACCCCGACCGCGGCCGCCATCCAGACCTCGCTCAGCCACTCCTGCAGCACCCAGTGGTGGCCCGCGGCCATGAAGGCGTAGGGATTGATGTGGATGAGGTGGCCCGTCGCCAGCATGGTGTCACCGTTGCGCAGGTGCCACCAGAAGTCCGGATCCATGACTTGGGGGCGTGCCGCCAGCATCCCTGTCAGGAGAGCGACCAGCGCGACGAACCGAGGAAGGGTCAGCAGCTGCCCCCTTGAGGGCAGCCGCCGACCTACGGGTGAGGCTGCCAAAACCGTCCGCCTGGAGCGCTCACAGCTTCAGTCTATTGAGGTTCGAACCGCCCACAAGCGGCCGTTGCAGCTCTGCTTCAGCTTCGATGCCAGGTCGTCCCATTACCGTCGGATGCGGTCAGCGCTTAACCTTGGCCTGTGGCCGCAGAACTCTCCGCCTCATCCCGGGCCGCTCCACTGGGAGACCTTCAGCAGCTCCTCTCTCAGGAGGCGTCGAGGCTGGAGGATGTCCTGCTCGCACTTGACGAGGAGGTCATGCGGCTGCTGGCAGGGCTCGACCTGATGGCGGAGAGGGTCGACGACGCCGACATAGTGCGCCGCCATGTACTGCGCGACCACGCCCGCTTCCGAGCCTCGGATGTGGAGGCCGCCATCTCACGCTGCCACGCCCTGCATCTGGAAGCCAGCTTGGCCAGGGCACGGCTAGCGCACTGCCGCATGTGGGCCAAGGAGCTCCGCTACTGGCATTCGCTGCTGAAGACGACAGCAGATCAGCTCGATGACCACCGCGCCCCGGATGGGACGCTGGAGGAGGGTCTCGCCCGCTATCGGAGCGCCTCCCGGCAGGTCTTCCAGATCATCGAGGAGGAGCGGATGCGGATCGCTCGTGACATGCACGATGGGCCCGCCCAGTCGATGTCGAATCTGGTGCTGCGCGCGGAGATCCTGGAACGGCTGGTAGACCGGGACCCGGATCGGGCCAAGGCTGAGATCCAAAGCTTCAAGGACTCCATGAAGGGAGTCCTTGACGAGACCCGCGACCTCATCTTCGACCTGCGCCCGATGACGCTGGATGACCTGGGGGTGATCCCCACCCTGAGACGGTTGGTCAACGAGTACAAGGAGAGGGAGGGGATAGAGGCGCGGCTGTCGGTAATAGGGACGGAGCGGAGGCTGCCGCCGGAGACCGAGGGGGCGCTGTTCCGCATCGTCAAGGAGGCCCTGGTCAACGTCCGCAAGCACGCCCACGCCAAGAACCTTGACGTCTTGATGAATCTCCAGTCCCACCGGGTGAGCGCGGTCGTGAAGGACGACGGAGACGGCTTCGACCTGGCAGCGGTCGAGGCCCGGCTCGCCCATGAGCCGCATTTTGGGATCATCTCCATGCGGGAGCGGGCGGACCTCGAGCACGGGCAGCTGGAGGTGCTCTCCCAGGTTGGCAGGGGAACGGAGGTCAGGCTCACCCTTCCGATCGTCTGACTCCGCCTCTACAAAACGTTACAGGCTGGTTACACGAACTTCTGCGCGCCCCCACATATACTCCGGCGTGCCATGTCCAGGCTCGCAGGCTCTGTGGTCTGCGGATAAACGGTTCGGTCAAGGAGGTTCCGACAGGATGCTAAGTTCTTGGTACGTACGGCTGCGCAACCGTCTCAGTGAGGCGATCAGCGGCCACGCGGCAGAGGAAGAGGGCCAGGGGATGGTCGAGTATGCCCTGATTCTCGTGCTTATCGCAATTGTTGTCATCGTCATTCTCGCGGTCGTCGGGCACAAGGTCAGCACCGTGTTCTCCAACATCAACGGCGGGCTCAACTGAGCCACTCGTAGCTTCGGAGCGCGCGGCGGGGCTTCCCGCCGCGCGCTCATCCCCACCCCCAGCCGGCCACCTCGGCCAGCGTCAATCCTCGGAGGTTATGGACGGTGACGACCGATTTGAAAGGACGGGTCAATCAGGTCTGGATCGCCGTGGGTCTGATCTGCGCGATCGCGGCATTCGGACTCGCTTACTATTTCACGCGCGCCAGTAGCACGCCGCCTAAGCCGACGGTTCCAGCCAACGGTGAGCTCGTCGTGGTGGCCCGCGTGGCGATCCCCAGCGGGACCCTCATCACCCCCGGGATGCTGGAGGTGACTCGGATCAAGGGGCTCCTGCCCACCAACGCCTTCACCTCCTGCCAAGTTCTGGTGGGTGAGGCCTGTGCCACCTCGGCGGGCGTCTCCTCCACGACCGGCACGCAGCCGACCACCCTCAGCTACTACGCGGTCGTGCCGATCTCGGCCAATACGGTGGTGACCCAGAATCTGGTCTCCCCCAGCAAGGTCGCGCAGACCCCCTCGTTTGGCAACCTCAACCTGCCCCCTGGCGACGTGGCGATCGCGATCCCGCTGACCGCGCAGCAGGCCGTGGCCGGCTATCTCCAGGCTGGAGACCGGATCGACATCATCGCCTCCACGGGTGGTGGTAACACCCAGTACTCCTTCGAGGACATCCCCGTGCTCGGGATCGGAGCGCCATCGACCACTGCCAGTGGGGCTGCATCCTCATCTTCAGGTGGACTGGTGGTGCTGCAGACGACTCGCAGCCAGGCTCTCGGCATCGAGGAGCTTGAGAAGACCGGCGCGATCTACACAATCGCGCTGCGGTCCGCAACCGATTACGGGCACGGCTACATCCCCACAACTATCTCCCCGGCCGACAACTACACCCAGGCCTGCACCGTGGGTACCAAGGTGAATCCGATCATCGAAGAGGACCTCCAGCAGGCCCAGGCGTCGGTGACCGCGGCGACCAAGACCTACACCCTGGCTCAGCAGCAGTACAACAAGGACAACAGTGCCCTGCAGACCCTGGCTAGCAACAGCCCGCAGCAGCCTGTCGCCAAGCAGCTGGTGCTGTCGGATGCGGCGACTCTGGCCCAGGATCAGTTCTCATTGCTCGAGGCCAGCAACGCGGTCACCTCCGATCAGTCGGTCCTGTACTGTGGCGCCACCGCTGCCCAGTCGCAGTCCAATTCAAGCGGTTACGCGGCGGGCAACTCCTCGATGATGCAGAACCTCTTCGGGTTCAGCATCGGCTGAGTGGAGGAAGGGCCCAGAGGAGACGGGAAGTTGGTGGCGGCCACAATTAGTGAGGCGCGGCTGTGATCCGGGTGGTGGTGGTGGATGACATCCCCAGCACCCGGGAGAACCTTAAGAAGTTGCTCTCCTTCGAGGAGGACATCGAGGTTGTCGGCACGGCCGGGGATGGCCGCGAGGGCATCGAGGTCAGCCGCCAGCTCCAGCCTCATGTGGTGTTGATGGACGTCAACATGCCGGGCATGGACGGCATCACCGCCACTGAGGCGCTGGCGGTCGAGCTGCCCCAGTGTCCGGTGGTGATCATGTCGGTGCAGGGCGAGCGCGACTACCTGCGTCGGGCGATGCAGTCCGGGGCACGTGAGTTCCTGATCAAGCCCTTCACGGGCGACGAGCTGGTGGCAAGCCTTAGGCGTGTCTATGAGCTGGAGGCCAAGAAGGGTGCCTACTCGCCCAGGACGGCTCCGCAAGCGGTGGAGGCGGCCAAGCCGGGGGGTCAGGTGTGCGTGGTCCTGAGCGGCAAGGGTGGCTGCGGGAAGAGCTTCATAGCGATAAACCTGGCGGCGGCGCTTCGGATCGAGACCAGCGCCAAGGTCTGCCTGGTAGATCTAGACCTCCAGTTCGGAGACGTCGGGGTGATGATGAACCTCGACCACTCCAAGACCATTACCGAGCTGGTCGACGGCTCCGGCGGCCTGGACTGGGAGTTCATAGACGACGTGCTGGCAGATGGCCCGCTGGGTCTGCGCGTCCTGCTGGGCCCGTTCAGCCCCGAGTACGGTGACCTGGTGCGGGCCGAGCATGTGCGCGCGATCGTAGACATTTTGCGACGAGAGTTTGACTATGTCGTGGTGGACACGGGCAGCCAATTGTCGGAGGCTACCCTGGAGGCGGTCGACAACGCCGAGCACGTGATCGTGGTCGGCGCCCTCACCATCCCCGCCATAAAGGACACTCGACTGATGTTGAAGATGCTGGAGTCGCTCAGGGTGGACCGTGACCGCATCGCTGTAGTGGTCAACGGCCATGATGCCCATGCGGTCTACGATGGGCCCAGCATCGAGCGCAACCTCAAGTTCCCAGTGCGGGTCCAGCTTCCGTCTGAGCCCCGGCTGGTCGCAGGCTCCATCCACCGGGGGTCGCCGCTGGTGGTGACCCACCCCGATTCCGACATCGCGGAGTTGCTCAAGGGGCTGGCGCGCACTTTGAAGCCATCATCCGAGGCCCCGACCGAAGTGAAGTTGGAAGTCAAACCCACCGGCTCGCGCCGGTTCAGTCTGCGGCGTTAGGCGCGTCTTAGGAGCAGTCCCAAATGTCATTGCTGGAGCGGGTCAGGACCAAGGGGGAGTCAGAGGAGGCGCCCATAGCTACCCGCGTGCAGCCGGAGGTGTCCCGGGTCTCCCCAGTGGCTCCGGCCAGCAGCCTGGGCACGCGACCTGCGGCGCCGGCTCAGGCTGGCCATTCGCGGCTGGCTGACGCCCTTCCATCTGCTCAGAGGCCCGCCGATGCCCCTCCGGCGGGTGGTCCCGGGTGGCGCGAGCGCAGCGCGGAGACAACGCGAGCCCAGGGCGACGTGCGCCTGGTCGCCCACCCGCAATACTCACTGATCAAGACTCAGGTCACCCAGCTCCTCTTGGAGGAGTACTCGGACGTTTCCAAGGCGCCTCGCGAGCGGCTGGTCGCCAAGATCGGCGAGCTCGCGGGAGTGGTCCTCGAGGCGCTCAGCATCTCGATCACCCGCAACGACCGCCAGCGGTTGGTGGAGCAGCTGATCAACGACGTGCTCGGCCTCGGGCCGCTCGAGGTGCTGCTGAAGAACCCTGAGATCACGGAGATCATGATCAACGGGCCGGAGAAGATCTATGTGGAGCGCAAAGGTCGGTTGCAGAGATACCCCGCGCGCTTTGACTCCAACGACCATCTGATGCAGATCATCGACCGGATCGTGAGCTCGATCGGGCGCCGCGTCGACGAGAGCTCGCCAATGGTGGACGCTCGGCTGAAGGACGGCTCCCGAGTCAACGTCATCATTCCGCCGCTGGCGCTCCAGGGGCCGACGATGACCATTCGGCGCTTCAGCAAGGACCCCTACACCGTCGACAACCTGATCGAGTTCGGGACCATGACACAGGAGATGTCCACCTTCATCAAGGCCTGTGTTAGGGGCCGCATGAACGTGGTGATCTCGGGTGGCACCGGGTCCGGCAAGACCACCACTCTCAATGTCCTTTCGGGATGGATTCCTGACGACGAGCGGATCATCACGATCGAGGACTCCGCTGAGCTGCAGCTGCACCAGGATCATGTGGTGACGCTGGAGTCTCGCCCCGCCAACATCGAGGGCCGAGGCAACATTGGAATCAGGGAGCTGGTGATCAACTGCCTCCGGATGCGCCCGGATCGGATCGTCGTCGGGGAGTGCCGGGGAGGTGAGGCGCTGGACATGCTCCAGGCGATGAACACCGGCCACGACGGCTCGCTGACCACAGTTCACGCCAACTCGCCCGCCGATGCCGTCTCCCGCCTGGAGACCATGGTGCTGATGGCTGGCACCGATCTGCCTTCCCGGGCCATTCGGGAGCAGATCTCCTCCGCCGTCAACATCATCGTTCAGCAGGCCCGGCTGCGAGACGGCAGCCGCCGCATCATCGCAATCTCTGAGCTCTGCGGCTTTGACGGCGACAAGGTCGCCCTCAAGGACATCTTCCTCTTCAACCAGCATGGGCTCGATGACGACGGGATGGTGATCGGCGAGTTCGCCGCGGTTCGAGTTCCAGACTGCCTGGACGACCTGCGCGCCATCGGTGAGCCGGTAGACCCTGCCATTTTCGCGGTAGCCGCCCCCGAAGCGGTTGGGACGAGCGCCGCATGAGCACTCTGACGATCGTCTTCGAGGTGATTGGGGCGTTGGCAATCTTCGGTGCCGTCGCCGCCGTCGGCATGAGCCGCACCAGGAGCCGCGAAGCCGACCTGGACGCGCGCCTACAGCACTTCGCCGAGGCGGGCGCCGGGATGGTGATCAACATGCCTGCCCAGGATGAGGGTGCGGCCGTACGTCGGCGCAGAGGTCCCGTGTCCGATCTTCTCGAACGCTTCGGCGGCAACCGGACCGGAGCCGCTCTGGCGGCGCAGCGCAGCCGTACCGCGGACCTCAGTGAGGCACTGGCCCGCGCCGACCTCAAGCTGAGGCCGGCGGAGTGGTACCTGATCCGGATCAGCGCAGTCCTGCTGCTTGGCCTGATCGGGATAGCCGTCTATCGCAACTTCATCTTCGCGATCATCCTGGCTGGGGTCGGGTTGGTGGTGCCGCCTTTTGTTTTGAAATTCCGGGAGCGGCGCCGCTCCCGCGCCTTCAACGACCAGCTGGGCGATGTGCTCATCCTGCTCAGCAACGGCCTGAAGGCGGGATACAGCTTTCCCCAGGCGATGGCGAGCATCGCTCGCTCCGCCAACCCCCCGGTCGCGGAGGAGTTCGCCCGCGCCAACCGGGAGGTCCAGCTCGGGATCACGACCGATGAGGCGCTGACCCACATGGTGACCAGGATCCGCTCCGAGGACCTAGACCTTGTGGTGACGGCAGTCGCCATCCAGCGGGTCGTCGGTGGCAACCTTGCCGAGATCCTGGACAACATCGCCTTCACGATAAGGGAGCGGATCCGGATCAAGGGTGAGATCCACACCCTGACCGCTCAGGCGCGAGCGTCGAGCTACATCATCACCGGGTTGCCGATCGCCCTGGCGCTGATTCTGCAGGCGATCAACCCCTCCTACATAGCGCCACTTCTGAGCTTCAAGGGGCCGGGACCGTACATCCTGATCGGCTGCGCCGTCTCGATCTCATTCGCCTTCTTCATCATGCAACGCATAGCCAACATTGAGGTCTGATCGATGTCTCCTGAAGCGCTCGTAGTCGGCGCCTTGGCGGCCGCGGCCATCTTCCTGCTGGTGGTTGGCTTGAGCACCAGGCACGCCGAGCCGGTCGACCTTCTGGACGCCCGCTTGGCGGTCTATGAGGCGCCGGAGGACAACTCCAAGACCCTGGCGGAGCTCGAGCTGAGCCAGCCCTTCTCGGATCGGTTCATCAAGCCCTTCCTGGACCGCATGGGACGCCGAGTGGCCGCACTGCAGCCGAAGGATCAGGCTCAGAAGTTGCAGGTCATGATCGACCTCGCTGGACGACCTCTGGGCATCAACGCCGCCAGCCTAGTCGCGGTCCAGATCACCCTTGCGGTTGTCCTGGGGATGGCCTTCCTAGGGCTTGCGGCGCTGCTCAACTTCCCGCCGCTGCTCGGACTCGCCTTCGGTGTCATCGTGGGCTACATCGGCCCTCAGTACTACCTGAAGCGGATCGTCTCGGCGCGGCAGAAGGAGATAACCCTGGCGCTGCCCAACAGCCTGGACCTGCTGTGCATCAGCGTCGAGGCCGGGCTCGGCTTTGACGCCGCCCTCACCAGGGTGGTGGAGAAGTTCGACAACGCGCTCTCTCGGGAGTTCGCCTTCGTTCTCAACGAGATCCGGCTTGGGCGGCCACGGCAGGAGGCGCTGGAGGAGCTCGGCCACCGGTCCGGAGTCCAGGAGCTGAACGCCTTCATCCAGGCGCTGGTGCAATCCGATCAGCTCGGAGTGGGGATAGCCCGGGTTCTGCGGATCCAGTCCGACGAGTTGCGCCGGAGGCGGCGTCAGAAGGCGGAGGCGAAGGCTCAGCAGGCGAGCCTCAAGATGCTCTTCCCGATGGTCGGCTGCATCTTCCCGTCGCTGTTCGTGATCCTCCTCGGCCCGGCGGCCGTCCACCTCCTCTTCCATGTCGGCTGAGCTGAACCGCGCGGCGGCGACGCCTCCGGGAGATCGGGAGGTGGCGATCCAGTTCCCGGGGGGAGGTGTCGCCCGGGTCGCGATCGCACGGTCTGTGATAAGCCGCTTCATGGGGCTGATGGGTCGGGCCCAGCTGGCCCCCGATCAGGGACTGTGGCTGATCCCCTGCCGAAGCATCCACATGTTCTTCATGCGCGCCCCGATCGACGTCGCCTTCCTGAATCGCCAAGGGTCGGTGGTTCGGACGGTAGCCGGGATGCGCCCGTGGTCGCTGCGACCGCTGTCAGTCACAGTAATGCCCGTCAAGGGCGCGCACTCCACTCTGGAGTTGGCGCCGGGAACCCTTGCACGGCTTAAGGTTGAGGTCGGAACTCAACTGAGCCATCGACCCAGCGGCGCCCCCGCTAGCAGAACCGAAGGATCGCGGTCGGCCTATGCCGCTCCCGCACCTACCCCAGGAGATTAGATCGATGGCTGTCACCCACTCCGAATTACCGGCGGACCAGGAGGGCTACCTGCAGGCGCTGGGGCCCTTGCGGATCCTGCTCGAGGACGACAACCTGACTGAGATCATGGTGGTAGGCCCGGACATGGTCTACGTGGAGTCCCACGGGAGGATTGTGCTCACCGACGTCCGTTTCAAGGACACCGAACACCTGATGAAGGTGATCGACCTTATCGTTTCGGCGGTGGGTCGACGCATCGACACCCGCCAGCCCCTCTGCGACGCCCGTCTTCTGGATGGGTCTCGAGTTAACGCGGTGGTGCCGCCGATCGCCATCGACGGGCCCCTACTGACCATCCGCAAGTTCGCCAAGGAGAGGATGCGGGTCACCGACCTGATCCACTTCGGGACCTTGACCGAAGCCGCCGCCTCGTTCCTGCAGGCCTGCGTGTTGGCACGAGCGAACATTCTCATCTCCGGCGGGACCGGCTCCGGCAAGACGACCCTGCTCAACATCTGCTCCGGATTCATCCCTCCCGACGAGCGCATCGTGACCGTCGAGGATGCCGCCGAGCTGCAGCTGCACCAGGAGCATGTCTGCCGGATGGAGTCGAGACCGCCGGACGTTCGCGGCGAGGGCCGGATCGGGATTCGCGAGTTGGTGATCAACGCCCTGCGCATGCGCCCGGACCGGATCGTGGTGGGAGAGGTGCGTGGCGGCGAGGCGCTGGACATGCTCCAGGCGATGAACACCGGCCACGACGGCTCCATGACCACAGTCCACGCCAATACCCCGAGGGACAGCCTGGCGAGGCTGGAGACCCAGGTGCTGATGGGGGGGATAGAGCTCCCCGCCAAGGCGATCCGCCAGCAGATCGCTTCGGCGATCAACATCGTTCTGCAGCTGAACCGTCTGCGAGACGGTAGTCGCAAGATCACCGCGATCAGCGAGGTGTTGGGGATGGAGGGAGAGACGATCACGATGCAGGACATCTTCCTGCTGAAGGCTGAGGGCTCGGACAAGGATGGCAATCTCAAGAGCGAGATGGTTCTCACCGGCGTTCGTCCCCAGATTCTGGACCGCCTATTCGACATGGGGCTGCCCCTGCCTCCAGAGATCTCCCGACTGTTCCCGGACCGTCGCGGCGACCATGTCTCAGCGGTTCGCCTGCCCACCCCGCCCGCAGGTTCGCTTCAGCGCCGACTTGGCTAAGGGCGGCAGGCGACGGGGGGCAACGCCCGGACTGGCGCTGGCCGTCGCCCTGGCTGTGGGCTGCCTCGGCGGAGCTGCGCTGCTGGCGGCCACGCCGGTTATGGCTCAGCCGGTCGGCAACGCCACCCCGTACGACGGGGAACTCTTCTCGCTGACCAATCAGGATCGCACCAGCAATGGGCTGGCGGCGCTCGCAGATAACGCCGTGCTCTCAGAGATCGGGCAGGACCGCCCCTATTACGGCTGCAGCGTCTCGCCCATCTACGGCAGGGCCGCGGACATGCTGACCCGTGACTACTTCGCCCATCAGATCCCCGGTTGCACCGCGGATGGTGGGTACGTGTGGCCGATCATGTCGGCGGACGGGGTGGCGTGGCGGTCCGCGGGTGAGAATATCGGTTGGAATAACGGCTACGCTGACCCCGCGTCGGCCATCAACACCGCCTTCATGAACTCGCCAGCGCACCGCGCCAACATCATGGGCAACTACAACCAGCTCGGGATCGGATCGTGGTACACCCCTGGGCCATGGAACTATCCGGGATCTGGCAGCTCCGGGCTGGCTGATGTCTACATGTTTGCGGAGGAGTTCGCCTTGGTGGGCTCCTCTGCGCCGCCACCGCCTCCTCCCACGCCGCCGCCAAGCTCGGGCGGCGGCGGCTCATCCTCCTCGGGCGGCTCCCACGCCACTCCGACCCCGGCGCCGACCCCGGTCGCGACTCCCACCCCGACTCCTACGCCCAAGCCCAAGCCCAAGCCCCGACCTGGCGTGGGTTCTGAGTTCCCGCAGTCCTCGCGGGGGCTGCTATCCAGCACCATTGAGCAGGTGATCAGCGGGTACCTGGATGAGTGAGCGGAGGGGGGAGGGCCAGCTGGGGGATCCCGCTGAGGTGGTGCTGGAGGCCGCCGGCATCCACAAGGGCTACGCGATCTCCAGGTCTCCTCGCGAGGTGGTGCGGGGGGTCTCCCTGACTGTCAGGAAGGGGGAGTTCTTGGCTGTGATGGGCCCCAGCGGCTGCGGCAAGTCGACCCTCCTCCATGTGCTGGGTGGGCTCGCCTCTCCCGACCAGGGGACGGTCAGCCTCCAGGGGACAGATCTGTACAGCCTCAGCGACCGCGATCTGGCCGCCTTCCGCCGCCGTAACATCGGCTTCATCTTCCAGTTCTTCAACCTGCTTCCGAGTCTCACCGCGGCGGAGAACGTGATGCTCCCTTATCGACTGGAGCGGGAGCGGGTGTGGCCGCTGCGCGGCCTCGGGCGGGACCGCGACGCCAAGGCGAGGGCCGATGCCTTGATGGCGATGCTGGGACTTCGTGGGCTCCAGGGGCATCGTCCTGATGAGATAGCCGGTGGCGAGCAGCAACGGGTCGCGGTGGCTCGTGCCCTAGTCACCGACCCAGCTATCCTGCTGGCGGACGAGCCGACAGGAACTCTCGACTATCACGCCGGCCGAAGTGTGCTGGAGCTGCTGCTTCGGCTGACCCGCCGAGACGGCAGGACCATCGTTCTGGTCACTCACGACGTGCGCACCGCCGCCTATGCGGATCGGGTGGCGATCATGCTTGACGGCGAATTCAAGGAGACCGTGCAGTTGGGGCGTCGCAATGTTCACGACACCGCTCCGCTGCTGGAGCGGTTGGCGGCCCACGGGCTCTGAGCTGAGCTCCCCTCCATGATCCCCCTGCTCTTTAGGCGAGCGGCGCTGGCCCGGCTGGCGCTCGGCGTCGCCGCGCTGGCCCTGGGAGGCGGAGCAGTCCTGGGCATACAGCTCGCCTCCTCGGCGTTGCAGCGGCAGTCGCAGGCCGCGATCCGCCAGTCGGCCGGCGCCGCCCAGTACGACATCATCCCCTTCAGCAGGCCGGGCTTCTCGCCCCAGGAGGTGGCGGCAGTCACCGATCTCCCGGCGGTCTCCGAAGTGGCGGTCCTGGCTCGGAAAGCAGATCTGGCTGAGCTTCCCTCCGGCGGCTACCGCCAGGTTGTGCTCGTTGAGGTGGGTCCTCATGGGGTGGCGTTGCGGCCGCTGCCGCTGCTGGCGGGGACCTCGCCGACTGGGTTGCTGCAGGTCGCGGTCAGTCAGTCCCTCAGCCCCGGGCTTTCGCCCGCGACCGGTCAGCTGGCAGCAGGCTCAGTCTTGCTCGGGGGTCGACTTGCCCTGACGGAAGCTCACGGGATCCAGCGCTTCTCGGTGGTGGGCCTGGTGGCCGACTCCGGCCCCGGTGCTCCCTTCACAAACGACGCTGTGTACGTGACCCAGGCCGCGGCGCAGCGGCTCTTCAGCTCCGGCTTGGAGGTGACCGACATCGCGGTTCGCCTCGGTCCGGGCGAGACCAGGGCACAGTTGATGGCCGAGCTCCCGAAGGCGCTCCACAGCGACTTCACTGTGAGCGACCCGCGGTCGGTGCCGGGGGGAAACCCAGTGTCCGAGCTGCAGCCCCTCCTCGACGGCATCACTGCGCTCAGTTTGCTGCTCGCCCTGGCGCTCATCACCGCGACCTTCTCCGCGGTCGTGATCGAGAGGCGGCGCGAGATTGGGCTGGTGCGGCTGGCCGGAGCTAGCCGCACTGTGATCTTCCGCAGCTTCGCACGGGAGGCGCTGGCGGCAGCCTGCCTCGGAGCCGTCCTTGGCGTCGGTGTCGGCTATGTGCTGGCCGCAGTTCTGGTCGCCATCTCCAATCCCCCCGGCCAAAGCCCCGCCGCCAGCGTCACGTTCCAATGGCAGTGGACCTTGGGAGCGTTTCTCTTGGTGGTCGTCTTGGGCATGGTGGCAGCCGTGGTGCCCGCCGTCGAGGCGGCCATGGTAAGCCCGCTGGATGCGGTGCGACCAAGCCCGAGGCGGTTCCGTACCGGGCTTCGGTGGTGGCTCGTTTTCATCTTGATCTTCGCTGCGGGAGCGGCCTACTCGTTCTCGGTTGGCGGTGGGGTGGGTGTTGCTGTGGGAGCTTTGCTCGCCTACCTTTCCGTCTGCACCGCGCTGGCCTGGTTGGGTCCCGCACTCGTGACCGGAATAGGGTCGTTCGTCGGCGCGCTGCTGGCTGCCCCGGTTGCCGCGGTCTCCGCCCGCAGCCGATCCCACCCGGGCAGAACTGCGCTGGCGCTGGGCAGCCTCTTCGTCACCGTGGCCACGGCGGCTGGGCTGGCCGGCCTATCTGCCGCAGCGTTGCAATCGGGCGGGGTCTGGGTGAACCGCCTCTTCGTCGGTAACTATCTGGTTGTGAGTCCGACCCCGCAGACCCTGAAAATAGAGCAGCAGGTCGTGGCCGCCACTCGGTCAGGGGCAGGTAGTCCCCACGTGGGAGAGGTCGCCCCGGTGCGCTTCGTCTCGGCCCGGGTTGGCCATGTCGCGGTCGCCTTGGCGGCCAGCTCTCCGCAGGCATATTCAGCAGCCGGTGCCCTGCAGTTCGTTCGGGGGAACAGGGCCTCCGCGATGCGGGAACTCAGTCGAGGGGCGGCGGTGGTGGTGCCGCTGCAGCTCGCCGCGGAGCTACGCCTGCGTTTGGGGCAGCGGCTCTCGGTGGTGACCAGCTCTGGCACCGCCAGCTTCACCGTCGCCGGGGTGGTTCAACACACACTTCCCGGGCCGGCCGGGGTGGAGACCGTGCTGGTTTCCCAGGTAGCGGCCGTGCGTGCCTTTGGAGGCCAGGCCTCGGGCTTCGACCTGCTCCAGATGGAGGTGACCGGAGCAGGTTCGGCCCACGCGGTGGACCTGGCCGGATTCCGCTACGGGATGGAGACCGAGAGTGTGGCCGCCGTGCGTCGGGGCGTCGACCGCGGAATCCAGCACGACATAGCCGCGATCGCGGCCCTCGCGCTGGTCGGGGTCGTGATCGCGATCCTGGCGGCCGTCAACACCGTGGTCCTGGAGACCCGTGAGGCGACCAGGGACCTGGCGCTGCTCCGGGTGGTAGGACTCAGCCGCGCCGCGGTATCGAGGGCGGTGATTGGCGAGGCGCTGGCTACTGCCTTGGTGGGATGCGGTCTCGGGATTCTCGGTGGAGTGGCCCTGATCTGGCCGGAGGTGCAGGCCGCCTCGTCGCCCTCCCTGCCTTTGCCGTTTGCGGTATCCGGGGTCAGTTTGGTGGCGCTGGGCCTGGCCGCGGTCATCGCTCTTCTCTTGGCGGCGGCGGTGCCGGCCCGCCAGCTCGGCAACCTCGATCCTGTTGCCGCTTTGGCGGTGGAGTGAGGAGGAGATGACCTCCACTCCGGGAGCGGTTCGCCTGGAGGATCTGCTGGACCGGCGCAGTCGGCGGCTGAGAACGCTGGTGGTGGGGCTCTCGGTCGGCAGCAGCCTGGGATTGGCAGTCTTCGCGCTGACCCGCTTCTTTCCCGCCCAGCCCTATGGGCTGGCAGACGACTTCCGGGTCTTCTACTCAGCAGCCCGGATGCTCGCTCAGGGCCGCAACCCCTACCAGCTGGGGCCACTCCAAGCGGTGGAGCAGGCGGTTGCCCACTATCCCTCGCTGCAGCCAGCCCTCGATCGGTTCCCGTACCTGCCGATCACGGCCGCGATCCTGGAGCCGCTCACCAAGCTGCCGTTCTGGGTTGCCTACTCTGTCTTCACCGGCTTGGGAGTCGCCCTGCTGCTGTTCACCCTGGCTTTGCTGGCGCGGGATCTGGGGTGGTCGCGGACCTTCGTGCTGGGGTTGGCGGTGCTGGTCTCCTGGATAGCGCTATTGGGGTTCACGGCGGGCCAGTTCGACGCTCTCATGTTCGCGGTGCTGGCGGGTGCGATGCTGCTCGCCTGGCATGACCGGCCACTCTTGGCGGGGCTGGTGCTGGGGTTGATCTGGGTCAAGCCAGATCTTTTGTGGCCGGCCCCGATCTTCATGTTCCTGGCTCTGTTCGAGAGACCGCGCAAGGCGGTCTGGTTTGCCGGAGGCTGTCTCCTGACATCGGCCCTCTGTCTGTCGGTCAGCCCGCATCTACTCAACTCCTGGGAGCACGCGCTCCACAGCTTCGCCCGTGGGGTTGGTGGCCTGCAGCCGGATCTCGCGGGCCTCCCGGGGCTGCTCGGGGCCGCTCCTCGCGAGCTCCACCTGGGCACCGGGGTGCTCGCGCCAGGGAGTCTGGTGGTGATGGCGGCCGCCGCCCTAGCTATGGGGATCTTCGGGGCTTGGATGATGCTCTCCCCCGATTGGCACCGCGTCAGCCCGGTCGGTCGGATCTCCTGGGGGGTGGGGCTCCCGCTCGCCATCTGGTTGGCAGCGACCCCCTACGCCCATCCCAACGATGACCTGCTGCTGCTGCCGCTATTCATGCTGACCGTGGGTCGAAACGCCCGCCGCGTCCATGGCCTCGGCCTGGGCCTGGCCATCCTGGTCATCCTGTGGATCCTTCTCATCTGGCCGGCCGGGGTGGTGCCTTGGGTTGTCGGCTTGGCGGTGTTGGCCGTGGTGTGCGTCGGTCTCTGGCGAAGGCGGACCGACGTCCGCTTGACCGGGTTCGGAGCGGGCCTGTGTCTCTTGGCGCTGGCGATGCTGCCGGCCGTCTGGCCCTTTCATCTGCTCAGGGTAGGGCTGACCCCGGTCGCGGTCATCCTGTTGGTGGTGGAGGGGGCCAGGACTTGCTGGATGGAGGTGGGCGGGGCGGGGACTGGACCTGCCTACTTCCCGGACCACCAGCTGGAGCCGGCGGTTGCCCCGTCGGCCTCCGGGGGATAATCGCAGGCGATGAGTGTCCTGAGCAGGATTTACGACCCCACCAAGCGTGAGCTCCGCAGCCACTGGCGGACGGTGGCGCGGATGGCGGAGATGGAGGAGGAGCTGAAGAGTCTCGCCGACTCCGACTTGCTCGCCAAGACCGCCGAGTTCCGATCCCGGCTGGAGGATGGCGAAACGCTCGATGACCTCTTGGCTGAGGCCTTCGCGGTGGGCCGGGAGGCGGCCCGCAGGACCCTCGGGATGCGTCCGTTCGACGTCCAGTGCGTGGGAGGAATCGTCCTCCACCAGGGCAAGATCGCCGAGATGAAGACCGGGGAGGGGAAGACGCTGGTGGCGGCCCTCCCCCTCTACCTGAACGCCCTCACCGGACGTGGTTGCTTCCTGGTCACGGTGAACGACTTCCTGGCCCGGCGCGACGCTGGCTGGAACGCTCCCATGTTTCACGCTCTGGGAATGAAGGTGGGGGTGATCATCCCCGAGCTCTCCTTCGTCTACGATCCGGAACATGTCGACGAGAACCATCCCGACCCGCGCTTGCGGCATCTGCGCCCGGTCGAGCGGCAGGAGGCCTACCAGGCCGATATCGTCTACGCCACCAACAACGAGATGGGATTCGACTACCTGCGTGACAACTTGGCGCGCGCCAAGGAGTACAAGGTCCAGCGTGATCGGTACTACGCGATCGTGGATGAGGTCGACTCGATTCTGATCGACGAGGCCCGGACCCCGCTGATCATCAGCGGGCTGGGGGAGGAGTCGACCGAGAAGTACTACCAGTACGCGGGCTTGATCCGCCAGCTCAAGGCGGATACCGACTACACGATCGACGAGAAGACCAAGTCGGGAAGCCTGACCGAGGCGGGGATCGACAAGATCGAGCGCATGACCGGGATCTCCGACATCTACGGGATGGAGCATGTGGAGGAGGCCCACCAGATCAACCAGGCCCTTAAGGCCCACGCCCTCTACATGGTCGACCGCGACTACATCATCAAGGATGGCGAGGTCGTGATCGTGGACGAGTTCACTGGCCGCACCATGCCCGGGAGACGCTGGAGCGACGGGCTCCACCAGGCGATCGAGGCCAAGGAGGGGGTCAGGGTGCAGCAGGAGCAGCGCACCTTGGCGACCGTCACCTTCCAGAACTACTTCCGCACCTTCGAGGTGCTGGCGGGAATGACCGGGACCGCGCTCACCGAGGCTGAGGAGTTCCACAAGATCTACCACCTGGAGGTGGTCCCCATCCCCACCAACCGCCCGATGGTGCGGCTGGACCGTGCCGATCTCATCTTCCGTAGCGAGGATTCCAAGTACAAGGCGATAGCCGAGGAGATCGAGGAGCGCTACCAGATGGGCCAGCCGGTCCTGGTGGGCACGGTTTCGATCGAGAAGAGTGAGCGGCTGGCGCGGGCGCTGGAGAAGCGCGGCGTCCCCCACGAGGTGCTCAACGCCAAGCTGCATGAGCGCGAGGCCGAGATCGTGGCCGGTGCCGGACAGCGTGAGGCGGTGACCATCGCCACCAACATGGCTGGGCGAGGCACCGACATCGTTCTCGGCGACGGGGTTCCCGACCTCGGCGGCCTGTACATCATCGGCACCGAGCGCCACGAGTCACGCCGAATTGACAACCAGCTTCGCGGCCGGGCCGGGCGTCAGGGAGACCCCGGTGAGACCCGCTTCTTCCTCTCTTTCGAGGACGACCTGATGCGGGTGTTCGGCGGCGACCGTATGCGCGGCCTGATGGGCCATCTGGGGCTGGACGAGGACACCCCGATCGAGTCTGGGATGGTGAGCCGGCAGATCGAGGGAGCGCAGTCTCGGGTGGAGGGCTTCAACTTCGATAACCGTCGCTATGTGGTCGAGTTCGACGACGTGGTGAACCGACAGCGCGAGATCATCTACCAGGAGCGGGACCGCATCCTGGAGGGGATCGACACCAGGGCCAATCTCAGTGAGTGGATCGCAGATGTGGTCCGTGAGCTGGTCGACCTGCACTGCCATGGAAAGCACAAGCAGGAGTGGGAGTTGGAAGCGCTCTGGGAGCGGCTACGCTTCATAGTCCCCTTCCCCCCGGCTGAGGAGGTCGAGCTGGAGCAGCTCGGCGACACCCCGGCGGAGGTCGCAGACACCGTGATCCAGGAGGCCGAGCGCCTCTACACCGAGCGCGAGAAGACCTACTCTCCGGAGATAGTCAGGCAGGTGGAGGTGCAGCTTATGCTGGGCCTCATCGACGAACGCTGGGCGGATTACCTGACCACGTTGGAGCACCTGAAGGACAACATCCGCTGGCAGTCGCTGGGCCAGCGAGACCCTCTAGTGGAGTTCAAGGCCGAGGCGTTCTCCGCCTTCCAGGGTTTCCAGGAGTCACTGAAGCAGGAGATCGTCCGGTACCTCTTCCATTCACAGATCCAGGTTGAACCAGTCCCTGCGCAGGCCCGCGAGGGGATTGCCACCCATCCTGACGCGGGGTCGGTGCTCGATGGACCAGGGCCGTCCGCACCCCCTGATTCGCCAGGGCCGCCGGGCCCACAGCGGCCGACTCCGCCGACGAGTTCCCTAGGGCCATCGGGTGGTGGCTTTCCCGCGGTGGGCCGGAATGCGCTGTGTCCCTGCGGCTCAGGCAAGAAGTACAAGCGCTGCCACGGGGCGACTGGCTAGGGACCAGGTCAGGCCGCGTCGCCGGCTGACCAATCTCAGTCGTCAGGCGGACGCGTTGCTTCGTACCGACGGTGCGGCAGGTGGCATCGGCGCATCCGGCTTGCGCGCCCCTTCCGTCGGGTGGGTACCGCGCAGAATGATATCTGCGGGGCCCGAGCTTGGCGCCGATAGTCCAGCGGCTAGGGTTGGTTCCCTAAAGCTACCGAGGTCCAGATCGCGAAGCTGCCATCCCACTGTGGACCGCGTCCGAGAAGCTGGGTCAGGTACCGCACTAGTCTTGACTGGAATGGCGTCGGCCCGACGGCCACGGCGCTGACGCCCAGGCCGCCGAGCTGGGCGGCGAGCTCGGCCCGGCTGAGATTGGACGCGGACGGAGGCGCTCCCTGCCCGATCTCGGTTAGAACGGTAACGACCGCTGGCCCTCCAAGGTCCACCGAAGATTCGCCGTGTAGTCCCCGATGGATCAGGTAGCCCCAGGGAAGCTGAACTCTGAAGTCGGAGAGCGCCTGCCACAGCATGGAGTTGTCATTGGCGATGGTTGCGACCGGCAGTATCGCCACCGCGGAGCCCGAAGGAAAGTGGGCGGCGAGGGTGGCGGTCAGGTGACTCGGCACTTCGACCGAGACACTGTTGGCAGGGATGGGAAGTAAGGGGATGATCGCGGCCAGCGCCAGGGCGATCGGAATGGCCCGTCTGCCCCAGCCCGGCCTTAGGCGCCAGATGTGGTCCAGGAGGAGGCCGACCAGTAGGCCCGCCCCTAAGAAGACGTAGAGAGCGAGTCGATTTGGTAGGGCGTCCCGCAGGAGCGGTACCTTAGTGAGAAGAGCCCACGGCAACGGGATTCCCGTGACCGTGCCGCCCACATGGAGATTGGGCCCGAGCGATAGGATGGCGATGATCCCAATCAACACCGCCAGCAGGCACACCCAGCGGTTGCGGCGCAAGATGAACAGCGACACCGCCATAAGAACGATGAGAGGGATCCCCAGGTAGGCATCATGCTCCGCGAATCCGCCTGTGAAGCTGTTGGCCAGAGCCACGGCAGAGGAGGGGGCGGCGATTTGCTGCTGAGTCGGCACCACCCATCCGAGGAGGTCCCCCACGAAACTCCCGGGGGGATGAATCGTGGTGCCCTGCAGCGGGCTCGGGCCGAAGAACTGAATCGCGATAGGGACGGCTCCGAGGACCGCGAATACGCCGGCCCCGACGCCCAACGAGGTGAGCGCTGCCCTCCAGCGCTGACCAAGATCGTTGGGCCAGCCGACCGCGACGAGGATTCCTGCCAGCAGGGAGACCAGGATCTCGGTCAAGAGCAGCTCCTCGCCAATTAGCAGCTGGGCTGTGGCGACGACCCCCAGGGCGAGTCCCAACTTCCAAGCGGGATATCGTTGCCGCACGAGCGCCTCGTCGAGGCAGATGAGGAGCAGCGGAGGCGTAAAGGCCGTGACCAGCGTCAGGTGCGATCCTGAGGTCTGGACCATCATGAACGGAGAAAATCCATACAAAAGCCCAACCAGGAAGGCGATCCACCAAGTCCGAATGTAGCGACTAGCGGCCACGTAGGCCACCCCTGCCGACGCGGCCAGGGCCAGCAAGATCATGATGTTGTATGCGGCGATGGGCCCCAGCGTGGCTGTGACGGGCCACGCTAGCAACCCGAGCAGTGGGGTGGAGTTGTTCCACATCAGGTTTACCTGAAGGGGGTGATCCAGGTAGCTCGTCAGCAGCGGGTTCAAGTGGTGAGTGAGTGCGAAGGGTAGCCATGCCAGAAACCAGACATGCTGAGCTGCATCGGCCGAACCGCCGATGAGGCGGGAGGT
>DATLQZ010000069.1:0-1041 GCA_035534915.1 Candidatus Dormiibacterota bacterium
GGGCCAACGAACGATCCCGCGGCGTTGACCGCCGGGACCGACTGCACACTGGGCGAACTGCTGGGAGATGGGCGGCTGGCAGAGCCCTCACCTCCAGAGCAGGCGGACAGCCCCAAGGCGCTAGCCGCCACCAAGGCGACCACTATCCCACTCCGAGTGAATCCCTTGAACATGCTCCTGGTTCCCATTATCGACCCTCCGAGTTGGAACGCTACCAATAGCCCCTGGCAATCGACCGTATCGAGATCATGGCGGGCGGTTGCGCTGACTTGAGTCTGAGTCTAAGTTCGGACCGCGCCCTGGAAATTGGGTAGCTACCCGATAGCGTACCACCCGGGCGACGCATGGCTACCGACAGCCCATAGCAAACTGCCTAAGGAAGATGGGGGAGGGGAGGGGGGGCCGGCCGCCACGCCACCCTAGAGGTCGGTATGACTCGCCGCGTTGTCCTGGAAGAGTGACCCCCGTCTGATGTACCGACGCACCACCGGCAGGCTCTTGTGGCCGGTCTGGTCCATGATCGAGCGCTCAGACGCGCCACCCGCCGCCGCCGCAGTAGCCAGACCTGATCTGAGGCTGTGCCCGGCATAGGACGTCGGCTCCAGCCCAGCCGTCACCGCTGCCGCCTTGACGATCAGAGCGACGGACTGGGCAGTTAGTCTCCTGTCCCGAACGCCTCCCCGCGAGTTCATGGGGCGGAAGCACGGACCCGTCAGGAGGCCGGCCGCTGACTGCCAGGCTCGCCAGGCCTTCACGGGACAGGTATCGACGTGCCGACCGAAGGGGATCCCAACCTCGCGGCCGGCCCCTTCCTGGTCGGTCTTGCTGCGGCGGATCCTCACCCGCAGGCCTTGAGCCGTCGCCTCCAGGTCGTCAACGTCCAGGGCGACCAGCTCACTTCTCCTGAACCCTCCAGCGAAACCGAGGAGGAGGATAGCCCGGTCCCGCAACCCGGACAGAGTGTCGAGCTCCATATGGTCGAGCATGGCCCGAAGGTCATCGGTGGCCAGGGCCGTCTTCTGGAAGCGCGGAGCCGTCCCG
>DATLQZ010000070.1:0-4557 GCA_035534915.1 Candidatus Dormiibacterota bacterium
GCCTTCGATCAGCTGATCTGGGGCGACCATCCCCTGGCGCGAGACCCGGGCGGCACACGAGCGTCCCTGGTCAGGGTGGGAGCCGCCGAGCTCTCCGGCTACAGGACGGCCTTCTACCGTCCCGACAGACTGGTGGTGGTCATGGCGGGGGCGGTGGAGTCTAAGGCGGCCCAGCGCCTGCTTCAGCGGCGTCTAGAGCCCGCGCTCCGGGGGCTCACCCCAGCGGCGCCGGTGGCGGCGGCCGAGCTGCCGCCGGCGCCGGCTCCGGCGGAGCTGGCAGTGAGACTGCGCCGACGGCGCGGCGAGCAGACGCACCTACTGCTGGGGGCGCGCTGCTCTTCTTACCTAGCTCCTGATAGGTGGGCGCTCGATGTTTTGGACACGATCCTGGGCGAGGGCATGAGCAGTCGGCTGTTTCTTGAGTTGCGGGAGAGGCAGGGGCTGGCTTACGACGTGCACTCGTTCACCTCGCGCCACCGGGATAGTGGAGCCCTAGGAATCTACATGGCCACCCAGCCGGAGCAGGCGGCCACGGCACTCACCGCGGCCGTCGTCGAATTCCGGAAGTTGGCGAACGAGCGTCTCGGCGCCGCCGACTTGGAGCGGACCAAGGCGCAGATTGAGGGGCGACTGCTCCTACAAATGGAGAGTGCGGGGGCACTCAGCGAGTTCCTCGGACAGCAGGAGCTCCTCATCGGCGAGATCCTTGCTCCCGAAGAGGTTATTGAGAGAGTGCGCGGGGTGACGGCGGACCAGGTGCGGGAGGTGGCGGCCGCACTGCTGGAGGCGGGAGGGTGGCGCGTCGCTGGAGTGGGCCCCGGTGCCGGGCAGGATCGCCTCCAGGACGCGGCGGCGGCGGCTTTGACGCAGTAGCGGGAGGGAGAACCCCTCCGTACGATGTGAAGGAGTGAGACTTGGAGCGAACACTTGTTCTTATTAAGCCCGACGGCGTTCAGCGAGGGCTCGTCGGTGAGGTGCTGGGCAGGTTTGAGCGGCGTGGTCTGCACCTGGTTGGCCTGAAGCTGTTGGCTATGGACCGGGCGCTGGCGGAGCGTCACTATGCGGAGCACCGAGAGCGTCCCTTCTTCGAGGCGGTGATTGAATTCATCACCTCCGCTCCGGTGGTGGCCATGGCGTGGGAAGGACCGAACGCGGTTGGGCTGGTCCGAGGCATGATGGGCCCGACCAACCCGGCGAACGCGGCGCCGGGCACCATCCGGGGAGACTTCGGGATCGACATCGGCCAGAACATAATTCACGGTTCCGACAGCCCCGCCCGGGCCGAGGAGGAGGTGGCGCTGTTCTTCTCTCCCCAGGAGCTGGTCGGCTGGGAGCGAGCGGGGGGCGGCTGGATCCACCCGTAGGGAAGTTGGTCAGGGGAGAAGTCGCTGGGCGCCCCAGAGCGCCGCTCCGAGCGCGCCCAGCGAGGGAGCCTGAAGGGGCAGGATCGCCAGCCTGGCTGGCGGCCAAAATCTGAAGACCGCTATGGCCTGGACACCCTTCCGGGGCTCCCACCCGAAGGTTCGCGAGTCCTCTGACACGTTCCGGTTGTCCCCCATCACAAAGTACTCGTTCTTCGGGATCTGAGCCCAACGTCCCGTGGCGGGGAGGTCGGGTGAGGCGGTTCCCGCGTTGGTGCAGCAGAGGACCTCCTGCGTCCAGGCTCCGTTGATGTAGGGCTCGACCAGCTGACGCCCGCCCGCCGCTGAGGTGGGTCGCGTAGCAGAGAGGTAGACGTGGCCGACGCCGTTCGATCCCGGGGCTATCCGCACCCACTCTCCAGGTAGCCCTATCACCCGCTTTATGAAGTCATTTGGCGAGGCTATGGGCGGATTTATTACCACGATCTGGCCCCGTGACGGCCCCGCGAAATAGAGGGAGACCTTCTCCGTGAGGAGCAGGTCGTTGTTGTGGAGGCCGGGGTACATGCTCGTGCCTTCTACATGCACAGGTTGAACTGCGAAGGCTATGACCAGATAGATGGCCGCGGCCAGCGCGACCACCTCGAGCAGATCTCCAACGAGGGAGCGCCGTCCACTCGGTGGTGGCTTCCCCGGCGTATCGCCTGACTGACGCTCAGGCGCGGTCCGAGGTTCGAGAGACACCCGGGCAGTATACGAACCGGGCACTGGACCGCTTTGTTTAGAGGTCTACCCCGAGTAGCTCACAAATGCCGTCCAGCTCATCAGCGGAGAAGTAATCGATGACGATACGACCACGCCCCTTGGCGCGCGGTTGAATCTTCACGCGGGTGCTCAGCCGGCGTGCCATAGCGGCCTCAACAGCCGCCAGCTCCGGTGAAACTGGCGCAACGCGCGGCGTCGCTGGGCTATGGTGCGTCCCCAACCGCCCTACCAGCCGCTCCGTGTCGCGGACCGAGAGGCGGCGGGCGATGACATGGGCTAGGGTCTTCACCTGGAGGCTCGGGTCGGCGACCCCCAGGAGCGCGCGCGCGTGCGCAGCTGAGATCCTCTCGTCCTCCAGCGCCTGTTGTACAGGCGGGGACGCCTGCAGCAGACGCATGGTGTTGGTGACCGCAGATCGGCTGCGCCCGACCTGGTGGGCGACGGCCTCCTGGGTCATTCCGAACTCATCGCAGAGCCGGGTGAAGGCGCGGGCCTCGTCCAGGGCGGAGATGTCGCGGCGCTGGATGTTCTCTACCAGCGCCATCTCAAGCCGTGCCCTGTCGGCCCCCGCCGGGCGGATGACGACGGGGACATGGGTCAGCCCCGCTATCTGAGATGCGCGTAGTCGGCGCTCGCCTGCCACCAGGCGGTAGCCGCCGCCATCGGGCTCGACGACCAACGGCTGTAGCACCCCGTACTCGGTTATGGAGCGGGCGAGGTCCTCCAAGGACTCGGGATCGAAACGAGTGCGGGGCTGAAGTGGATTGGGGGTGACCGCGGTCACCGGCACCTCGTGGACCGGCGGAGCGCTCAGTACCGAGCTCAGAGTTGGGGCGCCAGGCGGGATGAGCTGATCGAGGCCCCTCCCCAGGCCCCTGTGCTTGGTCACGCCGCAACCTCAGAGTTACGGGCGAGCAACTCCTCTGCCAGCGCGCGATATGCGGTGGCGCCCCGTCCGGTCGGGTCATATTGGGTGATCGGGAGGCCGTGGCTGGGTGCCTCGCTGACCCTTACAGACCTCGGAATCACGGTGGCGAACGCCTGCTCCCCAAACTGGCGGCGCACTTCGGCTACGACCTGCGAGCTGAGAACGGTTCGGGGGTCGAAGAGAGTCAGGACGATGCCGGCTAGGCGGAGCGCGGGGTTCAGGGACTGCCGAACCAGCGCCTGGGTGTGCGTCAGCAGGGTCAGCCCTTCGAGGGCGTAGTACTCGCATTGGAGTGGAATCAGCATCTCGTCGGCCGCTACCAGGCAGTTGACGGTCAGCAGTCCGAGGGAGGGGGGGGTGTCCAACAGAACATAGTCGAAGTCGGAGATCCCGTCCAGGGCGAGTCGAAGGCGGGACTCCCGCAGAGGGAGTTCGGCCAACTCCAGTTCTGCGCCGGCGAGTCCGACGGTCGAAGGGACCAAGGTCAGTCCGGGCACCTGCGCGATTGGGATCGCAACCTCCAACAGCGGTCGGCCCAGGACGACCACGTCGTAGATGGAGGCTTCTAGGCCCTTCGGACGCACCCCAAGGCCGGAGGTGGCGTTCGCCTGCGGGTCGCAGTCGATGAGCAGGATGCGCAGCCCGCGCTCCGCGAGAGCGGCTCCCAGATTGATGGCGGTGGTGGTCTTGCCCACCCCACCTTTCTGATTGCAGACGGTCACGACGCGAGGGCGAGCCATCGCGTCAGTATAGGAGCGAGCGGTGTTTCACGTGAAACCGAGAACAGCCCTGGACCGGGGCGCACCGTCAGTATGAGATCGTTTCCCCTGCGCGGTAGCGTCGTCGCCCCTGGACGCCGCGCTGCTCCACGTCGCCTTCCCCGCTCACCAGCCATCCCTGGTCGCTGCTGAGCACCGCGGTCCTCTCGGCGATCCCCAGGAACTGAAAATCCGGGGGCACCCTGCCGGCGACCACCGCTCGGAAGGGCCGCATCATCGCCGCATCCCAGTGAACTCCGAACACGTGGCCTCGCACCAGTCCGAGGCCCTGCCCCCAGGCGAATCGGGCCAGGCCCCGGCCGGTAGGTAGTTGAGCGCCCGCCACCATCGCGCCCGCGCTGCACCCGGCGTAGACGCCACCGGCGGCGAGCATCTCCTCAATCGCGGTGAGCAGCCTCGTCTCCGCTAGAGTCTCCCGGAGGTACCGGGGATTGCCGCCGGAGAAGAACACCAAGCTCGCCGCCCTGGCGGCCCGAGCGTTCTCCCGGTCATCCGCGTCCACGCGACTGCGGACCTCGATCAGCCGTGCGGGGAGGTGGAGGGACGCGTAGTGAGCGAGCCCCATGGAGTTCCAGCGCTGAAACACCGCCTCTCCCTCGGGGGCGCTGGCGGTTGTAAAGATCGCCACCGAGCCGTCGCCGCGGGCGTCGGCCATCGCGGCGATCTCCGTGGCCCCAACCCACGGCTGGAACTCGCCCGAACCCAAAAGGAGAAAGCGTCCGCC
>DATLQZ010000071.1:0-7535 GCA_035534915.1 Candidatus Dormiibacterota bacterium
CACCGTAGCCAAGTGGCCCAGCGCCGACAGCCACGGCACGTGAACATGGACACTGGGACGCACGGTTGTCCCTCTGCCGAACCGGAGGAACCAGGCGTCCGCATTGCGAGCACTCTGCTACGTAGCTACCACCAGCCCCGCGCGCATGCCATAAAATCCGGCCGAGCCATCCTCATCCTGACCACAGGTGTTCCGAGTGCCTACCACACTGACGAGCCTTCTGCTTTTCGTCATCCTCCTGTTGCCTGGGTTCGTCTACCTGACGGGCAAGGAGCGCAGCGGAACGGAGCGCCACGTCTCGCCATTTCGCGAGACCGTCACCATCATCACAGCGAGCGTCACGACTGAGATCGCGGTCCTGATCCTGTTCGCGATCATCCGCACGGGATGGCCATCGTTGACTCCTGACGTCGGTGCGCTGGTCCGTGGCGGTTCCACCTACCTACGTGACCACTACCAGGAGTTCGCCATCTGGGGAGCCAGCTTGCTGGCATTCTCGGTTGCGCTCGCCTATACGGTGACCATCCCGGCCCTGCGCAGCACCCTGGCTAAGTGGCATCTGGTCGGAGAGTACCCGCACAGCTCGGCGGTCTCAGCTTGGTGGATGCTGTTTGAACGGTTGGCCGGTGACCGCCAGATCGAGGTCGGATGCGTGCTGGACGATGGCTCCTACATGCGAGGCCACCTTCGGTCGTTCAACACCTCGGCCGACGATGACGCTGACCGGGAACTGGTCTTGGTGGCGCCGATCACCTACAGGCCAGCTGGTGACGAAGAGGAGTACGAGTACCCCGTCAGCACTGCGTGCATCTCCGCCCGCCACATCGTGACGATGTTCGTCAACTACCTGGAGGAGGCCGCTACTTCTTCGGCGGGGGCGGAGGCGGTGCAGGCGGCTTCGACGGTGGCAGAGCTGACTTCGTAGGCTTCTGGCCGTCCTGCACTTGTTTCTGCCCCTTGCCTACCAGATCAGGGCCCACCAGCTTTTGCCCCCGATCCTCCGAGTTCCCTCGACCAGCCATGCCGATACCTCCACCTGATCCGACCAGCGCGTAACGCGGAGGTCAACGCTACCCTCGCCGCGAATGAGGTCCCGGCAGCCACGCTGAACCCGGACCCATATGACCGGACCCAAAGCTCTAGGACCTTACAGCCCGGCCGCGAGGAACTGCACCACCCAGGAGGGCGGCCTACCCCCACCACTGGGCCCAGCGCCGGTCCCCGCCGTAGGCACCTTGCCGAGCCGCCATCAGGACTGGCGCCCGGCTGACCCGCCCCGGTCGCGCCGGTCGCGCCGTAGACAGCCCGGCGCCGTAACCGCATTGAGCACCACTACCAATCCATGGGCAAAACGAGCATCGGTGCCCGCCCGGCCCCGGCCTTACCCGCTTCGCACACCGCGCAGCTGACACGTCGGATCAAGGCTTAACCAGCGACATCCGCTCTCCCAAGAACCCCAGCAGACGCTTGGCAAGTTCCCCGGCATTCGGAGGCTCGTACAATTCGCGGACTGCCCGATGTACGTCGTCGCGTGCGGTTGCGACACCGAACAAGGAGGCAGCAGTGTAGGTATTGATTGCGTCCGTTCCTGAGCGGTCCAATGTATGGACCTCAAACTCAACTCTGGGCGCACCTAGCCTGCCTTCCAGGAGGAGTTGCATAATGTTCGCCTCATAGAGCGGCTGATACAGGCGGTCGCTTCGCAAGCTTACCTTGAAAGCCACCGCAAGAAGTATCTCGGCAGGCTTGACCCTACCTGCCAGCTGCTTGTGGGCATCGGTCAGGATTATCTGATTTTCACGCTTTAGATTCGGCACCTCAGTGCGCCACATCGCATCGCTGCTGTATTCCGTCGGCAGCGCCACAACGGCAAGGTCAGGGGTAGACGTGGGCAGGCCCATCCCCTTCGCGGAAAGTTCTTTCCTAATCTCTGATACCTGCTGTCTTGCGGATGGCACAAGGAGCTTGACCCAGTCATACCTTCGGGGAAGATTCACCGCCGCAACCTGCCGACCTGGCCCAGGCTTTAACGACGGCCTTGCGTAGCGCGGTGAACCAGACCAGTTTCCATCAGCCATGTACCTGTTCCACCGCGCCGCTGCATTCCACAGAATCGCGGACGAAATAACCTCAAAGATGTCACCGGTTACCTTCGCGATCGCGCTGGACTTGACCAAATAGTCTGGGCCATACAACAACTGTCCCTCCGCGCTGGCATTCTCCACTGGACGGGATACAAGCTTGTCGTAGGGCATGCCGTTGACACCGGGATTGTCCGCAGCGAACCCGGGCACGAATGAGCCGAATGTGTACTGAAGCATGTTCTGCTGCGCAAGCCGGAACTTTGTGTCGCGCCCCCGCACCGGAGTCTCCCGCAGATCGGTGATGCACCGGTCTGCTTCAGCCAGCGCGCGTGTCGCGACCTCGCTGAACGTGAACGGCACTAAGCTCTCCCCTCAGCATCTTTGATCAGTTCGTGTAGCGGGGTACCGAGCGCATGCGCCAGCCGCTCCTGCGTTATGAGCGTCGGGTTCCGCAGCCCGCGCTCCAGGCTGCTCACATATGTCCGGTCAAGCCCAGCTGCATCGGACAGCCGCTCCTGCGACCATCCGTGTTGCTGCCTGGCAGAGCGCACGGCCAAGCCGAACGCTGACCGAAGGTCTGGCACGTGATCACGCTAAGGACTTGTGGCAGATAGGTCCACGGACTATAAGTCTCATATGATGGGTCGCCGCATGGCGGCTGGAACTATGTCCGACCCGCCGCGTACCGTCTGCGACGGTGGAAGGGGTGCGCAGGTGACCTACCAGGCAGTCTCCCTGTTCTCAGGCTGTGGCGGCTTCTGCGAAGGCGTCCGCTTGGCAGGCTTCAAGGTGCTATCCGCCGTCGAACTCGACCGGTTCGCGGCCCAGACCTACCGGCACAACTTCCCAGAAGTGTCCCTGTACGAAGGGGATATCCACGACTTCCTCAACCCCGACTCCGCCACATGGTCGACTCATGCCGACCGATTCCAGCAGGTCCGCCCTGGCGCAGTAGACCTGCTCTTCGGTGGCCCCCCCTGCCAGGGCTACAGCCAGATCGGCACGCGGCTCCTTGATGATCCCCGCAACGAGCTTTACGCCCAGTACGTAAGGCTCTTGAAGGCTCTCACGCCAAGAGTTTTTATCATGGAGAACGTCCCGAATATGCTGCTGCTCGCCAAGGGGCGCTTTAAGCGAGAAGTGCTGGCAGCACTGGCAGAGGCGGGCTATTCCAACTCGGGTGTGATGGTCGTGGCGGCCAGTGACTACGGTGTGCCACAACTCCGGAAACGGGCCATCTTCTTCGGCGTCCATGATACTTGCGACCTCGGTTGTGACTCCGCCGCCTTCCTGGATACGGTCCTAGAGGCAGAAAAGCAGACTGAGACAACAGTCCGGCAGGCCATAGGCGATCTGCCGCAAGCCACCGCTACTCACTATGAGCCGCTTCCCTATCCGCCATCTAGTGAGCGCAATCCGATATTGGACGAACTTCGGCTCGACCGGGAAGGGCGGTGGTACACAGCCGACTACAAGGCGGCATGTCTCGCCAACGCGCCCGCCCTGCACAACCATCACACCAAAGAAATCCAGGAGCGGCGGCGCAACCTCATAGCGTTGCTAAGACCAGGAGCCAAGGCCGATTCACTCCCCAAAGAGGTATGGGACGCTGCCCGGCCCGAGAAGTGGCGGCGCCTGCATCCCGACCGTCCTGCGTACACTATTCTCGCCCAAATGCATCGCGACCTCTCAGAGTGGGTCCACCCAGAACACCAGCGCTGGATAACCGTACGCGAAGCCGCCCGCCTCCAATCCTTCCACGACGGATTCGTCTTTCAAACAAGTGAATGGCAAATGCTGAAACAGATTGGAAACGCTGTCCCTCCCTTGCTCGGACGTGCGCTCGGTTCAGCGGCAGCGATAGCCCTCCGAGCCCTTGACGGAACTCCCGCCGAAGTCATCCCGCTCAAGCGCCCCCAACAGCAAGCCTTCCCTTTCCCCCACGTAGCCAGCAGTCGTCCGCAGGCCCTTCAAGCACACCTCGCCCAAGGCTGCGGCTGATCAATCGGAAGCCCGCACATTGTCCGTACAACGACCTCCCAGCCACGGAACAGGCATGCGGCCACTGTGTGGCCGCATGCCGTACCCGTTGTCCCGCCTGCCTGCATGAACCCCCTCCGGGGGTGCCGCCTCCGGGGGTGCCGACCTCACCCCCAAGGGGACCCGAGGCTGAGGTCGGGAACGGCGGAGGCGGCAAAAGCAAAAGGCAGGCAGGCGGTACAGGCAGCGGGGGAAACCTGAGGGGAACCCTCCCCAAAGCCCAGGGTTCCCCTCAGGTTTCCCCCACACCCCCATCCTGACCCCTCCGAGCCCACCCAGGGCCCCGCTGCGCGGGGCACAACCACCAAACGCACAGGCAGGGCGCCAGGCTGGAGAGGAACCACGGACGGCGTAAACCGAAACCGTGGCTCACCGGGCAGCCGGGCCAGCGAGGAACGAGGCCACTAGGTGCGGCCTTCGTCACATGCGGCGACCGCAGATAACGGAAATGGGGCACCGCAGGCACAGCGATACCCCACCAAACGGGCGGACCAGCCTCAGCGCGTCAGCCCAGGTCAAACTCCCCGGTCTTCACCCCAGCGGTGAACACCCGCCACTCGTTCGGCGTGAAAACCAGCCTCGGGCCGTCCGGGTCCTTCGAGTCGCGCACGGCCACGACGCGCGGCACGTTGCACGCAACCTCCACGCAGTTACCTCCGGTGCCACCGCTGCGCGCGCTCTTGCGCCACGCGGCACCACGCAGGTCAGGTTCGGTCATTCCCTGCCTCTTCCTCTGCATACTCGGCGGCTACGGCATCAATCAGCCCAAGAGACTCGCGAGGCGACAGCGCGGTCGCCCGCAGATGATCAAAAACCTCGCCGTAGCGCCCGATCTGCTGCGGTTCTTCTAGGTACAGGCTACTTGTGTCCGATTCCAGGTACACCACGTCAGCGTCGGCCTGCTCAGGGAACGACAGCAGCACAAACGACCCGAGCATGGCGATATGAGCACCCACGCGGAACGGGAGCACCTGCAACGTGACGTTCGTCTGCCGGCCCGCCTCGGCCAGCCGGTGAAGCTGCGCGCGCATGACCAGCCGGCCCCCAACCTCCCGCCTGAGCACAGCCTCATCCAGCACCGCCCACAACTGCAACGGCTTCGCCCGCCCCGCCGCCAGTTCCTGACGGCGCATCCGCACCGCCAGCCGCCGCTCGATCTCCTCAGGCTCGATCCGCACCCACGCCGCCGACAGCACCGCGCGGGCGTATTCGGCCGTCTGCAACAGGCCGGGGACGACCTGCGCCTCGTAGGTGCGGATCGAGGAAGCCTCGGCCTCCAGGTCCACATACACGTCGAACCCTTCCGCCAGCACGTCCGCGTAGGAATGCCACCAGCCCCGCTGCCGCGCCTGGCGGGCCAGCCTGATCAAGTCCTCCCGCTGCGCGCCGCTGATCCCGTAAATGTCCAGGACATCCGCGACATCGCCGTGATGGGCGCGTGACCGCGCCGTCTCCACCCGCCACAGCTTGGACACCGACCAGCCCAGGCGCTCGGCAGCCTGCTCACGGCTCACCCCCGCCGCCTCCCGCAGCCGCAGCAGTTCCGCAGCCAGCCGGCGACTGCGGGCGGATGGGCTCGGCACGGCTCGGTCCTCCATTCCGCACGGGTTCTGCGCGTTGATCACTGTAGCCAGACCATCACTTGGCGGCATCCATTACCGCCCCGCCGGTTGCAGAGTTGCGATATCGCAGATAGGTTAAATCTCGTTCCCGTTGTACAGCACATATGCCACGCATCACTCCTGGCCGGTGCTCTGGCCGGCATCAGGAAGCCCGCCGACTTGACCGGCAGGAGACGCCGCTATGACGGACATGGCTACGCACCTAGCCATCACCGGCACGCCCCAGCCCACCGCAAGGTCTTGCACCTTTGAGGCCATCCCCAGCCGGGTGAGGGAGGCACGCTCCTTCCTGGCCGCCGTCCTCAACGACTCCCCGTTAACCGGCGACGCACTGATCTGCCTGTCCGAACTCGTCACCAACTCCATCTGCCACAGCAACTCCGCCCGGCCAGGCGGGACATTCACTGTCCGCGTCAGCCTCGACGGTCGCAGCCTCCGGGTCGAAGTCGAGGACCAAGGCGGCCCCTGGGCGCACGATCACCACAACGACGGGCAGAGCGGACGCGGGCTGCTCATCGTCTCCCAGCTAGCCACAACCTGGGACATCAGCGGCAACGCCACCAGCGCCCGCGTGGTCTGGTTCACGCTGGACTGCCCATGACCACACCACCGGGACAGCCTTACGACGAGCACGAGCAGCGCACGGCGGCACGCATAGGGCGCGACCACCCGCACTGGCTCATTCTCTGGGGCGTTCACAGCCGGCTCTGGTGGGCATATCCCCGCTACCGCGCCGAACCCGGAACCATCATCTCCGCCCCCACCCCCCGTGAACTGCTCACCCGCATGCGCCAAACCGGGCTCGCCAGTCCCGGCCCAGGCAAGCCAGCCCCACCGCTGCGGGCACCAGGTGCCAAGCCTGCCAGCCCAGGGAAGTCCCAGTGACCCCTGCCCAGCCCCCACATGGCGCGGACTACCCCCAGGCCATCGCAGACGACTACCCCCCGGCTGGGCCGTTCAGCACCAGGACGGTCAGTGGACCGCCTGGTGCCCCGCCGTCACCGTCCACGCCGCCAGCCCCGCCGCGCTGCGCGCAGCCATTGAGCACGCCATTAGCGGCGACGATAGCGACGACCTGTCATGACCCCGCCCAGTATTGGCGGGTAGCGCCCGCACGTGTGGCCGGCGACACTGCCCACGCCCGCGAAGTCGAGCACCTAGCCGACCTAGACCCCCCACGCGCCGCCGTCACCGCCCTGCGCACCCGCATCCTGGGCCGGTTCGCCGAACTGGAAACCGAACCCGCCACCATCACCAAGCAGCTACAAGCCCTGGCCAGCGAAACCAGCCACAGCCAGCAACCCGTCCTGCTCGACACCCTGCCCATGATCGGAGACCAGCTCGCCGGCGCCTCAGACCGCCTCGCCGCCCAGCTCTACGCCGCGTTCGACCTGCAACTGCTCTACAGCAAGGAACTGCACCAGGTCACCATCCACGCCGTCATCACCCCCTCAACCCCCGCCACCCTGGCCGCCATCATTGCCGACAGCGAGACCCCCGACGCCCCCGTCACCGTCACCAGCCAGGCCGGGCTTTCGGTTTTGGAACCCCACCCCATTCGCGGGCGATCGTCCGTGATCATGCGGAGGGCTGGGATCAGGTGCTCAGCCAGGTGAGCAGCTTTGACTCGCACTCGGCGATCTGGGCTAGCGGCACGTGCTCGCCGACGGTATGGGCGACCTCGGGGTCACCGGGGCCGTAGTTGACGGCGGGCAGGCCGAGTTCGGCGAACCTGGCCACGTCCGTCCAGCCGAACTTGGCGCGGGGCGTCCCGCCCACCGCGCTCAGC
>DATLQZ010000072.1:0-10317 GCA_035534915.1 Candidatus Dormiibacterota bacterium
GTCGACGTTGCGGGCGGCGCGGCCGATGGTTTGAATCAATGAAGTTTCACTCCGGAGGAAGCCCTCCTTGTCGGCGTCGAGAATGGCGACCAGCGCGCAGTCGGGAATGTCGAGGCCCTCGCGCAGCAGGTTAATGCCGACCAGCGCGTCGAAGGCGCCCAGCCGCAGGTCGCGGATGATCTCGATGCGCTCCAGCGTGTCGATGTCGGAGTGCATGTAGCGCACGCGGATGCCCTGCTCGTGCAGGTATTCGGTGAGGTCTTCGGCCATGCGCTTGGTGAGCACGGTGACCAGCGAGCGGTAGCCCTTGGCGGCGACGGCGCGCACCTCGCCGACCAGATCGTCGACCTGCGTGCGCGCCGGGCGGATTTCGACCGGCGGATCGATCAGGCCGGTGGGGCGGATCACCTGCTCAACGAAGACGCCGCCGGATTCCTCCAGCTCCCAGTTGCTCGGCGTGGCGGAGACGGCGAGCGTCTGCGGGCGCATGGCGTCCCATTCCTCGAAGCGCAGCGGCCGGTTGTCCATGCAGGAGGGCAGGCGGAAGCCGTATTCGGCCAAAGTCGCCTTGCGGCGGAAGTCGCCGCGGTACATGCCGCCGAGCTGCGGGATGGTGACGTGGCTTTCGTCGGCGAACACCAGCGCATTGTCGGGCACGTATTCGAACAAAGTCGGTGGCGGCTCGCCCGGCTGGCGGCCGGTGAGGTAGCGCGAATAGTTCTCGATGCCGGCGCAGGCGCCAGTGGCTTCCATCATTTCGAGATCGAAGATGGTGCGTTGCTCGAGCCTTTGGGCTTCGAGCAGGCGGCCGGCGGCGTTGAGCTGGTCGAGGCGTTGGCGCAGCTCGGCCTTGATCGAGCTCATCGCCTGGATCAGCGTCGGGCGCGGCGTCACGTAGTGCGAGTTGGCGTAGACCTTGACGAATTCCAGCTCGTCGGTCTTCTGCCCGGTGAGCGGATCGAACTCCTCGATCTTGTCGATCTCGTCGCCGAACAGGTTGATGCGCCAGGCGCGGTCCTCGTAGTGCGCCGGGAACAGGTCGACGGTATCGCCGCGCACGCGGAAGGTGCCGCGCGAGAAATCGTGCTGGGTGCGCTTGTATTGCAGCGCCACGAGATCGGCGATGAGCTGGCGCTGGCTGATGCTGCCGCCCTGCTTGAGCGTGAAGGTCATGGCGGAGTAGGTCTCGACCGAGCCGATGCCGTAGATGCACGACACCGAGGCGACGATGATGACGTCGTCGCGTTCGAGCAGGGCGCGCGTGGCCGAATGGCGCATGCGGTCGATCTGCTCGTTGATGGAGGATTCCTTCTCGATGTAGGTGTCGGTGCGCGGGACGTAGGCCTCCGGCTGGTAGTAGTCGTAATAGGAGACGAAGTACTCGACCGCGTTGTCAGGAAAGAACGCTTTGAACTCCGCCCACAGCTGGGCCGCGAGAGTCTTGTTGGGGCTGAGCACGAGCACCGGGCGCCCCATCGCCGCAATCACATTGGAGATCGTGAAGGTCTTGCCACTACCCGTAACCCCCAGCAGCACCTGGTGCCGCTCCCCCCGATTGAGCCCGGCGAGCAGCGCCTCGATGGCCTGCGGCTGGTCTCCCGTGGGGACGAACGGCGCTTCGAGTTGCAGAATTGGCATCGCCCGAGTATGCCAGCGCCGGCACGTCGGCGGCGGTCGCCAGATCACCAGTACGGTGACAATCGGGGGCCGTGGAGCTAGATGTCGCTCCTGAACTGCACCGGAGTTGCGGTCGAGTACGGCGACCGGGTCGTGTTCTCTGAGCTGGATCTGCGGATTGAGCCTGGGGATCGAATCGGTCTGGTGGGGGCCAACGGCGCCGGCAAATCGAGCTTCCTCGCCTTGCTGGCCGAGGAGGCCGCCCCTGCTGCCGGATCAGTCGAGCGGCAGGGGCGTCTGATCGTCACCCACCTGCCTCAGGAGTCACCGCGGCCGACGGCGGAGACAGTGCTCGGAGAAGCGATGGCCAGTCGGCTCGACCTCGCGGCTCTGCGAGACGAGATGATCCACCTGGAGAACAAGCTGCGGGTGCCCGGACCCGAGACCGACGCGGTGCTCGCGCGCTACGGGGAGTGCCAGGCCGCATATGAGGGGCTCGGAGGATATGAGTTGGAGTCCAAAGCGAGAGCTGTCCTGCACGGCCTGGGGCTCGAGGAGGCGGAGCAGTCGCGCTCGCCGCTTGAGCTGAGCGTGGGCCAGGTGCGGCGCATGGAACTCGCCAAGCTTCTGCTCCAGGACGCCGACCTCGTGCTGCTGGATGAGCCCACCAACCACCTCGACCTGGCGGCTATCGAGTGGCTGGAAGGCCACCTCATGCAGACCGCCAGGACGCTCTGTCTGGTGGCTCACGACCGTAGGCTTCTCGAGCGAGTGTGCACAAGGGTAGTGGAGCTCGAGTCCGGGCGAGTGGAGGTGTATGAAGGGAGCTACGACAGCTACCTGCAACAGCGCCAGGAACGTCGTCTACGGTGGCGACGAGCGTGGGAGGCACAGCAGGCCCACATCACCCACCAGGAGGAGTACATCCGCCGGTACAAGGCGGGCCAGCGGGCCCGTCAGGCACGGGGTCGACAAACTCTCCTGGATCGCCTGGACAGGGTTCCGGAGCCGGTTGAGCTGCGACGGATGCGGCTGTCGCTGCACGCAACCCCAAGCGCCCAGGTGGTGCTGAGAACCGAGGGCCTCAGCTGCGGCCGGGACGGCGTCGAGCTCTTCTCAGTCCCGGACCTGATCATCTCCCGTGGAGACAGGATCGCGATTCTGGGCCCCAACGGCTCGGGCAAGACCACCCTCCTCCACACTCTGGTCGGAGATCTGGACCCGGTCAACGGCAGAGCCATCGCGGGTTCCCGGGCCCGGCTGCGCCTCTACCGGCAGGACTTTTCCGACCTGGCTCCCGATCGCACCGTGCTGCAGACGCTCCTCGACGATCACCCCCACGCGTTGACTGAACGAGCGCGTTCTGTCCTGGGAGCCATGCTCTTCAGCGGAGAGCGCGCAGAGGCGCTCGTGGACGATCTCTCCGGTGGCGAAAAGGCCCGAGTAGCCCTGGCGCGATTGGGCATGGACGACGCCAACTGCCTGCTTCTGGACGAGCCCACCAATCACCTCGACATCCCCGCCCAGGAAGTGCTCGAACAAGCCTTGGCGGAATATCCCGGAGCGGTGGTTCTGGTCTCCCATGACCGCTATTTCGTCGACGCAGTCGCTAACCGGGTCTTGGAGGTGCGCGGCGGTCGCCTGTCGGAACTCGGGGCAGCTACAGGCGGGGCCAGGGCGGAGTCGCCGACCGCGTCACCCACAAGGCGTCTCCAAGCCCGGGCCAGCGGAAAACAGTCCCGACCCCGAGCCGTTCCATCGTCACCCGAAGGCGTCGAGCGGTCCATCAAACGACTTGAAGGTGAGCGCCAATCGCTGACGGACCAGCTCGCCGATCCCGCCACCCATCGGATGAAGGATCGAGAGTCCGAGTTGCTCCAGCGCCTTGAGGCGGTCGACGCCGAGCTCGCCGCGGACTACGGCGCCTGGGTTGAGCTCGAAGCCAGGACGGAGCGGTAGACCTCGGCGATCTGAGGCACAACCGCCTGCCACGCGTAGGTGGACCGCACTACCTCCACACCTTGAGCGGATAGCTCACGCCAACGCGAGCCGTCCAGAAGCAATCGGTTCACCTCGTCGTGGAGTCCCTTCTGGTCGTCTGGCGCGACCAGAGTGATCCCGGTGCCACGCATGTCCTTGAGCCCAGGAACATCCATGCCGACTACCGGGGTTCCGCACGCCATCGCCTCCAGCGCCACCAGCCCGAGCCCCTCAAATCTTGACGGCATCACGAACACTCGGGCCCTCCTGTAAGCCTCCCGAAGCTCCTCGTCGGAGACCCGACCCAGGACCCGGAGTCGGCCATCGAACTGGTCGGCGGCGCCGATCGCAGCCGGGAACAGGATCCCGTCCCCACAGACCTCCGCGATCAAATTCGGATGCTCCTTGGCGAGGGTCCGAAACATTGCCACGAAGTACTGCACTCCCTTGGCGGGGATCAGCCTCCCCACGAAGAGAATCGTGTCCCGCTCAGAGTCATCGGCCGGTGGTTGCAGCCAGTCAGTGTCCACCCCCGCAGGGATCACCGAGATCTTCTCCTTGTTTACCCCGGAGTCCGCCATGAGCGAGGCGGCGGTCGACGGGCTGACGGCTATCACATGTTCCGCACAGCGGTAGCCTCGCGACTCCAGATACCCCATGGGCATGGTGGTCAGGTTCCGTCCGTGGGCGGTGCGATAGGTGTGGTGCGCCGTGTAGACCAAAGGCGCGGCGGGCGGATGGCGTCGCACCATGACGCCTCCGGGCCCACCCTGGAAGTGCCAAAGGTCCGGGTGCACCGCGTCGACCACGCTGTTAAGTCGGGACCTCAGGTATAGGGAGAAGTCCAAAGGGGGCCGCCTGGTTCGATGAGGGATTTTCGCTGACTCCCCCCACGGTCCTCGTCTGGGGGTGATCATGCTGACCGAGTACCCCTCGGATGCCATCTCACGCTCCAGAGCCCCCACATATCGGCCCTGACCACCGATCGGCGGAACGTCATCAAACGACACGATCGCGACCCGTCGGCTCAACGTTGACACCTCATGCAGTAGACAGTGGTGCGGCCCGCCACCTGGGCCTGGCGCAGGGTACTCCCGCAGCGCACGCATGCGTATCCAGACCGTCCATAGACAAAGAGAGATTCGAAAGCCCCGCCTCTGGCCCCGAATCCATCCCGATAGTCCGAAAATGAGGTTCCGCGGTGCCGGATCGCCTCGCGCATCACAATGGGCAGTGCCCGCAGGAGCCTACCACGTTCCACCGAGGTCAGTCGGAACGACCGCCGCCCCGGCCTGACCCGGGCCATGAAACAGGCCTCGTCCGCATAGATGTTCCCGCATCCCGCGATGACGCCCTGGTCCAGCAGGACCGCCTTGACAGCTCGGTGCGAGGTTCTCAGCGCCTCCACCACCCACGGGGGCGGGAAGGCCGGAACCATGGGCTCCGCTCCAAGCCGGGGCAGGGCTCCTGATGAGATGAGCTGTTGCTCCTGACCCAGGACCACCCGCCCGAACCTTCGGGGATCCCTGTAACGCAGCTCCAGATCTAACCCCAACAGCAAGCGCAGGTGTGTATGGACACCGACTGGCGCCTCCGCCGAGTGGAGGATCAGGGTCCCGCTCATCCCCAGGTGTACCACCAAGAGTTCGCCGGAACCCAGCTCTAGGTGTATGAACTTGCCCCGGCGCGCAACCCCCTTCACCACCTGCCCCGACACCGCCGCACGGAACTCTTGGGGGCCAGGGTGGCGCAGGACCTGGGGATTGAGGTGTGTCACCTGGGAGATGCGCCTACCGACCACCAGAGGCCTGAGGTCGCGCACGATCGTCTCCACCTCAGGTAGCTCAGGCATGCGGCACCGCTATCTAGACCTGGGAGTGAAGGGACTGAGGTCTCGCCAGTTAGGCCCTGATTTGAGATCCACGACGAGGGGAACGCTGAGCTGCCTGATCCCGCCCATCCCCTCCCGGGCCACCTGCCCAACCGCATCCACCTCCCCCGGCGGGGCCTCAAATACCAGCTCGTCGTGAACCTGCAGGAGCATGCGAGCGCTGAGACCGGCGGTTTTGAGCGCTGCCGCGGTTTGGATCATTCCCAGCTTCATCAAATCAGCGGCCGAGCCCTGGATCGGCATGTTGATCGCCATCCGCTCGCTCGCTTCGCGCAGTTGCCGACTGCTGGAGTGAATGTCCGTTAGGTATCTACGCCGCCCCAACAGGGTGGTCACATATCCATTGGAACGGGCCTCCTGGCGGACATAGTTCAAGTAGCCACGTACTCCGGAAAAGGTGTCGAAGTAGCGCCTGATGAACTCCTCCGCCACGGCGGCGGGGATGCCCAGATCCCGGGCCAGTCCGAAACTGGATAGCCCATAAAGGATGCCGAAGTTGACCACCTTCGCCATCCTCCGCTGCTCCGCAGTGACCGCAGCCCGGTCCACCGAAAATACCTGGGCAGCAGTGTCCGCGTGGATGTCGTCGCCGCGCGTAAAGGCTGCGAGCAGCTGAGGGTCCTGGCTCAGATGGGCCAGGACCCTGAGTTCGATTTGGGAGTAGTCAGCGGATACCATCTGCCACCCATGTTCCCCTGGCACGAACGCCGCCCGAATCCGTCGACCCAGTTCGCTGCGGATGGGGATGTTCTGCAGGTTCGGGTCGCTAGATGAGAGCCTTCCCGTCGCCGCCACGGCTTGATTGAAGCTCGTATGAACGCGACCGTCTTGGGGATCGACCAGCGCCGGAAGGGCGTCGACATAGGTGCTTCTCAATTTGGTCACCTGCCGCCACTCAAGCACCAAAGGAACGATGGGATGCTCTTCCCGAAGCGCCTCCAGCGCTTGAGCGTCCGTGGACCGGCCCGTCTTGGTCCGGCGCGAGCTCTGCAGCCCAAGGTCGTCGTAGAGCAGGGTCGCAAGCTGCTGTGGCGACCCGGGCGAGAACGCACGTCCAGCCAGACGGAACATCTCCTCCTCCAGGGCTAACACCTGGACTCGCATCTCCACCGAGAGAGTCCGCAGCTGCTCGGCGTCAAGGCGTACTCCCAGTCGTTCCATTTCCGCCAGCAGACGGGTGACAGGGATCTCCATATCTCGCAGCAGGGAGCTCCCTGCCACCTCCTCCAGCCGCGCCTCGAGCGCTGGCCTGATAGCGGCGGCGGCGGCGGCCTCCCCGCCGAACAGGGCGGCGCGGGCGGAATCGTCGAGTTGCAGCGGCGTGAGACGCTGCTGCCCCCGACCGAGGTAGGCTTCCGGGTCCGGGACAGAGGGCCCACCGAACTCTCGGCTCAGTGCCGCCAAGGCAGGGGTCCGCCCTCTGGAATCCGCGAGATAGGCGGCGAGCACGCAGTCGAAGTCACCGTCGGTAATCGCCCAGCCCGCTCCCATGAGCGCGAGCAACTCATCCTTCCACTGGTAAGCCGCCTTGGGGACGTCAGGGTCAGCCAGGAGTCGGAGCAAGGGCTCGAGCGCCCCGCCTGGCTGCGGATCCTGTCCGCTGGCGGATAGCGGGAGGTACCAGCAGCGCTGCGCATCAAGGGCCAATGCCACGCCCAGAATTCGACCGCTCCGCAGCGGTGGATCGGCAGCCAACCTGATGGTCACAGGGATACCGGCCGTCCTGATCTCTTCGAGGGCCGGTCCGATTGAGCTCCTATCCAGGATCTGCGGCGTCACTGACTCGGCTGGGAAAAGCTGAGGTTCCTCCGCGACCGTCGCAAAAGCTGGCAACCGTCGGATCAAGCTCGGCATACCGAGCTCCCCCAGGAGCGCTATCGCGGCGTGCTGGTCGTAGTCCTTGACCCGACAGGCGGCCAGATCGAGACCCACCCCTGGGACGTCCCGCACGATCGTCACCATCTCACGACCGAAGAGCGCCTCGTCGAGGTGGGCTTCCAGGTTGGTTCGGGTACGGCCGCTGGGCATGTCGCCGACTGCGGCCAGCACCCGATCAAGGTCCCCGTACTGCTGAATCAGGGCTGTGGCCGTCTTCTCCCCAATCCCCGGGACTCCGGGGATGTTGTCGCTCGCGTCGCCGCGCAGGGCCTTGAAGTCGATCATCTGACGCGGGGCGAAGCCGTATCTGGCGCGGACTGCCGCAGGATCGTAGAGCACGGGCTCGCTACTCCCCCGCCTGCTGCTCTGAAGCGATGTGTTTTCGTCGACGAGCTGGATCAGATCCATATCACCGGTCACAATCACGGTCTCGCAGCCCGCTTCAGATGCTTGCTTGGACAGCGTCCCCAGTACGTCGTCAGCCTCGAAACCGGGGACGACGACGACCGGAATGTTGAGGGCCGAGGTCAGCTGTTCGCACAGTGGGATCTGGTCGATCAGCTCCTGCGGGGTGGGTTTGCGCTGAGCCTTATAGGTGGCCATCTTCTCGTCGCGGAAGGTACGACCGGGGGGGTCGAAGGCGGCCACTGCGCAGTCGAAGCCCTGAGACAGTGCCAGCAGCAGCATTGATGTGTACCCGTAGGCGACTCGAATGGGCTGCCCCTTCGAGTTGATCATCTCCGGGAGTGCGTGGTATGCCCGGAAAGCAAGCCCATGCCCGTCCACAAGCAGCACTCTGGTCCTGGTTGACGCTCCCTCAGCCATGGCCGGGACCACGCGAGCGGCGCCGAGCGAGGTAGAGCAGAGTCATGTAGTCCACCCGGAAACGTCCTCCCCTCATCTCGATCGTCTGCTCGACTTCTAGAAGGAGATCGTCAAGCACCGGCGGCGCCAGAAGTCGGTGGTCGGACTGGGTCCTCATGAGGTCGGTGTAAGCGCGGCCCGAGTACTCCTGCTGCCAGGGCACCTCAACCCGCGTGACCGGCCCAAACAGACCCGAAGCGTTTATGGCCACTGAGCGATCACCTGCCAGCTCGCTGGGTGGCGTCGCGGAGATCCCGGGAACCAGTCTTCGGTACACCTGGTCCAGCTCCTTGCGAATCCTTTCATCGCCGCCCATCGCGCGGTACCAGATTAGGGCGAGGGTCCCTTCCGATGCCATTACCCACGCGGCCTTTGCAAACGCGACGCAGGGATCGACCCAATGCCAGGACTGGGCGGCACAGACGGCTGCGAAGCCGGTCTCCGGCGGGTCCCAATTCTCAAAGCTAGCTTCGACCAGTCGGACGGCATGACACGACTCCAGGTTCGCTCGAGCGACGCTAGCCATCTCACCGTTCGGCTCCAACGCCAGGAGGCTCCACCCCCGGTGCGCCATCGGCAGAGTGGCCTTGCCCGTTCCGGCTCCGATCTCTAGGATCTTCGATCCCGAACGCAGAGAAGCGAACTGCTCAATCTCGTCGAAGACCTGATCGGGATACCCGGGGCGGCTACTCTCATAGAGAGAGGCGACCTCTCCAAAGACCAGCCCCTGCTGCCGCCCGGACTCACTCAAGTGCTCACCTCTCCCGCGACTATCGGAACCCATGCTAACCGCCGTCCGCCACCGGCATACGGACATCGACGGCCAGCCGAAGTCGGTTCCCACCACGACTATGATTGGGCAGCGGCCGCTTGGACGGCCGCCCCGTCCAGGCGCGTTTAGGCAACCGCCCTAGAACTTCGGTAACGGTGAGGAGCAATGGACCTTGTAGAGGTGTCGGTGGACAGCATCCGGGTCCACATGCCCAGCGGCCAGCACGTGGTCGTACTCCGGGAGAAGGACGCAGAGCGGTTCTTACCGATCTGGGTAGGCGTGGCCGAGGCAAATGCCATCAACCTCAAGCTTGACGGTGTGCAGCCGGAGCGGCCCATGACCCACGACCTCATCGTCAACGCATTTCACGAGTTTGAGTTGACGGTCTCCAGGGTCGTCGTTTCTGACCTTCGGAACGACACCTTCTACGCAGAGATTCAGGGGCGGCGCGGAGGTCGCGACGTTCATCTGGATTCCCGCCCCAGTGACGCGATCGCGCTGGCGATCCGCCTGGATACTCCGATCTTCGTAGCTCGCGAGGTGCTGGACCAGGCCGGTGTGATCCCCGAAGGCAATGATGAAGAAGCCAAACTCAAGGTATTTCAAGAGATCGTCAACGAGATGAATCTACCCGACCTCGAGGACCGCGACTCCTAGACGATTCTCCTCCTCGGCCAGCATGGCGGAATGGCAGACGCGGCGGTCTCAAAAACCGTTGAGCGCAAGCTCGTGTGGGTTCGACTCCCACTGCTGGCACCACAGATTTAAGATCAAATATGGCCGCCCGGGCTACGTCAATGCCCATGTCCCGTCCCCCTCCGGGCGCTTTGACTGCCACTCTGACTGCCAATGTCCGGACGCAAGCGCCGTGCCACTCCTGTCATGCATCCCTCTAGGGCTCTGCGGCTCCGGTTCGGCCACGTGATCGAGCGGCCAAGGGACGCCCCCGGGTACGTCCTGCCTATCGAGGGCGCGGAGGCGTGAGCGTCAGGGGACCCTCGCTTAGCGCCTGCCAGGACTTCACCACGCGTGAACGGCTATGACGGCTCTCTGACCATGATCCTTATGGTTGGCAGTGCCAGCGACCCGAAATGCGCCTTAATGACTTGCGGACCGGGCCGATCCAAGGGCAGCGCCAGTTGGGTCACAAGATTGACATAGCTCGGGCCGTCTTCGACTGCCTTGGGCGCAACCGACACTGCAACCGCCGGTATGACATCGTCGTCGTCGCGGAGGACCCGGACCCATCTGGCTTAGCTGATTCGCTTCCGCGTACTCCAGTTCGACCCTCGTAACCACGGCCAAACCACAGGTC
>DATLQZ010000073.1:0-8216 GCA_035534915.1 Candidatus Dormiibacterota bacterium
GGCGGGCGAGAAGGTGTTCCTCGACTTTGCCGGTCCGACGCTTCCCATCACGAACCCGGAGACCGGGGTGGTGGGGCAGGCCCAGTTGTTCGTGGCGGTGCTGGGGGCCAGCAACTACACCTACGTGGAAGTGCTGCCCTCTCAGGAGGTGCCGTACTGGATTGCCGCCCACGTCCACCTATTTGAGTTCCTGGGCGGGGTTCCAGAGATTCTAGTCCCAGACAACCTCAAGTCTGAATTCTCTGTTTCAGAACTGAGTCGCCAGGCGGAACCCGGCCGGATCTACGACCCTGCAGCTCCTACCGCTGACAGTGGCGCGCCATCCGGCCCAATCCGCGGGGCGCTGAACGGACAGACCGAGCGCAGCCAGAAGACGAAGAGGACCAGTTGCCGGTCCCTGTGGCGGGCGGGTAACTCGACCGGCCGCTCCGTCAGCCGGGAGTGGCTGAAGTCGACGCTGGCCGGTCATGGCCCTGTCAGGCACCAGAGGTTGCCGTCGCCGCGTCGAGCGGCTGGCGGCAGATCAGCGCCCCTACCAGAGAGGCAACTATGAGGATGGAGCAAGAAGTGGCGGCAAATCCGATGTAGGGCTCCAGCAGATCCTTGCAACACCACCCGGTGACCACAACTCTTCGAGAGCCGCCGTGCCCTCGCGCGCCTCCTCACCCTCGGGCGCACTTGCGAACCGGCTCGGGCCGACGCGCCAGCCGATGGCCGCCGTCTCTCCGTGGCGAACGGCAATGGCCGCCAGCCGCGCAGTCGAGGTGAGCGTTTCGATCAAGGCAAAGTCCAAAACGGAGCACGGTGCCATGACATGCCCCTCACTCCACGGCAGAAGCACTGTGGAAGAGAGCACGGCCAGCCCTCGCGCCGCGTCTGCCTCGAGCGCGTATGAAGTCACAGGATGCCGCTCCAGGAGCCCGAGGGGAGCAAGCGCTGCGGCTGGACCCGCGACCAATACGCCACCCGCTCGTGCCTCCATCCCACAAACACGGCCCTTCACCACGTACAACCGGAGACAAGAGCGGGTTCCCTCGAAGTCAAGGACACCGCTGAAGAGGCTGGCCTCGATCCAGTCGCGGACCGCAAGTGGACTGTCAAACTGGGCCGGACAGCCTGGCTGGGAGAAGCACCAAGGCAGCGGCATGAGATGCGCCAGCTTCCCCGACACTGGGAGCGACAAGCCGTCCGCCGCGGCCGGACCCGGCTCGTAGGCAAGGGGATCTACCCCCGTGATCTGCACCTAGCCGTGCTCCGCTCCTGGTTCTGCCGCCGCCCCCAGCAGCTGGGTCCCGGGACCTCCTGCCGGTCCACCATAGCACGGCCCCCGCTTCGACGCCACTCGTCCACCAACTCTCCGGCTCTCCAGCTCCAACTAACGTCGAGTTATCGTGGCGCCCGGTCAATCCAGCGTTGCAAGCCCGAGGAGAACTGCCCCGGTCGACTCCACCGACCCGGGGAGCATGTGATTTCAGGGACATGGTTCGGCCATCAAACCCCAAGAGCAGCCAGCGCGGGCCGATCCAAGAGAAACCCCTGCAACTCATCGCAGCTTTGGCGAACCAGGAACTCCCGCTGACGCTCGGGGACGCCTGGTCCTACGGTCAGCACCGGTCACACCTGCGCGATCATCACGCCGCGAGCCTGGGCAGCGAGCGCTTGGAGATCCTTGATATTCCCAGTGCACACCGTCCCTCGAGGCGCTGCAGTGGCCACGACGATGACAGCGACCGCGGAGCCGCGCCGGGCCTGGTACCGGAGGGCAGCTGCCGTCGCTCCAGAGGCTCGGGCAACTCGGTCACCACGCCACAGCCATTGAGGAGACTGTTGGAAGAGGCGTCAGAGCCGACCTGTCCCGTCTCGACGACGACCACCGAAGGGACTATGGGAGGCCACAGCCCCGAGCGTCGCAGCGTGATCAGCAGGGCGGCCGCGCTCGCAGAGGCCTGTCGCGCCAGGGGTCGCGGTGGATGCATGCGAGCCACCGCAGGCCGGAAGACGGGGACGCTTCGGTGAGGTCGGAGGTCAGCCTCTACAGAGCATCGTCTGCAAGCGGCCGAAGTCGACCGCCAGCCGCCTGGTCAGGCCCGCTTCAGTCCCTATCATGGTCGCGGAGTCTATCAGGCCCACTGGGGTGCCAGCGCGGGCACCCCAATCGGCAAATTCCTGCAAGTTGAGGGCAGCCAGCAGGAAGAGCGAGTCCAAACTCAGGCGCGGCCCACCCAGAGGTGGACCGCAAGGGTCCCCTCTGCTCCCGAAAGTAGCGGCGGCGGGGGATCCGCAGCCACTTCGGAGCGAACGCAGTCACCCCATCCGGCGGGGAGAGGTTCGAGGTCAGGGGTGGGGGTATAAGCGCCAGTAGCTGGAGCGCCCTGCTGGGATGGCGTCCAGCCCAGCGCAGTCCCCTGCGATGTTCTCTTCCCCTTCCAGCCGCAGCGCCCCGATCACCAGGTTGCGCAGGCTCGCCATCGTAGAGGGCGACTTCTCCGTGCGGACCTGGGACCGGTTCGCCCCCATGGTCAACGTCCTGCACACCCAGCGGATCTGGTTCTAGATCTCCCAGTGACCGCGCACCAGCGCCCAGAGCCTTGCCTGGTCCGCCCGCTCCGGGAGGCAGGCTCTGCCGCGGCCCCCGACTACAACCCGGAACAGTCACGCTCCTGCCCAGGCCTTTTGCGTCGCTTGGATTTGAATCTACTATAGTTAGATCCGATGCGATCGATCCCCAGACGGCCGAGCTCCAGAGTCCCAGGCGGGCTCGATCCCAATGCCGTGGTAGCCGTGGACGTGGTCCTATTCAGCGTCCGCCTGGAGGAATCCATCCACCGGGCGTGGCAGGTGCTCCTGGTCAAACGCGAGGACGCGGCCTTCGCTGGTAAGTGGTCGTTCCCCGGCGTACTGGTCAGGACCGAGGAGACCTTTGACGCGGCTGCTCGGCGGGCCCTGAAAACCAAGGCCGGTCTCGATGCCGCCGGCTGGTACCTGGAACAACTGGGGACTTTCGGGGCGCCCGATCGCGACACCCGGGGCCGGGTGGTCTCGGTCGCCCACCTGGCCCTGGAGGGCAGCGACGGGCTGAGTCTGGTCCCAGGCGGAGGCATCATGCGCGCGGAATGGGTTCCGGTCCGGGGCCTGCCCGCGGAGTCGCTGGCATTCGACCATGCGGACATGCTCCGGGTGGCCATGAACCGGACTCAGTCCAAGCTGCGGTACTCCTGGCTCGCCTTCCAGCTACTGCCAGAGGCGTTCACCTTGCCCGAGCTGAGAGCGGTCTACGCCGCCATCCTCGACCCTGCCCTGCTCCGGCTCAACACCGGCAATTTCAAGAAGGCCTTCAGCCCGCTCTTCGTCTCCGGAGTGCTGGTTCCTGTCGGCCGACGGGCCGCCGGGGGCCGGGTGGGCCGACCCGGAGATCTCTACCGATTCACAGGTCCAGTGATGGGCACATGGCCCCGGGAGCTGCCCTGGCACGATGTGGAGGAGCAACTCGGATGAGCAGAGCACCGTCTCCTGGCACTGCCCAGGTGGAGTGGCCGCTCCCACTCACCGTCAACTATCTGGTGGCGAAGGTCGCCGAGGCGTTGGACGAGGATGCCGCTCGCGACGACATCACCACCCATGCCCTGGTCCGGGAAGAGCTCTCTGGCCGAGCCCAGCTCCGATCCCACTCGGCAGGAGTGGTCGCGGGCCTGGTCATGGTCGAGGAGGTCTACGGCCAGTTGGACCACCGGGTGAAACTGCGGGTCGAGGTACCAGACGGTGGCAAGGTCGCACCCGGCGAGGTGGTGGGCGAACTCCGGGGCCCGCTTGCCCCGCTGCTGCAAGGCGAGCGCGTGGCCCTCAACTTCCTGCAGCAGCTGTCGGGGGTGGCCAGCCTCACCCGGCGATTCGTCGATGCCGCCCATCCCGTCCCCATCTTCGACACCCGCAAGACCGTGCCTGGCCTCCGCCCATTGCAGCGCTACGCGGTGCTGGCCGGCGGGGGCCACAACCACCGCTCCGACCTCGCCCAGGCGGTTCTTATCAAGGACAACCACATCGCTCTGGTCGGCGGCGTGGAGCAGGCGGTGCGGCGGGCCCGGGCGACCGGGCATGAGGTCGAAGTCGAAGTCGAGAGTCTGGACCAGCTCCGGGAGGCTCTGGCCGCTGGTGCTGACCTGGTCCTGCTCGACAACATGACACCGCCCGAGGTGGCCGCCGCCGTTCGCCAGGCTGCGGGCCGCGCCAGGCTGGAGGTCTCCGGTGGCATCCGCTTGGACACCGTTGCCGCCTATGCCGCAACCGGCATCGACCGCATCTCAGTCGGAGCCCTCACCCATTCGGCCCCTGCCCTGGACATCTCCATGGAGATGGTCCGGACCTGGAGGTGACGCAAACATGACTTCGACCTCCGAGATCTCCGCCGCCGCCGACCCCCGCCAACTGACAGCAGAGCTCGACACCGACGCGAACGAGTACCGGCGCCGGCAGCCGCCTGGGGACATCGCGGCTCTCCAGGCGAAGGTGCGAGAGCTGGCTCGAGAGCGCAACGCGGTCATCCTGGCCCACAACTACCAGGTGCCCGAGGTCCAGGACGTGGCCGACATGGTGGGCGACTCGTTGAACCTGGCCCGCGCTGCGGCTGCCACCAAGGCCGAGGTCATAGTCCTCTGCGGCGTCCACTTCATGGCCGAGACGGCCGCCATCCTCAACCCCGACAAGACCGTCCTGCTCCCCGACCTCGACGCCGGCTGTTCCCTGGCGGACACCATAAACGCTGAGCAGCTCCGGGAGTGGAAGGCCCAGCATCCGGACGCCGTGGTGGTGACCTACGTGAACACCAGCGCCGAGGTCAAGGCGGAGAGCGACTATTGCTGCACCTCGAGCAACGCGGCCGCGGTCATCCGGGCCATTCCCGAAGACCGTTCCATCCTCTTCGCCCCCGACATCTTCTTGGGCGCCTACCTGGAGCAGGTGACCGGGCGCCGTCTGCACGTCTGGCCCGGCGAGTGCCACGTCCATGCAGGCATCCGGCCCCAGGACTTGGATGAAGTCCGTCGCCACCACCCAGACGCGGATCTGCTGGTCCACCCCGAGTGCGGCTGTGCCAGCTCCTGCATGTACTTGGCGGCCGTCGGCGACCTCGACCCCACACGCACACATGTCCTGTCCACGGAGGGCATGGTCGAGCATGTCCGCCGTTCATCCAACCGCCACTTCGTCATTGCCACTGAGATCGGCATCATCCACCGCCTGGGCAAGGAGGTGCCCGAGGCCAAGATGGTGGCCGCCAGCGAGCGGGCGGTGTGCCGTTACATGAAGAAGATCACCCTGCCCAAGGTGCTGCGCTCGCTCCAGGAGGGCGTGCACCGGGTGAGTGTGCCGGACGACGTGGCGGTGCGGGCTCGGCGCGCCCTGGAGCGCATGGTCAGCCTGGGATGATCAGGCCCAAGCCCCAAGTTGAGCTCCTGATCGTGGGCGCCGGCCTGGCCGGTCTGTCGGCGGCCCTGGAAGCCCGGGCCGGTGGGGCCAGAGTGGTCGTCGTCGCGACCGGGCCTGGAGCCTCTGAGCGGGCCCAGGGGGGAATCGCGGCCGCGGTGGGTCCTGGTGACTCGCCGGGGCTCCACGCGCGCGACACCATGGTCGCCGGTGCCTCGGCGGGCGACTGGGAGATGATCAAGCTGTTGGCGGGCTCAGCCCCCCAAGCAGTGGCCTGGTTGGCCGCACAGGGAATGGAGTTCGACCTCAGCGACCAAGGGCCGGCGCTGGCGCTGGAAGCCGCCCATTCCCGGCCGCGGGTCCTGCATGCCCGCGGCGACGCCACCGGTGCCGCTCTGATGGCGACGCTCCGGGCCCGTCTCTCCAGCCTTCCGGCCGGGCGAGCGTCTTCCCCGTGGCGCGAGGGCCGACTCGTGGCTCTGCTGGTGGAGAACGAGGTTGTAGTTGGCGCCCGATTTTGCCACCATGCGCGGCAGTTCGAAGTTCGAGCCAAGGACGTGCTCTTGGCCACGGGCGGTTATGCCGGGCTGTTCCCCCGCACCCCCACCAGTCGCGCCTGCGACGGCTCAGCCCTGATCTCGGCGCTGGAGGCAGGGGCCTCGCTCGCCGACCTCGAGTTCATCCAGTTCCACCCCACCGTCTTCGCCGGTTCCGGCGAGCCCTTCCTGCTGACCGAGGCCCTGCGGGGTGCCGGCGCATACATAGTGGATGGTGCGGGCCGCCGGTTTCTACTCGATGTCGACCCGGCAGGTGAGTTGGCGCCCCGCGCCACAGTGACCACGGCGATCGTGCGGCACCTGGGCCGGCAGGGGTCTCCGCATGTCTTCCTCGATTGCCGCCACCTGGGTCCCCGCCTGAACCATGAGTTCCCCGGCTTTGTCAACCGCTGCAGGGCGGCTGGCCTCGATCCCTGTCGAGAACCAGTACCCGTGGCTCCAGCCGCCCACTACACCATGGGCGGCATCGCCACCGACAGCTGGGGTCGGACCGGCATTGCCGGCCTCCTCGCAGCCGGCGAGTGCACACGCACCGGCGTCCACGGAGCCAACCGCCTGGCCAGCAACTCGCTCCTGGAGGCGGTGGTGTTCGGACGCCGCGCCGCCCAGGCTGCGCTTGGGGCGGCCGCTCCCCTCTCCGGGCCGCCGCTTGACGGCGACCGCCTGGAAGTGGCCAGGCAAGGGTCGAGGTTGCTCCCAGCCAGCCGCGAGGCAGTGGACCGGGAGCAAGTTGGCCATGTTCTGGCCCAGGCGCTGGGGCCAATTCGGGATGGGGCGGCCATGGAGCGGGGGCTGGAGCGCCTGCAGGTAGCGGCTGCCATTGATGCGGAGGCCGAGCGCGTGCGCCGTTTGGCCTCACTGGTACTGCGGGCGGCCCTGATCCGGACAGAGTCGCGCGGTGCCCACGTGCGCTCCGACCACTCTGCCCTGGACCCAGCCTGGGCCGGACGCTCAGTCGTGGTGCGGTGGGACCCCGAGACCGGTCCCATCATGGAGGTGATTCGGCGACGGACTCTGGACATGGGCCCACATTAGGCTGCCCCCGGTCCCCGCTCGGTGGCACTGTGTCCGTGAACGAGCACGTTTGGGGATTTTTTCCTATCCGATCGCCGCCTCCGTCCGCGTTGAACGCAAGCACCGGGACCGGCACACAGACGCGTAACCTCAGCTTCAGCAGCGGATAGACCAGTAGACGTCGGGCTCCGAGCACCGGAAGGATCGTCGGTGCCGGATGTCCGTCGCGCGAGATGGAGGCGTCTTCGCCGACGCCGATCTCACCCAGGCTTCCGTCAAAGTCAGCGGGCTGAGCTGAGCGGGTAGAGGGGCTGACTTTTTCGGACGCAGTGCGCTATACCATCGAGGACGCACCCCTTGGGGAATGGCACAGCCGGCCCTGACCCTTGCCCTCGACCGGCGACCGCCTCGCCCCTCCCCCTGCCGGTAATTACCAAGTTCCCAGCCCCTAGCGCTGTGCGGCCAAGAGTGGGGGGCAGTCAAGAACCCGTCCACTTAAGTGGTGTCCCTGAGATCAGCGGAGCCCAGGGCGGGGATTGAACCCGCGACCTCTTCCTTACCAAGAATCCGAAGCTATGCGCTGTGCTACTAACTTCCCAGCGGTGTCAGAAACCTGTCCACTTATGTGCTCTTCGCGGGGCAATCCCTAGCCCCCTCCCGCTTGGCCTCGATGTCGGCCACCAGCCCCCCAGGAGAGCCTAGGCATTAGTCGGCCAACACTGGAATGGGAGTCTCCGACATCACCCAGCCTAGCCACGTTCTCGGTCGGAGGCGTGGGTCCCGTAGTAGAAGCCGGTCACCGCACCGAAGATACCCAGGATCGGAGTCCACACCCCGGTTAGCAGGTCCTTGAGGCCCGACGGGCTAACCCACTTCAGGAAGTAGGCGACAGGCAGTCCCAGCCCTAGGATGACGACCAGCGCCAGCAGCCAGTGAGCGATGTTGGTCCGGACCTTCTCGCGACGATCGAAGAGCGGCGTGTAGGGGGAGCCAGGTTGGCCCTCCGAATCCCGCTCTGGAAGCGGAACCTCGTCCAGCCGCGGAGCCGAGGCTGTAGACTTCGCGGCGTCAGCGGCGGGCGCCATTCGCTAGCGGCGCAGGATCTTGTCTACGCGACCTACCGGCTCGATTCGTGCTCCGTTGGGAGCCCGCTCGGCGATCTGTCGCGTCTCCTCGACCGCCTGGAGGAGCGCCTCGGTACGGCTGATGCCCTTCCGCCTTGCTAAC
>DATLQZ010000074.1:0-98464 GCA_035534915.1 Candidatus Dormiibacterota bacterium
GTCCGGTCCGGTGGCTGTTGGTCTTCGGCCTGCTGCCAATCCCAGGGCCGGTGGATGAGGTGGCCCTGGGGCTGGCGGCCCTCCTGCTGCTCTGCTACCGGCGCCGGGTACGAGACATCCTAGCCGACTAGTGCTTATCCCCTTCTCTCAGCCAGCGGCAGCGGGTAAGCGGCAGGTCCACGTCAAAGTCTGGAGCCGGCCACCCCTACCTGGGTACAGCTCCCTTCTGGCGATCCAGCAGGCGTCGGACCGCCAGAAGGGGCCCTCACCACCCAGGACTCAAGGTGCTGGAGATCAACGAGGCCTGCGCCTCGGTCGCGATCACCAGCTCGCCGAGGATGGCCATCGCCGCAACCATGGTTGGCCGCATGGTCTCTAACACCTTCGCGGGGATCGCGCCCGGGTCGGCTCCGAGCTTCATCGCGGCCCAACTTGGTCGGGGGCATGTGGCGCTGCTATTGGTCATGCTGCCCTATCCCTTGGCGACCCGCTTCGAGGCGGACCGACCCAGGGTGCCATCTTGATTGACCCAGGCAGAGGAGGCCGGCGCTCGGGGCTGGTGTGGGCGGCCTCGGTAGGTCACAGGCCAGCCATGGCTAGGTGCCGCTGCGTACTAGAGTGCCTTGTTGAAGGAGGGAGACCCAGTGCATCTCGCGATCATAGGCGGTAGCGACGCGGGGATCAGCGCCGCCTTGCGGGCACGGGAGCTGGACCCGGCGGTTGATATCACCGTCCTGCTGGCGGATGCCTATCCCAACTTCTCGATCTGCGGCATTCCTTATTACATCTCAGGCGCGGTGGAGCGGTGGGAACATCTGGCCCATCGGACCGTCGCTGAACTGGAGTCTGTGGGCATCGCCCTGCGGCTGAACACGACCGCGCAGCGCATTGATGCCGAAGCCCACACTGCGATCGTCCGAGACCAGGCTGGTACGAGTCTGGTGGTGCCGTACCACCGCTTGGTGGTAGCCACTGGCGCGGCCGCCATCGCCCCTCCGATAGCAGGACTAAGTGGACCCGATGCCCTGGGGTCGGATGAGGGCGTCCACCTTCTTCACACGATGGAAGACGCATTCGCAGTGATGAGGAACCTTCAGGCTGAGCGGCTCCAGCGGGCTGTGATCGTGGGGGCGGGTTACATCGGGCTGGAGATCGCGGAAGCGTTGACCGAGAGGGGGCTGGCGGTGACCCAGGTAGAGCAGCTCCCGGAGGTTCTGCCCACCGTCGATTGGGAGATAGGCAGCCTGATCCATGCGGAGCTCTCTGACAAAGGAGTTGACGTCCGGTGCGGCACGGCTGTCACTAAGATCGCGCGCGCCGGGAGGTTAGGTGCTCGCGGGCTCGAGGTGAGTACGACCAGCGACTCGGGACCTGAGATCTTGGCCGCCGACATCGTCCTGGTGGTGGCGGGTGTACGCCCCGACTCTTGGCTTGCGGCGGAAGCCGGTGTCGCGGTCGATCCCCGAGGAGCGATTCAAGTGGATCGGCGGATGCGGACCTCCCTTCCGGACATCTTCGCGGCCGGCGATTGTGTGGCCACCTACCATCGCCTGTTGGGAATGACCTATCTGCCTTTGGGTACCACGGCCCACAAGCAGGGCCGCGTTGCTGGCGAGAATGCCTTGGGGGGCAGCCGCGAGTTCGAGGGGAGCCTCGGCACCCAGGTGGTGAAGATCTTCGACATGGCGGTGGCGCGGACCGGCCTGCGGGACCGAGAGGCGTTCTCCGTGGGCTTTTCGCCCGAGACCATCGCCCACACTGCGGACGATCACAAGGCCTACTTTCCCGGGAGTCGCCGACTGTCTATCCGTCTCACCGGAGATCGGGCGTCGGGGCGGCTTCTCGGCGTCCAGATGTTCGGCCACCGGCATTCAGAGGTGGCCAAGCGAATTGATGCGGCTGCGGTGGCGATCTTTCACGAGATGACCGTAGACGGATACAGCGACCTTGACCTTTCCTACACTCCGCCACTGGGCAGCCCCTGGGACGCCATCCAGGCGGCCGCTCAGGTCTGGTTGCGAACGGTTGGGGACGGAACGAACCACTGAGCCAAGTCCCATGAGGCGGCCCGCGGGGTAGTTGAAGCGCGCGATCCCCGAGCGGGTGGCTGGCTGTTGACAGCGGTAACGGCCAACTCCCCTTGGGGCCCCTTGCTTGCCCGATCCCGGCGCTGGCACCGTCCAGCCAGCCTCGGCGGTCCACAAGCCGACTGGCGCACTCCCCGAGGGTCCTCTACCCCTAGGGCGCGCGGCGCCGCGTCAGCCGGGGGTCAGTTTGGGATTCTCACGATCATCTTGCCGATGTTGGCGCCCTCCAGCATTCCCATGAAGGCCCCCGCCATGCTCTCGATCCCATCCACCACCGTCTCGTCCAACTTGATGGATCCGTTGGCAATCGCGGCGCCCACCTCCCGGAGGAAATCTCCCCGACGGTCCTGGTGGTCGCCGACGAGGAACCCCTGGAGGCGGAGCCGCTTGCCGATCAGGAGGGCCAGGTTGGCAGGCCCAGGGCGGGGCCCGGAAGCGTTGTATTGCGAGATGGCACCGCAGAGCGCAACTCGTCCGTGAAGCCGCAGCGCGGAGATGGCAGCCTCAAGGTGATCGCCACCGACGTTGTCGAAGTAGACGTCGATCCCCCTGTCTCCAGCCGCCTCGGCCAACAGAGTTCCCACCCGACCGCTGTGATAATTGAAAGCGGCGTCGAAGCCGAGCGCCGCCTGCAGGTGTTCGACCTTGGCGTCGGATCCCGCACTGCCAATCACGCGCTCAGCTCCACGGAGCTTGGCGATCTGGCCGACCATCCCCCCGACAGCGCCGGCGGCCGCGGAGACAAAAACAACATCTCCCGGCTGAAGGGCGGCCACATCGAGGAGCCCCACGTAGGCGGTGAGCCCTGTCATCCCGAGGGCTCCAAGGTACGCCGATAGGGGGACGCCCGCCAGCGGCTTAAGCTGGCTAAAGGTCTGCTCGTCGCCGAGTGCGTATTCGCGCCAGCCGAGGTTGTGGGTGACCAAGTCTCCGACTTTCAGGACCCCTGCCTCAGGGGCTGCGATCACCTCCCCGATCGCTCCGCCATCCATCGCGCGGTCGAGTGCGAATGGAGGCACATAGGAGCGGGCGTCGTTCATTCGGCCACGCATGTACGGGTCGACGGAGAGAAAGAGGTTGCGAACGAGCACGTCGGACGGACCGGCTTTGACTTCAACAGTCGCCATGGAGAAGTCATCCGGCCTGGGTGCGCCCGAAGGGCGCTTGGCCAGACGTATTTCCCGGCCCTCGACTGACTCGCTCACCTGTCGAATTGTGGACCCAACCCGGTGGCTCCGGCGCTAGCCACTACAGGGCTGGGTGCGAGGGGAGTGGCTGCCCGGCTTGATACCTCCTGGCGGACCTGGCGGACGGCATGGGGGGCGCTCCGGAGTTGGAGTTCCGACGATCTTGGCCGAGGCGAGGCAGCTATGATCCACAGGAGCTGGCCGAGACGTCATCTGGCTGGAGCGAGCTTCAGCTGGTTTCACAGGAGGATCGCCCCAATCGCGGAGTCGATGATCGAAGGGGTACCGGCAGAGGCGTCCGATCAGCCGCTCATCTCGGCTCAGAGCTGGGTCGCACCGGGTACCCGGTCTATACGCACAGCCAAAGGGGTGGTCGCAGACTACCTGAGCCTCACCAAGCCCGGGGTAATGAGTCTGCTGCTGGTGACGGAGTTTCTGGCCATGGTCACCGCCGCTCGCGGATTTCCCGGTTGGGGGTTGAGCATGGCTGCAATCGCCGGAGGGGCGCTCGCGTCGGGTGGGGCGTCGGCGATCAACTGCTGGTTCGATCGCGACATCGACGCCGTCATGGGTAGGACCAGGAATCGACCCGTGCCGGCCGGCCGGATCTCGGCCAGCCGCGCGATCTCATTCGGCGTCGTCCTCTCCGCCACCGCCTTCTTGACCTTTTTCTTCTTGGTGAACCCGCTGGCTGCCGTCCTGTCGCTGGCGGGGGGCGCGTTCTACGTCTTCATCTACACCTTCTGGTTGAAGCGGGCCACCAAGGAGAACATAGTGATCGGTGGCGCCGCCGGGGCGGTGCCACCTTTGGTGGGGTGGGCGGCGGTGACCCACAGCGTCGGTCTTGTGGGGGTAGCGCTGTTCGTGCTGGTGTTCCTCTGGACTCCGCCGCACTTTTGGGCGCTCTCTTTGATCTTGAAGCGGGATTACCAGGCGGTCGCGGTGCCCATGCGACCGGTGGTGGTGGGGGTTCGACGGACCAAGACCGCGATTGTCGGGTACGCGGCGCTGATGACTCTGGCCAGCTGCTCCCTGGCCATCTGGCTGGGGCCCGCCCAGCTAATCGTCTCGCTCGGACTTGGTCTCCCGTTCATGTTGCTGAGCGTCGGAGTCCTCATGGAGCGCGAGGGTACCGGTCGGGCCCGGCTCCTATTTCTTTTCTCAATTGCCTACCTATTCCTCTTTTTCCTAGGCACCGCATTGGTAGCTGTCATCGCGCACTGACTCCGCGCCAACCGGCCAACGGGCGGGCGCGCCTCCGGCGCCGGGGGTTTGAACATTCGGAGCGCCACTAGACTTACCGAATTGGGAACCCAACTCGCCGAACTGCTGCCGGGAATCGCCTACCTGGGCCAGGATGAGATCAGGACCCTGGAGCGCGCCTACGAAATAGCCGTGCGCGCCCATCAGGGGCAGATGAGGCTCTCGGGTGAGCCTTACATCAGCCATCCGTTGGCGGTGGTCGCGCTGCTGGCAGATATGCGGCTGGACCAGGATGCGCTGGCGGCCGCTTTGCTCCACGATGTGGTGGAGGACACCGCGGTCACCTCCGAGGAGATTCGGGCCGAGTTTGGAGAGACGGTAGAGAAGCTGGTGGCCGGGGTCACCAAGCTGGGTCGGATCAAGCTCCACTCCCAGGCCCAGGTGCAGGCGGAAAACATCCGCAAAATGCTGATCGCCATGGCGGAGGACCTGCGGGTCGTGCTGATCAAGCTTGCGGATCGGCTGCATAACATGCGCACGATCTCCGCTCTACCTCAAGACCGGCAGCTCAGAATCGCCCAGGAGACGGCTGACATCTACGCCCCTCTGGCCCATCGACTGGGGATGTGGCAGATGAAGGCCGAGCTCGAAGACCTCTCCTTCTCGGTCCTGGACCACGAGAACTATGAGCGGGTTCGCGCGGAGATCCTGTCCCAGCGTCGGCAGCGGGAGACCGCTCTGGACCAGGCCCGGGTGCGCCTCGGGGTGGAGCTTGACGTAGCCGGGCTGAGGGCCGAGGTCGCTGGACGTCCGAAAAACATCACCAGCGTCTTTCGCAAGATGCAGCAGAGCGGCAGGACGATTGGCGAGATCTACGACCTGGTCGCTCTGCGCGTGATCTGCGACGACATCCGGGGGTGCTATGGAGCGCTGGGAGTGGTGCACTCGCTCTGGAAACCGATTCCGGGCCGGTTCAAGGACTACATCGCCATGCCCAAGGGCAATGGGTATCAGTCGCTCCACACCACAGTTGTCGGCGAGGGCGGCGAGCCCGTAGAGATTCAGATCCGGACGGCTGAGATGCACCGTACCGCCGAGGAGGGCATCGCGGCCCATTGGCACTACAAGGAGGGGACCCAGGCCAACCACCGGCTCGATCAGGGCTTCGGCTGGTTGCGCTCGCTTCTGGAGTGGCAGAAGGAGCTCCTTGACGCCGAGCGTTTCGTCGAGCACGTCCGGCTCGACGTGTTCCAGGATGAGGTATTCGTCTTCACCCCCAAGGGGGATGTCCTTTCCCTGCCCTCCGGCGCCACCGCGATCGACTTCGCATATCGGATCCATACCGACGTCGGGCACCGCTGTCTCGGGGCCAAGATCAACTCCAGGATGGTGCCGCTCGACTACCGTCTCCAGAACGGCGACATTGTGGAGATACTCACGACCAAGTCCGAACGTCATGGTCCGAGCCGGGACTGGCTCAACTTTGCCAAGACCAGCAGCGCCAGGGAGAAGATCCGGCAGTGGTTCAAGCGGGAGCGACGGGAGGAGAACGTCGCCCGCGGTAGGGAGCTCCTGGACCGCGAGCTCCGCCGGATGCGGGGATTGCAGCTGGCCTCCATTCCAGCCCCTCGCCTCCAAGAGCTGGCAAAGGAGTTCCGAACCCCTGACCTGATCGACTTCTTCGCCGCTGTCGGCTACGGCGAGATAGCAGCCCGGACCGTCGTCCTGAGATGGGCGGCGGGGGAGGAGGACGCGACGCCGCCGAAAAGCTCGGCGAGCTCCATCCCATTGGTTTCTCGACCGAGCCCCAGTGGTGGGGTGCGTGTGGCCGGCCTCGGGGATCTGCTGACCAACATCGCCCGTTGCTGTAAGCCGGTCCCGGGCGAGCCCATCCGCGGGTACGTCACTCGGGGCAGGGGGGTTACCGTGCATCGTGATGAGTGCGTCAACATTCGTCATGCGGGAGACCCACGCCGCATCGTTGAGGTGGAGTGGGATGAGGACAGCCGCCAGGTATACCCGGTCCGGCTGAGGATTGAGGGGCGCGATCGCACCGGCTTGCTCCGCGATGTGGCGACCGCGATTGCAGAGAGCAAGGTCAATCTAAGCGGGGCTGCGGTGGAGGTGGAGGGTGACCACAGCGCGGTGATCTCAACTGTGGTCGAAGTCGCCAGTCTGACCGAATTGAGCCGCCTCCTCGAACGGCTCGAAGGTATCCGCGATGTGCAGCAGGTGACGCGAGAAGTGGGCTGAGGCGCGCTGGGTCCGGGCGTTTAAACTTCCTAGGAAGTGCCTGGGATCTCACGTCCGCGCGGAACCGACGACCTGATGCCCGAGCGCCTGGCTGCTATGGAGCACGCGGTGACAGTCGGAATGGGCATTTCCGACGAATACGGATATCGGAGGCTGGAGACTCCCATTTTCGAGTCCACTGACCTGTTCGTGCGTGGGGTCGGCGACACCACAGATGTGGTGAGTCGCGAGATGTACACCTTCGCCGACCGCGGTGGCCGCTCCCTAACCCTGCGTCCCGAGGGGACCGCGTCAACGGTTCGAGCGTTCTGGGAGTCGGAGCTGCGCCAGGAGCCTCTGCCGGTTCGGCTCAGCTACGCCGGGCCGATGTTTCGCTACGACCGCCCTGGTCGCGGACGCTATCGCCAGTTCAACCAGTTCGGAGTGGAGGTGCTGGGGGAGGACGAGCCAGAGCTCGACGCCGAGGTGATTGCGGTCGCGTGGCGATGGCTCCGGGAGCTCGGGGTGACGGGAACCAGCCTGCAGCTGAACAGTATTGGCGATGGGATCTGCCGGCCCCGATATCGGCAGGCGCTGCTGGACTTCTTCGAGCCGCATCTGGCACAGCTGGACCGGCTCGACCAGGAGCGGCTTCGCCGCAACCCATTGCGCATCCTGGACAGCAAGGAGCTGGCCAGTGCCTCGCTGCTAGACGCTGCCCCCAAGACCACGGATTTTCTCTGCGACGATTGCCGGGCGGCCTTCGAGCGGGTGCTCGGGGCTCTGGACGCGTACGGGATCGACTACCAGCTGAATCCGCTTTTGGTAAGGGGGCTGGACTACTACGCCAGAACCACCTTCGAAGTCTGGCACGAGGATCTCAAGGGGGCCCAGAACTCTCTCTTCGGAGGGGGCCGTTACGACGGCCTCTCCCAGCTGCTCGGATATCCCCCCTGTGCTGGCGTGGGCTTTGCAGCGGGGCTGGAACGGGTCGTCCTACTGTCCCCTCCCTTGGCGGCGCGACCCAAGCCGCCGGTTTGGGTTCTGGGTGCCCAGTTGGTGGCTGCCAAGGCGGTGATTGAGACGGCTGAGCGATTGCGGCGAGCGGGCATTCGGGTGGTATCGGACCCTGGGCGCAGGAGCCTCAAGTCGAAGATGCGCAGCGCCGAGCGGGGAGGGGCAGCGCTGGTAGCTCTCGTGGGGGAGGATGAGCTTGCAAGGGGGGTGGTTGCCCTGCGCAGGCTCCAAGATGGCACTCAGGTTGAGAGCGGGCTGATTGGTCTCGAGGCGGCCGTGACCTCTCTTTTGGCCGAATTCCCATGATTTCTGGAGGTGGGCCTTGAGAGGCAGACGCATGTGTGGGACCGTGAGTGCTGCGGATCAGGGCCATCCGATTGTCGTGGCGGGATGGGTGAACCATCGTCGGGATCACGGCGGGTTGACCTTCATCGACCTTCGCGACCACACAGGAGTGGTGCAGCTGGTCTTCAACCCCGCCAAGTCGCCGTCCGCTCAGGCGGTGGCGGAGCGCAGCCGACTGGAGTGGGTGCTGAGGGTTGAAGGGACGGTCGGGCTACGACCTGAGGGGAGCGAGAATCCCAACTTGCCCACTGGGGAGATCGAGATCGCGGTGCAGAGCTGTGAGGTCTTGGGGCAGTCGGAGGGGATCCCGCTAGGCATCTCTGACGACAGCACGGCCGAGGAGAGGGTCAGGCTTCAGTACCGATACCTGGACCTTAGACGTCCTCGGATGCAGCGCAACCTGCGCGCCCGCCATCGCTTCATCAAGGCGCTCAGAGACGCCGCCGACGACATGGATTTCGTTGAGATCGAAACTCCGACGATGATCCCAAGCACCCCAGAGGGGGCTCGCGACTTCATAGTCCCGAGTCGACTTTGGCCCGGGCACGTGTGGGCGCTACCGCAATCGCCTCAGATCTACAAACAGCTCTCCATGGTGGGTGGGTTCGATCGCTACTTTCAGATAGCGAGATGCTGGCGGGACGAGGACCTCCGTGCCGATCGTCAGTTCGAATTCACGCAGTTGGACCTGGAGATGTCGTTCGTGGACGAGGACGAGATCTTCGAGGTGCTGGAGAAGATGATCTCCCTTGCCTTCGAGGAGGCGTTCGGGATCCCTGTGCCCATCCCGTGGCCGCGGCTGCCGTATGCAGAAGCTATTCGTCGCTACGGGTCGGACAAGCCGGATACGAGGTTCGGAAATGAGCTCCATGAGGTTTCCGACATTTTCGGGCAATCGCAGTTCCGCGTCTTCGAGGGCGCGGTGGCCTCGGGGGGGTCGGTGATCGCCCTTCGGGTCCCGGGAGGCGGCGAGCTGACCCGAGGCGAGATGGAGGGAGAGTGGTTGCAGGTCGCCCGCACCTACGGCGCTCCGGGACTGGCATACATGTGGCGTCGAGCGGGGTCATACGAGGGGGCGATCGCCAAGTTCATCTCGGTGGCGGAACAGGTGGCACTGACTACGCGGCTTGGGGTTGAGGACGGTGATCTGGTCTGCTTCACGGCCGGGGCACCCCGGGTCGCCGCGACCGCTCTGGGAGCGGTGCGCCTGCACGCGAGCCGTCGGTTCTCATGGATTCCCAAGGGTCAATTCAACTTTCTATGGGTCACCGAGTTCCCACTGTTCGAGAGAGATGTGTCCACGGGGAGGATCGGCGCGGTCCATCACCCATTCACCCAGCCCCATCCCGACGATTGGTCGCTCATCAGCACCGACCCGGAGAGGGTCAGGTCGCGGGCATACGACATCGTCTGCAACGGGGTGGAGCTCGGCAGCGGCTCCCTGCGAATTACCAGGCCCGACCAGCAGGCAGCCATCTTCGAGGCACTGGGGTTGACCGCCGAGGAGGCCGAGAGGAAGTTCGGCTTTCTGATGAGCGCCTTTCGCTATGGTCCACCGCCGCATGGAGGATTTGCCGCCGGTGTCGACAGGATCGTGATGCTTGGGGTGGGGGAGAGCTCAATCCGCGAGGTCATAGCCTTTCCCAAGACTCAAACCGGAGGCGACCCCATGACCGGTTCGCCGACGCCGGTCTCGGTCGAGCAACTCTCCGAAGTCGGGCTCAGACTCAGCCCCAAGGGACTGCCTGCCAAGCCCGCGGGGGATGTCGACCGTGGGGCGTGATACGGTTTGTGGGGGTCTGGGGCCCCGCCGTTTGCCAGCACCCGACCCTAGTGATGTTTTTTTCGGGAGCGCCAACAGAGCGGGCGGCCCACGGGCCTCCTTGAGAGGAAGTGGAAAGTCGCGTGAGGCGCACCCACCTGGGTTATCAGGGATCGGAGCCGGGCCGGCGGGTGCCCCCAGGCCCGATCGTCGGGTTTGAATAACGGGTGCAGCGGGCAAGTACTGCTGTGATGAGTTCACGCACATTCGCTCAAACCGAGCTGCGGATCCCCGCAGATCCCAATTACATCGTCGTCGCCAAGCGGACGGCCGCTGGAATGGCCAGTGTGGCTGGCCTCGGGGTGGAAGCACTGGATGAGCTGAACATCGCTATTGCGGAGGCGTGCGAGCACACGATCAGCTCCGCCCTGGCGGCTGGGTTCGCCGACGCCAAGGTGAGAATCAACTTCCGGGTCCAGGCGGACGCCTTGCGCGTCGACGTGCGTCTCCTCACAGGGCGCTCGGAGGCGGTGGAGCGGCCGGTTCCCAAGGTGGCCGTCAGCGCCGTGGCGGAGCGTGAGGCTTTGGACATGGCGATTCAGATGTTGCGTTGCTTCGCCGACGACGTCGACTTCCAGGCGGTGGGAGGCGGGCTTATGCACGTCAGTCTGGCCAAGTACCGCTGGCGGTGACCGAGGCGGGGTTCCGATCCGCCCCGACTTCCAGCAGGTTTGACCGGAAGCTTCAACATCGACTGTTCGAAGAGTACCGGCGCACCCGAGATCACGTGGTGCGCGAGCAGTTGGTTGAGCAGTACACCGCTCTGGTGAGATCCCTGGCCCGGCGATTTGCGGGCAGAGGGGAGCCGTTAGAGGATCTTGAACAGGTGGGGTACCTGGGGCTCATAGCTGCGATCGATCGCTTCGAACCGGAGATGGGCCTTGAGTTCACCACCTTCGCCACCCCAACCATCCTAGGGGAGATCAAACGCTACTTCAGGGACAAGAGCTGGGCGGTCCGGGTCCCCAGAAGGCTGCAGGAGACCTACAGCCGTGTCACCCGCATCCAGCAGGACTTGGGCCAGCGTTTGGGCCGGAGCCCCACCGTGCCCGAGATCGCCGCCGAGCTGGGGCTGGAACCGGACGACGTGCTGCAGGCACTGGAGGCTGGGCCGGCTCACCGAGCGGTGTCCCTAGACGCTCCAGCGCCGGGCCAGGATGAGGCCGGCGAGATGGGGGACCGCATCGGCTTCGAAGATGAGAACCTCAATCTCATCGAGCTGCGGGATGTGCTCGGATCTGCGATGCAGCACCTCACCCCCAGAGAGCAGGAGATCATGATCTTGCGGTTCGTGGAAGAGTTGCCCCAGACCGAGGTCGCTCGGCGGCTGGGAATCAGTCAGATGCATGTAAGCCGGCTGCAGCGGGCCGCGCTCGAGCAGCTCAAAAGGGAACTGCCCGAGTAAATCAGCGCGCTCCCAACCGTGCCCCAAGCCGGGTGACTGGTAGAATCCGGCAGACCTCCCTGGAGCTGTTGCACATTGCTAAGTGATCAGATTCGCGCGCACTTCCTGGACTTTTTCCAACAGCAGGGCCATCTCCTCGTGCCCAGCGCTCCGCTGGTGCCCCGGGACGACGCCAGCCTGCTCTTGGTAAGTGCCGGCATGGTGCCTTTCAAACCATTCTTCCTGGGATTGCGTGAGCCGCCGCGTGATCGGCTGACCTCCTGCCAGAAGGCCTTCCGAACCGTCGACATCGAGGAGGTCGGTAGCAGCTCGTACCACGACACCTTCTTTGAGATGCTCGGCAACTTCAGCTTCGGGGCCTACTTCAAAGAGGAGGCGATTCGGTACGCGTTCACCCTGCTGACGGATGTGTTTGGCCTCGAAGCCGAGCGTTTGCATCCGAGCGTCCATCCCAGTGACGAGGCATCCATCGCGATCTGGCAGAAGGTGGCCGGAATCCCCGCCAGCGGGGTGGTGATGCTGGAGGACAACTTCTGGCAAGCCGGGCCGGTCGGCCCCTGTGGGGTCGATAGCGAGATCTACTACGACCTGGGACCGGAGTTCGGAAGCGGAGCGCAGGAGAGTCCCGGCGCCGGTAGCCGCTTTCTGGAGATTTGGAACCTGGTTTTCATGGACGGTGAGCAGTTTGAGGATGGCACGGTCAAGCCGCTGACCCGCCCCGGGGTGGATACCGGCATGGGGCTGGAGCGGATCGCCATGGTGCTGCAGGGCAAGCGGTCCATCTTTGACACCGATCTCTTTCAGCCGCTGCTGGCCGACTTCGATGCGAGAGCCCAGAAGCGGCTGGAACAGCTGCCGGGCGATCAGCGGCTGAGGCACTTGCGGATCCTGGCCGACCATACCCGTGGTGCCTGCTGCCTGATCGCCGACGGGGTCCTCCCCTCCAACGAGGGCAGGGGGTACGTGCTGAGGCGGATCCTCCGACGCGCCATGGTGAGCGCTCAGGGCCTGGGTGTGGAAGATGGTCTGTTGCCGGCGGTGGCGGTGGTGGCCCAGATACTCGGCGGCCAGTATCCCAATCTGGTGGAGCAGATGAGGGCGATCACGGACACGGTGAGCCAGGAGCAGTACCGCTTTGGCGAGGTGGTCTCTCGTGGCCTGGCCCGCTTCGAGGAGATCGCGGAGGGCGCTGCGACCGGAATCTCTGGAGACGACGCCTTTCTGCTGCACGATACCTTCGGCTTTCCACTCGAGCTGACCTTGGATCTCGCTGCGGCCCGCGGCCTTGAGGTCGATCGCGAGCGCTTTCAGCAGCTGCTGACCGAACAGCGTGAGCGGGCCCGATCCAGCCGTTCCCGCGGTGAACATGCCTTGGTTCAGGTGGCCCTTCCCGAGAACAGCTTCTGTGGCTATGACCGAATGGAGGTGGCCACGGAGGTGTTGGCTCTGGTCGTGGAGGGCGCGACGGTCGCGAGCCGCCACGCTGGCTCCGACGTCCGGGTGGTTTTGGCCCAGAACCCCTTCTACCCGGAAGGTGGTGGTCAGGTTGGAGACCGGGGCGAAATCGTCTGGGACAGTGGACGGGCCGCTGTGCTCGACTCCCAGAGTTCCGCCGGTGGCACGGCGGTGCAGCTGTGTCGGGTCGAGGCGGGTGAGCTTGCGGTTGGACAGATGGTCACCGGTCGGGTCGACGCCGAGTGGCGGAGCGGTTGTGCTGCCCACCACTCCGCCACTCATCTGCTCAACCAATCTCTGCGGGTCGTTCTGGGACCGGGGGTTGTCCAGCGGGGCTCGCTGGTCGCGCCCGATCACGCGACCTTCGACTTCAGTTGGCCGAGTGCGATTCCCGAATCCCAGCTGCTTGAGATCGAAGGGGTGCTGAACGAACAGCTGCGTCGCGACCTGGAGCGGTCGGTGGAGCTGATGTCGGTTGAGGAGGCACGCGGCTCCGGGGCGCTGGCCCTGCCAGAGGAGACCTACTCTTCCGAGGTTCGGGTCGTGAGCTTTGGTGATTTCTCCCGAGAGCTCTGCGGAGGTACTCACGTCAAGCGGTCGGGACAGATGGGGGTCGTGGTGCTTACCGGCTCGCGCAGCATCGGCCAGGGATTGCGACGGATTGAGCTGCTCTCGGGGTTGGCTGCCGAAGGATACTGGCAGCGCCAGCGCGCCCTCGTCTCCGAGCTGTCTGGTCTCTTCAAGAGCCAGCCCGCAGAGGTGCCCGAGCGGGTTGTCGCGCTACAGGAGCGAACCAGACAGCTGGAACGTGAGCTTCGCCGGAGCAGACAGGTGGGGGAGGGCGCAGCCCCCGACGCAGTTCGACAAGAGAAGGTCGCGGGGATTGTGGTGGCGGTGGAGGAACTTCCCTACGAGATGGAGCGCCCGGAGCGTCGGCGCCACGCGGACAGGCTCTTGGAGATCTCGGTCGATGGGGTCGGGCTCCTATTGGCAGGAGCCCAGATGGTGGTTAGAATTTCAGAGGCGCTGGTAGGTCGAGGCCTCAATGCCGGTACCATGGCGCAGGCGGTGTGCCGGGGGCTGGGCGGCCAGGGCGGAGGCAACCAGCAGCTGGGTCAGGGAGGGATTCCTGAGGACGGCCACCACGCGGCTTTGGCCGCGGTGCGAACCATCCTGGAGTCCGCTCTGGAGGAAGCTTGAGATGGCGTCACCGCAGCCCGACACCGCACGTCGACAGCCGCGCTTTCACGTCACCGCTCTGGATATTGGCACCCAGGTGATCAAGGCGCTGGTCGTCAAGAAAGAGGCCGGCGAGGCGATCGTCCTCGGAGTCGGCCGCGCCGAGCAGGGGCCGGGAAATCTGGATCCAGCTGTCCCGCCGGACCTGGAGACGGTTCTCGAGGGGTGCCACACCGCGTTGGAAGCCGCTGAGGACATGGCCGAGGTCATCCCTACCCGTCTGGTGATTGGGATCGGGGGAACGCGGGTGCGCGTTGTGAGCACCAGTGGCTCGAAGATACGGGGCAGGAGCCAGGAGCGGATCTCCCAGAGGGAGCTGGAGGACCAGGTCGAGTCGATTCAGCGACGCGCCCTCCGCGACGCCCAGACCAAGATGCAGGAGGAGTCGGCATACCACGGCGAGCAGCTGCGGCTGGTGCACTCCTCTATCACTTCGGCCAGGGTCGACGGTCAGCCGATCGTGGACCCACTGAGGTACCAGGGCCAGAAGCTGGACCTGACCGTCTTCAACACCTTTACCACCGAGGATCACATCGCCGCGATTGACGAGATCGCCCGAGCGCTTGACCTGGAGCTGCTCGAGACGGTCGCGGAGCCCTACGCGGTGGCGCGGCTAGCATCGAACCCAGAAGTGCTGGAGCGGGGGGCCATCTTCATAGACATTGGGGCCCGGACCACAACCATCACCCTGGTTCGAGGGGGAGTGTTGGAGTCGGCGCGCATGTTCGAGCTGGGTGGCCGGGCGTTCACCCGCAAGCTGGCCCACGATCTTGACCTCTCATTGCCTCTGGCTGAGAGCCTCAAGCTCCGACATTCTGGAGGGATGCTGGGCGGGGACGAGCAGGCGCGGGTCAGGAGGGCAATGGGGGAGTCCGCCGAGGTGCTCGCCCAGGGAGTCGCGCTGGTGCTCCATGAGCTGGCTGGGGGCTCACCTCTGCCAGCCCATGTCGGACTCTGCGGCGGCGGATCGATGCTGCCGGAGATCATGGAGCAGCTTTCGGTACTCAGGTGGACAGACTATCTGCCGTTTCTGCAGCAGCCACGGTTCGTCCGCCTCGGTCCAGACGATCTCTCCGCAGTTCATGACACCACGGGGCTGCTCACCAGCGCTGCCGATGTCACCCCGATGGGGCTTGCCTACCAGGCGGCGGCCGAGATCGAGGCCCCACCAGCGGCCGGTCCCACCTGGGAGGAGATGCTCCAGCGCGTCACCGGGCTGATCCGCCGGTGACTGACCGTGGATGCAATCATGGGTGAGCGCATGGGGGCTGGCCTGGTCAGCCGCCGGGGCTAATCAAGATGTCGAAACTACTTTACGTCGAGCCCACTGACGAGATCACGGATCTGGTCGACAGGATCCGCCGAGCCGAAGGGGAGCGGGATCTGGTCTTCGTCGTGCCCCCCGATGCGCGGGTGCTTCGATCGGCGCTCGACCTCCAGCTGCTGATGCAGTACACGAGGGGTTTCCAGAAGCGAGTAGGGCTGGTGACCGCGGACCCCCAGGTGCAGGCGATGGCGATGCGGACGGGGTTTCCCACGTTCCCTTCCGTCTCGCGGATGGAGCAGGGGCTACCTCTCACCTCTGTACCGGTGGCTGCTGAGGCTGGAGCTGTGGGCGCGGCAGCGCTGGTCGGTGCAGCAGCCGCCACCGCGGTCGCCGCTCCACCCCAGGCGTCGGCGGAGAGATCGCTGGCCCGAAGGGGCCCATCCGCGATGGTTGCCGCTCCTGCGGCGCTGGGGGCCGGAGCCAAGCGCTGGTGGCAGGAACCGAATGCGAGGAACTGGAGCATTGGGGTCGGGGCGGGGATCTTCGTGGTGGGCCTTCTGGCCGTACTGCTGTTGCTGCCCACCGCCACCATCACCGTGGGCGTGCAGGCGCACCGACTGACCGACAGCGTCACGATTCAGGGCCAGGTGGGGGGTCAGTCCGGTAGCGTTCTCGATGTCATTCCGGTGGAGGCGCTGCTGACCCCGACCGAGACTCAGACCTTCAGCATCAGCCCCAGCGGCACTCAGGTACTGCCCCCGACCCCGGCGACCGGGAGTCTGTATCTGTGCTACACCTATACAGGACATGGGTCCTCTCCGGCCAGTGCCACGCTCACCTTCACAGGGACCGTTACACCTGAGTTCTCCGATCAGAGTGGTAGCGGCAACCTTGGTTTCACCTCAACTCCAGGGGGGCTGAATGGCTCCTACACCATTCAGCGGTGCCAGAGCGGTCAGGCGACCTCGTCTACGTCTAGTCCGGCCCTGCCATCGCAGGCGGACACCAACAGCCTGGGAACGCAGGGCAACGTCGGGTCGGACCAGCAATGGGGGTGGGCTGCCAGCAACCTGCAGTCGAGCACCTGTATTAGCCCGACCGGTACCAATAACTGTCTCCTGACCGACGTCATGAACGTTTCGCTTGCTAACCCTTCAGCGATGTCCGGGGGCCAGAACTCCACCACTCAGACGATCTTCTCCAGCTCTGATGTCTCATCGGCCCAGACCCAGGAGCAGCAGATAGCCGCCACCTTGACCTCGAAGGTGGAGCAGGCCCTGAAGTCGCTGGCGGGATCCTCCAACGTCATCGCGCAGGACTCGAGCGGGAACGGAATCCAGATAACGGTGACGGGCCCAACCTTGCCGACCGTGGGGCAGGCGGGTCAGCAGCAGACGCTCACGGTCTCAGTGAGTGCGGCTGCTACCGCCTACAGTCCAGCCACCGCCAAGGCTGCGGTGCTCGCTGATCTCAAGTCGAAGGTTCCGAGCGACGGCTCGCTGCTGGCGAGCCCGCAGACCGGCCAGATCCAGGTGGTGTCGGCGGGGCCTGGCGGGACGCTGACTCTGTCTTCCAACGCCTCTGGGTACTGGGCGCCCAAGGTGGATCTCAGCCCATATCGGAGCAAGGTCACCTTCATGAGTCCCGGTTCGGCGCGCACGTACCTGCTTTCGCAGCTTCCCGGGGCCAGCACGGTGGTCGTTCATCAGTCGCCCTTTGGATTGCCTTGGCTGCCGCTTATCTCGGGCCGAATTAAAATCGTCCGTGAGTCGGTGACGAGCGGTTAGTGGTCTTTTCGGTTGCCGGGCGGCTGTGAGCAGAGGCCGAATCCTGGCGCTGGACCCGGGCAGAGTCAGGGTGGGGGTCGCCGTCAGCGACGAGACCAGGACGATCGCGCAGCCCCACAGCACCCTGTTGCGTCGGGGAGATAGGAGGCTGATGGTCGAAATCGTGGGACTGGTGCATTCACTTGAGGTGACCGAGATCGTGGTGGGACTCCCGCTCCAAATGGACGGGTCGAGCGGGCCGTCAGCGGAAGAGGCTCGCGCCTTCGGCGACGCGGTGTCCCGGGCGACCGGGCTCCCTGTGGGCTTTGCCGACGAGCGGTTGACCACCAAACAGGCGGAGAAGATGATGCTCGAGCAGGGCGCCTCGCGACAGGTTCGCAGGGAGGCCGGCGACCGCGTTGCGGCTGCCCTTCTACTTCAGGCTGTGATGGCGGGAGGGCCTCTGCTTTGATCCGGCGGCATCCTTGGCGCACGACGTTTGCTTTGCTGTTGGTCATCCTGCTGGGGTCGGCGGGGGTAATCGGGGTGATGGCGCGGCGGGGCCTTGAGCCAGTTCAGAACAATCAGCGGCAGCAGGTGGTTGTGACCGTCGGCAGCAATGAGTCACTCTCCAACGTCGTGTCGACTCTGGGACGTGACCACTTGGTGCGGTCGCAGCTTTTCTTTCAGCTTTATGCGGAAGTCAAGGGGCTCGGCTCCAACCTGCACCCGGGCAAGTTCATCCTCGACCGGGGCATGGGTCCAGCGGAACTGCTAGCGGTCTTGGAGGGGCCGGCAGCAGTGCTGCCAATCGATGTCACGGTCCCCGACGGGCTGAGAGCGCAGCAGGAGGCCTCCCTGCTTCAGGCAAACGGATTATTCTCAGCGGCGAGCTACATCGCCCAGGTCAGATCCGGGCAGTTTGCGGGGATCACCCAGCTTTCGGGAGCCCCAGCCGGAGCCAGCTGGGAGGGGATGGCCTTCGGCGACACCTTCCAGGTGAGCCCAAATGTCTCCGCTCAGCGGTTACTTCAGCTGCAACTGCAGGACTTCGAGCGCAGGGCCGCTCCATCCATCACAGCCGGCGCAGCGAAGGTTGGACTGACCCCCTACCAAGTGGTGGTGCTGGCGTCGATCGTGGAGGCGGAGGCCACGACTCAGAAGGACCGGAATCTGGTGGCGGGGGTCTTCTTCAACCGAATCCACCAGGGGATGCCCCTCCAGAGTGACGTCACGGTGCTCTATGCGATGGCGGCGGCTGGTCAGTCGAGTGCTCCCTTCAGCACCACTTTCCCGTCACCCTACAACACCTATGCCCACACCGGGCTTCCGCCGGGCCCGATCGACAGCCCAGGGCTGTCAGCGATCTCCGCTGTGCTCGCGCCCACGGCAACCAACTATCTCTATTTCGTCTCCCTGCCCAACGGCAAGATGCTCTTCGCGGTGACGGCCGCCCAGCATCAGCAGCAGGTGCAGCAGGCCGGCCTGGGGTGACCGGAGCGCCATCTCCTCATCTGCCGGAGCAGCTCCGGTGAAACTTCTGGAAGCTGCGGGCTGGGGGGTCCTGGGGGCTGGCTTAGCCATCGGAGTCGGACTCCTCTCTTTGCGGTTGGAGCGAGGAATCGGGGAGGCCGAGCCAGGTGAGACCATGGGCAGAAGCTGGATTGAAAGCTACCTGTTGCCCGGCCTTGGACTTCTCGGTTTCTTCATGTTTGCCGCCCGCGAGGGCTTTGGCGCTGACCTCTGGATCCACAGCCTATGGATCTTGATTCTGATCCAGATGCTCGGATTTGATCTCAAACACCGCCTCATCCTCGACGTGGTTACCGCTCCCTCGATCGTGGTGGCGCTGGTTCTTTCCACCTTCAGCCCCGACCTCAACATCGGCAGATCTCTGTTCGGGATAGCGGTGGGCGGCGGGGTGTTGCTGCCGTTTGCGCTGGTCAGCTCCATCTTCCATCAAGGCCAGGGGTTTGGATGGGGCGATGTGAAACTGGGGATGGTGATCGGCGCGATCACCGGCATGAGCCTGAACTACGGAGCTCTGTACACCCTTTGGGCCCTCATCGCGGGTACTCTGATTGGGGGGGTGATCACCGTTGGGTTGCTGGCCACCAGGCGCCTGGGCCTGCGTGACTCCGTTCCTTACGGACCCTTCCTGATCATCGGGTGCGGGGTCATCCTCTACTTCATGTGAGGGTGAATCCCTCGGGCCTGCCTCGGGCAGATTCCACCATCTCGAAGAGGGCGGAAATCGGCTCTGCGGCCAGCGTACGCCCCTCCTCTTTCTTCAGCCAACGGATGGCGTCGTCGTTTTCCATCCCGCGCCTGTAGGGGCGGTCCGCGGTGAGGGCTTCGAACACATCGGCCACGGCCACGATCTGAGCTCCGAAGGTAAGGTCAGGGCCGCGGAGGTGACGGTGGTACCCGGATCCGTCCAGCCGCTCGTGGTGTGATGCCGCCATCTCGGCGACGTCGCCCAGCGGCCATAGCGGTGCAAGTATCTGGTAGGTGATATCGGTGTGGCTCTGCATTTCCATCATTTCGCCGGCGTCGAGGGGGCCCGCCTTGTCAAGGATGGAGTTGCTGACCGCCAGCTTCCCGAGATCGTGGAGCAGTGCAGCCAGCCCGATGTGGTCCGCTTCGTCCTCGTCCAGCCCCATGACGTTGGCCATCCGGCGCGACAAGAGGGCAGTCCTGGTTGAGTGGGTCGTGGTCCAGGGCGACTTGGCGTCCACCACCGCGGCGAATACCTGCCCGATCTGCATCATCTCAACCAGCGTCGCCGAGGGAATCTTGCGAGGACGGGGGTCGAGATGGGCGACCTGTTCGGGGTGGGAGATCGCCCCAAAGCGGTCCCACAGTTTGTCACTGCGGGCGTGGGTCAGAACCGCATCCACGAGTTGGGGATCGAACCAGCTGCCCCTCCGCCGCCGAAGCACCGCTTCTACGCTTCTCCGCCCGCCGTGGCGCCAGAAGATCTCCGCGGTTTGGGCCAACAGCGCGATCCTGCTCAGGACGGGGATTTCCTCGCCTTTGAGACCCCTCGGGCGGCCTGAGCCATTCCAGTGCTCATCCAGGCACAGGACGGCCTCGGCGGACGGCTCGGCCCATCCCAACTGGCGCACCAACTCCGCTCCCCTGGTGCAGCGCACCTGGACGAGCTCATTGGCGAGGCTGGGCCCCCGAGACCCCAGCGCTACCAGCTGTGCCATGCGCCGAGTGATCGGCGCTGCCGGGGCTGTCTGGCGGATGGCGAACAGCACTGAGCGCCACTGGCTCCCCCAGTCGGACACCTTCAGCTGGGCCTTGGTGGAGCGATCGTCCGCAGCGAACCAGTGGGTGACACTGTAGGCGTTGGCGGAGCAACCGGCGTCCTTGAGCAGCAGGGCGTAAAAGAGGTCCTGGCGTTCCTCGGGGCCCAGTCCCACCCAGTCCCCAATCCTCATCCCCAGCCAGCAGGCGCGAATGGCATGCCCCATCGGCTCGCCCTCTGCCAAGTCGAGGGCGCGGGACAAAGAGGCGATGACGACCGAGCTCGAGAGGGTCCCGGCGCGGTCTGCGCGAAGTGGGGTGGAGACGGCGCTGGCGCTCATTGCCCAAAAGGATGATGGAGATGGTCGCCGCCCCCGGTCGCGGATCTGCACCAGCTCTTGAAGAGGCTGTAGCAAAGACTGTCCGACCCCGTCATGAGTACCGCTCCGACGGGCACCGTGCCCACACCTCGTGCGAAGCTGCCATCATCAGGCGGCGGCCACGGTATCGTGGGGCTTCGCGGGGCGGGCTTGGGATGAAAACCAGACCGCCGCAAGGGCTGTCGGTCGCCGGTGCCGTGGATGTCGAAGGAGGTGTCGGATGATCAACGCCGGTGAGCTGAGGGCGGGCACAACAGTCGAGCGCAACGGCCAGCTCATGGAGGTGCTCTCGTTCGAGCACATCAAGCTCGGCCGTGGCACCGCCGTGGTCCGGACTAGGCTCCGCAACCTGACAACTGGGTCCGTGACCGAGGAGACGTTTCGTCCGGAGGAGCGATTTCCCCGTGCCCGGATTGAGAAGGTCGAGGTCCAGTACCTGTATCACGACGGCGACCAGCACGTGGTGATGGACACCACCAACTTCGAACAGTTCACCATCGGAGCTGAGCAGTTCGCCGAGGCGGCGAAGTGGATCAGGGAGTCGGACAACCTGTTTCTGCTGCGCTACGACGACAGGACTCTCGGCGTGGAGGTCCCTATCTCGGTGGCGCTGGAGGTCACCCAGACAGATCCGGGTTTCAAGGGCGACACGGCGACCGGAACTTTCAAGCCGGCGACGCTGGAGACGGGAGTTGTGGTGGACGTTCCGCTGTTCGTCACTACCGGCGAGCGAATCAAGGTCGACACGAGAACTGGCAAGTACTCGGAGCGCGCTCAGTGACACCAGCCATCCCGGTGCGGGAGAGGCCTCTGGGCAAGGTCAGGGTGGCCAGCGAGGTTGTCTCCTCGATCGCTGCGATGGGGGCGCTCGGGACCCCTGGGGTGGCGGCGATGTGCGAGCCGTCCGGGGTGCCTGTCCCTCGCCTCTTACGCGGTCAGCATGGACATCGTGGGGTCCGGCTGGAGATGATCGGATCCTCGGCGATCAAGGTGGAGCTCTTCATCGCCATCACTCCTTCCGCTTCGCTGCCCGAACTCGCGGGCGAGCTGCAAAAGCGGGTGGCACGGGATCTCCACAAAATGCTGGGGCTGGAAGTGGTAGAGATCAACCTCCACGTGCTTGAAATGGCGGGAGGGTGATCAGTGGGGCCCCGCCACCAGGCTCGGGAGGTCGCGCTGCGGGTGCTCTTTCAGATTGAGTCCGGGCCGGGAGAGTGGGGGTCGGCCCTCGCCTACCATCTGGAGGCGGAAGGATTGGACACAGAGGCTGGCCAATTCGCCCGGCTACTGGTGGCCGGGGTGTTTGAGCATTTGGGGGAGATTGACGCCCTGCTGACCTCCTCCTCTTCCAACTGGAAGCTGGATCAGATGGGGGCCGTGGAAAGGGCGGTGCTGCGGCTGGGGTGCGAGGAGTTGGTGTGGCAGCGAACTGAGCCGGTGCCCGTCGTGATTGACGAGGCAATTCGCTTGGCCAAGGAGATGGCCGGCCCGGATGCGGGAAGGTTCGTCAACGGCGTCCTCGGTCATCTGGCGAAGTCGAGTGGCCCAGATGGGAGGGGGAGAGCTGGTGCTGGCACCGGTCCGAGTATTACAGGTAGGTGAGCTCAACTCGCTCATCCGGGCTGACCTTGAGGAGGATCCCGATCTCGGTGATCTCTATGTCGAGGCTGAGATCGGGACGTGCACCCGCTCCGCCGCAGGTCACCGGTACCTGACGCTCAAGGACGGCCGGCCAGGTCTTTCGGAGCCGGCGTCGATCAAGGCGGTGCTCTTCCGGGCGGCAGGTCGAAACCTCACCTTCGAGCCGGAGACCGGTCAGCGCGTCATAGCTCACGGACGGATCTCCTTCTACCTCTCCCGAGGCGACGTCCAACTCTACCTGGATCGTTTGGAGCCCACGGGGGTGGGAGCGCTCGCAGTTGCCTTTCAGCAGCTGGTGGCGAGACTGGAGGCTGAGGGCCTCTTCGCCCCGGAGCGCAAGCGCCCACTTCCGTTCCTGCCTAGGCGACTGGTGGTTGTGACCTCGCCGAGGGGTGCTGCCGTCCGCGACGTGCTTCAGGTGATCGGCCGCAGGTGCCCCATCACCGAGGTGGTGGTGGTGCCTACGCTGGTGCAGGGGGAGGGCAGCCCAGCCGCGATAGTGGAGGCACTCAGGCTGGCCGAGATGGCCGCCCCTGACGTGATCCTCCTGGTGCGCGGGGGAGGCTCGCATGAGGACCTGCAGGCATTCAACACCGAGGTGGTGGCGCGGGCGGTGGCGGAGCTGAGTCATCCGGTGGTGACCGGAGTCGGCCATGAGACCGACACCACTGTCGTCGACTTCGTCTCGGATCTGCGGGCAGCGACTCCCTCGGTCGCCGCTGAGCTGGCTGTCCCCGACCTGGAAGGGCTGAAGGCGGAGGTCCTCGCCCGGCGGCTTCGACTTCATCGGTCGGGTACGGGACGGCTGTTGTTGGAACGCCAGGCACTGGGGCGCTTGGAGGGGCGTCTTGGTCGGCTGGCGCCGAGAGCTCGGGTGGCAGCGGGACGGCAGGATCTCGACAGGCGTGCGGCGCGGCTGGAGGCAGCCGCCAAAAGAATCTTGGTTCAGGCGAGCGTGCAGGTCAGATCGCGCCGCGGGCTGCTCGATGCCCGCGGTCCGTTGTCCCGCCTTCTACGGGCGCGCGAAGAGTTCACAGGCAGGGTCGGGCGGTTGGAGGCACTCAGCCCGTTGCGGGTCCTGGGGCGCGGTTACTCGATAACCTTGCTGGCGGAGGCTGGCCAGGTGGTCCGGGATCCTTCTCAGGTTGTGCCGGGCGATCAGCTGGTCACCAGACTGCAGCGGGGCAGTCTCCGAAGCACGGTGCTGGATTCGAAGCGTATAGAAGGGGTGGCCGATGGAACCTGAACTGGAACTCCCTCCTGCCCCTCCGGAGGGACAGGAGGGTCTCGACTACGAAGCCGCTCTCGGAGAGTTGGACGCAGTCCTGGCCAAGTTGGAAGAAGGGAGGGTGCCTCTGGAGGAGGCGATGGCGCTCTATGAGCGGGGCGTTTCCCTGGTACGGCGCTGCTCTCTCCTTCTGGACGGAGCGGAGCGCCGGGTAACCGAGCTCTCGATGGACCCAGACGGGCTGCTGGCGGAGCGGCCCTTCGAGGTCGGTTCTGCAGCCGATACCACGGCCCCTGGGGCGGCCTGACTCAACCAGGTGGGCTCGCTCCTGTCAAATCAGTTCATCTGGGTCCCCGCTCTCGCCTGGGCGGTCGCGCAGGTGCTCAAGGTGGCGACTGACTCGTGGAGGCGACATCGATTCAGCGTGCGCTCGATCGGGTTATCTGGTGGCATGCCGAGCTCACACACCGCCATGACCGTCTGCCTGACTACCATTCTGGGCAGAAAGCTGGGTATGGGCTCGCCGGTGTTTGCGGCGGCGGTAGTCCTCACCGTGGTTGTGGTCTACGACGCCACCGGCGTGCGCCGGGCAGCGGGACAGCAGGGGCTGATACTCAACCAGATGATCGAGGATCTCCGTAGCCACCTCGGCCTTCGCTACGAGCGGGTGCGCGCCTTCCTGGGGCACACCCCGTATGAGGTGCTGGCCGGGCTCTTACTGGGTTTCCTGATCGGGATGGTCTTTTGACGTGGGTCGCCATCCCGTCTCAGGACCTAACATCCTGAGACTCATGCTGCGCACACTCTCCACCTGGAGACCCGAGTGACCGTCACGGCAGACCGCGGTGTAATCGCCTTCCTGCTCAATCTGAAGGAGTCCCCGGGATCTACTCCGCTGCGGGAGGCGATGGCGGTTGCTGAAGCCGCTGGTTTCCGGACGGTTGTCGGCCAGGCGGAGCCAGAGTTGGAGATCCTGCCGTACCTGGCGGACCTTCGACTGCTGGTTTCGATCGGCGGAGACGGCACCCTTCTTTACGCCGCTCGCCTGGTCGAGGAGGTCGGTATTCCGGTGTTGGGAGTCAACCGGGGACACCTGGGGTTCCTGGCCAATGTTGAGCTGCCGGACCTTCCGGCGGCAATCGATAGCTTTGCCGCGAACCGGTGTCAGCTGCAGCGCCGCCGTACCCTGAGCGGCTCTCTCACTCCAACCCCTGGCGGCCAAGTGCAGCGGGAGCTCCGCGTGGCTGTCAATGAAGTTGTGATCAAGGCCGACGCGTTCAATCTGGTGCGCCTCAGGGTTAGGACCGGGGCGTTGTTGGTGGGGGACTTTGACGCTGATGGCCTCATCGTTGCCACCAGCATTGGCTCCACCGCCTACTCGCTCTCGGCCGGCGGTCCGCCCGTCGATCCGGGGGTGCCGGCCTTGGTCGTGACGGCCATAAACCCTCACGCCCTGCTGAGCCGGTCCCTGGTGATCCCTGACAGCTGGGAGGTCCGGGTGCAACTGCTGCGGGGCCGGGCGGTGGTGGCCGCTGATGGGCGAGCGTGGGCCGAGATGGCCGAAGGGGGCGAGATGCTGGTCGCCCCGGGGCCCACTCTCGACTTCTGCGAGCCGCCCGGGACTCCAGACTTCTTCTGGCGGCTACGCTCGAAGACCGGCTTTGGAAGAGTCCTCAAGCTCCCCTACGACGACTTCCCCCCTCCCTCCTTTGAGGACGACCGTACACCGTATGCGGGCCCTCGGACCTGAACTTGCTACTGGAGCTCAGGATCGAGAATTTGGCGGTGATGGAGCGGGCCTCGGCCACCTTCGGACCGGGCCTCAACGCCGTAACTGGAGAGACGGGTGCCGGCAAGTCGGTTTTGCTGGCTGCACTCGCCCTCGCTCTGGGTGGGCGCTCCGATCCCGCTCTGGTCAGGGCCGGGTCTGAGCGAGGACTGGCCACGGCGGTCTTCTCCGACGGAATGCCCCTCGACCTGCTGACCGGTCTCGGAGTCGCCCAGGATGATGTCCTGGTTGTGAGCAGAGAGCTCGTGGGTACGGGCCGGAGCACGGCTCGCATCAACGCTGGAGTGGTCCCAGCCACTGCGGTTCGAGAGCTCGGGGAGAGGCTTCTCGAGATTCACGGGCAGGGCTCGTCCAGCCGGTGGTTGCGGGAGTCAGAGCAGCGCGCCGGGCTGGACGAGTATGGAGGCGAGCCGCTTTGTGCGGTCCAGGAGGAGGTCGCCGCCAGCTACGATCGTCGCCAAGCGCTGCTTACGGCGCTGGGTCGGTTGCGGGGCCTCCGTGACGTGGAGGGGCAGGAGTTGGAGAGGGCGGAGCTGGACCTAGACGAGTTGGGGAAGGCAGCCTTGCGGATTGGAGAAGACGACGAATTACGGACCGAGCGTATCCGTCTGGCCAATTCCTCGCGCCTTCGAGCAGCAGCGGAGCAGCTCCGCCACGCGGTCGGCGGAGATTCCCTGGGGGATGCCGAGGTGGGTCAGCAGCTGGCCCAGGCCCTTCAGGCAGCCAGGCAGGTCCAGGGCATAGACCAAGAGCTCGACGCCGCCGCCGCCCAAGCCCAAGAGATCGCCGTGGTTCTGCAGGAGCTATCGCTGCAGATGGGGTCGTACCTGGACCATCTTCCCGACGATGGCGCCAGGTTGGCAGAGGTCGAGGAGCGGTTGGCGGTCTTGGAGCGTCTAGCCCGGCGGCACGGGGGATCCCTTGCAGCCGCGATCCGCCGGCGAGATGGGGCTGCGGCGATGCTCGGAGAACGCGGTGGTCTGGCGGCCGAGGTCAGCGCGCTCGAGACCGAGTTGGAACGGCTGGAAAAGGTGCTCAGCACCGCCTGCTCTACCCTTTCCAGCCTGCGCACCGAGGTCGCCCAGGGCTTCCAGGCTGCGGTCACCTCAGATCTGCGCAGGATGCTTATGCCGCATGCCATCTTCTCCATTCGGATCTGGCAGCGGCCCTCCGAGGAGGGAGTCAGGGGGCCCGACGGCGCCCGGGTGGAGTGTTCCCGGCACGGTTGGGATCGGATCGCGTTCGAACTTGCGCCCAACGTTGGAGACCAGCCCCGTGCACTGGGAGACTCGGCCTCGGGTGGTGAGGTGGCCCGGGTCGCGCTGGCCCTTCTGGCCCATCTCAGTCACCGTTCCGGCGTCGGTACTGTGGTCTTTGATGAGGTGGATCAGGGACTAGGGGGAGAGGCCGCCAATCGGGTCGGCGAGCTTCTGTTGTCAGTCGCGGAGCGCCGACAGGTGATATGTGTGACCCACCTTGCCCCCATCGCAGCTCGGGCCCAGACCCACCTCAAGGTGGCTAAATCAGAGGTCGGCGCGGTGGTGTGCAGTCAGGTCAGCATCCTCGATCGCGACCAGCGGATTGAAGAGTTGGCCAGGCTGCTGGCCGGTGAGGCGACCCCACTTGCCGCTCGGGCCCATGCCGCTGAGCTGCTGACGTCCGTGGGTGGGGGCGGCCCGTGGTGACGGGCACTGACGCGCGGGATCGCCTCGACAGGCTTGGGGAGATGGTCGCGAGGGCTCAACGGGGCGACCTCGAGCTTGGCGACGTGCGGCTGTCCGATATCAGCCGGGAGCTGCGTGAGCAGGTGCTGGAATGGTCGGGCGAGCTGGACCTGCTGTGGGCGGCGGAGTCGCTGCAGTTGCTCACCAAGCTCTTGGAAATCAAGATGGGTCGCCGACTGGACGAGCTCAGCGATGAGAGTCTCACCGCCCCGGTGCTGGTGGAAGACGAACCGGATCCCGGGGCCAGGCTTGAGGAGTACCGGATGTTCAAGGCGGCTGCGGGAGTCCTGCTCTCCGACGCCAGCGCCGGGCCGCGAGCGTTCCTTCGTGTGCTCGGAGTGCCCGTCGAGCCGCGGGCGACCCTGAGCCTCAGCCCTGAAGCGCTCGCCTCTGCGTTCGGAGAGCTACTGGCGCGCCTGCCCGAGGCGGATGAGCTTCAGTTCACTCTCCCCAGGTACTCGGTGGACGAGAAGGTCGCCGAGCTACGCAAGCTGCTCGAGCCAGGGGGACAGCTGCGCTTCGACGAGGTCTTCAGGTCGGCGCGGGATCGCATGGAAGCGGTGGCACTCTTCCTGGCACTGTTGGAGCTGGTCTGGAACGGCCACGCCTCCTGCACGCAGACGGGACTGAACGGCCCCATCCTGGTGGAACGCGCCAATGGTGGCTGAGCGCGCCTCAGCGGAGCACATGGCCCAAGCCTTGCTGGCAGTCCTGTTTGTCCGTGCAGAGCCGATCTCACTTGCCGAGTTGGTTGGTGCCCTCGACTCGTCGGCGGACCAAGTGGTGAGCGCTGCGTCGCTGGCAGCGCTCCTACTGGAGGGCACCGGCCTCATGCTTCAGGACCACCTCGGGGAGTTGCAGCTGGTGAGTCATCCGCATGTCGCCTGGGCGGTGGAGCGGGCATTACGACCGGAGGTGGCGAGTCGGCTCTCCCGGCCCGCCCTGGAGACACTGGCGATAGTTGCCTACCGCCAGCCGATCTCCCGAGCCGCCATAGAGGCGATCCGTGGGGTGAATTGCGATGCCGTCATCGAGCGCCTTCTTCGCCATGATCTGGTGGCCGAAGTCGGCCGCTCTGAAGGCCCGGGCCGCGCCCATCTGTTCGGGACCACGATGCGCTTCCTGCAGGTCGCCGGCATCGCCAGGATCGAGGACCTGCCGCCCCTTCCATCCGGAGAAGATGGTGGTTGGCTCACCCGGGCGGCCGAGGCGGGGAGACCAAATGCCGACTGAACGGCTCGGGCGCTTCCTAGCGCGCTCAGGGGTGGCGTCGCGGCGCGGAGCGGACCGCCTCCTCGGCGAGGGCCGGGTTTCGGTGAACGGCCGCATCGCCCCTCCTCATGGGCTCCTGGTGGACCCGGCGTTCGACCTGATTGCGGTTGACGGCCGGCAACTACCAAGGGGGTTGGCGCCGCGCCGCTACCTGGCGCTGAACAAACCGATGGGGGTCGTCTCAACCGTTCGGGACCCAGGAGGCCGCCAGACGGTGATGGACCTGGTCCAGGAGGCTGCCGGGCTGTTTCCGGTGGGCCGGCTGGATGTGGACTCCAGGGGGCTGATCCTGCTCACAGATGATGGCGACCTGGCACTTCGTCTCACCCACCCTCGCTATGGAGTCCCAAAGCGCTACCGGCTCACCGTCCTCGGCTCCGTCTCCCGGCGGCAGTTCGAGCAGCTTCGTGAGGGCCCCATCCTCGACGACGGGCCGACGCATCCGCTGGCAGTAGGGGTATCCCGCCAGAGCTCTCGGCGGACGGTGCTGGATGTGACGCTGGCCGAGGGACGACATCGGGAGCTTAGGCGGATGTGCTCAGTTGTGGGCTTGGCCCTGACGGATCTGGTTCGGGTCGAGATCGCCGGAGTCAGACTGGGAACTCAGCCAGAGGGCTCGGTCCGGGAGCTGAGCGCATCCGAGGTCCAAAGACTCCAGGGGGCGGTGGCGTCGAAGTGACCGCGCCGACCGTGGTGACCATCGACGGCCCAGCTGGGGTAGGGAAGACCACCGTGGGGCGAATGCTTGCCGAGGAGCTGGATCTGCCCTTTGTCGATACGGGCATCTTCTATCGAGCCTTGGCGGTCGCCGCCGCCGCGGCGCATGTCGGCCCAGAGGATCCTCAGCACCTGGCCGAACTGGCCACGGGATTCAGAGTGGAGGTCAACACCGATCCCAGAGGCGGGGACTGGCGCGCGAGGGTGGATGGCCGATCGCTGGATCTGGAGCTGTGGGATCCTCGACTGGCGACCTTGCTCGCACGGATCGCCAGCCTGGGCCCGGTGCGGGCGGCGTTGCTGGCCAGGCAACAAGAGGCCGGCGCCCGCGGAGCGGTGGCGGTCGGGCGCGACACCGGAACGGTGGTGTTTCCCGAGGCTGTCTGCAAGTTCTATCTGGACGCTCCTCCCGCAGTGCGGCTGCAGCGCCGCCGTGCGGAGCTTGCCAGCCGAGGGGTCGACACCCCGGACGAGCTCCTGCTGGAGGAGGTCGTGGGCCGGGATCGGCGAGATTGCACGAGGGAGTACAGCCCACTGGCGGTTGCCGAAGGGGCGATAAGGGTGGAGACCGGGGACATCTCCGCCGCCGAGGTCGTGGCTGAGCTGCGTGCCGACTGCATGCGACGCTTGCGCACTGCTTGATTGTGACCAGCTAGGGCACTTGTGGATAAGGTTTCAGTAGCCTATGACTGCAATCAGCGCTCGCCCTAGCAGCTACGTGTCCTTCGACCTGGAGACCACGGGGCTCTCATCGAGGTCTGACCGCATCATCGAAGTCGGGGCGGTGAAGTTCACCGAGGCTGGGGTGATCGAGACCTTCTCGACGTTGGCCGACCCCGGCCAGCCTGTGCCGCTCGTAGTTCAGCGGCTCTGCGGGTTGCATGACTCTGATCTCGTCGGGCAGCCCAAACCGGAGGAGGTCGTTGCCCAACTGGCCGACTTCTGTGAGGGATCGGTGCTGGTCGGGCACGGGGTGGGCTTCGACCTCGCCTTCTGCTCGGAGATTCTGCCGGAGAGCTTCGCCCATCGGCCAGCAATCGACACCTCGGAGCTCGCCCGGGTCTTCATGCCGTCGGCGCCCAGTCACAGCTTGGAGCAGTTGAGCCAAGAGCTCGGGCTTTCGCACGATCGACCCCACCGCGCCCTTTCCGACGCCGACGCCACCCGGCTTCTGCTCTGGAGAATTCAGCGGCTAGTGGACCAGTTTCCGGTCGAGCTGAGGCGGCGCATCCAGGAGCTGTGCAGAGGAGGGTCATGGACTGGTGGTCGGTTCCTCGCCGACCACCTGGAGCTGTCGAAGGGCCAGCCGTCCTCGGCTGAGTTGGCTGTGTCAGTAGGGCAGATGGCCTCGGCTCCCGGGCCCGAGCCATCCCCCTCGGAGGAGCTGGATGCCACGTTTGTGGCCAAGGCCTTCGCCGCTGGCGGGTTGCTCGCGGCGGCGGACCCAGGCTTCGAGCTTCGCGAGGAGCAGCAACAGATGGCGGTGGCGGTGACGCAAGCCTTCCAGAGGAGTCAGGAGCTATTGGTGGAGGCCGGAACCGGGGTGGGAAAGTCCATGGCCTATCTGCTGCCAGCTCGCGAGTGGGCGGCTCGCCGATCCGAGCCCGTGGTGATCTCCACCCACACCATAACCCTGCAGGAGCAGCTCATGGCCAAGGACCTGCCAGCGTTGGCGGCGGCGAGGCCGCTGCCGGTAGTCGCTGCCGTTCTCAAGGGGCGGGGCAACTATCTCAGCTTGAGACGGTTGGAGCGTTGGGTGCGCTCGACCTCGACGGGCAGTCGCCGGCAGGACGCCGACGAGCTGCGATTCAAGGTGCGGGCTCTGGTCTGGGCCCATCAGACCAAGACCGGTGACCGCTCTGAGCTGCGCCTGGCAGGCAGGGACAGCGAATACTGGGAGATGGTTGGCTCCCAGGTGGATGATTGCCTCGGTCCCGCCTGCCACAACTGGCGCGACCGGACCTGCTTCATGGCGCGGGCCCGGTTGCAGGCCCGCGAGGCGGATTTGCTGGTGGTGAATCATGCCCTGCTTCTGACCGATGCCGACAGCGGCGGCACGGTGCTGCCGGAGTTCCATCGGTTGATCGTGGATGAGGCGCATCACCTCGAGGAGGCGGCGACCCAGGCGCAGGGAAAGCGCCTCGCTCTGGGAGCGGTATTGGCGGTGATCGATCGTCTGCCCGACCTCGGGGACAAGGAGTGCGGGCAAGCGTTGAAGTCTGCTCGGCAGGCGGCGGTCGCCGCCTTCGGCGACCTGCGCAACCTGGCGGGAGCCGATCCCGGCCGTCGCCCTGGGCACGCTGTCTTCAATCCCAAGCTGGTCGGCAACCTCGCGTGGCCTCGGACGGCGAGGTCGCTGCAGCGCATGGTCCGGACCCTGGACGCGGCGGCCTCCGCCCTGAAGTCGGTTGGTGAGCTCGGGACGGGACAGGTAGCGCTGTGGCCGCAGCCGGACAACGCCAGCCGCGAGTGCCTGGTGGCGGGGGACGCCATGGCTGGGATGGCAAAGCTGGCGGCGGCGGCGCTGGCCGCGGCTGGGTCCGAGGAGCCCAGCAGTCAGGTCGCTTGGGTGGAGATCGAGCGAGGCGATCGAGCGGTGGTGCGGACCGCTCCGATCGAGGTCGCGGACTCCTTGCGCCGCCAACTCTTCGATTCCTGCGAGACGGTGGTCCTAACTTCCGCCACGCTGGCGGTCGGGGGTTCCTTCGAGTACGTTCGTGAACGGCTCGGGTTGGGCGGGGCGGAGGAACTGGTGTTGGACTCACCCTTCGACTATCTCCATCAAGCGCTCTGTTGTCTGCCGCGCGGCATTCCTGGGCATGACGATCCCGGACACGCCGCGACCGTGGCGCGGTTGGTGGCGGAGGTGGCTGAGGGCCTCGGAGGTAGGACGCTTGTACTGTTCACCGGATATCAGGCACTTCGGGAGGTCCATGGGCAGCTCCGCCACCGACTCCAGAGCCGCGGGATCGCGGTCCTTGGTCAGGGGCTCGATGGCACCCGGAACCAGCTATTGCGCAACTTCCGAAACCACCCGAGGACCATCCTTCTGGGCACCAACAGCTTCTGGGAGGGCATCGACTTGCCGGGTGATGTGTTGCAGTGCGTGGTGATCGACAAGCTACCGTTCCCAGTCCCGACGGACCCAATCTTTCAGGCACGCTCCCGCGGCCGAACTGATGCCTTTGCCCAACTCTCGCTGCCTGAGGCGGTCTTGCGGCTCAAGCAGGGCTTCGGACGGCTGGTCAGAGGTCACGGCGACCGCGGCGCGGTGGTCATCTGTGACCCCCGGATTCTGGAGCGGCGTTATGGGCAGACCTTTGTGCAGGCGCTCCCTCATGCGACCTTCAACTACGACCCTGTCGAGGAGGTTGCCGCGGCGGTCACCGCATTCCTGGAGCTTCCCTCGTCTCCAGCCACTACCAAGGTCGGCTGACGTGGCCGCCGAGAGTTCGATGCGCGTCTCCTTAATACAGCATTCGCCTCGATTGGGGGATGTGGGGCACAACCTTGGATGGACTGCGGAGTGCCTGGCACAGGAGGCGGCTTTGGGCCAGAATCTGGTGGTCTTTCCGGAGCTCAATCTCTGCGGGTACTTTCTGAAGGACCTCGTCCCTGAGACCGCCATCCGTCTCGATGGACCGGAGCTCGCACAGCTGGCAAGGGCAGCCGGATCGGCCACGGCGGTGGTGGGAGCTGTCCTTGAGTCTCGTGATCACCTCTTCTTCAACGCGGCTGTGGTGGTGGGGGCAGAGGGTGTTCTCCACGTCCATCGCAAGGTCTACTTGCCCACCTACGGCATGTTCGACGAGCAGCGTTATCTCGCCCCCGGATCAGCGCTTGAGACGGTAGATCTGAGGCTTGGCGAAGGAGAAAGCTGGCGGGTGGGAGTCTTGGTCTGTGAGGACCTGTGGCACCCCAGTGCCCCCTACCTCATGAGCCGGAGGGGTGTGGACCTAATCGTCTGTCCATCCGCGAGCCCTGGGCGGGGCATCCAGGGCCGCGACTCGGAGTTGGGCACCGCCTCTATATGGAGCGCGATGACCACGACCTATGCCGCCCTATTCACCGCTTTCGTGGCGTACTGCAACCGGGTCGGATTCGAGGATGGCCACTACTTTTGGGGGGGGAGCCAGCTGCACGGACCCGACGGCAGCCTGCTCAGCGGTCCCTCTGATGACCAACCCGGGGTCCAGCGAGCGGAGCTGGATCGAGGGCTCTTGAGGTGGGCCCGAATCGCCTATCCACTATTGCGGGACGAGCGGCCAGATCTATTGCTGCGGCAGCTTGGAGAAGAGCGTTCCGATGTCTGATCTGGAGATCAATCCAACCCTCGCCTGCCACATCCTGCGACTGTTCATTCGAGATGAGGTCCTGAAGGTGGGCGCCAAGGGAGTGGTGCTCGGTGTCTCGGGAGGAATCGACTCCGCACTTGCCTTCACCTTGGCGGTGCAGGCGCTGGGGGCTGAGGCGGTGGTCGGGGTAGCTCTTCCGTACCGCCAGAGTTCGCATGAGAGCCTGGCAGATGCCCGAGATTTGGCGAGGTCCTTGCAGGCGGAGTTAGCGGTGGTGGACATCACCGCGCAAATTGACGCTTATTTCTCGGACCGGCCGACCAAGGACCAGAATCGGCGTGGCAACAAGATGGCGCGGGAGCGGATGTCGGTGCTTTACGACATCTCCCAGGCCCGCTCGCTCTTGGTCTTGGGGACCTCGAACAAGTCTGAGCTGTTGCTTGGATACGGCACCCTGCACGGAGACATGGCGCACGCCCTCAATCCGCTCGGTGACCTCTACAAGACCCAGGTCTACCAGTTAGCCGAGCATCTCCAGCTGCCGGAAACCCTGCTCAGGAAGCGACCCTCCGCCGACCTCTTCGAAGGCCAGCTGGACGAGGACGACCTCGGCTTCACCTATGCCCAAGCGGATCTAATCCTCTACCAGATGGTCGACCGGCGGTTGCCGTACGACGAGCTAGCCAAGTTGGGCTATCCGGAAGCGATCGTTTCAGCGGTGATCGAGAGGGTGAGGCGGAACCAGTTCAAGCGCCGGCCGCCGCTCATCGCGAAGCTGTCCGCCCGCACCATTGAGATTGACTTTCGCTACCCCCGCGACTGGGGTTGCTGAAGTCGATGGGAACCCTTCATGTGGTGGCGACCCCGATAGGTAACCGGCGGGATCTCTCGCCCCGGGCGGCGGAGATCCTGGGCCAAGTGGAGGTGGTGGTCGCGGAGGATACTCGCCACAGCGGTCTCCTGCTGAGCTCCATCGGAGCGCATCCGCGCTACATCTCCCTTCCCGGGGAACGCGAGGGAGCGCGGGTAGCGCAGGTCTTGGAAGCGCTCTCGGTGGGAGACGTCGCGCTCATATCCGACGCCGGCATGCCCGCTGTCAGCGATCCGGGGCGCCAGGTGGTCGATGCAGCCCGGCGCGCCGGCCACACCGTGCTGGCGGTGCCCGGGCCGTCCGCTCTGGTAGCGGCGGTGGCCGCCAGTGGACTTCGGGCCGACCGGTTCATCTTTCTGGGTTTCCTGCCCCGCACCCGCTCCCGGATGTTGCGTCTGCTGCAGGCGGATCCGGAGTTCGCGATGGTCTTCTACGAGTCTCCGCACAGGCTCGCGGCCACGCTGCGCCACGCCTCCGAGGTGCTCGGCGACCGGAGAGTGGCGGTGGCTCGTGAGATCTCCAAGTTGCACGAGAGCTGGTACCTGGGGTCAGCCGGAGAGCTGGCGGTCCTGTTCGCGGAACTGCCAGCTCGCGGCGAGTGCACGGTGGTGGTGGAAGCGGTGCCCAGGGGCGCGGCCAGGCGGGCCGCCGATGGCTGACCCCTTCCTGATCGACGCCCACTGTCATCTCGATGAGGTCGCACGGCGGGGGGTGCCCGTCACTCAGGCGTTGGCCAATGCCCATCGATCTGGAGTTCATCAGGTGGTGACCAGCGGCGATGGGCTGCTCGACAGCAGAGAGGCTTGCCGACTGGCGGAACTCCACGAGGAGGTGTTCTTCACCGTCGGCTGGCACCCGATGAACAGGCTGCCCCCGACCGATTCGGAGGCTGAGGAGTTGCGTCAGCTCCTGAGCCACCCCAAGGCCGTGGCGGTCGGGGAGATCGGGCTCGATTATCTCGAAAGGCCTGGTCACTTGGAAACTCCCCGCGACCTGCAACGGGAGATGTTCGCCATGATGCTGGTGATGGCGGCAGAACTCCACCTGCCGGCGGTGATCCATCTGCGCCAAGCTCACTCCGAACTGTTGGAGGTGTTGGACGGCGGCCCTAGCGTGCCGGCGATGCTGCACTGCTTCAGCGGCGACCAGCTGTTCGTGGCTGCGGCCAGGGAGAGGGGGCTGATGTGCTCCTTTGCCGGCAACGTGACCTTTCGCTCGGCTCGGGAGCTGCAGTCGGCAATTGTGGGCGTTCCATCCGAGTTGTTGCTGCTGGAGACCGACGCTCCCTTCCTGGCCCCGGATCAATATCGCGGCAAGGTGAATGAGCCGGCGATGTTACGAACGACCGCCACCTGGGTTGCGGCGCGTCGGGGAGAGTGCTTGGATTCCCTGGCGCGGGTCGTAACCGAGAACATCCGGCAATTCCTACACCTGCCGCCGGCTTGACCGCTCCGGACCTGTGTCGGGTCGAGACCGCGCGCGCGGTCGCCCGCCGCTTCCAGGTCGGCCCGCAGCACAGATTGGGCCAGAACTTCCTGGTAGACGACGCGGTGCGCCAGCGGATCGTCGCCAGTCTGGGCCCTGAGAGCGGTCAGCTGTTGGAGATCGGGTGCGGCCTCGGCGCGCTCAGCCAGGCGCTGCTTGGCAAGGGGCTGGCCCTGACCGGGCTGGAGTTTGACCCCGCCTGCGTGGCCGCGCTTCGCCTTCTCCAGGCCGACCACCCCGAGTTCAGGGTTGTTCAGATGGACGCCTTACGCGCCGACCCGCTGGAGCTGGGGCTCTCGGCGCCATATTCGGTGATCGCGAACCTGCCGTACCAGATCACCGGCGCGATTCTCCCGCTCCTTCTCCGGTGGCACCCAACCCCTGTGGCATGTCATCTCGTGGTCCAACGGGAGGTGGCGCGGAGGCTGGCCGCCCCCTTGGGTGACTGGTCGCTGGCGACGCTGAGCGTACGAATGGCAGCGGACGTGGAGTCGGTCTTCGAAATCCCCCCCGCCAGTTTTTGGCCCGAGCCTAAGGTCCACAGCTCATTTATCGTGGTCCGTCCTCGTGTTGGTCCGGAACGCCTGCAGCAGGAGGGGATCCTTGACCTGGCTCGGCCCATCTTCCAGCAGCGCCGCAAGCAGCTGCATCATGGACTCGCAAATTCGCTTGGGATCAGCCCAGGTCGCGCCTCCCAACTGCTCGCGGACGCAGGAATCGATCCCGCTCGCCGGCCCGGCACCCTCACGCCGCGGGAGTGGTTGGATTTGTGGAAAGCCGTTAGCAGGGAGCCGGCCGGATGATATATTCGCCGCCATGACGGCTGTGGGCCAGCAGGTCACGGAGGCTCCGCCGACTGCTCTCCCGGGGCCGTCGGGCTTCCGCGAGACCCTTCGTAACCGCGACTTCAGGCTGCTGTGGGGAGCCCAGGTGGCGGCGCAACTGGGAGACAAATTCTTTGCCTTCTCCCTGCTGCTGTCGATCTACTCGCTGACGCATCTCTACCTAAGCGACGCCGCGCTGCTGCTGGCGTACACGATCCCCGCGGTGTTCCTTTCGGTACCGGCTGGGATATTCGCCGACCGCTACGACAAGAAGACCCTGATGATCTGGACCAACCTGAGCCGCGGGCTCATGGTGCTGGGCGTTCCCGCGCTGGAACTCACCGGGGTCGCCCAGCACCAAGTCATCCCCCTTTATGTGATCACCTTGGTCTTTGCCGGCGTGGGTCAGCTCTTCGCCCCGGCCGAAGCAGCCAGCATTCCCAGCTTGGTCGACCGCAGTCAGCTGCCGGCAGCGACTTCCCTGTTCACCGTGACGATCGTCCTCACGATCGTCCTCTCGGTTCCCCTCGCGTCGGTCGCCCAGCGGATCCTCGGGCTGGAAGGGCCCTACTATTTCGGCTCCGCACTCTTTATGGTGGCTGCGGGGGCTATCTGGCTCATTCGCTCCCGGCTGGCTGCGACTCAGGCTGCCGACTACAAGCGTCCGGAGGGCAAGACCGGGACGATTCAGGAGGTCAAGGAAGTCCTGGTCGTGATCAGGGAGAGTCGAGTCCTCCCGTTCGCCTTTGGCATGCTGACCCTGGCCCTGGCGGTCGTGTTCACGATTTTCGCTCTGTCAGCGGGGTACATGCAGCACGTGCTGCTGAGACGGCCGACGGACAGCTACATACTGCTGATCCCGGCAACCGCTGGAATGGTGTTCACAGGAATGGTGGTGAGCCGCCGCGGCTCTCAGGGCCATGGCGTGCGGACCGTCGTCAGGGGGCTGGTTCTGGCCGGGGTCGCGATGCTGATATTGGGGATTCTGCCTCCTATCCTGGACCGACTCCACGTGGTGGGGGGATTGGTTCCGCTGGCGATTGTGTTGGCCATCCTCTTTGGGACCGGGCTCGGCGCGGTGCTCATCCCCTCCCTTGTGCTGATTCAAGAGGCGACTGAGGAGGCCACCCGAGGACGCATCTTCGGGGGCGCGTTCCTGGCGATCAACCTGGCGATCGCCCTGCCGCTCCTAGTCGCGGGTGCCGTGGCCGATGTTGTCGGATCCAGCGACGTGATTGCCTTCCTGGGCTTGTGCCTGGTGGTGACCGGCGCGGTTGCGGCGCTGAGGTCGTGGGGCGGAGGAGCGGATGGCGACGGTCCCGCAGCGGTGACGACCGCGTAGCGAATTGTCGAAAGTTGTCTGCGATGGGCCACCAGGCTGTCGGGTGCCCTTCAATGTCGGCATGCGTGCCGTAGTCACCTGCGAGGGATGCGGGTTCCGCCAGGAGGTGGCCCGAGACATTCCCCAGCCCACCAGCTTTCACATCATCTGTCATCGCTGCGAGCAGAGCTTGATGGTGAGTGTCTCGCAGGCTGATATCCACGCCGCCGAGGCGATGTTGAGGCCCCGTCCGGCGGTTCATTGATCAGTCGGGGCTCAGACCGCCCATCGCGACAAGCCCTGGGGAACCTCCTCCCTCCCCGGCGCTATGGCCGCGATCCTGACCTCCTCGCTATCGAAGTCGAGCTGGAGCTGTCGCGACATCGGTAGCAGCCTACCCGAGCGAGCCCGTTCGCTCAGCCGGGCCCTTCGATCTGGGTCCTCAGCCGAACAGCGGACGCTGCAGTACTTGGCGGTCTGCTTCTTGACCAGGTTGCCACAACCTGACCGAGCGCAGACTCGGAGCGCCAAAGGAGACCTCTGAGAGGGTGCCACGGGACTCATATTAGAGGCCTTCCATGGGGCCATGTCAACGTCAAAACAGGCCAGAAAATCGCCGCATTTCCCCAAACCTTTCCGGACCCGAGTTGTCCCCACTTTCCCCATCTCGGGGTGTGGACAACCACCGTTGGGTCGGGCCGCGTGGGCGCACCAGGAGTCGAACCTGGGGCCTCTACCGTGTCAGGGTAGCGCTCTAACCACCTGAGCTATGCGCCCGCGGAAGCCGCCGAGTGGGTCGGATTATAGCCGTCGACCGATCCCTGCCCGCTGAGTGCCCGTGGCGGCCGCCTACAATTCCCAGCAGAGCATGCCAGCACCTCATCTCGACCTTGACGTCCTGCGCCACAGCACAGCCCATCTCATGGCTGCGGCGGTCTGCGAGCTCTTCCCGGGGGCGGAGTATGGGATCGGACCGTCGATCGAGGACGGGTTCTACTACGACTTCCTGCTCCCAGGGGGGGAGCGGTTCACCGAGGAGGATCTTCCCAGGATCGAGGAGCGCATGCGGGAGATCCAGACTCGGCACCCCGCCTATGAGCGCAGCGAGCTGACAAGGGACAAGGCGCTGGTTGAGTTCCGGGAGAGATCACAGCGATTCAAGGTGGAGCTCATCGAGCGCATCCCGGCAGACGAGGTCATCAGCTGCTATCGGACCGGAGACTTCTTCGACCTGTGCCGCGGGCCACACGTCCCGGAGGCTGGCCAGATTCCCGCCTTCAAACTGTTGCACCCGGCAGGGGCCTACTGGCATGGTGACGAGTCTCAGCCCATGCTCCAGCGGATCTATGGGACGGCCTGGAGCAGCCAGGCGGAGCTTGACCTCTACCTGGAGCGGTTGGAGATGGCCAGGCAGCGTGACCACCGCCGGGTTGGCCGGGAGCTGGATCTGTTCTCGCTCTCTGAGGAGTTGGGGGGAGGCCTGGTTCTCTGGCACCCGAACGGAGCCACTGTGCGCACGGTGATCGAGGACTACTGGCGCCAGGAGCACCGGAGTCATGGCTACAAACTGGTCTATACCCCACACGTCGCCCGGGAGCAGCTTTGGGAGACCAGCGGGCACCTGGGTTTCTTCGCCGACGAGATGTATGGACCGATGGAAGTTGAGGGGGATCGCTACCGGATCAAGCCGATGAGCTGTCCATTTCACATTCTCATCTTCCAGTCGCGGCAGAGGAGTTACCGAGAGTTACCGCTGCGGCTGGCGGAGCTGGCGTCGGTCTACCGATTCCAGCGCAGCGGCACGCTCCACGGGTTGCTTCGAGTTCGAGGCTTCACCCAGGACGATGCCCACATCTTCTGCACCCCGGAGCAGGCGGAGGCGGAGGTGGCCGGTGTCCTGGACATGGTCCAGGAGATGATGGCCAGGTTCGGGTTCTTAGAGGTGGAAATCGACCTCAGCACCAAGCCCGCCAAGGCCGCCGGTGAGGACGCCATGTGGGAGGCTGCCGAAGCCGCGTTGGACCGGGCGGTGCGGAGCCGGGGACTGGACTTTCAGTTAAACCAGGGAGAGGGGGCGTTCTACGGTCCGAAGGTCGACGTCCACATCCGGGACGCCATGGGCCGCCGCTGGCAGTGCGCCACGGTCCAGTTCGACTTCAACGAGCCGGAGCGGTTCGGCCTGGAGTACATCGGAGCCGATGGCGCCGCCCACCGCCCGCTCATGGTTCACCGCACCCTACTGGGATCGATGGAACGATTCTTCGGAGTCCTGCTCGAGCACTACGCGGGCGCCCTGCCCACCTGGCTAAGCCCGGTCCAGGTCCAGCTGCTGACCATCACCGATGACCAGCTCGACTATGCTCATCAAGTGGTGTCTCAGCTGGAGGCGGCGGGCTTCAGAGCCGAGGTGGCTGACCGCCCCGGTCGCCAACTTAACGCCAAGATCAGAGAGGGCCAGTTGGCCAAGATTCCATATTTGGCTGTGGTAGGGAAACGTGAGGTGGAGGCGGGTGCGGTCAACCTGCGCGACACTAGAGGTGGTGATCAGCAATCGGTAACAGTGGCGCAGCTCCTTGAGAAGCTGCGGGCGGAGACTGCGCCATCCTGACCTTGCGAGCCGGGGCTGGGTGGTCCGGCGTGATAGCATCGGCAACTCGAACTCACCCGTAAGGAGGGCGCGTCCATAGCGTTTCGCGAGCTGCGCATCAACGACCAGATCCGGATCCCGTCACTCCGGCTCTTCGACGACACCACCGACGAAGCGATAGGCATCGTGACCCTGGCGGAGGCCCAGAAGCTGGCTCAGGAGCGCGGACTCGATCTGGTCGAGGTAGCCCCTCAGGCTCAACCGCCGGTGTGTCGGCTTATGGACTACGGACGCTTCAAGTTCGAGGCTCTGAAGCGCGAGAAGGAGGCCAAACGGGAGCACAATGCGGTCCGGCTGAAGGAGATGAAGCTCCGGCCCAAGATCAGCGAGCACGACTTTCAGACCAAGTATGGGTACGTGCGGCACTTCCTGGAGGAGGGTGACAAGGTCAAGCTCACTATCATGTTCCGTGGCCGGGAGCTCGTCCACCAGGAAATCGGTAGGGCTCTCCTCCAGCGACTGGCGGAGAATGTCAAGGAAGTAGCTATGGTTGAGCGGCAGCCCCTTCTGGAGGGGCGCAACATGATCATGATTCTGAACCCGCTTCCGAAGAAGCAGATCAGGGGAGAAGCGAAGGAAGATGCCGAAGATCCGAAGTCATAAGGGGACCCAGAAGCGGTTTCGCCTGTCCGGCACGGGCAAGCTGCTGCGCCGAGGCGCCTTCCAGTCGCACATGCTCGAGCACAAGTCGGCCAAGCGTAAGCGCGGATACGCCCAGACCAAGGCTGTGGTATCTGGGGATGCCAAGTCGATCCGGCGCAATGCGCCGTATCTGGGTCACTGACCGGTGGCCAGGGTCAAACGCGGCGTCACGGCGAGGAAGCGGCACAAGCGGGTTCTGGAGCTCGCCTCCGGGCTGACCGGTACTCACAATCGACTGTTTCGGCCGGCCAACGAGGCGGTCATGCACTCGCTGGCATACCAGTACCGAGATCGCCGCAAGCGCAAGGGGGACTTCCGTCGGCTGTGGATCGCCAGAATCAACGCGGCTTCCCGGCAGGCGGGGATCCCATACAGCAGATTCATCGCGGCCATCGGTGAGGCCGGCGTGGAGATATCGCGGAAGCAGCTCTCCGAAATGGCGGTGCGGGACCCGGGGGCGTTTGAGCAGCTGTTGGCGGTTGCCCGGGAGAAAGTCGCTCCGAAGTGACCGGTGACGACCTCCAGGCGCTAGCGCGTAAGGCCCTGGAGGAGATCGCCCGGGTTGCCGACCTGGACCAGCTGGAGCTGGTCAGGCGTAGGTACATGGCGCGTCACGGCGGTCTCATAACCAGCGTGGCGGCGGAGCTTGGGGGCCTCACCGGAGATGCCCGTGCGCAAATAGGGAAAGCGTTCAACGCCGCCAAGGTCACGGTCGGGGACGCCTTGGCCGAGCGTCAGCGCGGGCTCGAAGGGGATGGTGCCGGCGCTGGGCAGGCCGATGAGTGGCTGGACCTATCCCACCCGATCCACCCACTGGGGCGCGGGCATGAACACCCTGTTGCCCGTACGATTCGCGAGATCGAGGATATCTTTGCCAAGTTGGGCTACACCTCGGTTGCGGGCCCGGAGATAGAGGACGATCTGCACAACTTCCAGCTCCTCAACATGCCTCCCGAGCATCCGGCCCGGGATGCGCACGATACCTTCTATCTGACGGGGACAGGCTCGGGGTGGCTGTATCGGACCCACACCTCCCCAATGCAGATGCGCACGATGCTCTCCGGGGTTCCCCCATTTAGGATCATCGTCCCGGGCAAGGTAGCTCGTAGGGACAATCCCGACCCCACGCACAATCCGGTGTTTCACCAGGTAGAAGGACTCTGCGTGGACGAGGGGGTGACGGTGGGAGATCTCAAGGGCACCCTGGAGCATGTGGCTCGCGAGCTCTTTGGGGCGGATCGGGGAGTCAGATTGCGGTCGAGCTACTTCCCCTATACCGAGCCTTCCCTGGAGGCGGACGTTGCCTGTGGGATTTGCAAAGGGGCGGGCTGCCGGAGCTGCCACGGCAAGGGTTGGATAGAGATCCTGGGCTCTGGTATGGTGCATCCGGCGGTGCTGCGCAATGCCGGGGTCGACCCCGAGCGATATAGCGGGTTCGCCTTCGGCATGGGGCCGGACCGGATCGCGGCACTCCGCTACTCCCTGCGCGACGTACGTGATCTGTACGAGAACGACCTGCGTCTACTGGAGTGCTTCTGAGGTGCGCGTCAGTCACGAGTGGCTCACATCGATGGTGGACCTCAGTGGGGTCTCCCCCCGGGAGGTTGCTCACCTCCTGACGGTGACCGGAACCGAGGTGGAGAAGATCACAGAGTTCGCCCAGGGCCTGGAGGGGGTGGTCGTGGGCGAGGTGGTTGGCCTCAAGCGGGTGGAGCGCAGCGACCATCTCTTCCTCGCGGAGGTCAGAGCAGGAGGGGACGAGCCGCTGGAGGTGGTCTGCGGTGCTCCCAACGTCTTCGTGGGGGCGCTCGTGCCGTGGGCTCGACCCGGAACCAAGCTTCCTTCAGGCGTTGAGATCGGGCGGCGTCGAATCAGGGGAGTTGAGAGTCACGGCATGCTCTGCGCTCCCGACGAGCTCGGTCTGGGACCCGACCACGCCGGGATCATGGTCCTGGCGCCTGGGGACGCCGCCGTGGGCCAGCCGCTCTCCGTGGCATTTCCCCATGATGTCGTGTACGAGCTGGAGATCCTCAGTAACCGGGCGGACTGCCTCTCGCACTGGGGGGTCGCCAGAGAGCTGGCAGCATGCTTGCGGCGACCGCTGCAGGACCCCGACATCTCACCTGTCATTCGCGAGGGTCAGCCGCTCGCAGAACGGGTTGCTGTGGAGATTGAGGACAGCGGACTGTGTCCGGTCTACTGGGCGGAGGGCTTCCTCGGAATTCCCCAAGGTCCGACCCCCCTCTGGATCCGCCGCCGGCTTCTCGCCGTTGGCCAGCGGTCTGTTGGAGCGGTGGTGGATCTTGGGAACTACGTGATGCTGGAGATCGGCCAGCCACTCCACACCTTTGACCTGGACCGCATTCGCGATCAAGTGGGGTCAACTGCTCTGTCGGTAAGATTTGGGTTCGATGGCGAGCGGATGCTGGGCCTCGACGGTGCTGAGCGCTCACTCGATCCAGAGACATTGGTGATTGCTGCCAATGGCAGGGCGAGCGCCATCGCTGGGGTTATGGGGGCGATGGAGTCGGCGGTAACTGCAGCTACCACGAACTTGCTACTGGAGTCTGCCAGCTTCGCGTGGACCTCGATCCGCGGCACCTCCAGGCGCCTCGGCGTGCGCACCGAGGCTTCGTCCCGCTTCGAGCGACCGCTGTCGCCCCACCTGGTTCCGGTCGGCGCAGCCCGGTTCACACGGCTGTTGCGGGAGACGCTGGGTGTGGCCCCTCTACCAGGTCCCTGCGTAGCCGGAGCGTTACCGCCTGCCCCGCCAGCGATTCGGATCTCTGCCGATCGGATCTCTGCGCTCCTGGGAATGCGGGTTGATGAGGCAAAGGCCGGTGAGATCCTCAAGAGCCTTGAGTTTCTGGTCGATCGTGGGGCAGAGGAACTGCTGGTGACGCCTCCAGCCGTTCGGACGGACGTGTCGCTACCCATCGACATCGTGGAGGAAGTGGGGCGGATAGTGGGATACGCCGCCATTGCTTCCACCCTGCCCCCGTTGCGCCAGCCACCCCCGCATGTTGTGGGGGCCTCGCCGCTGCGATTGGCGGCGGAGGTGGCGATGGGGGCAGGGTTCAACGAGTGCGTGACTCTGAGCTTGGTGGACTCTGGTCGGCAGGCCCCGGTAGCCGGCCTGGCTGGCATGGGCGGGAACCGCCCTGCGCTCCAGATAGGGAACCCTCTGTCTACTGCTTTGGGCGCGTTGCGAACCGGGATTCTTCCAGGGCTCTTGGGTGCCTGCCAGCTGAATCAGTCGAGAGGTCGTGCACGGATTCGCCTCTTCGAGCAGGGGCGCGCGTTCTGGGCGACATCCGAGAACGACCGGCCCCTGGAGCCGGACCTGATTGGGTTTGTGGACCAATCGGTGGATGGCGATGCGGATGACAGCGCCCTCCGACTCCGCCATCTCTTGGCGGTCTGCCAAGCCTTGGGCGACCGTCTGAGCGCGCAAAACACCACTTTTAGGATGGGGGAGTGCCCGGGTTTCCACCCGACCCGTTGCGCCCTGGTAGTCAGCGGCGGTGTCGTTCGGGGGGTGGTTGGGGAACTTGACCAGAGGTCCACCGCGGCCCTGCAGTTGCGCGGACGCGTCGTCGCCGCCGAGCTCAGAACAGACCACTGGTTGGTTCCCGGTGGCCGCCCGAGCACCACAGTCGATCTAGCCCGCACTCCACAGTTGGTGATGGACCTCGCGGTCAAAGTTCCTGTCCGGGCGGAGCTGGGGTTCGCCTTGGAGGCAGTCAAAGGCGCCAATGTGTCCGAACTAGAAGAGATCCGGGTTCTGGATGAGTACCGTGGCCCTCAACTCGGCAACGACCTCAAGGGGTGGACCTTCAGGCTGGTCTTCCGAGACCCGATCAAGACGCTGACCAATAGCCGGGGCGAGGCGCTTCGGGATCGAGTTGCCGAAGCGTTGCACGCATCGGCTGGAGCCGTAGTTCGCTGAAGTGAGGGGTTGGTGACCTCGGATGCGCGGCACTCCGCCGACCGCCCAGACCCGCCCGGTGCCCAGAGACTTCTTCGCGCGCCAGAGCCCACTCGTGGCTCGCGCCTTGCTCGGCTGCTGGCTGGTGCGTAGAACCCGAGATGGGCTCTTCCGGGTCCGAATCTCGGAGACCGAGGCATACCTGGGGCAGGGGGATCCCGCATCTCACGCGTATCGGGGCCCGACTCGACGGAACCGTCCGATGTTCGGGCCTCCAGGTCATGCCTATGTCTACTTCATTTACGGCATGCACCACTGCTTCAATGTGGTGACTGGAAAAGAAGGGGAGGCGGAGGCAGTGCTCCTAAGGGGAGCGATGGGTCGTTCTCCCGCCGGGGGCAGTCTCCGAGGCCCTGGCCGGCTCTGCCGCGCGATGGAGATCGGCCGGGAGCATGACTCACTGGATCTCTGTTCAGGAGTGCTCGACCAGATTTGGATAGAAGCCGGCAGAATCCCACCGGGAATGGCCCGTCGTACCGGTCCACGGGTCGGGGTGAGCGATAAGTCCCAGTTGCGCTTTTGGCTGGCAGAGGAGCCGGGAACTGAGCCTCGAGCGCAGCACCGGCCAGATATCAAAGAGCGGACCCCGTAGGGTCCGCTCACAATCTTGCCGGTGCGCTAACACCGAGTCCAGCGGATAAGCCGGACTAAATTCAGGTGGTCGGCTAGCCCTGTACCGAGGTCACAATAATCTGGCGGTGGCGATACTCCACCGTCGTGCACCGGCCTCGGGGGGCCGATCACTCCGCCCTAGTCTGCCTCAGAAGTCTCCAGACGGTACGCATCGACTTTACCTCCGTCTGAGTCCAGTAACCTGAGTCAACATTAGCACCGATAGCCGCCGAAGTGTTGCTGACGGGGAAAGAGGCAGGAGGGGGCATCGGGCCGAACGTCAGCCCGGGTGTCTGACTTCGGAATACGGTAGTCGCCTGCGCGCTCCCGCCGGGTGGTTCTGCTTGCGCCGCACCGCAGCCACGGCGAGTCTGGGAGCCGCTTGCGCTGACCGGTAGGACGGGGGTATGGTATTGCCTACTCAAGTAGGGTGGAGTGCAAGTCTGCTTGCCAACAGCGCCTTGATCTGTGGGGCTCACTCTGGGTTCACAGATAGCGGGGAGAGCGGGCAGTGCAACTTGGATCCCTTCCTCATATGAGATGGATCTGGCTCCGGGACGGAGACCGCGACGCCGAGAAGGCGCCGACTCAAAACGAGATGGAGGGACGGAGATGCGTCGAGCCCTGGTGATCCCGGCAGTAGGCTTGCTTACGGTCCTTGCGGGCTGTGGGGCGAGCACCCCTGTTGGTACGCCTGCGAAACCGGGTCCAATCAACGTCGGCGTGATCGCCCCCTTCAGCGGGTCCGCTGCCGAGTTTGGGACACTGCTGTCGGCTCCCTGTGAGGCGGCGACTCTGCTGATCAACAATGCGGGCGGGGTGCTTGGACATAAGCTTCAATGCACTGCCGTCGACGACACCGGGGACGCCGCCGACGCCGTCCCAAATGTGACGCGGGCAGTCGCCACCATCTCCAACTTGGACATGGCCATGGGCTTGGAGAGTAATACCGCTGCCACGACCGTCCCGATCATCAACAAGGCTGGGATTCCCTTTGTTACGACCAACGGTCTGGTCGCGTTCAACCGTACGACCGACAAGTACTATTGGCGGCTGACCCCAGCCGATAACGCCAACGGCGCGGCATTCGCGGTGTGGGCAGCCGACAAGGGCTACAAGCGGGTCGCAGTGATCTTCGAGAACAACATCGGATCGCAGGGGAATCTGCCCGGCATTGTCTCGGCCGCTCCCAAGCTCGGACTCAAGATCACCAGCAACCTCACCATTCCTGCCGACGCCAGTTCGTACTCCAGCGTGGTGTCGACCGTTCTGAGCGGCCATCCGCAAGCATTGATTTTCTCTGCGGACCCCCAGACCACTGCCACCTTCCTGGCCAACTATTCCCAGCTCAACAACGGCAGTATCCCCGCCATGATCACGGCCACCGACTCGTTGACGCCCGACTTTTACTCGGCAGTGGCTAAGGCCGTGGGGGCAAGCTACCTTCTCCACGATATGTTTCTTGTGGGGTCGTACTTCAGCAACACCACCCCTGCCTTCTACGCTTATAAGCAAGCAATGGAGGTGAATCCCAAGACTCATGCAATCGCCGGAGTCATCACCACGGTCGGACCGCCCGCTTCGGCCTACGACGGCATGAACATACTGGCCTTGGCTATGCTGGCATCCAAGAGCACTACGGGGTCGGTGTACAACTCCTATGTGCCCCAAATCGTCTCGAAGAAGTCCGGCGCTGTAGTGGTGCACACATTCGCGGAGGGGAAGAAGGCACTGGCTGAGGGCAAGCAGATTCAGTACGTCGGTGTCGTGGGCCCGGTCAGCTTCAACAAGTACCACAACTTCTCGGGCCAGTTCGCGGTTGTAGTCTTCACAAGTGCGACCCAGTCGACTTCAGTGAAGGTCATCTCTGGGGCCCAGGTCTCGCAACTGCTGCAGTAATTCTTCTCATTAGCTAGAGCGGGCCGCCAGTCCGGGGCTGGCGGCCCGCTGTCTACCCCCTAATCATGGGCAGGAGTCATCTGTGCATCTTCTGATCGAGGCGATAGGATTCGGGGTCGCCTCCGGCGCGGTCCTGGCATTGGGCGCGGTCGGATTCACATTGCAGTTCGGAATCAGTAACGTGCTGAACATCACCTACGGTTCTCTCATGACGCTGGCTGCCTTCCTTGGGGTCTTTCTGCTGGGGCTGGGGTTGAACGTGTGGTTGGTTATGGCCCTCGGCGGCCTACTTATCGGACTCGCCTCGGTCGCGTTGAACCGAGGCTTGCTGGCACCGCTCATGCGGCGGGGGCTGCAGCCTTTCGGTCTGATCATCGTGACGGTGTCGGCTGGGATCGTTATCCAGTACGTCATTGTCGCGGTCGCCGGTCCATCGACCCTCTCGTATGGGAACCTCAGCGGCGCCACCCTGCATTTTCTGGGTTGGACGCTGACCACGGCGCAGGTGGTTATCCTGGTTGTCGCGCTGGTACTCATGGCGGGGCTCCACGTCCTGCTTACGAGGACGCAACTCGGTAGGGCCATGCGGGCGACCTCGTCGAATCGGACTCTGGCCCGCAGTTGTGGGATCGCCACGGGGCGGATCGGCGACATCGCCTGGTTCCTGTCCGGGACCTTTTGTGGCATGGCGGGGATTGCACTCGCCATCACCATTGAGTCGTTCGACTTCACTCTGGGATCCATATTTCTGATCCCCATCATCGCGGCGGCGGTGCTGGGTGGCGTGGGGCAGCCATACGGGGCCATGGTGGGGGGATTAGTGGTCGGAATCGTCAGTCAGGTTTCCGCCGCCTACTGGAGTCCTTCCTATGAGAACGTCGTCGCCCTGGCCATGCTCATCGTGATGCTCTTGGTCCGACCACGGGGACTGTTCGGCGCGAACTCCTCGTCCCGCAAGTTGTTGGCTTGACCTGGTGATCCGGGTTATCCGCAGAAGGAGGCGCTGCGATGAGCGGAATTGAATTTTATGTCGTGGTGCTGTTGGTATATCTCGGTACGGACCTGCTCGCGGCGTGGGGCTTGAATCTCGAGTACGGGATTAGCGGGGTCGCCAATCTCGCATTCATCGTGGTTATAGCCGCTGGTGCTTACACCTATGCGATCCTGAGCCTAGGGCCGGATTCCGGCAACGGAGGCTTCCAGCTGTATGTCATTGGCTTGCAGCTTCCCTTTGCAGTCGCGGTCATAGCGGCCGCCGTAGTGGGTGCGGTTGTGGGGGTCCTTATCGGTGTCACTGGGCTGAAGCGCATCCGCCAGGACTACCAGGGGATGGTGATGCTGGTAATTTCGCTTATGGCGGTGACCGTGGTCGGGGCGGATACCGGCTTTCTCAACGGGCAGGCGGGCCTGAGTTTGATTCCCAATCCCTTCTCGTCGCTCAGTCCGGTTGTCGGCGACTGGACCTATGTCGCAATGGTAGGTGTCGCCTGCGTGATCGGCTTTTTCGTGATGAAGCGCTTCACCGGGGGGCCCATGGGAAGGGCGCTGCGGGCCATGCGAGACGACGAGCACGCAGTGGCAGCGCTGGGCTTTAGCGTGGTCCGGCTGCGGCTCATGAGCCAGGCGGTCGGGGGGGCTTTCGGCGGAGTCAGCGGGGCGCTGCTAGCTGCCTTCATTGGTGGGTGGTCCCCCGGGGCTTGGGCTTATGTTGAGACCCTCGCTTTACTCACCGCGATCATCGTGGGCGGGATGGGTAACGACATGGGAGTGAGCCTTGGCACCTTCGTGATCGCCGTCCTGTTACTTCAGGGGGTCCAGTTCCTCCCGCAGATCAGCTCCCACACAGGGCTTACCGAGGCGCTCGGCTGGATCATTCTCGGCGTTCTCACGATCACATTCCTGTGGGTTCGTCCGCAGGGGATATTCAAAGAAAGAAGACCCTTTTATCGATCACCTAGTGGTTCGGACCGGCCGTCGCCCGGTGACTCCGGAACCGGCCGAGTCGCGGCTCCGCCAGCTTGAGCTCGAATGCAAGCGGCGAGGGGCGGGACTCCGGGGTGGCGTCAGCAACCGCGGTGGTTGCGGGTCAGGAGCCCCGAGGAGCCATTCTCAGGGTTACCGACCTGGTCAAGCAGTACGGGGGGGTCAGGGCCGTCGACGGGGTGAGCTTCGATGTTCAGCCGGGGACAATCATTGGAATCATAGGCCCGAACGGGGCTGGGAAGTCCACTGCCCTGACGATGATCAGCGGCTTCGCATCGCCGACATCGGGACTGATTGAGTTTGCTGGTCAGGATGTGACCAATGAACCCATGCACATGCGGGCCCGACGAGGTCTGGTGAGGACCTTTCAAATCGCTCGGGTCTTCGACGGACTGACAGCCATTGAGAACCTGATTGTGGCGGTTCCCAATCAGCGATCCTTGACGCCTCTAGGCCTGCTCGCGGGCAAGCGGTATTGGAAGGCCGAGGAGGAGGCAATCGTCGACCGGGCCCACCGTCTGATGGCGACCTTTGGTATGGAGGAGAAAGCGAACGAACGGGCGCGCAACCTCAGCGGCGGGCAGCGCCGGGCTGTGGAGATCATGCGAACGTTGATGATGCGGCCTAAATTGCTGTTGGTTGACGAGCCCATGGCCGGCCTCAATCCGCGGCTCACGCACCAGTTAGAGGATATATTCCTGGAACTTCGCGCGGAGGGCCTCACCGTCATCCTCATAGAGCATGAGCTCGGCACGGTGGAGCGGATCTGCTCCGAAGTGCTAGTGATGGCGTGGGGAAAGATCATCGCCCGGGGCGAGATGTCAGAGTTGCGGACTCGCCGGGAGGTTCAGGATGCCTACGTCATCGGTTAGGGGGGGGCAGGAGGGCGTTCCGGCTCTGGCGGTTCGCGACCTGGTCGCTGGGTACGGTGACTTCGCGGTGGTTGATGGCATCAGCCTGGAGGTTCCCGCCGGCAAGGTGGTGGCGGTCGCTGGCCCGAATGGGGCCGGCAAGAGCACACTGCTCAAGGCGATGCTGGGCATCGCCAAGGTGATGGGGGGCCAAGTCTTCCTGGAGGGGCGGGATGTCACATCCGTTCCCCTCGAACAGCTGGCTCGACTAGGGGTGGGATACGTGCCCCAGCTCGATGACGTGTTCGACTCGCTGAAGGTGATCGAAAATCTGGAGATGGGCGGGTATCTGTGCAATCGCGCGGAACGACAGCGGCGGATAGAAAGTGTGCTCCAGGTGTTCCCTCAACTCCAGGCCAAGCTCCACCGCTACGCCGAGACCTTGAGCGGGGGCGAGCGCAAGATGACTGCAATTGCGAGAGTCCTGATGCTCGACCCGAAGGTTCTGGTTCTCGACGAGCCAACCGCCAGCCTCACCCCTGAGCTGTCCCGAGTTGTGCTGGAAGAACAGGTTCGTCCCCTGAGTGCGATGGGGAAGTCGGTCTTGTTGGTGGAGCAGAAGGCTGTCGCAGCGCTAGCGATAGCTGACTGGGCCTACCTGTTGGTGCGTGGCCGAGTCGAGGTGTCCGCCCCGGCCGCCGAGGTGTTGAGTGACCCCCACATGCGGGAGATATTTCTGGGTCGCGCGGCGGCGGAGGTCGCCGCAAGCGGCCTCGACAGCAAATGAACGGTGCAGATGCCTTCGTCGCGACACTCCGGGAGTGGGGGGTTGACACGTTTTTTGGGCTGCCCGGCTCGACCGAAGCTCCGCTCCTGGAAGCTCTGCGGGAGGATGGCGGGATTCGCTACGTGCTTGCCCTGCACGAGGGGGTGGTGGTGGCGATGGCAGATGGTTATGCTCGGGCCGCAGGTCGACCGGGAGTGGTCGGGCTGCACACCACTGTGGGCGCCATGAACGGGATGAGCCAGCTGTTCAATTCCGCCAAGGATGGGGTGCCAGTGGTGATGACCGTCGGTCACAAAGACACCTCAGTGCTGGCCGAGGACGGATTCTGCACCATTCCAGACTTGGCATCGCTGCTGCGTCCCTTTACGAAGAGGGCCCGACAGACGTTGGCACCCCAATCGATCGCGGCCGATCTCGCCAGGTCCCTGCAAGCGGCGGTCAGCAGCCCTTCAGGGCCTACCTTCCTAGCCGTGCCTGAGGACTTTATGGCGGCCCCGGTCAGCTTGAGCCCGGAGCCCGGTTCCTTGCCAGGTCTCCGGCGCCCGGTGGGGCTCGGATCCGGTCCGCGTGAGGAGATCGAGGCCGCAGCTAAGTTGCTCGCTCAGTCCTCGCGACCGCTCCTGGTCCTGGGTACCGCTGGGGCCCCGGCAAGGACACAGGTAGCCGAGCTGGCTCGCGCCGCGGGTATCGCGGTGGTCGCGGCCGACCTTACCGACTTGGCCAGCCTGTCTTACCAGGGATCCGACCCCGGTTATCTCGGGGTCTACGGAGACGAGCCCGCCGTTCTGGACGGGTGCGACCTGGTCCTGGCGGTTGGATGCAGAGTCTTCTACCCATTTTCCCATCGCCTGCGGCCGCGCCTACCTGAAGGCGCTGCGCTGGTGCATATCCACCCCGACGCGGCTCAGATCGGGATGGCCGCAGCGCCGACCGTTGGGATAGTCGCTGATCCCAAACGGGCACTTCAGGCGCTGTTGGAGGCGTATGTGGGCTTGGATGTCGCCAAGATGATCGCGGCCCGCAGGGCTCGGCTGGGAGAGCTCCAAGCGAAGCGGGCTCAGGCGCTGGCCGAGGAGCTGGCGGCCAGTAAGGGGCAATCTCCGGTCGAGATGGCCGATCTTGCGGACGCCATCTCCGACGCTCTTCCAGAGGGGACCATCCTGGTGGAAGAGGCGGTGCGGGGGTCCCGGCTGATCTTTCGCCACTGCGGGGTGCCCAAGGGCGGCGAGATTTGGCGGAGCAGTGGAGGCGCGCTGGGCTGGGGCCTTCCGGCTGCGGTGGGCGCCAAGCTGGCGAGGCCCGATCGCTCAGTGGTGGCGGTGGTCGGAGACGGAACCCTGCACTTCTCCGTCCAGGCGCTCTGGAGCGCCGTCTCACAGCGCGCCCCAATCGTGGTTGTGGTACTGGACAACGGCGGCTATCTGGCCGTGAAGCGTGCCATCGAGAACATGTTGCGGGTGCCGCTCGACCCACGTCTGCATCCGGGCACTGAGATCCAAGGAGTTGATCACGAGGCTGCGGCGCACGCCTACGGGGCCGAGGCCGTGACAGTGACCAGCGCTGCCGAGGCTGGGGCGGCGATCAGGGAGGGATTGGCCGCGGAGCGGGTCACGGTGGTGGTCGTCCCGGTGGCGAAGATCAGGCCGTGACGCTGTTTTTGGTGACCGCAGGTAGCAGATGAGGGTCTTTTCGGCGGCTGCGACTGCTAGGTGTCTTGGAGGAGGCTTTCGGTGGCCAGGGCGTCCGTGTCGCATCCTGGCTGGTGTTGATCCCCTTCCCTTTCCGTTGGTTATGGAGGGCTAGAGAGGTGGCCATGTCAACTTCTCGCGAGGTGCGCTCGGGTCACGAAGGACCAGCGTCTTGTGGCGCGAGCCAGGTTCCATTGACCGAAGCCCTTCCCTGGTCCGGCGGGCACGGGGTCGGGCCTGTCCCCCAGGGTTCGCGGAGCGGCGAAGGACGGTACAGTTGAGGCCGCCGCTCGGGATCATGCTGCACACGGGTGACATGGGATACCCGGACATCGTGCGGTTCGCACGGCGGGCGGAGGACGCGGGCTATGAGCACTTCCTGCTCACCGAGGAGTCTGCGAAAGAGGCCTTCTCGCTCCTGGCCGCGCTCGCTACCGCCACCCAGAAGATCAGGCTGGGCACCGGAATTGTCAGCTTCTACACGAGGACTCCCACTTTGCTGGCCATGGCGGCACGATCCATTTGGGAGCTTTCCTCGGGCCGATTCAGCCCTCTCGGGATTGGCACCGGCGGCATTGGCTTCATGACCCGCGGCCACGGGATGACCTTGGACCGGCCGGTTGGGCGGGCGCGTGAAACGGTGGAGATCGTGCGCAGCTTGCTGACCGAGCCCAGAACCTCCTACCAGGGTAAGTGGTTTCGAGTAGAAGACTTTCATCTGCGCGAGGGTGCTCTCCCGGACGGTGCCAGGATCCCGATTTGGCTCGCCGCGTTGGGTCCGCAGATGGCCACCATGAGCGGAAGGGTCGCGGACGGGATGATCAGCAACTGGCTCATTCCCGAGTCGCTGGCGGAGTACCGCACTTTGATCCAGGCTGGGGCCACAATTTCCGGGCGCAGTCAGAGTGACTTCCAGATTTCGAGTCTGACCATGGTCTGCGTCGACCCTAGTGATGAAGAGGCCGTGCGCGCCGCCAGACGGGGGGTGGCCTTCTATTGTGCCAGCACCCACTACCACCACATAGCAGATCTGGCCGGGTTGGGCGAGCAGGCCCGACGGGTGCAGTCCGTATGGGAGACCCGAGATTTCGAGGCGGCGGCTGCCATGGTGAGCGATGAGATGCTGGCCCGCTTCACGCTGGCCGGTTCGGACCGCGAGAATGAGGCCCGCCTAAAATGGATGATCTCCGAGGGAGTGCTGCCGATCATCTATCCACTCCCGCGCCGGTCGCGGGTGGTTGAGGACCACTTCACCGTCCTCGAGCGAGCGGCCGCCTGGAGTGGCCTGGGTGGTAAAGACTGAGGATGGAAGGGGTGACCTCGTTTCCAAGGGCCCTAGCGGAGCGATATCGACTCCGCGGGTATTGGGAGGACCGTGCACTTGGCGAGGTCTTTCAAGAGTGTTTCCAGAAGTTCGGGGATTCGCTAGCTGTGATCGACGGGGACGAACGATGGAGCTTCGCAGAGCTGGGCCAGGGTGTGGAGCGATTGGCGCTGAACCTTCTGGATCTGGGGATTCAGCCGCTCGATCGAGTGGTGCTCCAACTCCCCAACCGCGTGGAGTTCATTCTCTTGTACTTTGCGCTGCAACGCTTGGGGGCGATTCCACTGCTGGCCCTGCCAGGGCACAGAGAGTACGAGATTGGTCACTACCTGGATTTCGTGGAGGCAGTGGGGTACGCCGCGCCTCCGAAGTACGGCGATTTCGATTGCCTGGGACTGGCGGCACGTCTCCAGGGGCACAACCCCAATCTCCGTCTGATACTGGTCGCGGGGCCGGCCCCTGATCGGCCCGGGCATGTGGGCATCCGCGACCTGCTGCAACGCGCTCCCAAGGCCACGGTTGACCAGCTGCGCGGACTCTCAATTGACCCGGATGAACCGTGTGTATTCCAGCTGTCCGGGGGGACGACCGGTATCCCCAAAGTGATCCCACGCAGCCACAATGACTACCTCTACAACAGCCGTCTGATCGCTTCGGTCAATGACATCAGGGCAGGGGATCGCTTGCTCGTTACGGCCCCGATTGGCCACAACTTTCCCCTTGCTTCTCCAGGTATACAGGGCTTCTTCCTGCACGGCGGGACGGTGGTGATGTGCCCCAGCCCTCGGTCGGGAGTGGTGCTACCGCTCATCGAACGTGAAAGCGTGACTCACCTGGAAATCGTGCCGGCGATGGTTCTGTCCTGGCTCCACGACGGCCTCATCCACGATCATCACCTGGAGTCTGTTCGCGTGATCAACAGCGGGGGCCAGAAGTTCCAGCGTGATACCAAGATCCGGACCGAGGCCGCTTTCGTCGGCGCCAAGGTACAGGAGGTCTTCGGAATGGCTGAGGGCCTTCTGATGATCACCCGACTGGACGATCCCCGGGAGGTCAGGCTGGAGACGGCGGGCCGACCAATCTGCCCTGACGATGAGGTCATGTTGGTGGGCGAGGATGGGCTCGAGGTCCGCGGGGGGGAGATCGGAGAGCTCCTCTGTCGCGGGCCGTACACCCTGCGTGGTTACTACCGTGCTCCCGAGGCGAACCGACGCGCGTTCACCGAGGACGGCTTCTACTGCTCGGGCGACCTGCTGCGACTGCACTCCTCAGGCAACTACGTGGTGGAGGGGCGTAAGAAGGATCTGGTGAATCGCGGGGGGGAGAAGATCAGCGCTGAAGAGGTAGAGGAGATGCTTCTCGGTCATCCCCTGGTAGCCAACGTCGCCTGCGTGCCGATGCCCGATCCAATCCTCGGGGAGCGCATGTGTGCCTTCGTCCAACCGATCCACGGTGCCACACCTGCGTTGAGTCAGCTGACCGCCATGTTGACGGAGCGCGGGTTGGCGCGCTTCAAACATCCGGAAAAGTTGGTGCTCGTCGCGGAGCTCCCGCTATCCCCGTTTGGCAAAGTACAGAAAAGCGTTCTGAGCCGGCGGGCCGCCGAGCTGGTCGACACTACCAAGGAGGGTTACCCAAATTGATCATCGATGCCTACTCCCATGTCTGCCCGGAGCGTCTCATCGCGGCGATCAACCGGGATTACCCCAGCGCCGAGGCGGCCGCGCTCGACAGTCGACCTTATCTTCGGGACGCCGCCAAGCGTGTCCGATTCATGGATGAGGTGGGCATTGACGTACAGGTCCTGGTACTGGTCCGTCCTCCAATGTGGCTAGGCATGCCGCGCGAGGTCATGTACCGGATGATGCGTGAGGCCCATCTCGGGATCGCAGCCATGGTCGCCGAGTACCCGGACCGCTTCGTGGGTACGGCGGTGGCGCCGGCCTGCGACGAGCGGATCTTGACCGAACTTCGATTCGCCTGGGATGAATTGGGTTTGGTGGGGGCGGAGATCTTCTCCAATGTTGAGGGACAGCCGCTGGACGCCCAAGAGATGTGGCCCCTATATGCAGAGGTTGAGCAGCGCGGTGTGCCACTGTGGATACATCCCCAGCACACCTCCTACCTGTACCCTTGGATCAAGGAGTCCCTTTTGGATCGCAGCCTGGGGTGGCCGTTCGACACCTCGCTAGCGATGATGCGGCTGGTCTATGGCGGTGTCATGGAGCGCTATCCAGACCTGAAGATCGTCACCCATCACTTGGGGGGCATGATCCCTTACTTTGGTGCTCGGCTGGACGCCTTTGACCATGAGATCGCTGAGTATCGCGCCAAGCAGCTTACCGGCGCCGCCGCCGTGGAGCTCTCCGCCCCCGTGGGTGATTATCTGCGACGTTTCTACAACGATACTGCCATCAGTTACAGCCCGGCTACCTTGCGCTGCGGGCTGGACTACTTCGGACCGCTTCACGTGATGTTCGGTACCGACTTTCCCATGGGATCGGCGGACGGGGAGACATGGACCCGAGACATCTTGCGGGCCATTGGAGACACCGCGATGTCAGCGGAACACCGCGCTCTCTTGCTCGGAGGCAACGTCCAGCGGCTGCTGGGCTTGGATCGCGCCGGGAGCTGAAACGGGTTTGCCCGCGCACAACCTTGGAGTTTGTTAAAAATGGTACTGTCGGGCGTAGGGGGGTGCGGCCGAGCGGCTCGGGTGCGAACAGCACCAGCCGGCGGCGACAGATCGGAGCCGGAAACGGGGAGTCTTAGGCCATGACCAGAGATCAGCCCAACGTCGCCGAGGAGTTGGTGCGCCTCGGGTTCTCCACCTATGAGGCACGCACCTACGTCGGCCTGCTAGTAGCCGGCGAGAGTACCGGGTACCGGATCTCCAATGACACTGGAGTCCCGCAGCCAAAGGTTTACGAGACCCTGCGTCGGCTCGCGGAGAGGGGGGCTGCGACGCTGGTCAACCAGCGTCCCGCCCGTTACGCAGCCGTGCCCCCGGAACAACTGCTCGGTCGTCTACAAGGGGACTTCAGCAAGCGGTTGGAGCGGGCGCGCACCGGTTTTCGGGAACTGCCCTCCGGAGTCGGCGGCACGACCGGGCTCACGGTTAACCGTCTGGCCAGCATCGACGCCGCTTTGGAGCACACCCGCCGAGCCATCGACAAATCCGCCACTCGGGTGTACCTGCACGCCCGCCGAGACGAGCTCACGCCGCTTGCGGGAGCGGTGAAGTCGGCCGCTGCCCGCGGGGTCGAGTTCGTCATGGTCCACTTCGGCGCTCTGCCTTTCCCAGCTCCGCCGGGGCGGGTGGTCAGGCATGCCAGCACCGATGGCACCCTCTACGCCTCACGCGGAGTTCGTCATCTGGCGGCCGTGGTCGATTCGCGGTGGGGGCTGTGGGTGCTCTCTCGGGAGGGGCAGGCGGACGAGGGATTCCATGCCGACAGCCCACTCATGGCTAGCTTGGTCAAGACGTACATCCGTCACGACCTGTTCGTCCAGCGTATCTACTCTGACTTTTCGACCGAGCTGGAGGAGGCGTACGGTCCCGGCCTGCTCAGCCTCACCGATTTTTCCGCGGAAGACGGGCTGGAGGAGGTTGCGGGCCAGGTCGGCTAGCCATCGTCCTGGTAGCCCACCCACTACGGTAGGTATCTTTAGACCGCGGTGTGCCTACGGCCGGGTCTCAAACCGTCGCGAACGTTTTCTGAAGGGAGCAAGGATATCTATGACGCTTGATGGAGTGGTCCCGTTTCCAGCTGAATTCCAGCAGCGCTACCGGGAACGAGGATATTGGGAGGACCTGACCATGGATCAGGTCTTTCGGGCCGCCTTCGCTCGCCACGCCGACCGAACCGCCATTATTTTTCAAGACCACGAGGTCACATATTCGCAGCTGCAAGAGCACGCTGACCGGCTGGCGGGGTGGCTCTGGCAGGAGGGGGTCAGGCCCCTTGATCGGGTGGTGGTGCACCTGCCCAACCGTCCGGACTTCATCTACCTCCATTTCGCTCTTCAGCGGCTGGGAGCCGTCCCGATCATGGCATTGGCCGCGCACCGTCGCTACGAGATCGACCACTACCTCCGGCTGGCGGAGGCAACTGCTTATTTCGGCACAGATCCGGAGCTAGCCGCGGAGGTGCAACTCACGAATCCGCAGCTGCGGCTCGTGGTTACCGGGGATGAGCTATCTCGGCCCTCAGCTGCCCCGGAAGCCCCGGCTGTGGCAATCGATCCCACCGATCCTTGCCTGCTCCTACTGTCAGGCGGCACCACCGGCGTCCCCAAGCTCATCCCCCGCACTCACAACGACTACATCTACAACACGAAGGCGGCTTCCGCTGCCCAGGACATCACTCCTGAGACGGTGCAGTTGTGTGTCCTGCCGCTGGCTCACAATATGCCGCTGGCTTGCCCTGGGATCCAGGGGGTGTTTCTTGCAGGTGGCAAGGTGATTCTTCGCGGCAGCACCAGACCTGAGGACGTGCTCCCGGCGATCGAGCGCCACCGCGCGACGCATGTGGCTGGGGTTCCGGCGCTCTATATCCGATGGCTGAGCGACCCGCTCAGTGCCGCGTGCGACCTGAGCTCGGTTCAGCTTCTGCAATCTGGCGGCCAACGGCTTCAGCCCGAAGTGAGGCGGCGGATGGCGCGCGCCTTTCCCAACGCCTTCGTCCAAGAGAACTTCGGGATGAGTGAAGGGACGCTGTTCTTCACCAGCCGAGACGATCCGGAGGAGGTGCGCCTGGAGACGGTTGGCGTTCCGGTGTGCCCGGACGACGAGGTTCGACTGACCCAGGAAGACGGGAGGGATGTGCTCGACGGGGAGGTTGGCGAGCTCACTGTCCGGGGTCCCTACACCCTGCGCGGGTACTACCGAGCCGCGGACTACAACCATCGGGTGTTCACCCCAGACGGCTTCTACAGGTCCGGCGACCTGATGCGACGTCACCCCTCGGGGGCTTATCTGGTGGAGGGCAGGATTAAGGACCTGGTCAATCGCGGCGGCGAAAAGATCAGCGCCGAGGAGGTGGAGAATCTCATTCTCACCCACCATAAGGTCCGCGATGTAGCCTGCGTGCCTCTTCCCGACCCGGTCCTGGGAGAGAGGATGTGCGCCTGTGTCATCGCCAAAGACGGCGAGACGGTGACGTTGCCGGAGTTAACAGCACACCTGCTGGACCTAGGTTTGGCGAAGTTCAAGCTCCCGGAGCGCGTTGAGTTGGTGGAGTCCTTTCCGCTCTCGCCCTTTGGGAAGGTATCCAAGAAGGCGCTCGCAGATCGGTTCGCAGCCGCGTGAACAGAGGAGGCAGCCGCTCTGGTCTATTTGACCCGAGCGGCTGCCTCCCGCTAGTCCTCGTCAGTGCCGAACAGCAGCCGGTGAGAGTTGGCGTACAGGATCTTGTGCTTCACGTCCTCGGGCAGCTCAATTGCCTCGAAGTCCTTGAGCCACCGCGCCGCCGTCATTACCGGGGCATCGGTGCCAAAGAGCACTCGGTCCGGGAATATCGACTTCGCGTACTGCCACACGGTGTCCGGGATGTATTTTGGCGACCATCCGGATAGTTCGAGGTAACAGTTGCGGCGGATCCAGACCACGGAGATTGCCTGGTTCACCCAGGGAAAGCCGAAGTGCGAAAGAATGATCTTGAGATCGGGAAAATCGAGAGCGACCTCGTCGAGTAGGGTCGGGTCGCCATACTGCATCCGGCCTCCGGACTGGTTGTGTCCAGTGTGCACCAATACCGGAATCCCGAGCTCCTGGGCCTTCGCCCAGAGCGGGTAGTGGGCCCGATCATTGGGATAGAAGTGCTGGGTCGGGGGGTGCAGCTTGAGGCCACTCATGCCCAGGTCGCGAATGGCGTGCTCCAACTCGATGACCGCCATCTCGTGCTTGTTGGGGTCGACACTGGCGAATCCGACAAATCGGTCGGGCGCCTGTGCCACCAGCTTGGCGACCACCTCGTTGGGCACCTTCCACCCGTGAGTTGTCTCACAGTCAAACGCCAAGAGTACAGACTTCTCGACCTCGGTCTGGTCCATCTCCCGCACCATGTCTTCCACGGTGATGGGATTGCCACCGAAATTGAAGGTTTTGCGGGCGTGACCCCAGAACCAATCTGGGGTCACGGCCAGGACCTCCTCGGTGTACGGGTGAACGTGAATGTCGATTGACTTCAATGTCTGCTCCCCAAATTCATCTTCCGCAGTCCTCCGACTCTCCGTTGTCCTACGTGGTGGCGCTGTAGCCGCCGTCGATCACGACGACCGACCCTGTGACCATGTGGTTCGATGTGATCAACGAGACCACGACCTCGGACACGTCCTCGGCCGTCACCACCCGGCCGAGCGGCGTGTGACTTGAGCGCCGGTCCATGAGGCGCTGGTAGTTGTCGCCCAGCGTCTGCTCCATCCACTCTCCCAGGACCCATCCTGGTGCCACCGCGTTGACTCGGACCTGGGGGGCGAGAGCCCGTGCCAGGGTCCTGGTGAGGTTGGCGACCGCTGCCTTGGTGGCCGCGTACGGGAGTGGCTGGGCGCTGGGTCGAAGTCCGGCGATGCTCGACATGTTGACAACGCTCGCGTCATCGGACAGCCGCAACAGTGGGACGGCGGCTCGAGTCACCTGAAACAGCCCGCGGACGTTCACCGCGAAGACCCGATCCCACGCCTCCAGATCCATCGATTCAAGGTCCTCGGGGGCGGTCTCGACGGTCATGCCCGCGTTGTTAACCAGCGCGTCCAGCCGGCCGAAGGTATGAGCGCAGGTCTGCAGCATCGCCCTGACCGCGGATTCGTCACTCACATCTGCCTGCAGGGGCATCGCCTGAGCACCAAAGCTACGGACCAGCGCTGCGGTCTCCTCCGCCTGCTCCGCGCTGCGGCTGAAGTTGACCGCTACGTCATAGCCGCGCTGGGCGAGGGCGACCGCCACACTCCTGCCCATCCCGCGAGAGGCTCCGGTTACCAAAGCCGCTCTGCGAATCTCGCTCAACTCAAATCCTCCGGGGACGAGATATCCAACTCCGATCCATTGAGGTCGACGGCCATGGTCGTGGCCACCGGGTGGCGGAACGTCTGACTGGCGTGGCAGGCTCTTTCGGCATGTTGGCAGAGGCGGGCCACGGCCTCCGGAGGCGCCGGGCTCTTCACGCGGAGCAGAAACTCAACGTGCTGAAAGGCGCCCGGGGGACCCCCGAGGTCGTACTTGTCCGCGAGGCTAAAGGTGGCCCGCACATCGGCCTCGGCTTCCCAGATCGTCACATCGTAAAGAGGCGAAAACTTCGCCAATTGGGTGAGCATTCAAAAGGCCGCTCCGGCCAGCAGATACTGCAGCGGACGGGGCGCGGAGCCCCCGCCACCTCCCGCAACCGGCTCGTCCGATTCCAGCCGAAAGGTGCCGACCCGACCCTCCATATGTAGGTCGCGATCGATGCGAGCGACCGCCCGCTGGGTGATCAGTGGCTGCTCCGCTGTCTCGGCCCTGGTGGCCTCGTAAACCTGCCGCATCCGTTCCAGGTTGACCCTCGGCTCGGGGTCGCTCATATCGACGGTCCTCCCATTAGGCGCCACAGCTTCTCGGGTGAGTACGGGGGGTTGGCGTGGCGCACGCCGAGTTCCCGGAGAGCATCAAACACGGCATTCGCGATCGCCGCAGGTACCACGATGCAGCCTGATTCCGCCACCCCTTTGGTCCCCAGCGGGCTGAGAGGCGAGCGGGTCGGTCGGAACTCCGTGATCATCTCGATGTCCACATCGGGCATGGTGGGGATGGCGTAGCTCATGAAGCCCTCGGTCAGCGGCTGACCGTTGCCATCGTGGGACACCTCCTCGAAGATCGCGGCCGCGACTCCTTGAATGCTGGAACCGATCACCTGTCCTTCCGCCAAGAGCGGGTTGATGATTGGGCCGGCGTCGTCGACTGTCACCAGCCGTTCCACCCGCACAAAGCCGGTCTCCCGATCTATCTCGACAGTGGCAACGGAGGCGCTGGAGCCAAACGCCAGCCGGGGAAGGGTGAATCGGCCATCTCCCCGGAGTTCTGGCAAGTCGGCGTTCGGCCATTCTGCAGCTGCCCGAGCGATCTCGGCTAGGGTGAGGAGACGTTCGCCGGCCGGTCCGACAATCGCTCCCTGATCCCAACGGAGCTGCTCTTCGGGGATGTCCAGCATGTGGGCGGCCCAGATCTGACAACGGCGCTGCAGCTCCTCGATTGCCAGCAGGATCGCCCCCCCGCCGACAGTCACAGAGCGGCTGGCGAAGGTTCCCATGCCAAGAGGAACTTCAGCGGAGTCCCCACTGTGAACTTCGATGTCGTCGGTATCGAGCCCCAGGGCATCGGCCGCGATTTGAGAGAAGGTTGTCGCGTGGCCCTGCCCGTGGTCGCTGGATCCAGGCAGCAGCAGGACCCGCCCATCGGGTTGTAGCTTGGCGGCGGCCGTCTCCCAGTTGCCGTTGCCGCTCGACTCGACGGCGACGGCAACACCAATTCCCCGCAGCTTCCCCTGAGATCTGTCGAGCGCCAGGTCGGCGCGGGCCCGTGCGTAGTCCGCGAGCTCCAACGCCCTGTCTAAAAGTCCTGGGTAGTCTCCCGAGTCATACTCCGTGCCGGTGGCGGCAAGGTACGGGAGTGCTTCTGGCGGCACCAGATTCAACTTCCGTATCGCCACCGGGTCCATGCCCAGTTCGGCCGCGGCGAGGTCTGCTAGCCGCTCGATAACGAAGGTCGCCTCGGGCCGACCGGCGCCCCGATAGGGGCCGGTGGGGACCTTGTTCGTGGCCGCTCCAACGACTTCCACGTCGGCCGCTGAGATGTCGTAGGGTCCGGTCGCCAGACTGCTCGAGGTTGATCCCACCACCGCGGTATGGCCCAGTAGATAGGCGCCGGCATCAAAGATCATTCGTACTCGGAGCGCTTTGAATCGTCCCGTGGCATCCACGGCAAGCTCGGCGTCCGCGTCCATGCCGCGGCCCTGGTAGGAGGCGACGAATGCTTCCGAGCGGGTCTCGACCCACTTGACAGGCCGTCCGGTCTGTATCGCCGTCAAGGCGGCGACCACATACTCGGGAGCCAAGCCGCCCTTGCTGCCGAAGGCGCCGCCGACGTCTGGTACGACAACCCGGATGCGGTCCGCCGGACGGCCGAGGACGTACGCCATCTGAAGGCGAGGTCGGTGCGGATCTTGGGATGAACACCAGAGCGTCAAGAGATCGTCGTCTGCTGAGTACTTCGCGACACAGCCCCGCGGTTCGATTGGAGATGCCTGCAGTCGGGGAATCGAGAAATCGGCTCGGATCACCCTGGCTGCCCGTTGCAGTTCCCCGCTCACGTCTCCTGAAGCATGTCGGTAGGAGAAGAGCACGTTGTCAGGGGCAGCCGGCTGGACGGGCGGGCCGCCGTCCAGGGCTGCCCTCGGTGCGCCCACCGAGGGCAGCGCATCCAGCTCGGGCCAGACGAGGTCGGCGGCATCGGCAGCCTGGCTCCTGGTCTCTGCCAGCACCGCCGCAACGGCCTCGCCGACGAACCGGACCTTCTCTGCGGCCAGAATCGGCATTGGAACGTCCGCCACCTTGAAGCCATCTGGGAGTTGGGTCGCGCGAAGGGGCAGGGGTAGCAGACTCTTCGGCAGGTCTGCCGCCGTTATGACCTGAACGACGCCGGGTGAGGCCTGGGCCGCTGCGAGGTTCAGGCCTCGAATGCTGGCGTGGGGAACCTGGCTCCTAACGAAGGCGAGATGTAGGCAATCCGCAAACTCAAGATCGTCCAAGTAGGCACCCTGCCCGAGCACCAAGCGGGCATCCTCCCGTCGGATCTGGGGCCGTCCGATCCATGGCTCAGTCAAAGAACTCCCACTCCAGTCTGCCCTGCCCTGGCTCCCCCTCATGGGCCTGCCCGGCTAGCGCCATGCTACCGACGACGGTGAGTAGGATTTTAAGGCCTAGGACCCGGTCCGAGCAGGAACTGTCACGACCTGGTTTCAGCGGAAATCCTGGGGACCGCGCGGGGAATCTAGGGCAGAGTAGCCATCTCCGATGGGCAGGCGCTTGACGGAGAGGGGGGAACCCGCCATCGCAACGCATGGCGACCCAGCTCTACGGCGCACGCCTCCGGGCGACGGAGCCGGCTCAGGTAGTGCCCTTGAGGACCACGTTCCAATACCTGAAGGGCCGACCATGCCGCCTCGGCAACCATATGAGGGGGATCGTCGGGTGCGGCTCCGTGGTGTAGTCGAAGTCGCTACTAGCATTCGGGTGCGGACCGTGGTGAGATGGGCCGAGGCATACCCGTCGTGGGTCGGCCCCGGCTGACCGGAAGACGCGACCGCTCCGAGGTTGGCAACGACGACTGGCGGCGGATCCGATCTTCGAATTGGGCGAGCTGCCACAGGTGCCCAGTGAACAGACATTGGGATACCGCTCGTGCTGAAATGTTCTTGTCGGTCGTGACGTAACCAAGAGGGGCTGGCGGCATCTGTGAGCGGCGACGAGTACACCCAATCGGGGGCGCTCTGAGGGGGACCAAGTGCATGTGGTCGCCGGCGATCTCCCCGCCGCGCTCATCGGCGTGGTTGAAGATGGCCGCGGTCTGCCTGGAGGGTCCCCTCACTGGGGTCCAAACGGGCTGATCGTAGTGAGTATCCGATAGGTTGATGACACCACATTCGCTTCACCGGCCCGTCGCAGTCGGGCCGAGTCCGAGATTTCCCCGGCCGACCACCACCTGGTGCGCCACAGCCTCTCGCCTGCCCGGGATCCCCCCTGCTAGCCTCTGACGCCTGGGAGGTGGGTCAGCTCTGAATGGGTAGTCCAGCTTCTTTGGCGTTGTCGAAGTCGTCGTCGATGAGAACGACCGAGTGACCCGCTCGGTCGAGCAGGCTGGCTGCGACGCTGGCGCGATAGCCCACCCCGCAGTGAACCCAGAGCTCTTGCCGCGGAATCTCACGCATCCGTCCGGGAAGCTCCTGAATCGGGACGTTCCTTGACCCTGGAATGTGGCCGGATCGCCATTCATCCGATTGGCGTACGTCCAGTACGACGGCCGCCTCGGGCAGCCCCTGTGCAACTCGGGCAAAGTCAGTCACCGGATAACCGCGCACCGGTAGCTGGGCGGAGTGCCCCGCGAATCCGACGGTGCTCGCCTCAAGTCGGTCCAGTCCGATCCGGGACAGGGCCCGGCGGGCGGCGCGGAAGTCGTCAAGACCGTCGGTCAGCAAGGTGAGCGAGGTGTCAAACGGCGACAACCAACCGGCGTAGGTCGAGAAGCTGCTGGATAGCTCCATCCCGACCGTACCCTGAAGGTGGGCGGCGGCGAATTGCCGTCGTGGCCTGGTGTCGATGACCCAACTGCCTCCTTCCAGCTTGACACGAAGCGCCTCGGAGTCCAGCTCGGAGATCTCCGTGATCTCGGCAAAGGCGGTGGGACCGAGCCGGTTGAGTGGAGCCATGTGGGAGTAATAGGAGGGGTACGGACCCAGTCCGGCGATGATCGATGCCACGAAGGCCGTCTCGTCATCCGTCGTCGCCGCCACGTTCTGTGCCCGCTCGCTGGCGATATTTCCAGCCCCGGCGCTGGAGGTGCCAGAGGATGCGCAGAAGCTTCCAAAGCCGTGCGTGGGTAACACCTGGGCGTCAGGTGGGACTTCCGCCATGAGCCGACGAGCCGAGCGATACTGATCTCGAGTGAGGCTCTCGGTGAGTTCCGACGAAATTAGATCGGTGCGTCCCACGGTGCCGTAGAGGAGCGATCCCCCGGTCAGCACCGCGACCGCTGTGCCCGCTTCCAGAACCGCGTATGAGAGGTGGTTAGGGGTGTGCCCGGGAGTGTGCAGTGCTCGGACCGTCAAGCTGCCCGACTCAAAGGTATCGCCCTCATTGACGGCGCGACGGGCAAATTCGACCGAGTCGGCCGCTGCCACGCAATAATCGGCGCCCACCACCTTAGCCAGCGCCAGTCCGCCAGTCACGTAGTCATTGTGAATGTGGGTCTCGAACACATGGGTCACCCGTATCCCGGAGCTCGTGATGCGACTCAGGAGCTTGTCAATGTCTCTTTGGGCGTCGACCACGAAGCCGAAGCTGCCGTCGTGAACGAGGTAGCTTCGGTCGCCGAGTTCAGGGGTTTCCACGACCACGACTTGCACCGCGCGTATCCTCCTCGGATGGCTCGGGCGGAAGGCGCTTGCCCGTCCAAATGTACGGACTTGCGCACATACTAGTGCTCATCGTTGAAGATTTCAAGTCTCAGGGCAACCCTGGGTTGAGGGAGTCTACCGCCTGCCTCGGATGCGGTCCCTTCTGGGGATTCCGGGCGGGTCGGGTTGGCGTCGGCGATTGGCGGTCTCGCTCCCCGCGGAGCAAGGAGGCAAGAGGAGAGTTCCCGTGGCGAAGGCAGGCGAAACCACCGAGACCATGGGCCGTAGGCCACTGCGGCGCGACCATCCCTTGCCTCTTTGGGCTCAGTTGGCAGCCGAGCTACAGCGCCGGATAGATGGACAGGAGTTCGCCACCGCCTTCCCCACCGAGCTTGAGTTGTCGTCCGGATACCAGGTCAGCCGGCACACCGTTCGTGAGGCCCTCCGCAAGCTGCGGACCGAGGGGGTTGTGGACTCCAGAAGGGGACGAGGCAGCCGGGTGGTGGAGCCCCGCTTTCAGCAACCAGTCGGGGCGCTGTACAGCCTGTTCCGGTTTGTGGAATCTCAGGGGGCTGAGCAGACCAGCCAGGTGCGGAGGCTGGAACAGACCACCAATGCACTGGCCGCAAGGAAGCTGGGACTACCTCCGGAGGGCCAGTTGATCTATCTCGAGAGACTTCGGCTGGCTGACGGGGATCCGCTCGCCCTGGATCGGGCCTGGGTGTCGGCTGGGCTCGGAGGGCCGCTGCTGAAGGCTGATTTTTCGCACTCGGCACTCTACGATCAGATGGCGGCGCTTTGTGGCACCAGGCCCGACAGCGGCCGGGAGGAGATTCGCGCTGTGGTGCCAACCGCCACTGAGCGAGCGCTTCTGAAGCTTCGGTCCGGGACGGGGGCATTTCAGATCGAGCGTCTGGGATATGCCGACCTCGAACCGATCGAGTGGCGCAGCACCCTGATCCGCGCAGACCGCTACAGCTTTGCCATCGACTGGTTGGGGCGTCACAGTGTCCGCGTGGGAGCTCAGAGGTCCTCTTTAGGGCGCGCCCCGATCGACGGCTGATCGGTGTCGCCCCGGGCAGGCCGGTGGCACTAGCTGGACGCTGGCGGGGTCAAAGCCCCTAAAATCCGGACAACCGGTCAAAAGCGAAGGGGCTATGAGATACGGGTTCGCGATAGATCAGGGGACGTGCATAGGGTGCCACGCGTGCACGGTCGCCTGCAAGACCGAGCATAAGATCCCGGTCGGGCAGTTCCGGACGTGGGTGAAATATGTGGAGAAGGGTGCTTTCCCCTCCACGCGCCGGGAGTTCGCGGTGATGCGCTGCAATCACTGCACCGACGCCCCCTGCGTGAGGATCTGTCCCACCCAGGCGCTCTTCAAGCGTCCCGACGGGATCGTCGACTTCGACAGTGACCGCTGCATCGGCTGCAAGAGCTGCCTGCAGGCCTGCCCGTACGACGCCATCTACATAGACGCGGACACCCACACTGCGGCCAAGTGCAACTTCTGCGCTCACAGGGTCGATCAGGGGATGGAGCCAGCGTGCGTGGTGGTGTGCCCCACCCATTCGATATGGGTTGGTGACCTGGATGACCCCAAGAGCGGGATCAGCCGCCTGATCGCGGAGAAGCCGACGGCGGTGCGGTCGCCGGAGCAGAACACACATCCCAACGTCTTCTACCTGGGCGCTGACCGAGTAGCCCTGGACCCGCTGGAGGCTCCGGTGGCCGACACCTACATCTTCTCGAAGCCCGACGAACAGCGGCTGCAGTACGCGCAGGGACAGCCGGAGCGCCCGGCGGAGGCGGCACGGACGACGCTCAACACCTCGCACCCGAGACCGTGGGGGTGGAGGGTGTCCGGCTATCTGTGGACCAAGTCGGTGGCGACCGGGGCGTTGTTGGTGGCCGCTCTGTCTCTCATCGCCAATGGCCGCTTGGGGGCAGAGGTCCTGCTGGCGGCGCCCGCCATCGCTCTACTCATGTCCATCGTGACCGGGGTGCTCCTGATCTGGGACCTGAAGCGCCCGGAGCGGTTCTTATACATCTTCCTAAAGGCGAACCCGACCTCTTGGTTGGTGTGGGGGACGGTTGCCTTCAGCCTGTACTCCGCCGTCAGCGGGCTTTGGCTCCTTTTGGGGTTGCTCGGAACCGCTGCGGTCATTGGGCATTCGGCCCTTCAGCTCAGCTTTGAGATCCTGCGCTGGGCGGTCTTGCCGGTGGCGGCGGTGACCGCAGGTTACTCGGCTTTGCTATTCAATCAGGCGGAGGGGCGGGACCTGTGGCAGTCCCCCATCTTCTTCTGGCACCTCCTCGACCAGGCGCTGCTGGCTGGATCCGGTGCGCTGCTGCTGGTGGGACTCCTCACCTCTCCGGTCGCCGCTGAGACCAGATTCCTGCTGGTGATCTTGGTGTGTGCCGCGGTCGGTCACCTGCTCCTGCTGACCCTGGAGCACGTCGGCCACCACCCGAGCCGTCAGGCCGCCATGGCGGCCAAGCTCATGATCCTAGGGCCCTACGCCAAGGAGTTCTGGTTGGGCGCAGTCGCTGTTCCGGTACTGGTCATCGCTCTCGCCAGTGGCTCCCTCCCGGGAGCCGTGCTGGCGGTCGGAGCGGTGGCTGGAGCGATCGTGCAACCGGGGCTGCTGGCGTATGAAACCGCCTTTGTGCGAGCTGGTCAGGATGTCCCGCTCTCCTAGGGAGGAAGGCGCCAGCGCGCCCGGGCCAGACGCCCAGCGTTGGGGTTCGGTGGAACTGCCCGGGCAGCGCAGCCACGAGCACTTGAGCAACTACCCACCGGTCGAGAGCTGGGACGACCACATGGAGTTGGACGCACAGGCCCACCCCCGCCGCGTCGAGCACCACTACACCCTGGTCCCCACCACTTGCTTCAACTGTGAGAGCGGGTGTGGGTTGCTGGCGTACGTGGACCAGGAGGATCTCTCCATCCGCAAGCTGGAGGGCAACCCTGCCCACCCAGGCTCTAGGGGCCGAAATTGCGCCAAAGGGCCGGCCACCGTGAATCAATTGGATGACCCTGAACGGATCCTTCACCCGCAGCGCCGGGTGGGACCAAGGGGCGGTGGCCAGTGGGAGGATGTCAGTTGGGACCAGGCGCTGGACGACATCGCCCAGCGCATCCGCACCGCGATCCAGGAAGATCGACGGCGAGAGGTCATGTACCACGTTGGCCGACCCGGCGAGGACGGGTTCGCTGAGCGGTTCCTGATGGCGTGGGGGGTGGACGGCCACAACAGCCACACCAACATCTGCTCGGCGGGGGCCAGATTTGGGATGACTTTGTGGGCAGGGTACGATCGGCCCTCTCCTGACTACGCCAACGCCAAGGTGATCCTCCTGCTGTCAAGTCACCTGGAGACCGGCCACTACTTCAATCCCCACGCCCAGAGGATCATGGAGGCAAGGCAGAACGGCGCGCGCCTGGCGGTCGTCGACCCGAGGTTGTCCAACACGGCGGCCAAGGCGGACCTGTGGGTCTCTCCGTGGCCCGGAAGCGAGGCGGCGATTCTGCTTGCGATCGCTTCCTATCTCCTGCGCACTGGCAGGGTGGATCGGGAGTTCGTCAGGCGATGGGTGAACTGGCAGACCTACCTGCAGGAGCTGCATCCGGCGGCACCGGCGACCTTCGAGAGCTTCCTTGAGCAGTTGGAGTCGGACTACTCCCAGTACACCTTTGAGTTCGCAGCCGAAGAGGCGCAGATCCCTGTGGAGGAGGTCGAGAGGCTGGCGGAGCTGGTGGCCAACTCGGACCACAGGCTGGCGACCCACGTCTGGCGCTCCGCCTGTGCCGGTAACTACGGAGGCTGGCAGGTCGCCCGTTGCCTCTGGCTTCTGGTGGTGCTGACGGGCAGCGTCGGGACCAAGGGGGGAACGAGTCCGAACGGATGGGACAAATTCATTCCGCACGGACCCAACATGCCGCCCCCGGTCACCGAATGGAACGAGCTCACCTGGCCGCGCGAGTATCCGACCTCGACCAATGAGATGTCGTTTCTGCTGCCGCATCTGCTCCAGGACGGGCGGGGGCATCTCGAGGTCTACTTCAGCCGGGTCTACAACCCGGTGTGGACCAACCCTGATGGTTTCAGTTGGATGGAGGCGCTGACCGACGAGAGTCTAGTCGGCTGTCACGTGGCGCTGACGCCGACCTGGTCGGAGACCGCGCAGTTCGCCGACTATGTCTTGCCGATGGGCCACTCGGCTGAGCGCCACGACACTCAGTCATACGAGACCCATGCCGGACGTTGGTTGTCATTTCGCCAGCCGGTGCGCCGGGTGGCGATGGAACGGCGCGGCGAGATGGTCAAAGACACCCGAGACGCCAACCCGGGCGAGGTGTGGGAGGAGAACGAGTTCTGGTTCGAGCTCTCCTGGCGCATCGACCCGGACGGTCAGCTGGGGATTCGTCGCTACTTCGAGTCGCCTTACCGGCCGGGAGAGCGGATCACGGTGGACGACTACTACCGGTGGGTGTTCGAGAACGAGGTCCCCGGTCTGCCGGAGAAGGCGGCTACGGTTGGACTGACCCCGCTCGCGTACATGCGCAAATTCGGTGTCGTTGAGCTTGCCAAGGATCAATATCGGCTCGACGAGAGACCCCTCACCGACCTCGAGATGCAGGGCTTCTCCCCGGATGAGTTTGGGGTCTTGCGCCGACCAGTGAGCGACGACGAGGCACCCCCGCTGGTGGGCGAGGCTGGATCTCTCGGCGTGGTACATGAGGACGGCTCGGCAACCGTTGGATGGTTGACCCCTTCACGCAAGCTGGAGATCTACTCGACCAGCATGAGCGACTTCGGCTTCAGGGACCAGGCGGCTCCCGGCTACATCGAGTCGCACGTCTCTCGCCGTCGGATCAACCTGGAGGCTGGCGAACTGGTGCTGGTGCCCACCTTTCGCCTCCCGACGTTAATCCACACCCGCTCCGGTAACGCCAAGTATCTGAACGAGATCTCCAACAGTCACCCGCTGTGGTTGAACAGCGAGGATGCGAAGCGGCACGGCGTCGTGACTGGGGATCTGGTCCGCATCGCCACCGCCATCGGCCACTTCGTCTGCCGGGTCTGGGCGACCGAGGGGATTCGGCCGGGGGTTTGCGCTCTCTCCCATCACATGGGCAGATGGCGCCTCCGCGAAGGGGAGGGTAGCCGATGGGTCTCCGGTGAGGCGGATCTGGAGCGGCCAACTCCCACCAGCTGGCTGCTCCGCTACCGCAGCGGAGTCATGCCTTTCACCTCGTCGGATCCTGACAGTGAGCGGATCTGGTGGGACGATCCTGGGGTCCACCAGAATTTGGCCTTCCCGGTTCAGCCGGACCCGTGGTCCGGGATGCATTGCTGGCTCCAGAAGGTGAGGCTGGAGCGCGCGCACGACGGTGACCGTTATGGGGACGTCTTCGTGGACACCGGGAGGAGCCGGGAGGTTTATCGCGAGTGGTTGGCTCTCGCGAAACCGAGACTAGGACCCGGCGGACAGCGCCGGCCGGAGTTCCTGATGCGTCCGGTGAAGCCGACGAGGGCGACCTTTAGGGTGGGCGCTGTCCCCGCCGATTCCTGATATCTATACCGCCGTCGTTGCGGGCGGATGATGTCAAATCCCGCTGCGGTACTCTCTTGGGGCAAATGCGTACAGAAGTCCAGTTGACACCGGCCGCAGGCCTCTTGAGGGGCGTTGTCGACTGTGTCGATCGGGAGCGGCTTGAAAGGAGGCTCAACTCCGGTGCCGAGCTCCGGATCAAGTTCGGAGTGGATCCAAGTGCACCCGACATCCACCTCGGGCACACCGTCCCCATGCGCCTGCTGCGCCGCTGGCAGGAGTGCGGGCACCTCCCGATCCTGATCATCGGTGACTACACGGCCAGGATCGGGGACCCTACGGGACGATCCGTCACCCGGCCCCAGCTGACGGTGGCCGAGGTCGAGGAAAACACGAAGACGTATCTTCGGCAGCTGTACTCCGTAGTTGATGAAGGAAGGGTCGAGCTGCACTACCAGAGCGAGTGGTACGGAGACTTTGGGCTCGACAAGGTGCTGGAGTTGGCCCGAACCACTACCGTGGCTCAGTTGCTGCAACGCGCCGACTTCGACCAGCGGATGAGCAATCAGCAGGCAATCGGAGTCCACGAGCTCTTTTACCCGCTCCTCCAGGGTTACGACTCGGTCGCCATCCGCGCCGATGTCGAGCTCGGTGGCACCGACCAGCTCTTCAACCTGCTGCGAGGGCGGGAGGTCCAGCAGGAGTACGGGCTGGCACCGCAGGACATCATCACCGTTCCGCTACTGGTGGGGCTTGACGGCGAGCGGAAGATGAGCAAGTCGTTCGGCAACGCGGTCGCGGTCGCCGAATCTGCGGACCAGCAGTACGGGCAGCTGATGTCGGCGCCGGACTCGGTCACGCTCCGCTACCTGGAGCTGCTGACCGACACCGACCCCCAGGAGCTCGCCCAGCTGCGAGCTGGCCTTGAGGCGGGCACGGTTCACCCTCGGAACCTCAAGGCGGAGATGGCGGCCCGAGTCGTTCAGCTATTCCACGGGGAAGAGGGTGCGGCTGCGGCAGCGGCGGAGTTCGCCAGGGTCTTCCGTGATAAGCAGCTGCCCGCCAACATCCCCGAGGTCGTCCTTTTGGCTGAACCGATCGAGGCTCGCGACCTGCTCGTGCAAACCAAGATGGCCACATCTCGGAGTGAAGCTGGCAGGCTCATCTTTCAGGGTGCGGTCAGGATTGACGAGATGAGGTTGGAAAGCCGAGAGGCGCATCTCGAACTGCGGGACGGCAGCATCTTGAGAGTGGGCCCGCGGCGGGTTGTTCGACTGCGGATCGCTCCCCCGCCGTAGCGGCGAGGAAGGAGGCGTTCGGTCGGGTGCTACGCTCTTTTCTCGGTTGGCGGCTGTAGACTTGGTGGGAATGGATGTTCTGTCAGCTGGCACACCTTCCCCCGGGTGTTGGAAGCGGAGGTAGACGGTGTCTGGGCACTCCAAGTGGGCGGGAATAAAGCACAAGAAGGCGTTGGTCGACGCGCGCAAGGGCCAGACCTTCACCAAGGTGGCCAGTGAGATAACGGTAGCCGCTCGAGAGGGCGGGTCCGACCCCGGGAGTAACTTTCGGTTGCGGCTCGCGATGCAGAAGGCGCGTGAGGTGAACATGCCCGCGGACAACATTGATCGGGCAATCAAGCGCGGAACGGGGGAGCTCCAGGGGGCGGCGATCGAGGAGATACGTTACGAAGGGTATGGGCCAGGCGGGGTGGCGGTGCTGGTTGACTCTCTCACCGACAATCGCAACCGGACCGTGGCTGCCATCCGCAACCTGTTTACCCGCTCCGGGGGAAGTCTGGGTGAGACCAACTCGGTGGGGTGGATGTTCAACCGTACTGGGCTCATCGTCATCGCCCCTGGCAAGAGGGATCCGGAGAGCCTCGCGTTGGAGGCGATTGAGATGGGGGCGGACGACGTGCAGGTCGAGGAGTCCGGGGTTGAGGTGTACGTTTCGCCGGAGCGATTGGAGTCTCTGCGGCAGGCGCTGAGTGAGGCGGGGTATGAGGTCGAGAGGGCCGAGGTCACCATGCAGCCCACCAACACAGTCGAGGTCGAAGGTAAGCACGCGGCGGCTGTCGTTCGCCTACTGGAGGCGCTTGAGGATGACGACGACGTACGGGAGGTCCATTGCAATGCGATCCTGCCGGACGAAGTACTCGCCGAGGTTTAGGTCCATCGGCCCGGATGCGGTCGCAATATCAGAGGAGGCAGCTTGCTCGTCTTGGGCGTGGATCCCGGGCTCGCAATCACGGGATGGGCTCTGGTCGATGGGGAGAGGGGTAGGCTGCGACTCGTCCAGGCAGGTTGCTGGCGCACGCCCGCAGGAGCCGACCAGGGGACCAGACTTCTTCAACTCTGGGATAGCCTTGGAGGCTTGCTGCAGGCTGGCGGCCCCGCGTCGGTGGCCATGGAGCGCCTCTTCTTCAGCCGCAACACCAGCAGCGCGATGGCGGTCAGCCAGGCGCGAGGGGTTCTGGTGTGCGCGGTCGCCAAGGCAAAGCTTCCGCTTTTTGAGTACACCCCGGCTGAGGTGAAGCAGTCCGTCACCGGCAGCGGCTCGGCGGGTAAGGTCCAGGTAGCACGGATGGTGCGATTGATCCTGGGCCCAACGGTCCCCCCGGGCCCCGACGATCTGACCGACGCCTGTGCGGTGGGGATCTGCCACCAGCATGCCGCGGGCCTGCGCGGGGCCGTTGCCGGATCTTCCAGACGATGATTGCCTCGCTGCGGGGAAGAGTCGTCAGGGTCGATGAGGAGTGGGCTGTGCTCGAGGTGGGAGGGGTCGGCTACCAGGTTTATGTCCACGCCCGGACGGCCGGTACGTTGCAGGCCGAGCGGGGAGAGGTAACCCTCCAAGTTCACACCGCCGTCAGGGAGGATGCCATCTCCCTCTACGGCTTCCTCAACGCCGAGGAGCTGGCCTGTTTCCGTTACCTGCTGGGGGTCGAGCGCATTGGGCCCAAGGCGGCGCTAGCCATCCTATCGCGCTCGGAGTGGCAGGCGTTGGTCGATGCGATCATGACCGAGAATTACGACGTTCTGGCCGCGGTCCCCGGCATTGGAGCCAAGACCGCGCGTCGGATTGTACTGGAGCTGAAGGGTCGCGTTGACTCCCTGGCAGGGCCCGGTCGAAGTGCGCCTGCGCCACCCAGCACCCCCCTCGGGGAGCGCGCGGTCGAGGCCCTGGTGACCCTCGGGTTCTCGGTCGCCGAGGCGAGGCGGGCGGTTGCCCTTGAGACCGCGGAGGTGGACTCCGAGACGGCTGCGGGCCGGACTCTGGAGTTGATGGTGAGGGCAGCGCTCAGGCGGCTCGGTCCCAGCGAATCGGGGGCAAAGGCTTGATCGAGCCCGAGGAGATTCTCCTCCCGCAGGCGGGCCGGGATGAGCCGGAGTTGGATCGGCAGCTCCGACCACGTCGACTGGCGGAGTTCGTAGGACAGGGCCAGGTCAAGGATCAGATGGAGATCCTGATGGAGGCCGCGAGGATGCGCGCCGAACCGGTGGAGCACCTGCTGCTCTGCGGCCCACCGGGTCTCGGCAAGACGACGCTGGCGAACATCGTCGCCGCCGAAATGGGTGCCAACCTGCGCGTCACCAGCGGTCCGGCCATCGAGTTCCAGGGCGCCCTGGCCAGCCTTCTCACCAGCCTCTCGGACGGCGACATCTTGTTCATAGACGAGGTTCACCGACTACAACGAACCGTCGAGGAGAGCCTCTATCCGGCGATGGAGGAATTCGCCTTCGACTTCGTCTCCGGAAAGGGTGCTGGAGCGCAGACCATGCGGCTGGCGCTGCAGCGCTTCACCGTGATCGGCGCCACGACCCGGGAAGGACTGCTCTCCGCGCCGCTTCGCGACCGGTTTGGTGCGACGTTCCGACTGGAGTTCTACCAACCTGATGAGCTGAGGACGATAGTTGCCCGCTCTGCGCGGCTGCTTGAGGTGGAGATGGATGAGCCTTCGCTCGAGCTCATCTCATCTCGGTCGCGTGGAACTCCGCGGGTCGCCAACAGGCTGCTGCGCCGCGTGCGTGACTTCTGCCAGGTGAGGGGAGATGGCAGAGTCACCGGGGCCCTGGCTCAGGATGCTCTGAGCCTACTTGCGGTCGACGGGATTGGTCTGGGGAGCTCAGACAGGAGACTGCTCAGCCTGATCTGTCAACAGTTCGGGGGCGGACCGGTTGGCCTCAGCACCCTGGGGGCGGCCCTTGCCGAGGAGCCGCACACGTTGGAGGAGGTGGTCGAGCCGTACCTTATCCAGCTCGGCATGCTCAAGCGGACCCCTCGCGGCCGGGTGGCCACCGCCGGTGCTTACCGACACCTTGGATTGGAGCCTCCGGCAGAGGTTGCGGCCGGGGAGTTGGGCGTCGTGGGGGAGCTTTTTGACGGCGGGAAGTGAGTCTTCCGAGACCTCGCTGGAGCTGTACGACTACTTTCTCCCGCACGCGGCGGTGGCGCAGCAGCCGCGGGTCGATCGGGATGGCAGCCGAATGCTCGTGCTGGAGGGCGCCAGTGCGGTGTCACATCAGGTAGTCCGAGATTTGCCCTGGCTTCTTCGCGACGGCGACTGTCTGGTGGTGAACGATACCAGGGTGCGCGCCGCCCGGCTGCGCGGCCAGGTCGATGGACGGGAGGTCGAGATCCTCCTGGTCCGAGAGGTCGGAGCCCAGATTTTCGCGGCGCTGGTTCGGCCGGGTCGGCTGCTCCGCCTGGGGCGCCATGTACGTGGACAAGGTTGGGAGGCCGAGGTGGTCGGTCTGTGGGATGAGCACCCCGGGGGGAGGGTGGTGTCAGTACGAACCGAAGCTGGTATCGCCCTGGACTCCGTCGGGGAGGTACCCCTGCCGCCATACATTCAAAGCAAGATCGCGGACCCCAGCCGCTATCAGACCATCTTTGCCAAGGGACCGCCGGTGTCGGCAGCTGCCCCTACTGCGGGGCTGCATCTCACCGAGGAGCTGTTAGCGAGGATCGCCGCCCGTGGCGTGAAGATCTGTGCCATCAGCCTGGAGGTTGGCCTGGCGACCTTTTCTCCCATCAGGACTGAGAACATTCAGGATCACCAGATGCACAAGGAGCGCTACAGCGTTCCCCGGGCTGCCGTGATGACGATCCAGGGGGTGCGGCAGGCGGGCGGGCGAGTCGTGGCGGTGGGCACAACCGTCGCGCGCTGCCTCGAGTCGGCCTTGGATCGGTCCGGAGCCGTGACCGCCGGAACTGGGGAGACCGACCTCTACCTCCGCCCAGGCGTCAGCTTTCGGGTCGTGGACGGGCTATTGACCAACTTTCATCAGCCCCGCTCGTCCTTGATGGTGCTGGTGAGCGCCTTTTTCGGCGGTGAGGAGGCGAGGGGGGCCTATCGGCAGGCCCTTGACAATGGGTACCGGTTCCTGAGCTTTGGGGATTGCATGTTCGGGTGGCGTCGTTGAGCGGCTCCGTCTTCACCGTCTTGCAGCGGGAAGGGAGCGCTCGCCGAGGAGCGCTGCGCACCGCTCACGGTCTGGTTCAGACCCCTGCCTTCATGCCCGTAGGTACTCACGCGACCGTGAAGGCTTGTCATCCAGACGAGGTGGCCGCGACCGGGGCCGAAATGATCCTGGGCAATTTCTACCACCTGAGTCTTCGGCCGGGCCTCGACCTTATCGCCAAGATGGGAGGGCTGCACTCCTTCATGAGCTGGCCGGGATCGATTCTGACTGACAGTGGGGGCTACCAAATGGTCAGCCTGTCCAGATTGCTTGAGTTCGACGATGAGGGAGTGACGTTCCGGTCCCCGTATGACGGCGGCAAGGTGCGCATGACTCCGGAGTCGGTGATCGCGGGTCAAGTCAGGATCGGGGTTGACGTCGCAATGGCTCTGGATCATCCCAGCGCCTTCGGCGCCGCCGAGGAACAGATCCGAGATGCTACCCGGAGAACACACCTCTGGGCAGCCCGCTGTCGGGAGGTGGCGTCGGGCCCGACTCTGGTGTTCGGGATTGTCCAGGGTGGATTCGAGCCGGCTCTGCGGCGCGCCTCAGCCGCGACGGTCGCGCGCATGGGCTTCGACGGTCTGGCCATTGGCGGCCTGGTACTGGGGGAGCCCGCCCCAATTCGCCACGCCGCCATTGAGGCGTGCGTTGACGCGGTCCCCGAGGGTTTGCCCAGATACCTGATGGGCCTGGGTTCCGATGTGGAGCTGCTCGACGCGGTCACCCAAGGAATCGATATGTTCGATTGTGTCCTTCCGACCCGGCTCGCTCGCACGGGCACCGCGATGACCCGGCACGGGCGGCTCGTGCTTCGCCGCAGCGTCTTCCGCGACGATGACCGTCCCCTCGAAGTGGGGTGTGACTGCCCCGCCTGCGCCCGATTCTCTCGCGCCTACCTGCGGCATCTCTATCAGTCCGGCGAGATTCTGGGTCATCGGATGGTGAGCCTCCATAATCTTCATCATCTAGGCAGACTTATGGCGGAGGTGCGGGTCGCGCTGGAGACCGGGGCGTTTCCGGAAGTGGTCGCCCGGCGCAGGGCGGATTTGGCCGTCGGTGGGGCCGTCGCATCGGGGTCTGCTGGCCACATCCCCCCAGAGCCCTAAAATCAGGGCTCCTTGATGATTACTCGCATCTGCACCGAGGTCGGCCGTCCATGATCCGGATCAACCGGTGGTGGCTGGGGCTGGTGATTCTGCTCGTCCTGGCTGCGGTTGTCATCGACGGTTACGCGCAGATCTACAACGTCACCGTCCGCCATACGACCCTCAACGCCAGCTACCCGAGCGGCAAAGAGCCGACGCTCTTTGGCACCCCCATCTACATCCACAAGGGTCTGGATCTACAGGGCGGCACATCGCTCCTTCTCGCCATCTGCCAGGGCCCCAACAACCCCAGTGGGATCGGGTGCCGGACCGGTCTCCCGAAGGGCAAAACGATGGCCGAGGCCCAGGCCGCCACCTTGACCATCCTGGGAAAGCGGGTCAATGCCCTGGGGGTTGCCGACACCCAGGTGCAGGCCCAGGGGAGCAACGAGATCCTGGTCACCCTGCCGGGGGTGGGCATCGGCCAGGCCCTGAAGACCATTGGTCAGACCGCTCAGCTCCATTTCGCGGTGGCGGTCGCCGGGAAGCCGACCGTGAATGGGTCTCCCGGCACCTGTACCACCCAGACCTGCATCGACCAGGAGCAACTGGTTCCGAGCAACTGCTTCCCGGCCACGCATCCCAAGGCAGGCTGCCAGTTCAGCTACGCGCTCTACTATCCAGTCTCATCGACCGGTACCCAGTATCACTGGAAGATCATCAAGAATCTCCCCTCGTCAGACGTGTCCGGGGCCTCGGTCGGAAACAACCCAGGCGGCGGCTACGCGGTCGACATCACCTTCAACTCAGAAGGGAGCGCCGTCTGGAGTCAGGTCACGACCAAGGCCTGTGAGCAGAACCCCGGCTGTAGCACCTCGGGTTCGGGCGGCTCTAGCACTGGCGCTCCACCCACATCCCAGGTGGCGATCTTCCTGGACAATCAGGTATTGACAGCTCCGGTCGTGGACGGTCCCAGCAGCAATCAGACCGAGATCACCGGCAACTTCACCTACAACTCAGCTCAGCAGCTGGTGGACAACATCAACGCCGGGTCGCTGCCGGCTCAGATCGGAGTGCAGCAGTCGACCACCGTGTCTTCCAATCTCGGCAAGCAGTCAGTTCAGCAGAGTCTGACGGCGGGGGCTCTGGGCCTGATCCTGGTGATTCTGTTCATGCTGTTCTACTACCGCTTCCCCGGGCTGTTGGCCAGCATCGCGCTCATCTTCTACGCCGTGATCGTGCTCGCCATCTACCAGCTGATCCCGGTCGTGATAACCCTGCCCGGCTTAGCCGGGTTCATTCTCAGCGTGGGGATGGCGGTCGACGCCAATGTGCTCATATTCGAGCGCACCAAGGAGGAGCTGCGCCAGGGCCGGCCGCTGGAGCTGGCGGTGGAATACGGCTTCCGCCGCGCATGGCCGGCGATTCGAGACTCCAACATCGCGACCATGATCACCTGCACGATCCTCTTCTTCTTCGGAGCGTCCGCCGTTCAGGGATTCGCGCTCACCCTCTTCATAGGGGTGGCGGTGAGCATGTTCTCCGCGATTGTGATCACGCACTCGTTGCTGCACTACGCGGGGCGGTGGTTCGCCTTCGCCAGGCGCCCGACTCTCTACACTCGGATTCTGCCCGGAGAGAGGCTCTCGGAGCAGTTTCGCTCGGGACGCCGCTTCGACGTTATCAGTCATCGCAACTGGTATTTCGCCGCCTCCCTGATCGTGATCGTTCCGGGAATCATCACCATCATGGTTGCTGGCTTCAACCTGGGGATCGACTTCACCGGCGGGGACACGATATCCCTCCAGCTACATCAGCCCACCACCGCCGCTCAGGTGTTGAAGGTGGTGCAGTCTGCTGCGCCCAAGTCCCATCCTCAGGTCTTAGCGGAGGCGAATCGTTTCTACGACGTCCAGACCGAGCCTATCCCGGCCGGGGAGGCGTCCACCATCGTCCAGGCGCTGGACAAGAGCTTCGGCATTACCAAGAGCGCCAATGGGAGCCTCAACCTCAACGAGAGCACGGTGGGGCCGACTATCGCCAGCAGTCTGGTAGTGAGCTCAGTCTTCCTGGTGGTCATCTCCGCTGTCCTCATCTCCTTGTATCTCGGTTTCCGCTTCTCCCAGACATTGATCAGCGCCCGCCGCTTCGCCCTCTGTGCCATGGCGGCCTTGATGCACGACGTCTTCGTGCTGGTCGGGCTCTGGGCCATCCTTGGCCACTTCAGCCAGCTCGGCCAGGTGAACGCGCTCTTTGTCAGCGCAGTGCTGACGGTCGTTGGCTTCTCGGTCCACGACACCATCGTGGTCTTCGACCGCATCCGCGAGAACCTACGAGTCCAGGGACCGCGGATGAGCTTCGACCAGGTGGTCAATCTGTCGATTGCCCAGACCATGACCCGCTCTCTGAACACCTCCTTGACGGTGATCTTCGTCTTGCTCACCTTGGTCCTGCTGGGTGGCGCGTCCATACAGGGATTTGTCCTGGCCCTGCTGCTCGGGATCGCCTCGGGCACATATTCCTCAATCTTCAACGCGGCCGCTCTCCTGACGGCGTGGCGGCAGCTCGATCCGCGTCCCTCCGTGCGTCGCGGTGGGGGGGCGCCCTCGGCCGTGGCCACCGCCAACCGCAACTGAGAAGCGCAGCCTGGCACCGAGGTCGAATGGGCCTGACCCGCTATCCCAGGGGCCAGACTCCGGAGTGATATAGGATGGCTGAGAACGCGGTGGAGTTGTTGGTTCGGGAGCTGGTGGGCCCCGCCCTCGCGCTACTCGGGATCGAGCTGGTGGACGTGACGTGGCTGCCGGGGAGAAGGACCGCGGTGCTTCGCTTGACCGTGGACAAGCCTGGTGGAGTCACGATCGACGACTGTGGATCCGTCAGCGAGGCTGCGTCGGTGGTTCTGGATCTTCACGAGGAGGCGATCCCCGGGCGGTACAACCTTGAGGTGTCGTCGCCGGGGGCTGAGCGCATGCTCCGAGACGAGGCGGACTATCGCGCAGCGCTGGGACGCCGAGTTCGGATTCATCTCCGCCAGGGGGAGCAAGAGCAGGTGGTGGAGGGTAGATTGGTTTCGCTTGCGCCGGAGGCACTTGGACTCGAGTCGCGCCGCATCCGCAGTGGACGGCTGGTTCCCGTCAGCGTCGATCGCTCAGCCATCACCGCGGCCCGAGTGGTGGTGGACCTTTGAGGAACCGGCATAGCTCAGGCGGCTCCATCGAGGAGTACCTTGGCCTTGGCGACACCATTCGCCAGGTCCAAGACACCTTTGGGCTCACTACGGAGGCGCTCGTTGAGCTTGTCGAGGAAGCCGTCAGAGAAGCCTGGATGGCGGCCGAGGGGACTGTGCCGGATGTCACGGTGAGCCTGGAAGCCGAGACTGGGCGGCTCGTTTTCGGAGTCCTCGGGCCCGGTCATGCGGCTGCGTCGGAAGCCCGGCTTGTCGAACTGACAGACGGAGGGTCGACCGAGCCCGGCCCGCCCATCCAGCTATCACTTGCTGAGCTTCCGACGGCGATCGCCGCTCAGGCGTCGCGCCGTGTCAAGGTCCGACTCAGCCGTTGGATCCGGGAGAGGCGCGAGGAGCGATTGACCGGAAATGCCGAGGAGCACCGAGGGCAACTCGTCGACACGATAGTGGAGCGGGCAGAGGGCGGCATCTGGTATCTGCGCGCCGGTGAGCTGCAGGCATTTCTGGAGCCGGCCGAGCAGATTCCGACAGAGAGGTTGCAGCGCGGTCAGCATCTCAAGGTCGTTCTCCTGGAGGCTCGTCGTTCCACTAAGGGAGAGTACCTGGAGGTGCGGGCGTCACGGACCAGTCCCTTGCTACTCCGGCGACTCCTTGAGTCGGAGGTGCCGGAGCTCGGAGAGGGGAGCCTCGTCCTTCGCAGCGTGACCCGCGAACCAGGGGAGCGTGCCAAGGTAGCCGTGGAGTCCCTGCGATCAGAGATCGACGCCAAGGGAGCCTGCATCGGCCTGAAGGGAGTGCGAATTCGGGCGGTGGTGGGGCAGTTGGCGGGGGAAAAGGTGGACGTGTTGGAGTGGTCGGCTAGCCCGGCTGAGTATGTCTCCAGAGCGCTCGCTCCCGCCCCAATCATCTCTGTGAAGGTCGACGAGGAGGCGCGCCGGGCGACCGTCACGGTCGATCCAGCGGTGCTGTCGCTGGCGATCGGCCGCGAGGGGCAGAACGCACGCCTAGCGGCCCGGCTGACGGGTTGGCGAATCGACATTCACCCCGCTGACGGACCAGCGTACGGGTCGGATGCGCTCTGATCCCGGAGAGCCTAGGTGCGGACCCATGCGTACCTGCGTCGGATGTAGGGTCAGCTTTCCTCAGAGTGTCCTGCTGCGCTTTCACCTGCTGGAGGGACGGCTCGTGGCAGACGGGCCAGGCCCAAGGGCGTCAGGACGCGGGGCCTATCTCTGTGCAAAGATGGGGTGCTGGGAGTCGGCGGTGAAGCGCAGAGGGTTCCAGCGGTCCTTGCGCCACCGCTTCGCGGCGCTCGATCAGGACTCCATCCCAGAGTCCTTGAAGGTTATGATGCCCCATTCGCCCCGGGGGTAGGTTTAGGTCGGGAAGCCAGTGCGCTGAGGAGGAACGCAAATAGCCAAGGTCAAGCAGGTCGAGCTGCCCCAGAATCTCACGGTCAAGTCCTTTGCAGAGGCGCTCGGGGTGTCGTCTGCGGAGGTGTCCAAGATCCTCCTCCAGCACCGCATACTGGCCACCATCAACCAGTCCCTCGACCTCGGCACCGCGCGATTGGTTGCCGAGCAACTGGAGGTCGAGCTCTCCGCTCCGGAGCAGCCGGGAGCGGCCGCGGTGGAGCGCTTCTCGGACCGCCAGCAGTTTAAGGCGGACGGAGCGGCGGGACAGCTACGGCCTCGCCCTCCGGTGGTCACCGTTTTGGGGCACGTCGACCATGGCAAGACCAGCCTGCTGGATGCGATCCGACAAACCAATGTGGCGGGCGGTGAGGCCGGTGGGATCACCCAGAGCATCGGCGCCTCGGTGGTGGTGCGGGACGGTCGCCAGATCACGTTCATTGACACCCCGGGCCATGAGGCATTCACGGCGATGCGAGCCCGAGGTGCCAACATCACCGATCTGGCGGTGCTGGTGGTGGCGGCCAACGATGGCGTTATGCCGCAGACCGTGGAAGCCATTAAACACGTGCAGAACGCCGGGGTCCCGATTCTGGTGGCGGTCAACAAGATCGACCTGGAAGACGCCAACCCGGATCGCGTGAAGCAGCAGCTGGCCGAGCGCGGGGTGGTGGTGGAGGACTTTGGCGGCGAGGTGGTGTGCGTAGCGGTATCGGCGAAGTCAGGTGAAGGTATGGATCATCTCCTGGAGATGATCCTGTTGGTCACCGACCTCAGTGATCCGCGTGCCAATCCCGAGCGCCCGGCGGAGGCCACGATAATCGACTCCCAGGTGGATCGCGGTCGCGGGCCGGTGGCGTCTGTGCTGGTGCAGGAGGGCACGCTCCGCGTTCAAGACCACTTTGTAGTCGGCCCTGTCGCCGGCAGGGTCAGAGCGCTGGTCGACGACCGCGGCCAGAGGACCGACAGCTGTGGCCCTGGACTTCCCGTCCAGGTGGTGGGCTTCCCCGAGATTGTGACTGCTGGCGACCGGCTGGAGGTGGTCTCTTCCGAGAAGGAAGCGCGTGCTCGCGCTGAGGCGAGTCTTCTGGGGCAGCGCTCCGGGCGATCCGAAGCGCCCAAGGTGAGCCTGGCCGAGCTGAGCCGGCAAAGCGACCAGGAGGTGCGGGACCTCGACCTCGTCGTTAAGGCTGACACCCAGGGGGCGATGGAGGCGCTGCGAGGTTCACTTTTGAAGTTCGCTGACCCGTTGGTGCGGTTGCGGCTGGTTTACGAAGGTGTGGGCCCAATCACAGTGGCTGATGTGGATCTGGCCGCCGCCGCGAACGCCATCGTGATCGGATTCAACGTCCGGCCGGACGTGAATGCCCGAGCGGCGGCGGACAATCAGAGGATTGACGTTCGCACCTACGATGTTGTCTACCAGATCACCGAGGACATTGACAAGGCGATTCGCGGTCTCCACGAACCCACCTTTGAAGAGGTTTTCGAAGGCAGAGCCGAAGTGAAGGCAAGGATACGGGTACCCCGCAGTGGTCTCATCGCAGGCTCTCAGGTTACCGACGGCAAGATCAGCCGGGGGTCATCGGTTGTGGTGATGCGCGGCGGCAAGGAAGTTCAGCGGACCAAGGTGGAATCGCTTCGGCGCTTCAAGGATGATGTCCGCGAGGTCGCTCAGGGCTACGAGTGTGGGATCGACCTGGGCTCGTACCAGGACTTCGTTGAGGGCGATGTGCTTGAGTGCTATGTGGTTCAACAGCGCAATCGCTAAATCTCTTCTTCATGGCTCACCCAGGAGGATGGGCCATGCCGCGTGATGGGGCGAACCCGTATCGGTTGGAGAGGCTCAACGCCCAGGTCCGACAGGAGCTGGCGCTGGCGCTCGCTCACGACGTGAAGGACCCTCGACTTGAGATGGTCACCGTGGTTGCGGTCGAGTGCGCCCGGGATCTTTCCGAGGCCAAGGTGAGGGTGAGTCCCCTGGGGACGGAGTCGCAACGGGCTGTCTCGTTGCGGGTCCTTCAGAGCATGGAGGGTTTCCTACGCCACCTACTCGGCGAGCGGCTAGAGAACCTTCGCCGGGTGCCAAGGCTTAACTTCCGCCTAGATGACTCCATCGCCCATGGGGTACGGGTTGGGGCGATCCTTCGTGAACTGGAGGCTCGTGAGAAGCGAGGGGGTGGGAATGGACGTTGACGAGCTGGGCAGGATTCGTGAGGTGGTGGACACTCATTCGGAATTCCTGTGTGTCGGTCACAAGGACGCTGACGCCGACTCGCTGGGCTCTGCGCTGGCGTTCGCGGATCATCTGGAGAGCCTCGGGAAGCATGTGGTGGTGACAGTACCGGACCCACTTCCCCTCAACCTCTCCTATCTTCCTGGATACCCGAGGGTTAACCGTGCTGAAGCGCCAGCCGATGCCGTCGTCGTCGCCTTCGATGCCGGAAGTCCCAGCCGCTTCGGTAGTCTCGGGCCGAGGATTCAGCGCGCGCCTCTCACCGTTCTTTTTGATCATCACGCGAGCAATGAGGGCTTCGGGGAGCTGAGCATTGTGGACCGTGAGGCGGCCGCCACAGGAGTCATCGTCTTCGAGGTGCTCAAGCAGTGGGGTGCGGCCATCACTCCGGACGCGGCCACCAACCTCTACGCCGCCATCTTCACCGACACCGGCGGCTTTCGCCACGACAACACAACCGCAAAGGTCCTGCGGCTGGGAGCCGAGCTGGCTGAGCTGGGCGCCGATGTTGGGTGGGTGGCCCTGAAGAGCTACAAGTCACGGCCTCAGAGCACGCTGAGACTGCAGGCGCTCTCAGCCTCAGCGGCTCGGTACGAGCTTGAGGGCCGCCTGATCTGGAGCGAGGTCACCGCGGAGATGCTGGAAGCGGCCGGTGCGAAGATGGAAGAGACCGAAGGGATAATTGATGTACTCCAGTCACTGGACACCATGGAGTGCGCGCTGCTGTTCAAGCAAGAAGGCCCTCGCCTTTCGAAGGTGAGCGTTCGTACCAGGGGGGATCTGGCGGCGTACGCGGTGGTGGGCGAGATTGGCGGGGGGGGGCACTTCAGGGCAGCTGGGGCCGAGGTTGAGATGACGTTGCGGGAGGTGGAGTCCATCGTGTTGAGCAAGGTGCGCGCGGAGATGACCGGAGGAGTCTCATCGTGAGCCCGCGCCCAGGCGTGCTGCCAAATCCGCTACGCGAGGTCTCGTCTGGCCCTCAGCTGTCAGGGGTATTGAATCTCGCCAAGCCAGAGGGAATCACGTCCTTCGCGGCCATCCGTGAGGCTCGTCAGGTGCTGCAGGAGCGCCACGTGGGGCACGCGGGCACTCTCGACCCCGCCGCGTCCGGAGTGCTGCCGCTATGTGTGGGCAGGGCCACTCGCCTGGTTGAATACATCCTTCGCCAGCCCAAGACCTACCACGCCCGCTTGCGCCTTGGGCAAGTCAGCGACACCGGCGACCTCGAGGGCGAGGTTCGGACGGTTGCCTCGGCGGCACACCTGACCGAAGCGGACATCGCCACGGCGCTGACTCGCTTTGTTGGCTTGGTCCAGCAGGTGCCGCCGATGCATTCCGCCGTGCGCCACCAGGGGCGTCACCTGTACGAGCTGGCGCGGCAGGGGGTCACGGTCGAGCGCAAGGCGCGTACGGCGGAGATCCACTCAATCCAGTTGAGGCGGTTCGCCCCGGGAGAGGTCGCCGAGGCAGAGGTGCAGGTGGTTTGCGGCAAGGGGACCTACCTTCGGGTATTGGCCACCGATCTCGGTGAGCTCCTCGAGGTGGGTGGAGTCCTCGCCTGGCTCGAGCGAACCGAATATGGGCCGTTTCGACTGTCCGAGTCGGTGACGCTTGAGCAGTTGATGGCTGCGGAGAATCCCAGGGCTATGCTCCTGCCTCCAGAGTTCGTACTCGAGAGCGTGCCTCGACTGGATCTGCTCGCCAGCTCGTCAGTGGCGGTTCAGAGGGGGCAGGGAGTTTGGATTCAGCGCCCACCCGTGGAGCTGGCGCCGCAGCAACCCGGGGTTGCGACCGAGGTGCGTGCACACGGGCCAGATGGCAGGCTGTTGGCTGTCGGCGAACTTCTGGGCATGCGCTTCAAGCCAACCAAGGTGCTGCTGCCGTTGGGGGGCTGAGCTGAGCTCAGGGCGGGCGACGTGATGGCAGCTGCCGATTTTGGCCTTCCCCTCCCGGCGGGTGTCCCTTACCCGAAGCCCACCGCTGCGGTGATTGGCAACTTCGATGGTGTGCATCTTGGTCACCAGCAACTGCTCAGCACAGCTCGCGAGTCGGCCAACGCACTGTTGGGTGAGGTTCTGGCCGTTACCTTCGTGCCTCACCCTCGGCTCGTGCTCCGCTCCGATTTCCAACTGGCCCTCCTTACTCCAACCGAGGCGAGGAGGTCCTGGCTGTCGAAATCGGGGGTCGATCGAGTCCTGATGTTGCCCTTCACTAACTTTCTCCGAAATCTGTCACCTGAGGAGTTTCTGGATCGGATCCGGGCCAGATTCGATGTCCGGGTGCTCGTGGCTGGCCCTCGGGTGTCAATCGGAAAAGGGGGGGCAGGGGGACTGGAGTTTCTGGCAGGGTATTGCGAGCGCCATCGGATAGATCTCCTCGTCGTCGATCCCGTCGAGGGGCCTAATGGCGAGGTGAGCAGCACGAGGATCAGGGAGCATCTCGCCACGGCTGACCTTAGCGCCGTGTCCGGGATGTTGGGCAGGCCGTTCAGTGTTCTGGGAGAGGTGGTTCACGGCGATGGCCGTGGACGTCAGCTCGGGTTCCCGACCGCCAACCTTGAGTTGGCGCCCTTCCAGGCGCTCCCACCGGACGGTGTCTACGTGATGCGGGCGGAGCTCTCGGACGGGCGCGTGCTCCCGGCTGTCGGGAGCATCGGGTCCCGCCCCCAGTTCGGTCCTGGGGCGAGGAAGTTCGAGGTCCACTGCCTGGCGGCACCGGCGGACCTTTACGGCCAACGGATCTGGGTGGAGGTGATTCACTTCCTGCGCGGACAGGAGGTGTTCGAATCGCTCGGGAAGCTCGTTGAACAGATGGCTCGGGACGCGAGCCGAGCCAGGGCGCACCTGGACGGAGCGGAAACTCGGTAGCTCCTCGCCCAGGTGCGCCCTTCAGCGCGCCTGAGTGATCAGCTCCTCGACGAGGCCGGCTCCGTGCCCCGCTGCGCGAGCGCGGAAAGAATCAGCGCCACGATGATGGCGATCACCAGACTGCCGTACTTCCCCTTGGTCGTCCCTGAGCCGAGGATCGCTAACGAAACGAAGCCTCCGAGCAGTCCTCCCACCAGTCCGGCGATGACACGGATGGTGGCGGCCGCTCCCCGCGACTGCTTGATGAACAGAGCTCCAACGACGATTCCAATGACGATGAACGCGATGACGTGCAGCACTCTCTAGTCTCCCTGTTCCGAATTGACTTCACTTTGGCCAGCCGGGCCGATTCGCGGTTGAGCCGGGGTGTCCGCCAGAAGCTCCTGGCGCAGTCGTGTCAGCTGGGCATCCACCGCGACCTCGGTGACCCCGGCTCGGAGCTGACGGTCGATGTCGTCTTCCCCCGGTGCGCCTAGGGTATCAAGTGTGCCAGACGATATGAGCTGGTCGATGGCGGATGCTCTGGCCTGCATCTGCTGTGTTTTGTCCTGGGCACGCTCCAGCATCATGCCCACGTCACGCATCTCGCCACTGATACCGGTGACCGTCTCGCCAATCCGGGCGGAGGCTTGAGCCGCGGAGTACTGGGCCTTCAAGGTGTCACGCTGCGTTTTGAAGCTCTCTACCCGAGCTTGGAGCTTCTGGGAGGTGAGCTCCAACTTCTGCTCTTGGTCTCGGAGGTGGACGATCTGCTCCTGCAGGGAGTCGATCTGAGCCGAGGCTGTTTGTGATCTGGTCAGCGCCAACCGAGCGAGGTCCTCGCGGCCCTGCTGAAGTGCGGTGCGGGCCTGTCCCTGCAGGCGGTCCTGGCTCTGTCTGAGCTGGGCCGCTTGGATCTCGAGCCGTTTCTGGGAGGTAACCACCTCCGCGATGCCGCGGCGGACGGTCAGCAGTGCTTCGCGCTGCTTCTGGTACGACAGGTCGAGGGCGTCGACGGGGTTCTCAGCCCGGTGCAGCAGGCGGGTAATTTTCTGCTGGGCGAGGTTGCGAGCCCGCCTGCCAACTCCGGTGCGCCATCCCATGATTAGGAGGACAACCGCCGCCACCGCACCAATGTCAAGGGGGGTCACTTTTAAGGCCTTCTTCTATAGTCACCGGCTCGGTCAACCCGTGCGGCCATGTTAACGTCCCCTCCAAAGTGTCCGACGCGGGGCCGGAGGGGAGGTGGCTTCCGCTCATCTCTGCGTCAATACCCAGCAACCGGGTATATAAAGAGGAACTATGCAACGTAAGTTGGGGTCCGACCGCGGCCTGACCCTCCGGATGGCGCTCACCATGTTCCTGCTGGCCGTGGTCTACCTCATCTTCGTGGGTGTGCTCTTGCTCAGCAAGATCGGGATCGCGACGATAGTCGTGGTGGTGGCGGTCCTGCTCGTGGCCCAGTACTACTTTTCCGACCGAATGGTGCTCAGCGCGCTCCGGGCCCAGATGGTCACCCCGGAGCAGTACCCCCAGCTCCATGACATCGTGGGGCGGCTGGCGCAGCTGACCGGAATCCCCATGCCGAAGGTGGCCATCATCCAGTCGCAGGTGCCGAACGCGCTTGCCACCGGGCGCAACCCCAAGCACGCGGTGATTGCGGTGACGACTGGTATTCTTCATCAGCTTGAGCCCAAGGAGCTGGAAGCTGTCCTCGCCCACGAGTTGAGCCACGTCATTCATCGCGATGTCAAGGTGATGGCGATGGCGGGGTTCTTCGCCACGGTCGCCTCCCTCATCGTTCAGTCGGGGCTGTGGTTCGGGATGTTCGGTGGCTTTGGCGGATACGGCGGCGGGGGCTACGGCCGCGGCCGTAGCAGTGACGAGGGGGAGGGAATGATCGTGATCATCCTGGTGGCCGCAGTCGTCTGGGCAATCAGCTTCGTGCTGATCAGGGCACTGTCGCGATACCGCGAGTATGCGGCCGACCGAGGCTCCGCAATTATCACCCAGGAACCCTCTCAACTGGCCTCCGCGCTGCAGAAGATCAGCGGGTCGATGACCCGAATTCCGGATCGTGATCTTCGCCAGGTCCAGTCGGCGAATGCGCTCATGATTTTCCCTGCGGTCAGGGTCGGCAAGGGCAGCCTCGCGGAGATATTCTCAACCCACCCCTCCCTGGAGCACAGGCTGGCGAAGTTGCAGGAGCTGGAGAGCCGTCTCTCCCGTTAAAGTGGAGAGACCTTGGGTTTTCTCGACTCGCTGATCGGCCGGACCAAGCTTCCTAAGTCCAACGAAGACCGGATCTTTGCCATGAGCACAGCGCTCCTGACCCTCCAGACCGACGGCGCTCTGGAGCCTGCGAACAGGGTCGGCATAGTCTTCCGGTCGCTGCCTTCCGGTAGGTTCCAGCAGTTGACCGCCGACACGGTGCAGATGTTGAAGCTTCAGGATGCGGCGTCTCCTGAAGATGCCCTCAGGGTGCGCGAGGTCAAGGATGACCTCGGCTTTGAGTGGCTGATCGTGGATGGTAGCGACTTCGAGACCATTTTGGCGGGGATCCACGCGGTCGCCATGGGACTTTTGGACGAAGGGTTGGGGGATTGCCTGCTCGCGGCCGTATTCCCTTTCAGACAGGGTGATAGGTCCGTGTACTGGATCTATGGCTATAAGGGGGCCACTTTCTATCCATTCGTTCCGAACGGCGATCATCGCCGCGACAACGCCTTCGAGATGCATCTGGCCGCCGTGGCCAAGCTGGAGTTACCGGTTGAGCCGGACCTGGAGCGGTGGTACGCCCTATGGGGTGTCCCCGTCTGAAGTCCGCTCGGTGGCGGCGCGAAGGAGCAGCCCACAGGTAGCCGTGTGACCGTCGTCCGAGCTGGACAGAGGTCACGACTACGCGGACGGGGAGTCCTAGCGGCAGGCCACCACGGTTCTCAGCAGGGCGTCTCCGAGGACTCTTCCCATTAGCCAGGTCAACCCGCTAGGGTTGTGCGCCGCCCGCCTCCACCACGTTGCCGTCCCCGGACATGAGCGCGGTCGCCTCGTCCAACGTCATGTCCTCTGAGGGAAGCATCACGTCCGAACCTACCAGCTGGTCAGCGGGAAGCTTGCTACCGTGCAAGCGCACAAAGTCGAGCAGGTCGGTCAAGGTTGCGGTGTAACCCGCCTGATCCTGCCCGTCGATGGCCGCGGATAGCGCTTTGTCAAGCGGCTCCAGCTGCGGGCGCTCCGAGAGGCTAAGCCGATATTGGTCCTCACCCTGAATCCGGACGACGATGCTTTCTGTCACATTTTGGCTTGGTGCGGGGTTGTCCGTAGGCGTCGCGGCGGGAGCGGCTTCGATCCGTGGGGCGACCGGCGCGGGCGGCAGCATCTCCTGTTTCATGGCAGCCAGTTGGGCGTCCACTTGGGACTCGGTCAGGCCGCTTTGAAGTTGGCGTTCGATGTCGTCGCCGGAGCTGATGCCGATCGTGTCCAAGGTGCCGCTGTCCACGAGGGAGTCGAGAGCGGCCGCTCTGGCCTGCATCTGCTGAGTCTTGTCCTGGGCCCGCTCCATCATGAGGTTGACGTCCGCCATGTGCTCGCTCAGCCCGGTGACAGCCTCGCCGACTTGCGTTGATGCTTTAGCTGCCGAGTACTGGGCCTTCATCGTCTCGCGCTGGGTGCGGAATGCTTCGACTTTGGCCTGCAGCTTTTGGGCGGTGATCTCCAGCTTCTGCTCCTGATCCTTCAGTTGGGCGATCTGGGTCTGAAGACCCTGCGCCTGGGTCTGAGCATCCTGGGCTCTGGTCAGCGCCAAGCGGGCCAGATCCTCGCGCCCTTGCTGAAGGGCGAGTTTCGCCTGGGCTTGCAGCTTCTCCTGACTCTGTTGCAGTTGTGCGGCCTGCAGCTCCAGCCTCTTCTCAGAGGTGAGCACGTCGGCAACGCTGCGCTTGACCTGCTGCAGCCCTTCCATCTGCTTTTGGTATGACAGGTCGAGCGCCTCGACTGGGTTTTCGGCTTTGTCCAGGACCTTGTTGGCCTTCTGCTGGACCAGGTCGGACATCCTGCGCATGATGCTCATGGTTGTCTCCTTCGCGCTGTCAGAAATCCCGCCCCTTACACCCTGCGATCTTAGCTGGTTAGGGGTGAGCGCCATCTCGAAACGGCCCGTGCAAGGATCGACGGTTCGGCCCTCTAGCCGAGCCGCCACCCGCGCGTTCCCTTGCGGTCGGGACGCACCAGCACGATCTCTTCTGTGTTCTGGGGATTGACCATGCCGAGGACCAACACCTGGCTGAGGAAGCCGGCGATTCGCCGCGGCGGGAAGTTGACCACGGCCAGCACCTCCTCGCCCACGAGCACTTCGGGAGTGTAGTGCCGGGTGACCTGGGCACTGGATCGGAGGACTCCCAGGGGATCTCCGAAGTCGATCTCCATCTTGATCGCTGGTTTCCGGGCCTTCTCGAGATAATCGGCTCTGATCACGGTGCCCACCCGAATGTCGACGGCGGAAAAATCCCCGAGCTCGACCTCTGGAAGTCTGTCCAACTCGGCTACACCCCCTTATAAGCGATAGGATCATCGAGACCAGCAGGCTCGAGGAACTCAGCGTACCGACCTCGGTATACTCGCGATCGGGCGGGTACCGAAGTGGTCAAACGGGGCTGACTGTAAATCAGCTGGCTACGCCTACAGAGGTTCGAATCCTCTCCCGCCCACCAGCCCAGGTAGCTCAGTGGTAGAGCGCTTCCTTGGTAAGGAAGAGGTCGCGGGTTCAATCCCCGCCCTGGGCTCCGCTGATCTCAGGGACACCCCCGGGGGAAGTGGCCGGGGAGGACGCACACTGACCGGCGGTTATCCGGCGCTCGGAAATTAGCGGGGTCCAGCACTCGCGACGGCAAGGGCTCGACGGGACGTGGGCCAGAATGTGCGCGTATGACCGGCGGTCGGGGATACCCAGAACCCGACCGGTATCGGCACTTCTCGACCGGTCCTGGTCGATACACGAGCCGGCCGGAAGCTGTGATTATGTTCTCCACCGAGCTGTCGAGCGCCGGCCCGATGAGTTCGGGTGCCGGTCCTCGTCACAGCTGATGTGAACCTTTCCTGAAACGCGAGCGGAGGATCGCCAGATGACCAGCAACGCACCTGGAGGCGGCCGCATCCTGGGTAGCCTGCGATCGGCAGACGGCGCAGGCGTCGTGCGCATCGAAGACCGCTACGACACTGATATCAACGACCTGTGGTCGGCACTCACTGATCCCGGCCGCCTGGCACGTTGGTATGGCCAGGTAGAAGGCGACCTGCGCCCCGGCGGACAGTTTCGCCTTTACGTCAAGGACGCTGACTCGGACGCTACCGGGCGCGTGGAAGCGTGCGAACCCCCACGGCGGCTGCTCGTGACGACCAGGGAGACCGACGAGTCCTACCTGCGCGGGAAGGGGGTGCCGCCGTACGACGAGGCCCTCGAGGTCACGCTGGCCGCCGACGACGACCAGACCATCCTGGTCATCGAGGTCCGGGGCATGCCTCTGGACGCGGTCGCCTTCTACGGGGCCGGGTGGCAGATCCACGCCGAGAATCTCGCCTCCTGCCTCGCCGGGCGTGAGCGCGGCGACACCGAGGCGCGGTGGGACCAGCTCGTCCCTGCTTATCAAGCCTTGGCCGCCGACATCCGCTAGTACCGCAGCCCGACGAAGCGCGCGGAGCATCAGCATGCCGTAGCAGTCGTGGCGCTCTGGACCGACCGTCACTGCTGGGGTTCGCTCGGGCTGCCGGGGCGGTGGCCGAGGCCGACCATCCGAGATCACGCCGGGCAGTCGATAAAAAGCGGGTTGGAGCGGAGTCAGGGCCGGCCGGCAAGTGGGCTTCGAACGATTTGGCCCGGTGCTCATTGTCGACGGGCCGGGGGGGCGCTCTGCTTGCGTGACGGGCCGCTTGACCTTGCCCCTGGGGCATGGGTGAGGATCTTGCTCGTGGACCATGACGAGCTGCTGTCGATCGGCGAGTTTGCTCGCCGGACGCGCCTGAGCGGCCAAGGCTCTCCGGATCTACGACCACCACGGCCTTCTCACGCCCACCCTAATCGACGACTCCGCTGGCTACCGGAGCTACGGGGCCGGACAGATCCGCACCGGGCAGATCATCGGCCTGCTGCGCGGTTCGGATCTGAGCCTCGCCGACATCCAACTCGTCCTCGACGACATCGCCCGAAGCGCCGAGTTGGCCATCCGACGACTGGACTTGCTCCTCGCGGAGTTCGCCCGCCGCCACGCCGACCGCCAGTTGCTCATCCACCACGTCCAAGCGACCCTCAACCAGGGAGACGACCCGATGTTCCCGATCCACGTCCGTCACGTACCAGCCCAGCGCGTTATGTCGATTCAGTGACGCCTCCACGGACACGAGACCGACAGCTTCGTTAGAGAGGCGAAGAGGGCCTTCGCCGACCGCCTACGAGGAGCGGCCGCGACCGGTCCGTTCACGCTCATCTTCCACGGCGTCGTCGATGCCGACCAACGACGCCCCAGCTTTTGTGCAGCTACGAGCGCGGTGGCACTGTGCCAGAAGGAGTCGAGGGAGATGTCACCCCCATTCGAGACCACCTCCACGATCCGTTCCCGCAAGGGCAACGGCTTTTCGGTGAGGAGCCTTGCCGAGCTCCTCTGGTAACGCCTCGCAGCATCTCGATGTCCGTCCAGATGTCCGGGAGCTCGACCCCTTTGCTGTCATCGAGGTAGTCTTAGGGGAGGGCACGGATCCAGGGTGCGGTCGTAGGACTGCAAGATATAATGACTACTATGAGTCAGCGCACAGGGGTGCCAACAATTAGTTTTGAGGCCACGCTTTACACGATCGACAAATGGACTATTTTGCGATTGCCTGAGAAGGCGAGCGGGAAACTTCCGTCGCGTGGGCAGGTGGCAGTACAAGGAACGATCAATGGCCATCAGTTCCAGGCGGTGTTGGAACCAGACGGATATTTTGGCCACTGGCTGAGGATTGATGGAAAGCTACAACAAACCGCTGTTTTAAGCGCAGGTGAAACCGCGACGCTCGAAATCGAGTCACTCAAAGACTGGCCGGAGCCGAACGTGCCACAGGATCTTGAGACAGCTCTGGCAGCTGCCCCTCAGAAGATCCAAGAGTTATGGACAGGAATTACGCCGATGGCGCGCTGGGAATGGGTTCGCTGGGTCAATGCAACCCAAAACCCTGATACGCGCAAACGACGGGTCGAAGTAAGTATCTCGAAAATGAACAGCGGGAAGCGACGGCCCTGCTGTTTCAACCTTGCCGCATGCACCGACCCGAACCTGTCAAAAAGCGGCAGGCTTATTGAGCCAGCGTGATTCGTCGAGTTCGACGTCGTCAGTGCCTTGCAATAGTTTGCGAGGGCGCCTTGAATGGCCGGTGTAAGAAGGTTGATTACCCATGAGGGGGCTTCGCTCTCGTACGAGGAGTCCGCAAATGCAACATAGGCCGGTTGACGACCCCTCTTTGTCAATAATTGGAGGGCTATCAGATCGACTGCTGGTGCCCGCACGGCTGCTTCCAAGCCTTGACACCCGCCGCCACATAGCCGCAAGGCGCGTCCGCGGGGCCGTTCCGGCACCGCTGGACATCGAGCCCGTGGCCGGGCCTGCGACCGCCGCTTAACCGGTTAACTTCTTGATCGTTCTACGACGCGGCCGCAGTGCGCATAGCTTCAAATGCCTGGTAATGAAGAGGTTGCGGGTTCAATCCCAACCGTGGGCCCCCCTGATCTCAGAGGGACCGGACAAGCGGACTACAGTCCGGCACCTTCATCTCAATACACGCGATGGCCCCAACAGCGTGTTGGAGGTTCAAGTCCTTCCGGGGTAGGCGGGGAGCTACGCATCGGCCGCCTTCACGCGGATGATGTAACCAGGGCGTGAAGCAGACCGCGACCAGGAGGCCTTCTGGACTCAGGAGTCGGGCAGTGACCTGAGTCCAAGGCTCGGTCCTAGCGCCGTGGATCAGCCGGTGGCGACTGTGCTCCAGTTCCTCGGCTGCAGCGGTAACGTCGGCAACCTCGAACTCGATGCTGGCCTGCGGGACCTCGATGTCTGACGGCCACTCGTCCGTTCCAAAACATGCCTTGACTGCTTGGCTCAGCGGCCAAAGACCGAAGTGCTCGCGCCTTCCAGCTTCTCCGTGAAGACGTATTCGCCCTCGCCGCCCTCGAATTAGATTCCCAGCGCCTCCTTGTAGAAGCGGTTGGCGGCATCAGTGTCCCTGACGATGGGAGCCACACTGGCGACGAACAGGACGTCCATGGTCGGTCACTTCCGCCGTTGAATGAGGTCCGAGACTCGGTCTGACCCATCAGGAGTGCCCCCACAAGTTGCCCGAGGGCGGGGTCAGCACAGTGATCCGACTGGAGAGCTAGGTCTTAGACCTCGGCTAAAAAGTTTGGAGCTAGGGATCTGGCCGTTCTTGGGCGCGAACCGCCGACCTGATCCGCTCCGCCACCTCCTCCGGATCGTGACAGCCGACCACCAGCCGTTCGTAGGTCTGACCCTCAAGCTGAACTACCACCCCTCGGCTGGCGTGGTGCTCGACCGCGAAGGTCTTGCCGTCGGGACTGAGCCATGTTCCGACCGCGGTGCCTCCCGGGATCCCGGTTCCGATCAGCTTGAGACCGCCGTGGAGTGCCTTCAGCGGCTGGTCCACCACTTCCACCGCGCGGACCGCTCCGAGAGGCACCCTGAGGCTAGCGTGGATGGCCTCCAGCTCTTCCATCCGGCTAAGCTCCAGAACCAGATCGCTGCCCTCGATTAGGATGTCGGCCACCTTGTCGATACACCTCCTAGCCCGGGTCCCCAAACGTCAGCCGGAGCATAGGCTGGAGATGCCAGACGCTGGCAACCCGGCACGGTCCGCCCCTGGCTCGGGGAGTAAGCGAGCTGCAGGCCGAATTCGGCGTGGACCCCGCGTCTGGCCACTCTAGTTTCTATTCGTCAAGACTAGGATGTAGGGGTGTGCGGCCGTTCGAGGGCCTGGGCCGTCGGATCGTTCCTCATGCTGGCCGCTGCCGTGGTCGCCGGCTGTGGCGCACCCGCTCTGCCACTAACCCGGGGCACGCCTCGTACTGGGGTCTCGGCGCTGCCCAGCCCTGCCACCAGCCTGGCCGCCATCGCTTCCACCCTGGCCGCCCAGTTTGGGCGCCAGCTTGCCTCCGGTGAGTACCTGGCTCAGTGGCCCGAACTTACCCCTTACGCGCGCAGTCTGTGGCCCTCGGCTTCTGCCCGCTCGGCGATGCTCACCGCCAAGTTCTCAGGGGCGTCCCGGCTCATCTCCGCCGTGACAGAGCCCGCTCATGCCGGAGGGGGATGGACCAGCCCGGAGGACCCCGCCTACAGCGTCGCGGATACCTATGTGGCCACCATCACCCTGGAGTTCGCCAGTCCCACAGCCATGCAGCCCGCGGGGGTGGCAGACCTTCTTCGGTCCCTCCAGCTGGTCATGCAAGTGCAGTCGCCATTCGCCCCGCAGCTCCGGCCTCACTCCGCTTCGGCCCCGGTCCTGGTGGTGGGGGAGGGGCCGGCGTCCCTCGACGCCCCGGTGATCACACCGCCTGGGCCGCTGCAGGTAGCCGCTCGAGTCCCCATCCTCATGTACCACGTGGTGGCGCCCTTCCCGGTCCGGTCGGAGTGGAGCACCCAGTACGCATACAACCTGGAGTACGGGCTGACTGTGACTCCGCAGCAGTTCGGGCAGCAGATGGCCTACCTTAGCGCCAGGGGGGTGGACGCGATCTCACTGCCTCGGCTGGCCGACTTCCTCTTCTACCAGCTTCCACTTCCCGCCCATCCCGTCGTGATCACCTTCGACGACGGCCGCGAGGGCGTAGCCGTCTACGCCGTACCGGTGCTGAAACAGTACGGCTTCACCGCAACCTTCTTCGTGCCCACCGAGCTGGTGGGCAGGCAGGTGGCGACGGCTGCGGGCATGAACCCTCAGAGCTACCTTTCCTGGTCCCAGCTGGCCCAGCTCGCCGCGGGCGGCTTTTGGATCGAGGACCACAGCTTGCTGGACAATCAGCGCTTGTGGGGCCTGTCCCCAGCCCAGGTGCAACAGCTGACTGGGAGCACCGCCCAGACCCTGGCCCTGCAAACCGGCCAACCGGTGCAGTTCATCGCCTACACCGGGCTGTGGCCGTACCCCACCGCGCAACAAGTCGGGCCCCAAGAGGTGAAGCTCTTTGGCGAGCTGGGGCAGCTGGGCTATGTGGGGGGGCTGATCGACGCGCGTACGAACTCCGA